>CAKTVL010000001.1 GCA_934623575.1 uncultured Oscillospiraceae bacterium
CGGAGATGGCCAGATAGTCGGGCATCTCCCAGTTCAGCTGCTCGGCGATCTCCAGCGCCACGGTCTTCTTGCCCTCGGAGAGGTAGGGGTTGATGGCGGCGTTGCGGTTGTACCAGCCGTACTTGTCGATGGCGGCGGCGGACATCTTGAAGGTGTCCTCATAGTTGCCCTTGACGGAGATGACATTGGCGCCGAAGATCATCAGCTGGGCCACCTTGCCCTTGGGGGCGCGCTCAGGGACGAAGATATAGGTCTTGATGCCGGCGGCAGCGGCGTTTCCGGCCAGAGAGCTGGCGGCGTTGCCGGTGGAGGAGCAGGCGATGGTCCTGGCACCGGCCTCCATGGCCTTGGCCACGGCCATGGCGCTGGCGCGGTCCTTCAGGGAGGCGGTGGGGTTCTGGCCGTCGTCCTTGACCCACAGGCGCTTGATGCCCAGCAGCTCCGCCAGCTTCGGCTCCTCATACAGGGGGCTCCAGCCCACGCGCAGGGGCGTGTCGGGGGTAGTCTCCTCCACGGGCAGCAGCTCGCGGTAGCGCCACATGGAGCGGTTCTCGCGCTTTTGAAGCTTCTCCTTGGTCAGCACGGACTTGATGTAGTCGTAGTCATAGACAATGTCCAGAATGCCGCCGCATTCGCAGTTGGTCAGGTCGGGCACGGCGTCGTAGGTCTTGCCGCAGCGGACGCATTTGCCGTATTTTACGTTTTTCATGGTGGTTCTCCTTACTCAATTCATGGTAAAAATCAGGGCGGGGCGAAAGCCCCGCCCTGAGGCGTTGTTGCGGTGTTTTCTTACAGAGCCTTCAGCAGGCCGGTGGCCTCGTTGAACTCGTTGATGAGCTCGTCCAGCTCCTTGGCCTGGGCGTGAACGGCATCCCAGGTGTTCTTGGTGTCGTACCACTGGGCGTTCAGGTCCTCGACGCTCATCTGCTGCTGCTCGACCCAGGTGTAGTACTTCAGGTTGTGGACGCGCTTGCGCTCGGCATAGCCCATCTCCATCATGTTGTCGGTGCGCAGGCCCAGCATGTGCAGGTTGTGATCCAGAGAGGCCTCGTGGGCGTTGTAGGCGCCGTGCATCTCGTTCAGCTCCTCGATGCGGGACTTGTACATGACGGCGGAGTCGGTCAGCACGGTGGCCACCACGTCGTTCTCGGTCAGCTCATAGTACTTGGCCATCTTGATGCAGCACAGCACGTTGGCGATGCCGGAGATGCCCAGCCAGGTCATCTTCTCCACCTGCTCGTCGGACATGCCCAGCTCTTCCTTCATGTACTTCTGGCCCTCGGGGGTGTTGAACAGGCGCAGCAGGCGCTGGCTGTCCTCATCGTCGATGGCGATGGCCATGTCGGTGTTCTTCACGTTGTGAATCCAGGGGATGTGCTTGTCGCCGATACCCTCGATGCGGTGGCCGCCGAAGCCGTTGTTCAGGATGGTGGGGCACTGCAGGGCCTCGCCCACGGCCAGCTTCAGGTGGGGATAGCGCTCCTTCAGCAGATCACCGGCGGACATGGTGCCGGCGGAGCCGGAGGTGAAGCAGGCGCCGGCAAAGTTCTGACCGGGCTTCTTCACGGCCTCGAACAGCTCGGCCAGCGCGTAGCCGGTGACGTTGTAGTGCCACAGGGGGTTGCCCATCTCGGCGAACTGGTTGAAGATCATCATGGTGGGATCCTGCTTCAGCTCCCAGGTCTTGTCGAAGATCTCCTTGACGTTGGACTCGCAGCCGGGGGTGGCGATGATCTGACCGGCGATGGACTTCAGCCAGTCAAAGCGCTCCTTGGACATGTCCTGAGGCAGGATGGCCACGGACTCGCAGGCCAGCAGCTTGGAGTTGAAGGCACCGCCGCGGCAGTAGTTGCCGGTGGAGGGCCATACGGCGTGATGATAGGTGGCGTCGAACTGGCCGGTCACCAGACGGGGTGCCAGGCAGCCGAAGGAGGCGCCTACCTTGTGGCAGCCGGTGGGGAACCACTTGCCGGACATGGCCACGATGCGGCAGGGAACGCCGGACAGCTTGCTGGGGATCTCCACATAGTTGGGGACAGCCTGGAACAGACCGCCGCTCTCCTTGGCCTCGTTGTGCCAGGAAATACGGAACAGGTTGACGGGATCCACATCCCACAGACCGGTGTGGCTCAGCTTCGCCTTGATCTTCTCGGGGATGAGATCGGGGTTCTGCATCTGGGCGATGGTGGGGATGATGACGTTGTTCTCCTTGGCCTTCTGGATATTGTGCTCCAGGCCCGCTTTGTTGATGGACAGATCGATTTTACCCATGTTTCTTTTCCTCCTGTTGTTTGTTCGCATCGATGTAGGAATATAACGTGTATTTGGAAATACCGAAGTATTTTGCCACTTTGTCACCGGACTTGGTCACCAGGAACGCGCCCGCGTCGCTGAGGAAGCGGATGGCCCGGACCTTGTCGTCCTTGTTCATAAGCGCCGCCGGCTTGCCCACCAGAGCCACGGACTGGCGGATCAGGTCCTCCAGCACGTCGTTGACGTTGATGATCTTCTCCGGCTCCTCCTGCTCCCGGTCGCGGGTGAGCATGAACTCGCCCAGGTCCTGGTGCATCATCATCATATTGGTGATGTCGTAGTTGATGGAGAAGATAGCCGTCACCGCGCCGCGGCTGTTGCGGATGTAGAGGGATGAGGATTTGAGGATCTTGCCGTCCGGCGTTCGCGTCAGGTAGCACAGGTGATCCTGGGGCTGGCCGTCCTGGTGCTCCAGCTGCTCCATGACCACCTTGGACGCACCGTCGCCCACCTTGCGGCCGGATACATGGCCGTTCTCGATGTGCACGATGGTGTGGTCGGGGTGGCTGTTGGACACGTCGTGGATGACCACCTCGCACTTGTCGCCGAACTGCGCCGCCACGCCGGCGGCGATCTGCTTCAGCGTTTCTAACCGTTTTGTCTCCATAACGCCCTCCTTTTCGCTTTACTCCTCTTACATAATACCACAGCTTCCACAAAAAGCAACGCTTTTTTCTAAAAAACTTTTTGATTTCCTAAATTTTTGTTTGACATCCGGAAACCATGTGCTATGATAGGAGATGGAACAAACCCTTTACCCCTTTTTTACACAGAATTTGATAAATTTTTTGCGGAGGTACATTATGGATTTTGCTGCCATCAGAAACGCCGCCGAGGCGTACAAGCCCGCTATGGTCAAGTTCCTGCGGGACATGATCGCTATCCCTTCCGAGTCCTGCGAGGAGGAGGGCGTTGTCAAGCGCATCGCCGAGGAGCTGAAGGCGCTGGGCTATGACAAGGTGGAGTTCGACAAGCTGGGCAACGTCATCGGCTGGATGGGCGAGGGCGACAAGATCATTGCCATCGACAGCCACATCGATACCGTGGGCATCGGCAACATCGAGAACTGGGAGGCCGACCCCTACAAGGGCTATGAGACCGACGACATCATCTACGGCCGCGGCGGCTCCGACCAGGAGGGCGGCATGGCCGCCGCCGCTTACGGCGTGAAGATCATGAAGGATCTGGACCTGC
The DNA here is from genome assembly GCA_934623575.1 of uncultured Oscillospiraceae bacterium. GTDB lineage: Bacteria > Bacillota > Clostridia > Oscillospirales > Oscillospiraceae > Vescimonas. Next base: position 3,508 of record CAKTVL010000001.1, read on the forward strand.
TGCCCAAGGGCTACAAGATGATGGTGGTCGGCTCCGTGCAGGAGGAGGACTGCGACGGTATGTGCTGGCAGTCCATCGTCAACGAGTACTTCAACGGTCCCGAGGATGCCCGCAGCAAGATTGAGTTCGTCATCTCCACCGAGCCCACCGACGGCGGCATCTACCGCGGTCACCGCGGCCGTATGGAGATCCGCGTGGACATGCACGGCGTCAGCTGCCACGGCTCCGCTCCCGAGCGCGGCGACAACGCCATCCACAAGATGGCCGAGGTCATCCTCAACGTCCGCGACCTGAACGAGAATCCCGCTGACGGCTCCACCGAGATCAACGGTCTGGTAAAGATGCTGGATCCCAAGTTCAACCCCGAGCACTACGAGGATGCCCGCTTCCTGGGCCGCGGCACCTGCACCACCAGCCAGATCTTCTACACCTCTCCCTCCCGCTGCGCCGTGGCCGACAGCTGCGCCATCTCCATCGACCGCCGCATGACCGCCGGCGAGACCTATCAGTCCTGCCTGAAGGAGATCGAGGATCTGCCCGCCTGCAAGAAGTACGCCAAGGACGTGAAGGTGTCCATGTACATGTATGACCGTCCCGCATGGACCGGCCATGTGTACGAGACCGAGTGCTTCTTCCCCACCTGGATCAACAAGGAGTCCGCTCCCCACGTCCAGGCCCTGATCGACGCCCACCACAACCTGTGGGGCGACAAGCGCCTGATGCCCACCGAGCTGGCTGCCTCCAAGCGCGAGGGCCGTCCCCTGACCGACAAGTGGACCTTCTCCACCAACGGCGTGTCCATCCAGGGCCGCTACGGCATCCCCTGCGTGGGCTTCGGCCCCGGTGCCGAGTCCCAGGCCCACGCGCCCAACGAGGTGACCTTCAAGCAGGATCTGGTGACCTGCGCCGCGCTGTATGCCGCCGTTCCCGGCCTGTACAAGCCCGAGAACAAGGACGGCTCCGCCACCAGCTTCCGTCAGGAGCTGACCGGCAACGACATCAAGTAAACGCCGTACTTTCTTCCGCGGGGCGGGCGAGACCGTCCGTCCCGCGGAGCGAATACCGCGGGGAGTCGGGGATGCCGACCCCTGCACAGAACTATAATTAAGGAGAAAGATCAAAATGAGCAAGACTGTTGAGCTGGCACGCCATCTGTCCACCCTGAACATCAACAACATGTACAAGACCGATTTCTATTGGACTTGGGACAAGACCGACGACGAGATCGACGCCATCTTCACCGTGGCCGACGCCCTGCGCGACCTGCGTGAGCGCAACAAGAGCACCCGCGTGTTCGATTCCGGCCTGGGCATCTCCATCTTCCGCGACAACTCCACCCGTACCCGCTTCTCCTTCGCCTCCGCCTGCAACCTGCTGGGTCTGGAGGTGCAGGATCTGGACGAGAAGAAGTCCCAGATCGCCCACGGCGAGACCGTCCGCGAGACGGCCAACATGGTGTCCTTCATGGCCGACGTCATCGGCATCCGCGATGATATGTTCATCGGCGAGGGTCACAAGTATCAGAAGACCTTCATGGACGCCGTGAAGGAAGGCTACCGCGACGGTATTCTGGAGCAGCAGCCCACTCTGGTGAACCTGCAGTGCGACGTGGATCACCCCACCCAGTGCATGGCCGATATGCTGCACGTCATCCACTACTTCGGCGGCGTGGAGAACCTGAAGGGCAAGAAGGTCGCTATGACCTGGGCCTATTCTCCCTCCTATGGCAAGCCCCTGTCCGTGCCCCAGGGCGTTATCGGCCTGTTCACCCGCTTCGGCATGGACGTGACCCTGGCCCATCCGGAAGGCTATGACGTGATGCCCGAGGTGGAGGAGGTCGCCCGCAAAAACTGCGAGAAGTACGGCTCCAAGTTCCACAAGACCAACAGCATGGCCGAGGCCTTCAAGGACGCCGACATCGTGTATCCCAAGTCCTGGGCCTCCTACGCCGCCATGGAAGAGCGCACCAAGCTGTACGCCGCCGGCGACAAGGAGGGCATCGACGCCCTGGAGAAGCGCCTGCTGGCCCAGAACGCCCAGCACAAGGATTGGGCCTGCACCGAAGAGATGATGAAGCTGACCAAGGACGGCAAGGCCCTGTACCTGCACTGCCTGCCCGCCGACATCACCGGCCTGAGCTGCGCCGAGGGCGAGGTGGACAACTCCGTGTTCGACCGCTACATCGTGCCTCTGTACAAGCAGGCCTCCTACAAGCCCTACATCATCGCCGCCATGATCTTCATGGCACAGGTGAAGGATCCCGTCAAGGCCCTGATGGAGCTGGACGAGACCAAGGACACCCGCAAGAAATTCTAATTGAGTTGACCCGGTAGCGGGAGGGGGCTCCCCCTCCCGCTATTTCCCTGTTTTCCCGCGCCGCGGCATCGCGGCCCGCCGGCGGACCGGAGCGTCCGCCCCACTATTTATTCTGTTTTTTGAGGTGCATCGTTATGAGCAAGAGAATCGTTATCGCGCTGGGCGGCAACGCCCTGGGCAACACCGCTGCCGAGCAGCTGCAGCTGGTCACCGAGACCGCCAAGTCCATCGTGGACCTGATCGCCGCCGGCAACGAGGTGGTGGTGGCCCACGGCAACGGCCCCCAGGTGGGCATGATCAACCTGGGCCTCAGCACCGCCGCCGAGGCCAAGGCCATCAAGGCGGACATGCCCTTCCCCGAGTGCGGCGCCATGTCCGAGGGCTACATCGGCTACCACCTGCAGCAGGCCATCGGCAACGAGCTGGCCAGCCGCGGCATGGACAAGCCCGTGGCCACCATCGTGACCCAGACCGTGGTGTCCAAGGATGACCCCGCCTTCCAGAACCCCACCAAGCCCGTGGGCGCCTTCTATGACAAGGAGACCGCCGAGCGCATCGCCGCCGAGAAGGGCTACACCATGGTGGAGGACGCCGGCCGCGGCTATCGCCAGGTGGTCCCCTCCCCCAAGCCCTTCGACATCGTGGAGAAGGCCTCCATCAAGACGCTGGTGGACGCCGGCCACGTGGTCATCGCCGTGGGCGGCGGCGGCATTCCCGTCGTCCGTGAGGGCAGCAAGCTCACCGGCACCCCCGCCGTCATCGACAAGGACTTCGGCAGCGAGCTGCTGGCCGAGCTGCTGGACGCCGACATGCTGATCATCCTCACTGCCGTGGAGAAGGTGGCCATCAACTACAACAAGCCCGACCAGAAGGGTCTGGACGACCTGACCCCCGCCGAGGCATACAAGTACATGGAGGAGAACCAGTTCGCCAAGGGCTCCATGCTGCCCAAGGTCCAGGCCGCCGTCAAGTTCGCTGAGTCCAAGGCTGGCCGCACCGCGCTGATCACCCTGCTGGAGAAGGCCAAGGACGGCATCGAGGGCAAGACCGGCACCCGCATCCACCAGTAACGGAAGCGCTTCTGCCTGCCATCGAAAATGTGTATTGCAGTGCGTGAAATTTCTATCAAATGACGCATACTGCACAAGATTTACAAAGATTTTTTGTACGTCACAAAGAAAATTTGCCGGAATTCACATTTTCTGTTGAAATTCGCGGCTAAATCCTGTATAATGCACATGTCCCGATGCTATGTGTGAATACCGGGCGGGGACGCCCGTTGTTCAGACGCACGTCAAAATTTGCCTTACTTTCAGGCGTGTGTCACATATTTTAAGGAGGAAAACAAGAATGAAAAAGTTCCTTGCAATGCTCCTCGCGCTGGTCATGGCTCTGAGCCTGGTGGCCTGCGGCGAGAAGAAGGACGACTCTCAGGGTAACGGCGACGGTGATGCCACCGCTGCCAAGGTCAAGGTTGGCTTCATCACCCTGCATGATGAGAACTCCACCTACGACCTCAACTTCATCAACGCTGCCAAGGAAGCCATCGCCAACCTGGGTCTGACCGATGCTGACTACATCCTGAAGACCAACATCCCCGAGGGCCAGGAGTGCTATGAGGCCGCCGTGGACATGGTCGACCAGGGCTGCAACATCATCTTCGCCGACAGCTTCGGCCACGAGCCCTACATGCTGCAGGCCGCTCAGGAGTTCCCTCAGGTCCAGTTCTGCCACAGCACCGGCACCCTGGCGCACACCGCCAACGTTGCCAACTATCACAACGCTTTCGCCTCCATCTATGAGGGCCGCTATCTGGCCGGTATCGCTGCCGGTCTGAAGCTCAACGAGATGATCGAGAACGGCACCGAGATCAACGGCGTCAAGGTCACCACCGACAACGCCAAGATCGGCTATGTGGGCGCTTTCACCTACGCCGAGGTGGTCTCCGGCTACACCTCCTTCTTCCTGGGCGCCCGCTCCGTCTGCCCCTCCGTCACCATGGAAGTGACCTTCACCGGCAGCTGGTACGATGAGGCTCTGGAGAAGGAAGGCGCTCAGCTGCTGATCAACAATGGCTGCAACCTGATCAGCCAGCACGCTGACTCCCTGGGCGCTCCCACTGCCTGCCAGAACGCCGGCGTGCCCAACGTCTCCTACAACGGTTCCACCGAGGCCGCTGGCCCCGACACCTACATCATCTCCTCCCGCATCAACTGGGCTCCCTACTATGAGTATGCCATCAAGGCTGTCATGAACGGCGAGACCATCGACGCTGACTGGACCGGCACCCTGGCTACCGGCTCCGTGGTTCTCACCGATGTCAACGCCAAGGTCGCCGCTGCCGGCACGCAGGAAGCCATCGACGCCGCCAAGGCCAAGCTGGAGTCCGGCGAGCTGCACGTCTTCGACTGCGCCACCTTCACCACCAAGGCGGACGACACCATGAACACTTTCAAGGTCGACACGCTGAAGGTCGATGCTGACGGTCACATCACCTCCTACCTGGCTGATGTGGATACCGACGAGGCTTACACCGGTGATACCGAGGTCATCAAGGACGGTTACTTCGCTGAGTCCGAGTTCCGTTCCGCTCCTTACTTCGATCTGCAGATCGATGGCATCACCCTGCTGAACACCAAGATGTGACCTGCGTTCTCCCCGAGAACGAACATATCTGACCGCAATGAGGCGGGCTGCGTAAGCAGCCCGCCTTGTTCTCTTTCTGCGCAGCTCCGCCTTTTGGTGATTCACACAAAAGGAACAAGTCTTTCTTGTGTAACCTCACATTCTTTGTAAGTACCTAACAATTTTTTTGCTATTTTTGATTTACAACCTTCGACAGATATGGTAGAATAAACCGTATGGAATTTATCCCCGGCGTGCTCGAGGTGTTGCAGCCATCTGCGCCGAAAGAAAGGATGACAGCCTTGGAAAAGAAATGCGCGATCAAAATGGAGAACATCACCAAGCGGTTCGGCAGCAAGGTCATTGCCAACAAGGACGTGAACCTTGAACTGTATGAGGGTGAGATCCTGTCCCTGCTGGGTGAAAACGGCAGCGGCAAGACCACGCTGATGAACATGCTCTCCGGCATCTACTTCCCCGATGAGGGACAGATCTACGTCCACGACAAGCCCGTGATCATCGCGTCTCCCAAGGATGCGTTCGATCTGGGCATCGGCATGATCCACCAGCACTTCAAGCTGGTCGATCTGTTCACCGCCACCGAGAATATCATCCTCGGCCTGGAGGGCAAGCTGGACCTGAACAACGCACGCCAGAAGGTCAAGGACATCTGCGACAAGTACGGCTTCGACATCGACCCGGATATGAAGATCTACGACATGTCCGTGTCCCAGAAGCAGACGGTGGAGATCGTCAAGGTGCTGTACCGCGGCGCCGACGTGCTGATCCTGGATGAGCCCACCGCCGTGCTGACGCCCCAGGAGACCGACAAGCTGTTCACCGTCATGCGCAACATGAAGGCCGACGGCAAGTCCCTGATCATCATCACCCACAAGCTGCACGAGGTGCTGGACGTGTCCGACCGTGTGGCCGTGCTGCGCAAGGGCGAGTACATCGGCGACGTGCTCACCAAGGACGCCGACCAGCAGTCCCTGACGGACATGATGGTGGGCCACAGCGTGGCGCTGAACATCAATCGCCCCACGCCGGTGAACGTCAAGCCCCGGCTGAAGGTGGAAGGCCTGACCGTATACGACGAGCTGGGCGTAAAACGTCTGGACAACGTGACCTTTGACATGAACGCGGGCGAGGTGCTGGGCATCGCCGGTATCGCAGGCTCCGGCCAGCGCGAGCTGCTGGAGTCCATCGCGGGCCTGTACCCCATCACCTCCGGCACCGTGACCTATATCGACCCGGAGACCAATGAGGAGAAGAACCTGGTGGGCCTGGACCCCATGGACATCCGCAAGCGCGGCATCGCCATGAGCTTTGTCCCGGAGGACCGTCTGGGCATGGGCCTGGTGGGCTCCATGGGCATGACCGGCAACATGATGCTGCGCTCCTGGCGCAAGGGCAAGAGCATCTTCCTGGACCGCAAGGACCCCGAGGCGCTGGCACAGCGCATCTGGCAGGAGCTGGAGGTGGTCACGCCCAGCACCAACTTCCCCGTCCGCCGTATGTCCGGCGGTAACGTGCAGAAGGTGCTGGTAGGCCGTGAGATCGCCCAGCAGCCCTCCGTGCTGATGACCGCCTACGCCGTCCGCGGCCTGGACATCAATACATCTTACACCATTTACAACCTGCTGACCGAGCAGAAGATGAAGGGCGTCGCCGTCGTGTATGTGGGCGAGGATCTGGACGTGCTGCTGGAGCTGTGCGACCGGATCGTGGTGCTCTGCGGCGGCCAGGTGTCCGGCGTGGTGGACGGACGGACCACCACCAAGCTCGAAGTGGGCGCGCTGATGACCCGCGTGGAAGGAGGCAAGGCAGATGAATAAAAAAGGTTCGCTCTTTCATATTTCCAAGCGTGATGCGCTGCCTCTGCCCAAGGCATTGGCCATTCGCGGCGGTATCTTGCTGCTGGCGCTGGTCTTCTGCGGTCTGCTAACGACCCTGCTGACCGGCCAGAACCCCATCGAGGTCTACGGCACCATCCTGGACGGCGCCTTCGGCTCCTCCCGGCGTATCGGCGTCACCGCCCGCAACGTGGCGGTGTTGCTGGGCATCTCCCTGGCCGTGACCCCGGCCTTCAAGATGCGCTTCTGGAACATCGGTGCCGAGGGCCAGACCCTGATCGGCTGTCTGGCCACCACCGCCTGCATGATCCTGCTGGGCGGCAAGGTATCCACCCCGGTGCTGATCCTCATCTCCCTGGTGGCCGCGCTGCTGGCCGGCGCCCTGTGGGGCTTCCTGCCCGCCTTCTTCAAGGCCCGCTGGAACACCAACGAGACGCTGTTCACCCTGATGATGAACTACATCGCCATGCAGCTGGCCTCCTACTTCATCATCATCTGGGAGGTGCCCAAGGGCGCCGGTAAGATCGGCATCATCAACCAGACCACCCGCGCCGGCTGGCTGCCGGAGCTGGGCAACGCCTATCTGCTGCCCATCCTGATCGTGGCGCTGATGACCATCTTCATGTACGTCTACCTCTCCTACAGCAAGCACGGCTACGAGATCGCCGTGGTGGGCGAGAGCCAGCGCACCGCCAGCTATGCCGGCATCAAGGTGGACCGCGTGATCATCCGCACCATGGTGCTCTCCGGCGCCCTGTGCGCCCTGATGGGCTTCGTGATGACCGCCGGCATCGACCACACCCTGACCACCACCATCGTGGACAGCCGCGGCTTCACCGCCGTTATGGTGTCCTGGATGTCCAAGTTCAACCCCTTCATCATGATCGCCGCCTCTCTGCTGCTGGTGACCATGGACCGCGGCGCCAGCGAGGTGGCCAGCGTGCTGAGCCTGAACCACTCCTTCGCCGACATTCTGACCGGTATCATCCTGTTCTTCATCATTGCTACCGAGTTCTTCATCACCTACAAGGTCACCCTGCGTAAGAGCAGCAAGAAGGAGGCGTAACGGATGTCTTTTGATTTTGTATCTTTCTTCCCCCGCGCGGTCATGCAGGGCATTCCCCTGCTGTTCGGCAGCACCGGCGAGATCCTCACCGAAAAGTCCGGTAACCTGAACCTGGGTATTCCCGGCATCATGTATGTGGGCGGCATCAGCGGCGTCATCGGCTCGTTCTTCTATGAGCAGTCCGCCGGCGGCCAGCTGAACGGCTTCCTGGCCGTGATGATCCCCATCCTCTGCTCCCTGCTGGGCTCCCTGCTGATGGGCCTGCTGTACTGCTTCCTGACCGTTACGCTGCGCGCCAACCAGAACGTCACCGGTCTGGCCATGACCACCTTCGGCGTGGGCGTGGGCAACTTCTTCGGCGGCTCACTGATCAAGCTGACCGGCAGTGAGGTGCCCTCTATCGCCCTGGCCAACACCAGCGTGTTCTTCAAGACCACGCTGCCCGGCGCCAACAGCACCGGCTGGTTCGGACAGCTGTTCCTGTCCTACGGCTTCCTGGCCTATGTGGCGGTCATCATCGCCCTGGGCGCGTCCTATTTCTTGAACCACACCCGTCCCGGCCTGCATCTGCGCGCCGTGGGCGAGAGCGCTTCCACCGCCGACGCCGCCGGCATCAACGTCACCAAGTACAAGTACCTGGCCACCTGCATCGGCTCCATGATCGCGGGTCTGGGCGGTCTGTACTACGTCATGGACTACGCCAACGGCGTGTGGTCCAACAACGCCTTCGGCGACCGCGGCTGGCTGGCCATCGCGCTGGTCATCTTCACCATCTGGCGTCCCAATGTCAGCATTCTGGCCTCCATCCTGTTCGGCGGCCTGTACATCATCAATATGTACCTGCCCACCCCCGGCGGCCAGATGGCCGTCAAGGAGCTGTACAAGATGCTGCCCTACCTCATCACCCTGATCGTGCTGATCGTCGTGTCCCTGCGTAAAAAGCGGGAGGATCAGCCGCCTGCGTCCCTCGGTCTCTCCTACTTCCGCGAGGAACGCTGACCCTATACGAAAAAGAGTAGGCCGCTCTGCGGCCTGCTCTTTTTTCCTACCTATCTTTCATCACAAGGAGGAACCGCCATGTCCACCCTGCTCATCAAAAACATCGCCCAGCTGGTCACCTGCGACGATGCCGACCGCATCCTGCGAAACGTGGACGTCTACTGCGAAAACGGCTTCATCAAGTCCATTGGCGCGCAACTGGACGTCACCGCCGACGAGACCCTCGACGGCAGCCACATGCTGTGCTATCCCGGCCTGGTGAACACCCACCACCACCTGTACCAGGTCTTTTCCCGCAACCTGCCCCAGGTGCAGAATATGGAGCTGTTCGACTGGCTCAAGACCCTGTACGAGATCTGGAAAAACCTGGACGAGGACGTGATCCGGCTGTCCAGCCTGACGGGCATGGGCGAGCTGATGAAGCACGGCTGCACCACCTGCTTCGACCACCACTACGTTTTCCCCGCCCACAGCGGCGACCTGCTGGGCGCCCAGCGCAGCGCCGCCCAGGAGCTGGGCATCCGCCTGTACATGAGCCGCGGCAGCATGGACCTCAGCGTCAAGGACGGCGGCCTGCCGCCGGACAGCGTGGTGCAGACCGTGGACGAGATCATGGCCGACAGCGTGCGGTGCATCGAGAAATACCACGACGACAGCTACGGCTCCATGTGCCGCGTGGCGCTGGCCCCCTGCTCCCCCTTCTCCGTGTCGGCGGAGCTGCTGCGGCAGAGCGCCCTTCTGGCCCGGCAGTACCACGTCCGGCTGCACACCCACCTGTGCGAGACCAAGGACGAGGAGAACTTCATGCTGCAGCGGGAGGGCGTCCGCCCGCTGGCGTACATGGAGCGCCTAGGCTGGCTGGGGAATGACGTGTGGTTCGCCCACGGCATCCACTTCAACGACGAGGAGCTGCGCCTGCTGGCCCAGACCGGCACTGGCGTGGCCCACTGCCCCATCAGCAACATGAAGCTGTCCAGCGGCATCGCCCGCATCCCGGAGATGCTGGCCCTGGGCGTGCCGGTGGGCCTGGCCGTGGACGGCAGCGCCAGCAACGACGGCTCCAGCCTGCTGGAGGAGCTGCGGGTGGCCTTCCTGCTGCACCGGCTGAACGCCAGCCGTCAGGCCCCCACCGGCTACGACCTTCTGAAGCTGGCCACCCGGGGCAGCGCCCGGCTGCTGGGCCGGGACGACATCGGCCAGCTGGCCGTGGGCAAGTGCGCCGACCTGTTCATGATCGACAGCCGCCGGCTGGAGCTGGTGGGCTGCGACCGGGACGCCGGCTCGGTGCTGGGCACGGTGGGCGTCCGCGGCCCGGTGGACTACACCGTGGTGCAGGGCCGGGTCGCCGTGCGGCAGGGCCGTCTGGTCACCGTGGATGAGGAGCGCGTGGCCGCCCAGGCCAACCACAAATGCCGGGAATACCTGGTCAAAGCCTGAATCGCACCTGCGCAGGCGCCCCATCTTATGTAAGATGGGGCGCTTTTCCGCTCTTTTCCGCCGCCTTCGTCGGACAGCGGCACTTTTCGACGCGATAGTCAATATGAATGTTCTGTTAAAAAATAGTTCTCTTTTATTTACAATTTTAACTTTTTCTGATATAATACTTTCGAATAAGAAAACACACAACTGGAAAGGAAGGCAATGTGAAGAAGTACGTTCCCACCTACGAGGGCACGCTGCGCAAGCACGCGCTGACGGTGCCCCAGTGCATCAGCAAATGCAGCGGCATCCGCGTGTTCGGCCGGCGCATCAAGTCGCTGGTATTCAGCACGGATGTGGCCATCATCAAGAACATCAACGCCGACGCGGTCATCGCCGTGTACCCCTTTACGCCCCAGGCGGGCATCACCCAGGCCATCATCGGCGTGTCCGACGTGCCGGTGTTCGTGGGCGTGGGCGGCGGCCTGACCAAGGGCCAGCGCTCAGCCCATATCGCCGCCTTCGCGGAGCACCAGGGCGCCTTCGGCGTGGTGTGCAACACGTTTATCGACGACGAGACCATCCGCGCCATCAAGTCCACGGTGGAGATCCCCGTGGTGTACACCGTGGTGTCGGAAAAGGTGGATCTGGAGAGCAAGCTGGCGGCGGGCATCGACTTTGTCAACGTCTCCGGCGCGGACCGGACCCCCTCCATCGTGGCGGAGATACGCGCCCGCTATCCGGAGCTGCCCATCATCGCCACCGGCGGCCCCAGGGAGGAGAGCATCCTGGCCACCATCGCCGCCGGGGCCAACGCCATCACCTACACCCCGCCCACCAACGGCCAGCTGTTCGCCAAGGACATGCACCGCTATCGGGAGTGGTTCGCCCATCTGGACGATCCCGAGGAGGACGCGGACGAGAGCGCCGCGGAATGACTACATAGAAAAAGCCACCCTCACGGGTGGCTTTTTTGCGCTCAGATCTTGATAAGCTCATAGTCGCGGGTGCCGATGCCGATCTTCTCGCCGTGCTCCAGGCAGCTGCGCCAGTTGGTATCCGGGTGGATGTGCTGGAAGTGGTCGCTGTCGTGGTGGTGATCGCAGCAGCCCGCCTCATCGGCGGCGGAGCCCCGCAGGGGCGGCTGGGCGTTGACGGCGTCCACACAGGCCATATCCAGGGCCACCGGGTCGAAGGAGGCAAACATGCCCACGTTGGGCACGATGGCCATATCGTTCTCCGCGTGGCAGTCACAGTTGGGAGACACGTCGATGACCAGGGAGATGTGGAAGCAGGGACGGCCGTCCACCACCGCCTTGGTATACTCGGCGATCTTGCAGTTGAGGTTGCTGGTGCTCTCGTCCCAGTTGATCTGCACCGCGTCGCGGGGACAGACGGCGATGCAGCGGCCGCAGCCCACGCACTTGTCGTGGTCGATGTGGGCCTTGCGGTCCACGATGATGGGCGCGCCGTGGGCGCAGATCTTCCGGCACTGGCCGCAGCCGATGCAGTACTTCTCCGCCACATGGGGCTTTCCGGCGTTGTGCTGCTCCATCTTGCCGGCGCGGCTGCCGCAGCCCATGCCGATGTTCTTCAAACAGCCGCCGAAGCCCGCCGTCTCGTGGCCCTTGAAGTGGGTCAGGGAGATGAACACGTCGGCGTCCATAACAGCGCGGCCGATCTTGGCGTTCTTCACATACTCGCCGCCCACCACGGGCACCTCCACCTCGTCGTTGCCCTTCAGGCCGTCGGCGATGATGATCTGGCAGCCGGTGGTCAGGGGATTGAAGCCGTTGAGGGCGGCGCTGTCCATGTGGTCCAGGGCATTCTTCCGCCCGCCCACATACAGGGTGTTGCAGTCGGTCAGGAAGGGCTTGCCGCCCCGCTCCTTGACGAAGTCGGCCACGGTCTTGGCCCAGTTGGGCCGCAGGAAGGCCAGATTCCCCGGCTCGCCGAAGTGCAGCTTGATGGCCACGAATTTGCCCTTGAAGTCGATGTCGCCCATGCCCGCCGTTTTCATCAGCCGGGTGAGCTTCTGCTGAAGATTCTCATGCACGTCGGCCCGCAGGTCGGCGAAATACACCTTGGATGCCATAAAAAGCCCTCGCTTTCGCAAATTTTCTGCGGCCAGTATACCACATTTTTTCCGGGTGTGCTATACTGTTTTTTGAAAGTGAGGTGCGCCATGCGAATACTGACCCATACCGTCACCCCGGCGGAGGACGGATACACGGTGAAGCAGCTGCTGCGGGAGCTGTGGGACATCTCCGGCAGCTTTCTCAGCCGGCTGAAGTTCCGGCAGGCCATCACCGTCAACGGCACGCCCGTCACTGTGCGCTTTGTCCCGCACCCCGGCAACGTGCTGGCGGCGGACGTGTCCGACCAGCCGGGGGAGCACCCTCACATCCGGCCGGTGGCCTTCCCGCTGGATGTCCTGTACGAGGACGAGGACCTTCTTCTCATCAACAAGCCCGCCGGCATCGCCGTCCACCCGGCGGCGCTGACGGAGGAGACGGCCACCATCGCCGGCGCCGTGGCCCACTACCTGCACAGCGAGAGCTTTCATGCCGTCAACCGGCTGGACCGGGGCACCACCGGCGTCATGGCCTGCGCCAAGACCGGCTTTTTCCACGCCCGGTGCATGGCGCTGCTGCACACGGACGCCTTTCAGCGGGAGTACCGGGCGGTGTGCGAGGGCATCCCCTGCCCCGCCGAGGGTGACATCGACCTGCCCATAGGCCGCGCTGACGGCTCACTGCTGAAGCGGCAGCCGGACCCCCTGGGTGTGCCCGCCCATACCCATTACCAGGTGCTGTCGGCCGCTCAGGGCCGCGCGCTGCTGCGCCTGACGCCCACCACCGGCCGCACGCATCAGCTGCGGGTGCACATGGCGGCCATCGGCCACCCTCTCACCGGCGACTGGCTCTACGGCACCGAGAACAGGTCTCTGATCGCCCGCCCGGCGCTGCACAGCTATCACCTGCGTATGCGGCACCCCCTCACCGGGCAGGTCATCGACGTCACTGCGCCGCTGCCGGAGGATATGCAGCGGCTGTTGAAGGAGGAACGTCTATGAATTTTCGCCTGTTAACCGCAAAAGAATACCCCCGCTGGTATCACGACCAGCTATCCGAGGCTTTTGTCCCGCAGGAACGCAAGCCTCTGCCCGATATTCTCCGTCTGCTGGAGGAAGGACGTTACGAGGTATGGGGACTGTTTGACGAAGATGAGCTGCTGAGTTACGCCGCCCTGTGGAAAAATGCGACAATACCACTGGTACTGCTGGACTATCTGGGAACCACACGCGCTCGTCGTAATGAAGGGCTGGGCAGTGATATGCTTTTGCGGCTGGAGCAGCAGGGACGGCCTCTGGTAGCGGAGGCGGAGTTTCCTGTGCCAGGAGGCAGTGACGCGGAAAACGCACTGCGTCTGCGGCGTATCCAGTTTTATATTCGCAATGGGTTCACTCCCGCCTATATCATGTCCACCTGCGGCATGGTCTGGCAGGCGCTGCTGTGTGGCACTGTCGAACCGTTGGAAAATATCATGGCGCAGCACAAGGCGCTGTACGGCAACGTGCGGACAGACGTGGTCATTCCCCTACCCGAGGGGCAAACTCCGCAGCTTCCCTACTGGATGATGTAAAAAAGCAAAACGACCGGCTCACGCCGGTCGTTGCAGCTTGTCGAAAAACTTTCTTTTGCGCAGCATCTTCTTCTCCGCCGGGGGAGCTCGAGGGGGCAACGCCCGCCTCGAATCAGATCAAGTGCCGCGCTAAGCCTTGTTTTGCAAGGCGTGCGTTGAGCAGAGCGAATATTTTTGCGCCGTCTTCCGGCGCAAAAATAACGGCATTGTTCAGGCTGTCGAAAAAGCCTTTGGCTTTTTCGACAGCCTGAAACGACCGGCTCACGCCGGTCGTTTTTTGTCACAGGTCAACCTTCTCGTACCGCGCTGCGGCGCTCCGGAACGTCAGCACCATGCCGCCCGCATAGGCCAGTGCAGCGGCGATGAAATACGGCATCAGCCGCGCCTGGGTGGCCGCGTCCAGATCGTCCAGCCATGTCAGGCCCGGAAAATGGGGCAGCGCCTCGCACACGAGCATCGGCAGCGTGGTGGGAATGACAGCCTTGACGAAGGCCACGCCCACCTTGTAGCCGTTTGAATAGAAGGACGGCAGAAACACGGCGTTGAACACCGCGTACAGCAAAAACCCGGCGGCAAACAGCGCCAGATTGGGGTCCAGCCCCACCAGATTGTCCTTCCCCGGCTGCAAACGGACCGCCAGCAAGGCGCAGGGTGCCAGCACGACCAGCGAGGCCAGCTCGATCACCGCCGTGAACAGGCATCCGGCCTTCACCGCGTCCCGCTTGGGCACCGGCAGCAGCGCCGTGTAGTACAGGTCCTTCTGCTCCCGCATATTCAGGAAGGTGAAGAACAGCCCCAGCATCACATAGAAGAAGATCACCGTGTAGGGGTAGTTGGGGATCAGCACCATGCAGCCGAACAGGCAGAACACCGGCGTCATGGGGTGGCACACCAGCCGCAGCTGCTTATATAATAGCGTTTTCATCCAGCGGCCTCCTCTCCACATGCACGATGACATCCTCCAGCGTGGTGCCCACGTCCCTGTAGTGGGCACGAAAGTCCTCCAGCGCCCCGGTGTACTGCATCCGCCCGTCCTTGATAAAGGCGATGTGGCTGGCGCACTTCTCCAGATCGGAGGTGATGTGGGTGGAGAACAGCACGCTGCGCGTGCCGTCCGCCACGATGCGGCCCAGCAGCTCCGTCAGCTCGTCCCGGGACACCGGGTCCAGCCCGCTGGTGGGCTCGTCCAGAAGCAGCAGCCGGGCGTTGTGGCTCAGCGCCAGGGCGATCATATACTTGACCTTCATGCCGCTGGACAGCTGGTCCACCCGCTTGTCCGGGTCGATGGCGAACAGCTCCGCGTAGTGGTCGTATTTCCCCTGGTCCCAGTTGTCGTAGAACCGCCGGGTCACATCGGTGATGACCCTGATCTTTTTCTTGGGATAGAAATCGATACCGCCCAGCACCACGCCCAGCTCCCGCCGGATGGCCCGCTCGTTCTCTCCATAGTCCATGCCGAACACCCGGACCGCTCCCCCGTCGGGATGCACCATGCCCAGGATGGACTTCAGCGTGGTGGACTTGCCCGCGCCGTTGCGGCCGATAAAGCCCATCACCGCGCCCTCGGGCACCGCGAAGGACACGCCGTCCAGCGTGAAGGCCGGGTAGCGCTTCGTCAGGCCCTGTACCTCCAGCACGTTCATTGCTCGTCGTCTCCTTCCTCATCCTCCGGCAGCGCGGCAAACACCTTGCGCAGCATGGGGTTCAGCTTCTCCGCCGTCTGCAGGGCCAGCCCCTTTTTCTTGTCCGCCAGCAGCACCAGCGTGTCGCCGGGCTGCAGGCCGAACATCTCCCGCGCCTCCTTGGGAATGACGATCTGCCCCTTGGGGCCGATCTTCACGCTGCTCATATAATACCGGTCGCCTTTATTCATCGCAATGCTCCTATTCGTTGGATTGGTATAACTTTTCTTACTTTTCACATCTTAGCACTACAAGTAGCCGCTGTCAAGACTTTACGCCGGGAAATTTCTGTGGTACAATAGTCGCGAAATGAGGTGACGGCATGGAGCTTTGGCAGCTGCTGGGCGTGACGCCCGGCCTGACGGCGGTAATAGGCAGCGGCGGCAAGACCACGCTGCTGCGCGTGCTGGCCCGCCAGCTGTCCGCCCGGGGCACGGTGCTGCTGGCCACCACCACCCACATCCTGCGGCCGGACTGGTGTCCCTTCGCCGCCACAGAGACGGAGCTGCGGCAGGGCTTTCAGCGCAGCCCTATCGTCTGCGCCGGGTCCTATACACCGGAGGGCAAGCTCACCGCCCCGGACTTCCCCGGCTGGCAGCGGGCCGCGGACTTCGTGCTGGTGGAGGCCGACGGCTCCAAGCGTATGCCCGCCAAGGCCCACGCCCCCTGGGAGCCGGTGCTGCCCCCGGAGCGCAGGCGCACCGTCTGTGTATTCGGCGCCTCGGCGCTGGGAAGGCCCATCCAGGCCGCCGCCCACCGTCCGGAGCGCTATGCCCCGCTGGCGGAGGCCTCCTCCGACGCCCTCATCACGCCGACGCTTGCCGCCCGGGTGCTGGCCAGGGAGGGCGGCTTCGACGTGCTGTTCATCAATCAATCGGACGTGCTGGCCCACCCCGCCGCGCAGCTGCGGCCCTTTGCGGATGCACTGCCCTGCCCGGTGGTATATGGCGCGCTGGACCGCGGGCAGTGGGCGCCGCTGCCGTAATACAAAACAGAAAGGATGCGATCCCATGGCTACATTTGACGATTTCATGAAGCTGGATATCCGCGTGGGCACCATCACCGCCGCCCGGGTGTTCGAAAAGGCCAGAAAGCCCGCCTACCAGCTGCTGGTGGACTTCGGCGACGAGCTGGGCGCGAAAAAGTCCTCCGCCCAGATCACCGGCCACTACACACCGGAGGAGCTGATCGGCAAGCAGGTGCTGGCCGTGGTGAACTTCCCGCCCCGGCAGATCGCCGACTTCATGTCGGAGGTCCTGGTGCTGGGCACCTACAGCGACGGCGGCGTGGTGCTGATCACCCCGGACAAGGCCGTCAAAAACGGCGACAAGCTGGGCTGATGCCCGGCGTCTCCGCAGCAAAAGTGACCGCCTCGGACCATGCGTCCGAGGCGGTCGTTTTCGTTATGTCATCCAATTGCCGATGCCCACGAACAGGCACCCCAGCGCGAAGAAAAACGCCAGTATGCCGCCCACATACAGCCAGAACCGCCCGGCCCCCAGCCGGGGATAGTCCAGAAACGGGTACGGATACAGCTCTCCGCTGAACCCAATGGGCTTTCCCGTCCGTGCCCGCAGCATCACAAACACGAAGTACGTCACCGGCAGCACCAGCCACAACAACGCGTGCCATACGGTCAGCCCGGCCTTGTCCTGCCACAGAAGCCACTGCACCACCACCAGCCCCGGCACGATGTAATGCACGCACACGTTGGCAAAGCTGTACCGACCCTTCAGCCAGCTCTCGTCGTTGTCATGCTTGGCCAGCGGAATCAGCACCAGCGCGTAGATGAGATGCGTCACATAGATGCACAGCGTCATGCTCAGCGCCACGCCCGGGGAACTGAGCCACCGGTACGCGCCGCACTGCGGGTCGTGGCCGCTGGCGCCCAGCGCCAGCTCATACACCAACACCAGCAGGTTGCTCAGGTGGGTGTAGTACACGAAAAATCCCGCCCGCAGGCACTTCTTCTCCCGCAGCCACGCCTTTTTATACAGCCCCGCAGCCGTGACCAGCACGATACCCAGGGCGGAGAGCCGCAGCATTTTCATACGCCGTGCAGCTCCTTCAGCAGCGCGATCTCCCGGGCATAGCCCGGCAGCTCGTTGGGCGTCTCCAGCACAAAGGGCAGCCCCTGCAGCGCCGGATGGCGCACCACCCGGCCCAGGCCCTCCGCGCCCAGATACCCCTCGCCGATGCGGGCATGGCGGTCCTTGTGGGCGCCCACCGGGTTCAGGCTGTCGTTGACGTGCACGGCCTTCAGCCGGTGCAGCCCGATGACCCGGTCGAATTCCGTCAGCACGCCGTCCGTATCCCCGGCGATGTCATAGCCCGCGTCGGACACATGGCAGGTGTCCAGGCACACTCCCACCTTGTCCGCCAGCTCCACCCGGTCCATGATCTCCCGCAGCTCCTCGAACCGGCTGCCCACCTCGCTGCCCTTGCCGGACATGGTCTCCAGCAGCACCGTGGTACGCATCTCCGGCGTCAGGATGGCGTTCAGCGTCTCCGCGATCTGGGCGATGCCCGTCTCCACTCCCTGCCCGGTGTGGCTGCCGGGGTGGAAGTTGTACACGTTCCCCGGCAGGTATTCCATCCGCTTCAGGTCGTCCGCCAGCGTCATGCGGGCAAATTCCCGGGTGCGCTCGTCCTTGGAGCAGGGGTTGATGGTGTACGGCGCGTGGGCCACCAGCGTGCCGAAGCCGTTCTCCCCCGCCAGCGCCAGAAACGCGGCCACGTCGGCGGGGTCGATGGCCTTGGCCCTGCTGCCCCGCGGATTGCGGGTGAAAAACTGAAACGTGTTGGCCCCGATGGACAGCGCCGTCCTGCCCATGGCCAGAAAGCCCTCCGAGGCAGACAGATGACAACCAATGTAGAACATGCTGTTTCCTCCCTTCACAGCCGCAGCGTGGCCACGTCGGCCCTGCCGTTTTCAATGGTCAGTATGCCGCAGGTGGGGTGCAGCCTATCCCCTGCCGCGCCGGGGTTCAGCGTCAGCAGCGTGCCGTCGTTGTCCACCAGCGGCACATGGGTGTGGCCGAACAGCAGCACCTGCGCGCCGTGCTCCCTGGCGGCGTACATGGCCGCCATAGGGGAGCTTTTCACGTTCCGGGTATGTCCGTGCAGCATAAACACCCGCACGCCGCCCAGCTCCAGCAGCCGCTCCGGCTGGTCGCAGCTGCCCCAGTCGCAGTTGCCCGGCACGCCCTCCATGGGCATTCCCGGAAACGCCGCCTGCAATGCCGTCAAGTCCCGCTGGCAGTCCCCCAGGTGCAGCACCCGCTGCGGCTGCACCCGCTCCACCGCCCGTATCATGTTGTCCACGCTCCCGTGGGAATCGGAAAGCACCAGTATCTTCATTCTTCACCTCATGGCCGGCCGCGCCCGGCCGCCGCCGGATAATATTGCCCCCTATTATACCACTCCCGCCTTGCAAACTCAACGGTTTTGCGGTATGATAGGGGGCGACAAAGTCTGGGAGGTGTCTGTATGGTGGGCGGCGTGATGGAGCTGGATCTCCACGGCATGAATACATACCAGGCGCAGATCGCCATCGACGCGGCGCTGCGCCGCTGCGGCGGCGGTGTCTACCGCCTGCGGCTCATCCACGGCTACCGGGGCGGCACGGCCATCCGGGACATGCTGTGGACGGTGTACAACAAGCGCGCACAGGTCAAGCGCATGGTCAGTGTCAGCGAGGGCGTCACCGAGCTGGTGCTGCGGGAATATTGAGGTGATTGCTATGAAGCTGGCACAAATTCAGATGTCCATCACCGCTGACAAGGCGGAGAACCTCCGCCGGGCGGAGTCCCTGCTCCGCGGCGTGGACGCCGACCTGGCCATCCTGCCGGAGATGTTCTGCTGCCCCTACGACAACGCCTGCTTCCGCGCCTATGGCGAGGAGGAGGGCGGCGCGGCCTGCCAGATGCTCTCCCGGGTGGCCCGGGAGAAGAAGCTGTGGGTGGTGGGCGGCTCCATCCCCGAGCTGGAGGGCGACAAGATCTACAACACCTCCTACGTCTTTGACCCGGAGGGCCGCTGCGTGGCCCGCCACCGGAAAATGCACCTGTTCGACATCGACGTGCCGGGCGGCATGTGCTTCCGGGAATCCGACACCCTGTCCCCCGGCAGCGACATCACCCTGTTCGACACCCCCTGGGGCAAAATGGGCCTATGTATCTGCTTCGACCTGCGGTTCGAGGAGCTGTGCCGCGTCATGGCCCTGGAGGGTGCCCGCGTCCTGCTGGCCCCGGCGGCCTTCAACATGACCACCGGCCCCGCCCACTGGGAGCTGCTGCTGCGGCAGCGGGCCGTGGATGACCAGTGCTTCACCGTGGGCACCTCCCCCGCCCGGGACGAGTCCGCCTCCTATGTGGCCTGGGGCCACTCCCTGGTCTGCGACCCCTGGGGCACGGTGCTGCACCAGTGCGGCAGCGGCCCCGAGGTAGTGGTCACCGACCTGGACCTCTCCCGCGTGGACGCCGTCCGGCAGCAGCTGCCCATCCTCTCCTCCCGCCGCACGGACATCTACCAGATCGGCCGCCGGTAAGCCCTGCCGCCGGGATATTGACAAGAACGCGTAAATAGCTGTTGACAACAGTTTCCTGATACGATACTATACAAGTTGCGGATGTCCGCGCTGCCCCGGCAGTGCGGACATTTTTGCAAACGGGATAGAGAGAAAGGAAGCTTTACACATGAAAAAACTTGACCAACAGCGGCCCAGCGGCCTGGCGCTGCTCCCCTTCGCGGTGTTCATCGCCATCTACATGGGCGCCGGCATCTACTACCAGGTAAAGGGCACCGAAATGGCCTTTTACCAGTTCCCCTCCGTCACCGCCATGTTCATCGCGGTGCTGGTGGCCTTTATCATGTTCAAGGGCACCATCAACGAGAAATTCGACACCTTCGCCAAGGGCGCGGCCAACGTGGACATCCTCACCATGCTGATGATCTACATCCTGGCCGGTGCCTTTGCCAGCGTGGCCGCCGCCATGGGCGGCCGCGAGTCCACGGTGAACCTGGGCTTGTCCCTGGTGCCGGTGGAGTTCCTGGCCGCCGGCCTGTTCCTGATCTCCGCCTTCATGGGCACCGCCACCGGCAGCTCCATGGGCACCGTCACCGCCGTCATCCCCATCGCCGTGGGCATCGCGGAGAAGGGCGGACTGTCCCTGACCGTGGTCATCGGCGCGGTGGTGGGCGGCGCCATGTTCGGCGACAACCTCTCCATGATCTCCGACACCACCATCGCCGCCACCCGCAGCCAGCGCTGCGAGATGCGCGACAAGTTCCGGGTGAACTTCCTCATCGCCCTTCCGGCGGCGCTGATCACCCTGGTCCTGCTGCTGCTCTTCGGCCGTCCCGAGACGGTAATGCCCCTGAACGCCCTGCCCTTCGACCTCATCAAGGTGGCGCCCTACATCCTGGTGCTGGTGCTGGCCCTGTGCGGCCTCAACGTGTTCCTGGCCCTGACCCTGGGCATCTTCTCCGCCGGCCTGATCGGCATTTTCAGCGGCGACCTCACCGTGGCCACCTTCGCCCAGAGCGTCTGGTCCGGCTTCACCGGCATGAACGAGGTCTTTTTCCTGACGCTGCTGTGCGGCGGCATGTCCGAGCTGATCGCCAAAAACGGCGGCATCGCCTGGATCATCCAGAAGCTGCGCCGCGTCATGAAAGGCAACCGCTCCGCCCAGGTGGGCATCGCCGCCATGGTCTCCCTGTGCGACTGCGCCACCGCCAACAACACCGTGGCCATCATCGTGGCCGGCGACATGGCCCGGGACGTCTCCCTGGAGTACAAGGTGGACCCCCGCCGCAGCGCCTCCCTGCTGGACATCTTCTCCTGCGTGTTCCAGGGCATCATCCCCTACGGCGCGCAGCTGCTCAGCGCCGCCACGCTGACCAACGCCACCGTCAGCAGCGACGCCCTGCGCACCAACCCCGCCGCCATCGTGGGCGGCATGTGGTACTGCTGGATCCTGGCCGCCGTGGGCCTGCTGTCCATCTTCGTTCCTTTTGCCGACGGCGTCTGCCGCAAGGACCCCTGGAACTGGGAGTACGGCTGTGCCCAGTCCGCCGTGGCCGCCAAAAAGGCCCTGCTGGACAAGGAGTCCCAGGACGCCGCCCAGTAACGCGCCCCCTCCGCCGCGGTGTTCCCCGCCGCGGCGGCTTTTGCAAATTTCACAAATTTCACTTGCAATTTTTGTGCAAATAGAGTAGTATGATTCCCAAGAAACCCACGAAACACGGAAAAGGAGGACATCGCAAGATGAAGTACGCAGAGATGAGCCTGGCCCAGCGCCAGGCGGAATACGCCAAGGTACAGGCAGAATTTGAGCAGCTCAAGGCCATGGGCCTGAGCCTGAATATGGCCCGCGGCAAGCCCGGCAAGGCCCAGCTGGACCTGGTCACGCCGATCTTCGGCCTGCTGACCAAGCCGGAGGACTTCGTCTCCGACGGCATCGACGTGCGCAACTACGGCGAGGTGGCCGGCATCCCCGCCGCCCGCGCCCTGTTCGCCGACATTCTGGGCTGCCAGCCCGACCAGGTGTTCGTGGGCGGCAACGCCAGCCTGCAGCTGATGTTCGACGCCGTGTCCAAGGCCTTCACCCACGGCCTGCTCCACAGTGAGAAGCCCTGGAGCAAGCTGGACAAGGTCAAGTGGATCTGCCCCGTCCCCGGCTACGACCGTCACTTCAAGGTCACCGAGAGCTTCGGCGTGGAGATGATCTCCGTCCCCATGACCGCCGACGGCCCCGACATGGATCAGGTGGAGGCCCTGATCAAGGACCCCGCCGTCAAGGGCATGTGGAACGTCCCCAAGTACTCCAACCCCGAGGGCGTGATCTACTCCGCCGAGACGGTGCGCCGTCTGGCCGCCATGAAGCCCGCCGCCCCGGACTTCATGCTCATGTGGGACAACGCCTACTGCATCCACGAGTTCGACTGCGACTTCGTGGAGTTCCCCGACATCATCGGCCTGTGCGCCCAGTACGGCAACGCCGACATGGTCTATGAGTTCGCCTCCACCAGCAAGGTCACCTTCCCCGGCGCCGGTGTGGGCGTCATGGCCAGCAGCGCCGACAACATCGCCTATTTCACCAAGCTCATCAACATCCAGACCATCGGCTTTGACAAGATCAACCAGCTGCGCCACGTCCTGTTCCTGCGGGACCGCGCCCACACCCTGGAGCTGATGAAGCAGCACGCCGCCATCCTGGCCCCCAAGTTCCACGCCGTGCTGGATGCCCTGGACAAGGAGATCGCGCCCCTGGCCATCGCCGATTACAAGCGCCCCGTGGGCGGCTATTTTATCAGCGTGGACACCATGCCCGGCTGCGCCAGGCGCACCCTGGCCCTGTGCAAGGAGGCCGGCGTCACCATGACCGGTGCCGGCGCCACCTTCCCCTATGGCAAGGACCCCCAGGACCGCAACATCCGCATCGCCCCCTCCCTGCCCCCCGTGGCAGAGCTGGAGCAGGCCATCGCCGTGTTCTGCACCTGCCTGAAGCTGGCCGCCCTGGAAAAGCTGGGCGTGTGACCCCCGATATAAAAAAGAAAGGCCCCCGGCCTTTCTTTTTTTGCCCCTTGCCTTCCCCTTGAGGGGTTCGCGGTATTGAATGACAGGCCGGTGGCCTGTCAGACCCGCGAACCGACCGACCCGCAGGGAGACAGGTGCCCCGCAGGGGCGGATAAGGTGTCGTTGCGAGGACGCTCCGCGCCCGTACCCCAAGGGCACTTGTTTCACTGCGTGGCAATCCGTCCCCCAAAACACAAAAAAGAAGCACCCCTCCGGGGTGCTTCTTTTTTGTGCTCATTTGCTCTTCTCTCAGTGTCTCTTCTTCGCCGTCCACGCCATGCCGCTCAGCGACAGCACCGCCGTCACCGCATACACGCCAACACCCGCGTCAAACGTCTTGGGGCTCGCCTTAGCCGTGTCAGTGGTCGTATCCGTGCTGGGATAGTAGTAATAAGCAGACTGCTTCACCGTCACACCGGACGCCGCCACCGTCTTGACCGAATCAGAAATACCATACAGCTTGCCATCCTTTACACCCTGCGTGGTATCCACCGTGCTGGCGATCGTATTTCCGGACATCGTCAGCGCCAGCTTATCTGCGGTAAATTCCTTATTGCTTGCCTTCGCATCATCATAGATCAGGTAGCCCTTGCCTGTGATCGTATTGCCGGTAATACTGACAGTCGGCGTGCTGGACATTCCCAGCAGCTTGTCATGCAGTGTGATGGCATTACCGCCAGTCAATTCCAGGTTGTTCCCGGTAACAGTGGCGCTGGTCAGACTGCTCAACTGGATGCAGGCCCGGCCGGGATCGGTAACAGAGATCGTGTTCCCGCTGATCGTGGCATTCACGTTGGCATGGTCAATATTGATACCGCGCGCATATCCGCCGATCTTGTTATTCTCGATCTTCAGCGTATTGCCGCCACGGCACTGCGCAAAGATCGCATACGCGTTGGAATCCCCACTGTACCGGCTGCCCTCAAACACGTTGTCATGGATGTTGTAGACCATCCCTGTGTTCTCAAAGTTATCATACACATACAGGCGGCCATGGAACACGCAATTCTTGATCTCCATCTCGCCGGTAGCCGTTTTGCTGCTTCCCTCAGTGGCATTTGCGGCGGATGCTCCCACCGTAGTGCTGGTGGTACTGGTGAAATCAATGTTATCAATGGTCAGCTTTCCGGAATTGGTATACATGCTGTCATAGCCGCCGGCCACATACGCCTGCACATTGCCATCCGTCAGCTTAGCCTTGCTGCCATCCGCATTGTTCACACCGATAATGCTGTAGCTGGTCCGGAATATCTGGTGATTTCCACCCACTGTGCAATCGATCTGGTTTCCGTTGGACTGCAGCGAAGTAAAGCCCGCCAGCGTACCGTGGATATAGAACCTGACCTCGGCAACAGAGCCGGAGGTATCTTTGTAACTATACAGCGGTGCGCTGGCATTGGTCACATCCAGATACCCCTTCTCCCAAGTCACGCCGAACAGCGCCATATATGCATCGTTGGCCGCCTTGCAGGTATCATACTTCTGGTTTTCGTACACAGCCTTCGCCGCGGTCACAGCATCGGTGCTGACATTGCTGCCATACGTCAGCTCAAGGGTCACATAGTTCGTCTCTCCCTCCGCCCAGCTGACGCTGCACAGCCCCAGCGCCATCACCAGCGCCAGGATGGTCGCTATCCACTTTTTCATCTGTTTTCTTCCCCTTTTTAGGTAAAATTTCCGCAGCCGCCCTCGTTTTAATCCCGTTAAAACGCCAAAGCAGGAGTACTCCTGCGGATACCCCGATTATATCACCCCAGCCCCGTTTGACCACGACTTTTCGCCTATCCGCTGCCTTTTTCTGCGATATGCACAGAAATCTCTCTCCCCGATTGTGCATTCCACCCATCCCCCGCGCAAAAAAACATCCACCCTGTCGGGTGGATGCTTTTTGCGCTCGCTTAGCCCGGAGGCCACGTCATGTCGCGGCCCGCCAGCACATGGAAGTGCAGGTGCTTCACGGTCTGCCCCGCCTGGTCGCCGCAGTTGTTGACGATGCGGTAGCTCTCCGCGCCCAGCTCCCTGCAGATCTGCGCGATGACCTCGAAACAGTGGGCCACCACGCCGCTATTCTCCGCCGTAATGGCGTTGGCGCAGCAGATGTGCTCCTTGGGCACCACCAGGAAGTGGGTGGGCGCCTGCGGCTCGATGTCGTAAAAGGCGTAGCACTGCTCGTCCTCATACGCCTTATTGCTGGGGATCTCCCCCGCGATAATGGCGCAAAACAGGCAATCGTTCTTCATCTCGTCTCGCACGCTCCTTTCTGTTGACTTTCTATTACTTTCTGTGTTGTTCTGAAATGCAGTCAACCAAGTTTTTTGGCCACAAAATCGTCCACGGCAGCCAGCGCGTCGTCCACCTTCAGCAGCTCGGTGCCGCCGCCCATGGCGCTGTCCGGCTTACCGCCGCCCTTGCCGCCGCACACTGCGGACACGGCCTTCACCAACTCGCCGGCCTTCACGCCCCGGGCCACGGCCTCCTTGCCGCACACCGCCAGGAACGTCACCTTCTCGCCCTGAATGCTGGCCATCACGCCCACCACGCTGGGATCCTTGTCCCGTAGGAAGTCGCCCATCAGCCGCAGGGCGTTGGCGTCCAGTCCCTGCCGCGTGCCGGTGATGACGTGCAGCCCGCCCACGGTCTTGGCCGATGCCAGGATCTGCTTGGCCTCGCCCATGGACGCCTCGCTCTTGAATTTCTCCAGTGCCTGCCGCAGGGCCTTCATCTCGTTGGCCTGCTGCTCCAGCCGCTCCATCAGCGACTCCGGCGCGGACTTGAAGAACTGGGACGCCTTGTGCAGCAGCCCGCGGCTGCGGCGCATGTCCTCCATGGTGGCCTTGCCGGTGGTGGCCTCGATGCGGCGCACGCCGCTGGCCACGCTGCTCTCGCTCTTGATGCGGAACGGGCCCGCCTTGGCGGTATTATCCAGATGGGTGCCGCCGCACAGCTCCATGGAGAAGTCGCCCATGGTCACCACCCGCACGGTCTGGCCGTACTTCTCGCCGAAGGTGGCCACTGCGCCCCGGGCCTTGGCCTCGGCGATGGGCAGCTCCTCGGTGGTGACGGTCATGCCCTCCAGAATGGCGTCGTTGACCATGTCCTCCACCTGCTCCAGCTGCTCCGGGGTGATGCCCTCGAAGTGGGTGAAGTCGAAGCGCAGCCGGTCCGGCTCCACCAGAGAGCCGGCCTGGTGCACATGGTCGCCCAGCACCTTCACCAGTGCCGCATCCAGCAGGTGGGTGGCGCTGTGGGCGCGGCGGATGGCGGCGCGGCGCTCGGTGTCGATGGCGGCGGTGACGCTGTCGCCCACGGCCACGCTGCCGCTGAGCAGCTTGCCGTAGTGCATGAACTTGCCTCCCTTGTTCTTCTGCACGTCGCTGACCACAAACTCCATGCCGTTGCCGGTGATCACGCCGTGGTCGGCCACCTGGCCGCCCATCTCGGCGTAGAACGGGGTCTTGTCCAGCACCAGGATGGCCTCCATGCCGCTGACGATCTCGTCCACCTGCTCGTTCTCGGCCACGATGGCCAGCACTTTGGCGCCCTCCACCGTGTCGTGGTCATAGCCCATAAACTCCGTGGCGGGCATGTCCTTGCCGAACTCCACGCCGGCCCAGCCCAGGTCGCCCAGGGCCTTGCGGGCCTCACGGGCGCGCTCCTTCTGCTCGGCCATCAGCTGCTTGAAGGCGTCCTCGTCCACGGCCATGCCCTCCTCGGCGGCCATCTCGGCCGTCAAATCGATGGGGAAGCCGAAGGTATCATACAGCTTGAAGGCGTCCGCGCCGGAGAACACCGTCTCGCCCCGCTCCTTGTGGCCGGCGAGCATCTCGCTGTAGATGCGGATGCCGCCGTCGATGGTGCGGGCAAAGTTCTCCTCCTCGGTGCGGATGACCTTGGTGATGTAGCTCTGCTTCTCCCGCAGGTCGGGGTACTGGCCCTCGTTCTCATGGACCACCGTGTCCACCACCTTGTACAGGAACGGCTCGTTGACGCCCAGCAGCTTGCCGTGGCGGGCGGCGCGGCGCAGCAGGCGGCGCAGCACATAGCCGCGGCCCTCGTTGCTGGGCAGGATGCCGTCGCAGATCATGAACGTGGCGGAGCGAATATGGTCGGTGATGACGCGCAGGCTCACATCCCGCTTCTCCGTCTCGCCGTAGTGGGCGCCGGTCAGCTCGCTGACCCTGTGGGTGATGTTCATAACGGTATCCACGTCAAACAGGCTGTCCACGTTCTGGCACACGCAGGCCAGACGCTCCAGACCCATACCGGTGTCGATGTTCTTCTGCTTCAGCTCGGTATAGTTGTTGTGGCCGTCGTTGTCGAACTGGCTGAACACGTTGTTCCAGACCTCGATATAGCGGTCGCAGTCGCAGCCCACGGTGCAGCCGGGCTTGCCGCAGCCGTATTCGGGGCCGCGGTCATAGTAGATCTCGGAGCAGGGGCCGCAGGGGCCGGAGCCGTGCTCCCAGAAGTTGTCCTCCTTGCCGAAGCGGAAGATCTTCTCGGCGGGGATGCCGATCTCGTCGTGCCAGATGTTCCACGCCTCGTCGTCGCTCTCGTACACGGAGGGATACAGCCGGTCGGCCTCCAGGCCCACCCACTCCGGGCTGGTCAGGAACTCCCAGCTCCAGGCGATGGCCTCGTGCTTGAAGTAGTCGCCGAAGGAGAAGTTGCCCAGCATCTCGAAATAGGTGCCGTGGCGGGCGGTCTTGCCCACGTTGTCGATGTCGCCGGTGCGGATGCACTTCTGACAGGTGCACACCCGGTGGCAGGGCGGCTCCTCCTCGCCCTTGAACCAGGGCTTCATGGGGGTCATACCGGCGTTGATCAGCAGGATGGACTTGTCGTTCTGCGGCACCAGGGAAAAGCTGGGCAGCCGCAGGTGGCCCTTGGTTTCAAAGAACTTCAGGAACATTTCCCGCAGCTCGTTCAGGCCGTGATAGGGATGGCTCATAGTCGTTGTCTCCTTTGCAGTATATATCAAATTTTTTTCTTGCTCTCGTTCCACTGGCGGGTCATGGCCGCCAGCTCCTCCTCCAGGTTCATGAAAAACCGGGAGATGTGCAGCCCGTCCGCCAGCGCGTGGTTGACGAACAGCGACACCGGCAGCGTGGTGCGGCCGTTGGCGGTGACGTACTTGCCCCAGCTGATCCGAGGGTTGCTGTCGTCCGGACTCTCCGCCGGGTGCTGCAGCTGGGAGTAGTGCATCCACGGCAGGCTGGACACGAAGAAATAGCTCAGCACGTCGCCGTCCTCTGTCAGGGTGCCCCGCTCCAGCACCTCCTGCTGCCGCCGCCGGCCCTGCGCCACAAACTCGTCGTAGGGCAGCTCGCCCTCCACATTGCAGTAGACGTACACGCCGTCGCTTTTCATGGCGGTGTAGGACGGCGCGCACCAGTCATACTCCGCCACCCGCCCGTCCGGCAGGATGCGCCGCCGCAGCTGGGGCACGGCGTTGGCCGCCCGCACCACCGCGTACAGCATGCTCAGGAAAAAGGGCCTGTCGCCCCGGGCGGCCATCATATCCGTGATGTCCATCTCCACCGTCAGCCCGGCGAAGGGGAACGTCATGCCCCGGAAATAGGCGAACTGCCCGCTGCGGGGGTCCTGCTCCATATTGATAATGGTATAGTGCATTCTCCACCTCCCGTATACCGCGAGCAAAAACGCCCCTGTCTGCGCCATGCAGACAGGGGCGAGGCTAATGTCGCGGTACCACCCTGATTCGGCGGTCGCCCGCCCTCTCAGTGCCCTGTAACGGGAGCACCCCGTGCCGCTCCTCGCGGCCGGCTCGAAAGTGGCTGCCACCGCACCTGTCCCAACGGGCTTGCACTGTCCCCGTCTCGCTCCGGGCGGACTGCGGCGGCTCTCTTTCTCATCGCCATTTTACGCATTTTGGTTACACATTTATAGACGTATTGTACCACAAACTCTACCGATGTCAACACGAAAGTTCCGCTTTGATCCCATTTTTTGTGGGGTTTTTCTCTTGTCTTTCCCCTATCTTGTGTTATACTGATAGCCGCAAAGTGACAGAAAGGGGCAAATTTTGTGAAAAAACTCTCCCAAAACGACCACATTGACCTGTACCGCCACCTATCCTTCTGCGCCGTCGGCGGCTTCTTCGGCTGCTACGCCGTGCTGGTCCACGGCGGCGTCATGGGCAACGCCCAGACGGTGAACCTGCTGGAGCTGCTGCTGGACGCCCTGCGGGGCAACGCCCACGCCGTGGCGCTGCACCTCGGCGCGCTGGTGCTGTATGTGCTGGGCACCATGCTGACGGTGCTGCTGCCCCACTGGTTCGGCTGGGACATGCACAAGGTCTCCCCCCTTATCACCGCGGCGGCCGCTGTGGTCATCGCCTTCCTGCCGGAGACGCTGGACCCGGTGGTGGCCCTGTACCCCATCTTTTTCGCCATGAGCACCCAGTGGAGCAGCTTCGGCGGCGCCCGCGGCTTCTACAGCTCCACCATTTTCTCCACCAACAACACCAAGCAGACGTCCCTGGCGCTGGCCAACTACCTGTGCGACCACGACCGGGCCCATCTGCGCAAGCTGTGGTTCTTCCTGTTCACGCTGCTGTGCTTTCACGTCGGCGCAGCCATGGCCTACTTCGCCGTGGACCTGTGGTACATCCGGGGCGCGCTGGCGGTGCTGCCCCTGATCGCCTGGGCCTTTTTCCTGGCTCTCTGCGAGCGGCAGCACGAGGCGCTGGCCGCGGAGCCGGAGGAAAATACCGACCCCGCCGCCCATCCCACCAGCAATGCGTAATACGGCTCACCCCCGGCTTCGCCGGGACATATGCAAAACCAGCCCCCGGCTTCGCCGGGGGCTGGTTTTTTTGTATGTATCACTTTCCGCTGAGCTCCACCGCGTGGCGGACGAAGCTCATGGGCGGCACCGGACGCGGCAGCTGCATGGTGAACACCATCTGCGGCGTTTTCGGCTCGGTAAGTGCATTGCCCTCGCTGTCGCGCATCACGGGGACGGTAACGGCAAAGGGCTTGGTATCCGGCCCCACCACCTCCACGGTGTCACCAGCGGCGAACTTGTTCCGCAGGCTCAGCGTGGCCAGGCCGCTCTCGTCGCAGTCCGTCACCACGGCACAGATCTGCCAGTCCCGCAGGTACCGGGCGCTCTCGTAATACTGCCCCGGCTGGCCGTAGAAAAAGCCCGTGGCGTAGTGCCGGTGGCTGATGTGCTCCACCTCGTCCCGCCACACCGGGTCCAGCGGCTGTCCCGCCGCCGCGGCGTCCAGGCAGTGGCGGTACGCCCCGGTGACGATGGCCGCGTAATAGGCGGATTTGGCCCGGCCCTCGATCTTCAGGCAGTCCACACCGGCGGCCATCAGGTCGTCCAGGTGGTCGATCATGCACATGTCGCGGCTGTTCATGATGTACGTCCCCTTCTCGTCCTCGAACACAGGGAAGTACTCGCCGGGGCGCTTTTCCTCCATCAGCGCGTACTGATACCGGCAGGGCTGGGCGCACTCGCCCCGGTTGCTGTCCCGCCCGGTCATGTAGTTGCTCAGCAGGCAGCGCCCGGAGTAGCTGACGCACATGGCGCCGTGGCAGAAGGCCTCCAGCTCCAGCTCCGGGGACACTCTGGCACGGATGGCCGCGATCTCCTCCAGACTCAGCTCCCGGGCCAGCACCACGCGCTTGGCCCCCAGGTCGTACCACGCCTGGGCGCAGACGTGGTTGGCCACGGACTGCTGGGTGCTGATGTGGCGCTGGCAGTGGGGCGCGTACCGCCCCGCCAGGGTAAAGGCCCCCAGATCGGCCAAAATCAGGGCATCCACCCCCGCCGCATCCAGCTTTTCCAGATGGGCGGGCAGGGCCTCCGCCTCGTTCCAGCGGGGCATGGTGTTCACCGTGGCGTGGACCTTCACACCGTGCTCGTGGGCGAATCGTACCGCCCGGGGCAGCTGCTCATCGTCGAAATTCCCGGCGAAGGAGCGCATGCCGAAGGAGGTCCCCGCCAGATACACCGCGTCCGCGCCATACAGCACGGCCATCTGCAGCTTTTCCCAGTCCCCCGCCGGGGACAGCAGCTCCGGCTTTCTCCGCGCCGCCATCAGGAGTAAATGGGCTGGTATTCACCGCTGTTGATGAACTTCAGGTGCTCATTATAGTCGGTGAAGAAGTGGCTCTTGCCGTCCTTGCCCAGGGCGAAGAAATAATAATTGGTATCCGCCGGGTAGATGGCCGCCTGAATGGCGCTGAGGCCGGGGTTGCAGATGGGGCCCGGCGTCAATCCGGGGTTGATATAGGTGTTGTAGGGGCTGTCGATCTCCGTGTCGAAGGTCTTAACACCGTCGTGCTTCATGATATAGTTGATGGTGGAGCACAGCTGCAGCGCCCGTCCGCCCTTCTCGCTGTCCGGGTTCTCCAGACGGTTGTGGATGACGGAGCTGATGTTCTTGCGCTCGGTGTCGTCACCGATGGACTCCTTCTCGATCAGGGACGCCATGGTCACGATCTCCTGCAGGGTGTAGGGCGAGACCTTGATGTCCGCCAGCATCTGCTGGCTGATCTGGTTCTTGAAGTACAGCAGCATGGTCTCCACGGTGTAGACCGCGGAGCGGTTCTTGTCGAACTCATAGGTGCTGGGGAACAGGAAGCCCTCCACCCGGTCGATGCTGCCCAGCTTGTCGCTATCCAGGAAGTCGTAGTCCTCGTACTCGAAGTTGGCGCAGGCGTCCTCCAGATCCTCCTTGGTGGCCACGCCCTTCTCCGCCAGCAGGTCGATGATCTCCCGCACGGTGTAGCCCTCCGGGATGGTGACCTTGATCAGGCCCTGAGCCTCCTTGGAGTCCGACTCCCAGTCGTGCATGTTGGTGATCAGCGCCCGGAAGTCCATGTCGCTGTTCAGGGTGTAGGTGCCCGGCTCCACATAGCGGTCGTAGTGCAGCAGTGAGCCGGCGATGTTGAACACCAGCCGGGAATTGATCAGCCCTGCGTCGTGCAGCTTCTTGGCCACGTCGCCCCGGCTGTCGCCCTCCTCCACGGTGATCTCCACCTCGGTATAGGGCTTGTTCAGCGAGCATACGTCGTTGACCAGCAGCCAGCCGATGCCCGCCAGCAGGCAGGAGGCCAGCAGCACGCAGGCCAGATAGATCACCGTGCGGTTGCGCTTGCTCTGCCGGCGGCGGTCGCTGCTGCGGCGCTGCTCGGAGGACGCCTGGCGGCGCACCTCGTCGGCGTCCCACTTCGCCGTTGCAAATTCGTTTCTCTCGTCGCGGTTTGCCATAGTCTTTGCTCCTTTCCGCGCGTCAGCCGATGAGATCGGCCACGCACGTCATCACTTCGTTGTGTATGTCCTCGATGGAACGGGGCGCGCCGTCTCTGGCGCAGTCGATGCGCGTCCAGCCGCAGCGCGCCACCACATGGGCGGCGTTCTCCCGGCACCGGCGCAGGTATTCCTCGTCCTTCTCGTGGATGTCCGCCTTGGTATGGGTGTCCGCCTCCCGCCGGCGCATCATCTGCTCCGTGGCCTCGGTGGGCATGTCCAGATACAGCACCCGCGTGGGCGCCGGCAGCCCCAGCAGCCGGTACTCGAAGTCGAACAGCCAGTCCAGAAAGCCGTCCCGCTGCTCCGGCGGCAGCTTGCCGGTCTGGTGGACGGCGTTGCTGGTGGTGTACCGGTCGGCGATCAGCAGTCCGCCGGACTCGTAGTACCCGCCCCAGTCCTGCTTGTAGGAGGCGTAGCGGTCCACGGAGTAGAACACCGACGCCGCGTAGGCGTTGACGTCGCCGGGCTTATCGCCGAAGGCCCCGCCCAGATACAGCCGTATCAGCGCGGAGGACTCCTCCTTGTACCGGGGGAACTCCAGCTTCCGGAAGGGGATGCCCCGGCGCGTCAACTCCTCGCACAGCAGCGCGGACTGGGTGGCCTTGCCGGACCCGTCCGTCCCCTCAAACACGATGAGCTTTCCCTGCACAGCGCTCGCCTCCTCCGGGCATGGTGACCCATAGTACAGCATATTCTACCACAGTTTTCCCGGTTTGTAAACCATCCAAACGGAGCAGCCTATGCAGAAAGGGCTGTTCCGGCAGGAACAGCCCTCTTCTCTCTATTGCGCGGCCGCCTTGCTCTTCTGCTTCTCCTCGTAGACGGTGTTCAGCACATACAGGATGACGCCCGCCCAGATGAACAGGAAGCTGATGAGCTTGTCCCGGGTCAGCGCCTCGCCCATGATGGCCCCACAGAGCAGCGACAGCGTGGGGCTGATGTACTGGCATATCCCGGTGGTCATCAGCGGCAGATGGCGCACGCCGATGGCGTAGAACACCATGGGCAGCCCGGTGACGATGCCGCCGCCGATCATCAGCAGCTGCTTCAGCACGGTCATGCTACCCATGCCGTTGTTCCCCATGCGGAAGAACAGGACGAACAGCAGCGCCACCGGCACCATCATCAATATCTCCGACGCGGTGGAGACGATGGAGTCGATGGTCAGGCTCTTCTTGATGGCCGCATACACGGCGAACATCAGCGCCAGGGCGATGGTCACATAGGGCACGCCGCCGAAGCCGGAGGTGCTGCGCACGATGCCCACCACCACGATGGCGATGATGACCCCGTGCCGCCAGCTGAGCTTCTCCCGGAAGATCAGCGCGCCCAGGGCGAACACCACCAGCGGCTGGATGTAATAGCCCAGGCTGCACTCCAGCACCCGGCCGTTCCGCACCGCCCACAGATACACCAGCCAGTCGCCGAACAGCAGCACCGACGCGGGGATCTCCCGCTTGAGCACCTGCCGATCCCGGAACACCGCCCGCAGCTGCGGCAGCTTGCCCTGCGCCTTCAGGATGCACAGGCAGGCCACCGCCGCCCAAATAATGCGGCAGGCCATGAGAAAGAACGTGTCCATCTCCCCGCACAGGGCCGTGACCATGTACCAGTACAGCGGCTGGAACCCCCAGATCAAAAAGCACACGCTCATGGCGCCGAGACCCCTGCGGTAATCGACCGTCTGCATAGACTTTCCCTCACTTTTCTCCGCAAAACGCGGAAATCCACCATTTACAGCGGATAATAACCATGATATGATAGCACCTGTACTCCGGAATGGCAAGACGTATTTTCCGGGAAGAGGAGGGCGCGCATGCTGCTGTTTGACATGGACGGAACACTGATCGATTCCAACGGGATCTGGAAGGACGTGGACCAGCGCTTCCTGGAAAAGCGCGGCCTGCCCTACACCCAGGCGTACTACGAGGGCGTGGCCCACACTATCTTCCCGCTGGCCGCCAAGTTCACCAAGGAATTCTGCCATCTTCCGGAATCCGAGGAGGCCATCATGGCCGAGTGGATGGAGATGGCCGGGGACATCTACGCCACCGACGTGGCGGAAAAGCCCGGCGTCCGGGCCTATCTGGAGCAGATGAAGGCGCAGGGGGAGCACATGGCCGTGGTCACCAGCGCCGTGCCCGTCCACTGCCGCACCGCCCTGACCCACCTGGGGCTGCTGCCCTATTTCGAGCGCGTCTTTTTCGCCCAGGAGCTGGGCACGGAGAAAAAATACCCCGCCCTGTGGCAGCGGGTGGCCGATGCGCTGCACGTCTCCCCCGCCGCGTGCACCGTGTTCGACGACTCCGTGGAGGCCATCCGGGGCGCCAGGGCCGCCGGGATGCACACCGTAGGCGTGGCCGACCCCTACTTCGCCTCCAGCGCCGACGATCTGGAAAAGACCGCCGACCACTTCATCCGCAGCTTCAGCGAATTGGTTAGACCTTGACTTTTGCCAAACGATTCATTATACTATTGAAGTAATTGCGTTCCCCCGGCCCTGCCGCCGGCGGACGCCCCATCCGGCGCACCGCGCCGCCTATCACGCGCAGCCCCTGGCGGACTGCGGAAGGAGATTTTTATCATGCCTGTTTACCCCATCGACATCGCTGGGCTCCGTCGGGAGCTGCCTATCTGCAAGGTCACGGACGACCTGTACATCGGCGCATTCATTTGCTTCGGCGACGCGGAGCTGACCGTGGCCTGCGCCCGGGAGATGCTCTCCCTGCTGGCGGCAGACAGCTATGACTATCTGCTCACCGCCGAGGCCAAGTCCATCCCCCTGATCCACGAGATGGCCCGCCAGAGCGGTGCCAAGAAGTATTTCATCGCCCGCAAGGGCCCCAAGGCCTACATGCCCGACCCCATCCATGTGGAGGACAAGTCCATCACCACCGCCGGGGTGCAGAAGCTGTACCTGGGCCGTGACGACGCCGACATGATCCGCGGCAAGCGCATCGTCCTCATGGACGACGTGATCTCCACCGGCGGCTCTCTCCACGCCATGGAGGAGCTGGTGAAGATGGCCGGCGGCACCGTGGTGGACCGCATCGCCGTGCTGGCCGAGGGCGGCGCGGCGGACCGCAAGGACATCAAGTACCTGGGCGTCCTGCCGGTGTTCAACGCCGACGGCAGCATCAAGTGACCGCATATCCGTACATAGCAGCAAGGGAAGCACCCGACGGGTGCTTCCCTTTTGTTGTGTCGGGATCAGTCCTCGCGCTTCCGCCGCAGCACCAGCGCCGTGCCGGTGTAGCTGCTCAGCGCCGTCAGGCCGTAGACCAGCAGGCCCGCATCGCCCGTGCGGGGGGACTTATTCGCGTCCGTGGTCCCGCCGGCAGCGGGGGTGTAATAGTAGTAGTACCCGCCAGAGACGTGATACAGCTCAACGGAGCCGGTCAGCGCCTCGTAATTGGCGTCGTTGGGCGTAAAGCGCCACTTGTAGGTGGTGTTCTTCTCCACAACGGTGGTGCCAGGCAGGGCGTTGCCCGCGCCATCCACCCATACCAGATCACCGGCGTTGGGATTCAGCGTGCTGCCGGTGACAGTCAGGCCCGCATCCGCCAGCGTCTTGCCGCCGGCAGTGATTTTGGTGTACTTGGGCTCGCCGGTAGGCGTGGCCTTGGCGATGGTCACGGTGATGATAGCCTCCACGGACGAGTAGTTAGCGCTGTCCGCAGGCGTGAACACCACAGTGTGATTGCCGCTGTCCGCTACATTCTTGGGCGCGGTACTCTTCCAGCTCCATGTGCCCGCCACGCTGGCATTGTCGAAGGTGGCGGTGCCAGTGATGGCGCTGGCGGGAATATCCGCACCGGTGTAGGTCACATTGATGTTGTTGGCCTTGACGGTGGGGGTATCCTTGTCGGTCAGCTTCACCACCACGGTGATGGTAAACGGCTCGTAGTGATTGTCGGCACAGAAGGCCTTCAGGGTGAAGGTCACCGTGTCATTCACTTGACCGCCGGAGATGCTGTAGATCAGCTTCTTGCCGTCAGCATCAAAATCGTTCTTGTTGAGAGTAATACCACCGTTTGATGTGGTCATATCGCTTACATACGACCACCTTTCCCCTGCGGGCAGCCCCGCCCAGTTCGGGGTATACGTTTTTTCTGCCGTGTCGGTGAACTTCTGCGTGAGGTTTACCGTACCGAGACTGCCGCCAGCCTTCGGGTTAACAGTCACAGCGACCTTCGCCGTAGTGCTGTTATAGTTGTCCGTATCAGTGGGAGTAAAGACCGCCGTGTACTCGGTGGTAGAACCGTTCAGCGTAACCGTATCCAGCGTGTCGCTTGTGTTATCCGTCAGCGCCCATCTGCCCTCGACCGTCTTTTCGCCCAGCTTGGCGGTCAGACCGTTGACGGCGACCTCGCTCAGCTTCTGCCCGTAGGTGCCGGTTGCCGTGCCGCTGCCGGAAACGCTCGGCGTGGCCTTGGCGATCGTATACTCCACGCTGGCGGTCGCTCCGCCCAGCGTAATGCTGGCGGTGTACGTGCCTGCGTTGGTGGGGACACCGCTCAAAGTCTTGTCGCCCTGCTTGTAGGCGATGGTCACATCGCCGCCCTGCCAGTTACTCTCTGTCAACGTCGCGGCCTTCCCACTGCCGCTATAAACCAGTTCAGTCGGCGCCTTGATGGTAATGCTGCCGCCGTCTTTGCTGGTGCAGGAATTGTCCCCGCACATCGCAGTAATGGTCGCGCCGTTGGTGGTGTAGGTCCAACTATGCACATGCGTGCTGACCAGCTTCAGCTCGGTGTCGTACAGCTTCGCTTCATACCCGTCAACATCGGATGTGAAGTAGTCGGCAGGGGTTTTCCCACTCATAGTGTTTCCCCAGCCGGAGGTGAACGTACTTTCGCCGAAGTTGCTGTCAAGTGTCACACCTATCTCTGCGCCATCGGTCAGCGCAGTACCAATGCAGATGACATTGTGTGCAAGAATATAAACATTATTGGCCGTGCCGCCGGTGTATTTGCCGTTTTCGTTCTTTGTGCCGCCCTTCACGTTGTCCTTGATTTGGATGCTGCCGGAGACATAGAAATCACCATTCACATTCACACCGCCGCCATAGTTGGCATTATTGCCGGTGATACTGCCGCCGGACATAGTAAACTTGCCATTTCTGTCCAAATACACGCCGCCGCCGTTTGCAGCGCTGTTGCCGGAAATATTACCGCCGTACATAGTAAAGGTGCAGCCGCTGTTTATGTACACGCCGCCGCCCCAGTTGGCGTTGTTGCCACTGATGCTGCCGCCGTACATAGTAAAGGTGCCATACACAAACACACCGCCACCGCCACCGCTTACACTGTTGCCGGTGATATTTCCGTTGTACATAGTAAAGATACCGTTCGTTATCACGCCGGAACCGGTGTTGCTCCCGTTGTGGGTGATCGTACCTGATGTATTGGCACAGTCAGTCAGGGTGAAGTTTTTACCCGCATAAATTACCTCTTGGCTGTAGCCGGCCGTTATACTTTTTCCATTCAGGCAGAGCGTAACATCGCCGTCAATTCGAATTTTATGATTCGGTGTGATGTCGGTGCCCAAATAATAAGTGCCGGCGCTAAGCCAATATCTATCGTCCCTCACCTTCCACTCCTCATCGCCAATATACAACTTACCGTTTTCCTGCCGGATCTCCTTGGCAAAGGTGGTTTTGCTGGTTTCTTTTTCATGGCCGCTGCCGTTACAGGTGCTGCCCCCGCAGAGGTAGTGGCTGTGCCCGTCACTCAACTTAACCTCTCCACCAGACAACTCAAAACCTTTGCCGCCAACATCGAAAATGAAGTAATCGGAGGGGGCTTTGCTGCTCATCTTGGCATTCCAGCCGGAGGTGAACGCATTATCGCCGTAATTGTTGGTCAGCGTCACACCGATCTTCGCGTCATCTTCCAGCTTACCCGCAATGGTGATGACCGCTCCGGGCTTGCCTGCAGGTCCTTCGGTCAGATATACATTGCTGCTGGTAGTCGTTTTCTGGGTATTGTTCGTGATCTTCGGCGCACCAGATACGGTAAATGTGCTATCTGCGTTCACATACACGCCGCCGCCGTTGCCCTTAGTCTTGTTGCCGGTGATGCTGCCGCCGGTCAGAGTGAACGCGCCCGCCACATACACACCGCCGCCATACTGTGCCTGGTTGGCGTCATTTGTAGTCGTACCGCCAATGGTGCCACTGGACATCGCAAAATTACCAGGCTTATAGTTATTACTATCTGGGGTTCTCGCTACATACACGCCACCGCCATGGTATGCGGTGTTGCCGGTGATGCAGCTATTATTGGACATATTAAACGTGCCGTCGTAGTTCACACACACGCCGCCGCCGGTGCCATCCGCCTTGTTGCCGGTGATGCTGCCGCCGGACATGGTGAAGCTGCCGCCGTTCACATACACGCCGCCGCCGCTGTCGTCGGCGGTGTTGCCGGTGATGCTGCCGCCGGTCATGGTGAATGTTGAATTGCTGCCGATCTTATACACGCCGCCGCCGTCGGTGGCTTTGTTGCCGGTAATAGAGCCACCGAACATCTTGAAGGCGCCGCCGCTGGTCACATACACGCCGCCGCCGCGGCCTCTGCCGTCGGTGGCTGTGTTGCCGGTAATAGAGCCGCCGTACATATTAAAGGTGCCGCCGCTTATATACACGCCGCAGCCGGTCCCGCCGCTTGCGTGGGTGATCTTGCCGGTGCCCTTGCAGTCGGTGAGGGTGAAGGCGGCGATCGACAATTCGATGACAGCCTTTCCATCTGCGCCCGTGATTTTGTGGCCGTTGAGGCAGAGGAAAACATTGGCGGGCTTCCAGGTATCGGTAAGCGTCACATCCTGGGTCAGGTAGTATTTGCCCGCCACCTTGATCTCGCTCAAGGCGGAAACGGCCGTCCAGGTTTCCTTCCCATGAGTCGTGCAGTCCTTGTCCCCGCAAATAGGATGACTATGCGTCTCACCCTCCACCGCACGCGGAGCAGCGGCCAGCAGCAGCGCAGGCGCGTCCTGCTCCTCCTGCTGCTCCTGCTCCTGCTCCTCCGGGAGCTCCTCCTTCTCCTCTTCCTCTGCGTCCTCCACAGGGGCGCCCTCCTCCGGTTCCGCCGGGGCCGGCTCCACCGACTTGAGCTGCTCCTGCTCAACAGGCTGCTCCGTCGGCTCGCCCTCCGCGGCCAGCGCCGCCGTGGGCAGCAGGCTCAGGCACAGCGCCAGCGCCATCAGCAGACTTATAATGCGTTTTTTCATAGCGTCTCCTCCTATTTGCGGTCAGCTTCTCCTTCTCCCGCCTGACTCGGCGGGCGGCACGGTCGGTCGGCAAAAGCGTTCATCCCGTGGTGCACCACGGGATGAGGGCGCGCGCCCTCATCGAATTTGTCTCTTGCTTTTTTACCGCATTCCCATATAATGGAATTATACACCGTACATCGATGTACGATGCAACCCCTTTTTTGCTTTTTTGGGAGAAACGCACCATGAAAAATGAGACTGATCTGCTGACCATCGGCGAGACGGCCCGGGCGCTGGGCGTGACCCGCCGCATCCTCCTGCACTACGAGGAGCGGGGCCTCATCCAGCCGGACGTGCGCCGGGGCGACGGCGGCAACCGCTATTACAGCATCGACACCTTCACCCAGCTGCGCAATATCCGCAATCTGCAAAATCTCGGTCTGACGCTGGACGAGATACGGGAGTATTTCCGGGCCTCCACCGACCTCATGCCGCTGATCCGCCGCCTGGAGGAGATGCGCGACACGCTGGACCGCAACATCGAGAAGCTCTACGAGCGCGCCCGGACCGATCCCCCGCAGATCCGCCAGCTGTCCATGCCGCCGGAGACGGTGTACCGCCGCGCCTATCGCAGCGATTCCGTGGCGGAGCGGGCCGTCCTGCTGCGCAACACGGCGCTGGAGGCCCTGCGGCTTTACGGCACGGACGTCTCCCGCCGGATGTACTTCATCGAGTACGCCATCGGCGCTCCGGCGGACGTGGCCTTCTGCGTGGCGGTGCCGCCGTCCTCCCGTGGCCAATACGTCACGGAGCTGCCCGCCGCCCGCGCCCTGTGCGTCTACCATCACGGGCCGTATGAGGACCTGCCCGCCGTGGCGCGCCAGCTGATCGAGTACGCCACGACCCGCGGCCTGTCGCCGCTGGGCACCGTGCGCCACACCTATCTGGAGGGCCCGCCCCAGCACAAGGACCCCGCCAAGTTCATCACGCAGCTCTCCCTCCCCGTGGCCCTGCCGCCGGAGACCACCGAGATCTGAAATGCCGGAAGCGGCTGCAAATGCGCCAAAACCGCGGAAACACTGTGTTTCCGCGGTTTTTCTTGCAGTTATTCATAGGTCTTGTTATCTGCACGATCTGTACATCGCAAGGAAGGGGGAGTGTGAGGGGGAAACCTTTGCGGGTTCCCCCGCTCGCGTTCAATCGCCCGCCCGCAGGCGACCACTTTTGCGCAGCAAAAGTGCAGCTCCACCAAAACAAAAGCCACCCATCGGGTGGCTTTTGTTTTGGTGGAGCTGAGGGGAGTCGAACCCCTGTCCGAAAGTACTTTGACAGGACTTTCTCCGGGCGCAGCCAGGTTTCAGCATTCCCTCCCTGTGCAGGCACCTGGCAGACTGCACAGTTCAGTAGAGTCATGATGCGTGGGCGGGGCAACTCTTACCCGCCTCACGGACGCCACCTTAACGACGCCTTCCCCGGCCGG
This sequence comes from uncultured Oscillospiraceae bacterium, assembly GCA_934623575.1. Classification (GTDB taxonomy): domain Bacteria; phylum Bacillota; class Clostridia; order Oscillospirales; family Oscillospiraceae; genus Vescimonas. The sequence goes on from CAKTVL010000001.1 coordinate 44,678, forward strand.
TGGCCGCTCCGGTTCAGACGGTCACTGCTTAAGCAGCGACGGCAACAGTATTAGTGTTGTCAGTTAATTTTTAATTTGCCCGTTTTATGGCGGTCAGGCGCCGCCGCCCGCTTATCCTGCCTCCACACCCCCGTCGAAACCGGTGCAGCCCCATATATCTTTCGCTATATGGCGAGACAGAATGATGTTTGCGTATTTATTTCCGTATCCCCCTCCCGGACGCCGGAGCGTCCGGGAGAGAGGTGTGTCTGTTATCTTCCGAAGGGATCGGCCAGCTTGTCGGGCTCAGGATATTCCACGCCCTGCGTGTCCACCGTGACCTTGACCATGACCTGATCCTTCTTGGGCTTGTTGGTCATCATGTTCCGGGGCTGGTTGGCGATGCGATCCACCACGTCCATGCCGTCCATCACGCAGCCGAAGGCGGCATACTGCCCGTCCAGATGGGGCGCGTCCTTGTGCATGATGAAGAACTGGCTGCCGGCGCTGTCCATGGGCTGCGCACGCGCCATGCTCAGCACGCCGCGGGTGTGGCGCAGGTCGTTGGGCACGCCGTTGACGGCGAACTCGCCCTTGATGCAGTAGCCAGGACCGCCCATGCCGTTTCCGTCGGGGCAGCCGCCCTGGATCATGAAGCCGGGGATGACCCGGTGGAAGATCAGGCCGTCGTAGTACCCGGCGTTGGCAAGCGCGATAAAGTTGCGCACGCTCTGGGGCGCAATGTCGGGATACAGCTCGGCCACGATCTTGCCGCCGTCCTGCATCTCAAAGGTCACGATAGGATTTGCCATCTTGGTTCCCTCACTTTGTCACAAGATATGCGTTTTACGCAAATTCATACATTTCTCAGTACCCGCGGTTTTTCTCCCGCATGGCGCGATCCATCTCCCGCTTGGCGTCCCGCTTGGCCACGGCGTCCCGCTTGTCGTAGGTCTTTTTACCCTTGCACAGACCCAGCTCCACCTTGACGCGGGAGTTCTTGAAGTACACGGACAGGGGGATCAGCGCGTAGCCCTCCTGCTTCTGCAGGTCGTGGAGCTTGCGAATCTCCCGCTTGTGCAGCAGCAGGCGCTTGGGGCGATCCGGGTCGCGGTTGAAGATGTTGCCGTGGTCGTAGGGGGAGATGTGGAAGCTGTAGGCGTACACCTCGCCGTCCTTGGCCACGCAGAAGCTGTCCTTCAGGTTCAGCGTGCCGGCGCGGATGGACTTGACCTCCGTGCCGAACAGCTCGATGCCCGCTTCATAGCGATCCTCCACGAAGTAGTCGTGATAGGCCTTACGGTTCTGCGCCGCGATCTTGACGCCGGACTTCTCCATGGACGATGCCTCCTTCCGCTGATGTGACCGTTAGTATAGCATATTTTTCATCGCTGTGCAAGGGGAGACGGGGGTGGTAAATTTGAACTTTTTGTGCTATACTGGCAAAAACGCGATAGGAGGCGTTCTCTATGGATATGACGGAGAAAATGCTGGAGAGCCGCGAGGTATACCGCGGCCGCATCCTGCGGGTCCGGGAGGACAAGGTGCTGCTGCCCAACGGAAAGACCGGCACGCGGGAGGTGGTGGAGCACCCCGGCGGCGTGGGCATCCTGGCGCTGGACGGGGACGAGGTGCTGCTGGTAAAGCAGTTTCGGTACGCATTTTCCCGGGTTTTGACGGAAATTCCGGCGGGAAAGCGGGAAAAAGGTGAGGAGCCCTTTGTCACAGCGCAGCGGGAGCTGAAGGAGGAGATCGGAGCTGAGGCTGCGGAGTGGACAGATCTGGGGGCGCTGATCGCGTCGCCGGGCTGCTACGGCGAGACGCTGTATCTCTACCTGGCCTGCGGCCTGACCTTCGGGGAAACGCACCCGGATGAGGACGAGTTTTTGGAGGTGGTGCGCGTGCCCTTTGACGAGGCGGCGGCCATGTGCATGGACGGACGGCTCACCGACGCAAAGACCGTGGCGGCCATATTGAAGGCGAGATTTTTGTTAGATAGGTGAAAAAGTGCTTGTATTCCGCCCGTTTTTCAAGTAGAATAGCACAATAGCGGGCGCGGATGCGCCCCAGGGAGGAGAGAGAATTATGTCCATGCAAACAAAGAAAGTCGTGTCCACGGTGCTGCTGGTGCTGGCCATGCTGCTGTGGGTGATGCGGAAGCTGAACGTGCTGTATATCCCCGGTCTGTCCATGATATTGCTGGGGCTGTCCATGATCATCGTGGGCATCATGATGTTCCAGATCAAGGAGAAAAAGAAGATGGCCGGAACGCTGATATTGGCCTTCGGACTGTTCTGCATTGTGGCCGCTATTATGGAAATCAAGGGCTACTTCGCGTGAGAAACCGTGTTGACTGCATCATGGAACGCATGAGAACGACATGGAAACGCGTGAGAACGATGCGAAAACCGTGCAGCAGCGGCTGACGCCGACACGATACGCCAAAAACGGCGGCGTGATGCCGTGGGGAACGGATTGCCACGTCGGGCTTCGCCCTCCTCGCAATGACAGAGGGGCGGGGCCGTACACCAAGGGCACTTGCTGCGCGGCGTGGACATCGGCCCCTTTTGACAAAAAAGGAAGCACCCGGAGGGTGCTTCCTTTTTTCAATCAACAATATCCACAGACACCTTGGCGCCGGTGCGCTGGGCGTAGGAACGGACCACGGTGCGTATCTCCTTGGCGATACGACCCTGACGGCCGATGACCTTGCCCATATCCTCCGGTGCAACGCGAAGCTGAAGCGTCAGCTCGTCACCGTTCTCTACCTCGGTCACGCTGACCTGCTCCGGGTGCTCCACAAGGTTCTGCGCGATATACAGCAGCAGATCCTTCATGGCGCAGCTCCCGACTTACAGTACGTCGACCTTCTTCAGCAGGGCGCGGACGGTATCGGTGGGCTGAGCGCCGGTCTTGATCCACTCGCGGGCGCGGTCAGCATCGATGCTGATCTTGGCGGGAGAGACGCAGGGATCATAGGTGCCGATCTCTTCGATGAAGCGGCCATCACGGGGATAGCGGGAATCAGCGACGACGACGCGGTAGTAGGGGGCCTTCTTAGCGCCCATTCTTCTCAGACGGATCTTGACCATTGTTGTGTTCCTCCATGTAAAATAAATTATTTTTTATATCTGTTAAATGCGGATGCACTTACACACTCGATTTGAGGCGGCGCTTATTTCAGGCGCTTTTTGCGGCCGAAGCCGTGCATGGCGCCCTTGGCCACCTTGCCGCCGAAGCCGCCGCCCATCAGGCCGCCCAGGCCGCGCATGCCGCCGCCCTTGGTCATGGCCTTGGTCATCTGCTGGAGCATCTCGAAGGACTTCAGCAGGCGGTTGACGTCCACCACCTCCAGGCCGCAGCCGGCGGCGATGCGCTTTTTGCGGCTGGCGTTGAGGATCTGGGGATTCTCGCGCTCCAGGGGGGTCATGGACTGGATGATGGCCTTGTTGTGGGCCATCTGCTTCTCGTCGATCTGGCTGGCGTCAAAGCCCTTGGCCATGCCGCCGGGCAGCATATCGGCGATCTGGCTCAGGTCGCCCATATTTTGCAGCTGCTCCATCTGGTCCAGATAGTCGGTAAGGGTCAGGCGGTTCTTGCGGAGCTTTTCCTCCAGCTTCTTGGCCTGCTTCTCGTCGTACTGCTGCTCGGCCTTTTCGATGAAGGTGAGCATATCGCCCATGCCCAGGATGCGCCCGGCCATACGGTCCGGGTGGAAGGGCTCGATCATGTCCAGCTTTTCGCCGGTGCCCACGAACTTGATGGGCTTGCCGGTGACGGCCCGGATGGACAGGGCGGCACCGCCGCGGGCGTCGCCGTCCAGCTTGGTCAGCAGCACACCGTCGATGCCCAGAGCGTCGTCAAAGGCCTTGGCGGCGTTGACCGCGTCCTGGCCGGTCATGGCGTCCACCACCAGCAGTATCTCGTTGGGCTTCACCGTGGCCTTGATGGCCTTCAGCTCGTCCATCAGCGCCTCGTCGATGTGGAGACGGCCGGCGGTGTCCAGAAAAACGATGTCGTGGCCGTGGTCGGCGGCGTATTTCACCGCTTCCTTGGCGATGGTGACGGGGTCGATCTGCCCCATCTCGAACACCGGGATGTCCAGCTGCTTGCCCACCACCTGCAGCTGGTCGATGGCCGCGGGACGGTAGACGTCGCAGGCCACCAGCAGGGGGCGCTTGCCATAGCTGCGGCGCATAAGGCCCGCCAGCTTGGCGCCGTTGGTGGTTTTACCGGCGCCCTGCAGGCCCACCATCATCACCACGGTGGGGCCCTTGGAGGCGGTGGTCAGCCGGGCATTGCTGCCGCCCATGAGCGCGGTCAGCTCCTGGTTGACGATCTTGACGATCTGCTGGGCGGGGGTCAGGCTGTCCAGCACGTCGGCGCCGACGCACTTCTCGGTGACGTCGGAGACGAAGTCCTTGACCACCTTGTAGCTGACGTCGGCCTCCAACAGGGCCAGACGCACCTCGCGCATGCCCTCGCGGACGTCGGCCTCGGTGAGCCGACCCTTGCCCCGCAGGCGCTTGAACACGCCGTTCAGTTTTTCACTCAGTCCCTCAAATGCCATGGGTCACTCCTTCAGGGCCGCGGCGGCGTCCAGAATGGTCTCCGCCAATTCCTCCAACCGGTGGTTTTCGTACTGCCGGTAGTTGATGGTCTTGATGTCGGCGGCGGCGGTGAGGATGCGCTGCACATGCTGCTGCATCTGCAGGAAGCGCCGCACCAGGCCTGTCTTGTCCTCCAGCTCGGTCATGGCGTTCTCCGCGCGGACAATGACGTCCCGCACGCCCTGCCGGGAGATGCCGCAGTTTTCGGCGATCTCGGCCAGAGACAGATCCTCGTTGTAGTACAGGTCGAACAGCTCCCGCTGCCGTGGGGTCAGTATGTCGCCGTAAAAATCGAACAGCATGGTCATGCGGTATGTCTGGTTTTTCACGGTGCTGCCTCCTTCTGTAAAGTTATAGACCTTTACAACCTGGAATATGATACATGATTTTCGGGGAAAAGTCAAGACGAAATCCGCCGGAGAGCGAAAAAATTCCCCGGCGCAGGGCCGGGGAATGGGGAAAAACGCGGTTCAGTGCTTCAGACGCTTGTCGCACCTCTTGGAAAGCCAGGTGCCCAGGGACTGGAACAGCTGGACCAGCAGGATCAGAATGACCACCGCCACCAGCATCACCAGGTATTTATAGCGGTAATAGCCGTAGTCGATGGCGATCTTGCCCAGGCCGCCGCCGCCGATGATGCCGCTCATGGCGGAGTAGCCGAGAATGGTGGTCAGGGCGATGGTGACGTTCTGGATCAGGGAGGGGACGCTCTCGGGGATCATGACCTTGCAGATGATCTGCATGGGCGTGGCGCCCATGCTCTGGGCGGCCTCGATGATGTTGCCGTCCACCTCGCGAAGGCTGCTCTCCACCAGGCGGGCCACAAAGGGGAAGGCCGCCACCACCAGCGGAACGATGGTGGCCGTGGTGCCCACGGCGGTGCCGATGAGCAGGCGGGACAGGGGGAACACCATGATCATCAGGATCAGGAAGGGGATGGAGCGCAGCAGGTTGATGATGACGTTGAGCACCTGCATCAGCCAGCGGGGCAGCGGCAGGATGCCGTTTTTCTCGCCGGCCACCAGCAGCACGCCCAGGGGAAGGCCCAGCACCAGCGACAGGGCGGTGCTGACCACGGTGACGTAGAACGTCTCCCACACGGCGGTGGGCAGAGAGGGCAGCACCGTCAGCAGGTCCTGCACCGACTGCGCGGAGAAAAGATCGTTATACACGGCTGTCCACCTCCTCTACCAGTACGTTGGCTACATTGTGGATAAAGGCCACGGCCTTGTCCAGCTGCGCGCTGGGGATGCCCAGCATCATGCTGCCGTAGACCTCCTCCGACAGCTTCTGGGTGCTGGCGGAGATGACGTTGCACATGATGCCCTCCTCGGAGGCCAGACGGGCGATCAGCGGGACGCTGGTGGCGGCGCTGTCCTGGAACACCAGGCGCACCAGCTTTTCGTCCTGCGGGTTGTAGACCTGGGCATCCGCGCCGCCGGGGAACACCAGGCGGCGGCCGGCGTCGGACTTGGGCGCGGCGAACACCGTGCCCACCATGCCGGATTCGGCCACGCAGCCGTCGTCCAGGATGGCCACATGGGTGCAGACCTCCTTCACCACGCTCATCTGATGGGTGATGATGACCACGGTGATGTTCAGCTTCTTGTTGATGTCCCGGATCAGCTCCAGGATCTGGCGGGTGGTCTTGGGGTCCAGGGCGCTGGTGGCCTCGTCACACAGCAGGACCTGGGGATCGGTGGCCAGGGCGCGGGCGATGGCCACGCGCTGCTGCTGGCCGCCGGAGAGCTGGGCGGGATAGGCGTCGGCCTTGTCGGGCAGGCCCACCAGCTCCAGAAGCTCCCGGGCGCGCTTTTCGGCGTCGGCCTTCTTCACCCCGGAGATCTCCATGGGGAAGCAGACATTGCGCAGGCAGGTGCGCTGCATCAGCAGGTTGAAATGCTGGAAGATCATGGTGATGCTCCGGCGGGCGGCGCGGAGCTGGGCAGGGGTCATGGTGTCCAGCCGCGCGCCGTTGACGATGATCTCGCCCGAGGTGGGGCGCTCCAACAGGTTGATGCAGCGTACCAGCGTACTCTTACCGGCACCGGACATGCCGATGATGCCGTAGATGTCGCCATCCTCGATGGTGAGGGACACATCTTTCAATGCGTCCACTCCTCCGTTGGCGCCGGAGTCGTATGTTTTACTGACGTGCTTCAGTTCGATCACGGATGTATCCCTCGTTTCTTATGACTCGCTGCCGCGGCGTTCCCCGCCTCGCAGGAGACGGGGAACGCCGGGAAGCTGTTCAAAGTATGGCTTTACTGGGCGGACAGAGCGTCCAGAGTGGTCTGCTTGCCGCCGTAGAGGCCCATGGGCTCCACGTGGATGGCGGCGATGGAGGCGATGTGGGTGCCGTTCTGGGCATTGAAGTCCTCCAGATAGGGCAGGTGCTGGAAGTAGTTGGCGTCCACGGTGCCGTCGTCAACCACGGTGTTGGGGACCACATAGTCGTTGTAGACCTGGATGTCCAGGGTGATGTCCTTGGCAGCCAGGATCTCCTTGGCGACCTCCAGGATCTCGGCGTGGGGCGTGGGGGAAGCGGCCACGGTGATGGTCTCACCCTTCAGGGCGTCGTAATCCACGGTGGCGTCATAGCCGTCGGTGGGGTTCTCCACCACGGAGACCACGGAGCCGGCGTACTTCTCAGCGATGAAGTCGGCCACCTGCTGGCTCTCCAGAGCGGCCTTCAGGGCCAGAGCCTTGGGAGAGGTCTCGTTGCCCTCCTTGACGGTGAGGATGTTGGCGTACACGGAGGCGCTGCCCTCGATCAGCAGGGAGTCATTGACGGGGTTCAGACCGGCGTTGATGGCGTAGTTGCTGTTGATCACGGCGTAGTCCACGTCAGTCAGCAGGTTGGGCAGCTGAGCGGCCTCGGCCTCGACGATCTCGACGTTGTAGGGATTCTCCACGATGTCGTTCTTGGTGGCGGTGATGCCCACGCCGTCCTTCAGCTTGATGATGCCGTTCTCCTGGAGCAGCAGCAGGGCGCGGGCCTCGTTGGTGGTGTCGTTGGGAACGCCGATCTTGATGGTGGCGGCGGTATCGCCGGCGTCGTCGGTCTTGCTGCCGCAGGCGGCCAGGCTCAGGGCCAGAACAGCGGCCAGGGCCAGGGTAATGATCTTGGTCAAAGTGTTGTGTTTCATGTTCGCAGTCTCCTTTGAAATGATTTGACTTGTTGGATTTGTGCTGGTTGGTTTTTTATCTCAGCACCGCCGCCCGGCCGGAACGGCGGTACATAAGCAAAATAAAAACAGCGGCTGGCCATTCGACCCTCCGCTGCTTGCTCACACACCGGCTTTTTCAAGCCGTCAAACAGTTATCGGAAAGAGAATGACACTTTTGCGCACGACGGAACATGCACATGGACATCATACCCATGCACATCTCGCACATCATCATGGTGACAGTACGCTTCATGTCGGCTTTCCTCCTAAACTGTGATTTTCCCGCTCGGGATGGTGGCATAATACGCCCTTTAGCGGCGGTTGTCAACCCTTTTTTCGCCTTTCTGCATTTTTTCTAAAAAACCTACAGCGGCGGTATGCGATTTCGTATATTTTGGCCATCCGCATATAAAGCTTGCATACGGCACAAGATATGGTATAATGAGAAACGTCAAAATACAACAAGCGGGGAGAGATGCGTGTGGAGTCCAGGGTATTTGATTATATTGCGCGGGAGGAGAAGCGGCAGGCGGAGACGGTGGAGCTGATCGCCAGTGAAAATTTCACCAGCGAGGCGGTGTGCCGCGCCGTGGGCAGCTGCCTGACCAACAAGTATTCCGAGGGGTATCCCGCCCAGCGGGAAATGGGAAACAAGGGGCGGTACTACGGCGGCTGCCACGTGGTGGATGAGCTGGAGGAGTACTGCATCGCCAAGTGGAAGGAGGTATTTGATACCGACTACCACGTGAACGTGCAGCCCCACAGCGGGTCGTCAGCCAACCTGGCGGCGTATATGGCGGTATTGCAGCCGGGGGATAAAATACTGGCCATGAGCCTGTCCAACGGCGGACACCTGAGCCACGGGTCGCCGGTGAATTTTGCCGGGAAGCTGTACGATGTGCATTTTTATGACGTGGACGAAAACGGCGTCATCGACTACGACGCCATGGAGCGGCTGGCCCGGGAGGTGCAGCCCAAGCTGATCCTTGCCGGGGCGTCGGCCTACAGCCGGGTCATCGACTTCCGGCGGTTTGCCGGGGCGGCCAAGGCGGTGGGGGCGTACTTCATGGCGGACATCGCCCACATCGCCGGGCTGGTGGCGGCGGGCGAGCACCCCAGCCCCTTCGGACTGGCGGACATCGTGACCACCACCACCCACAAGACGCTGCGGGGCCCCCGGGGCGGGATGATCTTCTGCCGGCCGGAGCTGGCCAAGAAGGTGGACAGCGCCGTGTTCCCCGGTATGCAGGGCGGGCCGCTGCAGCACGTCATCGCCGGAAAGGCGGTGGCGGCGGAGGAGGCGCTGACGCCGGAGTACCGGGACTACATCCGCCGGGTGGTGGCCAACTGCCGGGCCATGGCGGAGGAATTCACCGCCATGGGGTATCACGTAGTCACCGGCGGGACGGACAACCACCTGTTCCTGCTGGACATCACGGAGACGGGGCTGACGGGCAAGGCGCTGCAGGAGGAGCTGGATCGCCGGGGCATCACGCTGAACAAGAACTGCGTGCCGGGGGACAAGCGCTCCCCCTTCCAGACCAGCGGCGTGCGCATCGGGACGGCGGCCATGACCACCCGGGGCTATACGGCGGAGGACTTCCGGCGGGTAGCCCACCGCATCGACGAGACCATACGGGAGATGATGGCGGCGCTGCCGCAATCATAAAAACAGCACATCCCGCGGCGCTGCCGCGGGATGTGCTTATTTTTTGCGTTATGCGGCTGTTCTCGTCAGGAACCGGCGGAGGAACAGCACCGCCATGACGGCGCAGAGGATCTCGGAGATCAGCGGGGCGAACCAGATGGCGCTGCCGCCCACGGTGAAGGCCAGCAGCATCAGGGCGCCGGCCTGGAAGGCCAGGCCGCGGCCCACGGAGATGGAGATGGCAGCCTTTGGCTGCTCCACGGCGGTGAGGAAGCCGCCCATGAGGATGTTGCTGCCCAGCAGCAGGTAGCACAGGCCGTAGCGCCGCAGGGCGGCGGCGGAATCGGCCGCCAGGGCGGCGTTTTCCGCCCCCAGGAAGAGGTGGGCGATCTGGGGCGCCAGAAGCATCACGGCGGCGAAGATCACGGCGGTCATGATGCCCACGGCGGTGAAGCCGTAGCGCAGCAGCCGGCGGTAGCCGGGGGCGTCGTTTTTGCCGTAGTGGTAGCTGATCAGGGGCTGGCTGCCCTGGGAGATGCCCAGCATGGTGTTGATGATCAGGGTGTTGACATAGGCAATGATGGTATAGCTGACCAGGCCGTCGTCCCCCAGGCAGCGTAGGATGACGCGGTTGAACAGGAAGATCATCACGCCGTTGCACAGCTCGGTGACGCCGTCGGCAAAGCCGATGGGCAGCAGGCGCTTGTAGATGTGCCAGTCCATGCGGAAGCGGACGAAGTGGAAGGTGTTGTGGCCCCGCAGGAAGTGGCACAGGTAGATGACGCAGGTCAGCAGCTGGGAGATGCCGGTGGCCACCGCCGCGCCCCACACGCCCCAATCCAGCACGAAAATGGCCACATAGTCCAGCACGCAGTTGGTCAGGCAGCCGGCGATGACCGTGAGGATGGCGATGCGGGGATAGCCGTCGGTCTTGATAAGGACCTCCATGTTGTAGGAGATGATGAAGCAGACGGCGAAGGGGGCCAGGCCCCGCAGGTAGTCGATGGTGTACTGGTAGGTGACGCCCTCGGCCCCCAGCAAGCGGGCGAAGGGGGCGGTGAACACCAGCACCAGCACGGTGATGGTCAGGCCGATGCAGGTCAGGAGGACAGCGTTCTGGGAGAAGAGGCTGTTGGCCTTCTCCCCCTGCTCCTGGCCCAGGTAGATGGCGATGATGGTGCTGCTGCCCACGGCGAAGATGATGCCGATGGAGAAGAGCACGTTAGTAAAGGGCACCGCCAGGTTCACGGCGGCCATGGCGTACTCGCCCACGCCCTTGGCCACGAACAGGCCGTCCACGATGGAGTACAGGCTGAACACCATCAGGGACGCCACGGTGGCGGCCACGAAGTGCAGAAATTGTGATGCAAGGCTACGGTCGTTGCGCATTTTGGATGAAGATTCCTTTCCCCTCTATTGACGGGGGCGGACTGTGCGTCCGCCCTGCCTGCTTCTATTGTAGCGAAATTTTGCCGTTAAGTCAAATCTACTTGCCGTTAAGAGCAGGACAGTATATAATGGATTTCATTAAAAAAACTGTGGAGGGACGGATATGAAGCTCTATGTGATGGACGCGTTTTCCGCGCAGCTGTTCGGCGGCAACCAGGCGGGGGTGGCCCTGCCGGAGCGGGAGCTGCCTGACGAGACCATGCGGCAGATCGCCGCGGAGCTGAAGCACTCGGAGACGGCCTTTGTGCGCGTGGAGGACGACGGCAGCGTGTCGCTGCGGTATTTCACCCCCGCCGGAGAGGTGGAGCTGTGCGGCCACGCCACGGTGGCGTCCTTTGCGCTGCTGCGGCAGCTGGGACGGATCGGCGACGGGGAGCACATCGCCCACACCAGGGCCGGAGAATTGAACATCAGCGTGGAGGGCGGCACGGTGTGGATGGACATGGCGCCGCCGCAGCTGATCGGGGACATCCCGGCAGCGGAGCGGGGGGCGCTGTACGCAGCCTACGGCCTGACGGAGGGCGACTGCCCGGAGGGGTATGTCCCCCGCATGGTGTCCACGGGGCTGGCGGACATCATGATGCCGGTGCGGGACCACGAGACGCTGATGCGGGCGGTGCAGAACGCACCGGCGGTGACGGAGCTGTCGAGGAAATATGACGTGACGGGCGTGCACATGTTCTGCCCCGGTCAGGGCGGCGTGACGGCCTGGTGCAGCAACTATGCGCCGCTGTACGACATACCGGAGGAGTGCGCCACCGGCACCAGCAACGGCGCGCTGACGTACTATCTGTATCTGCGGGGGGACGTGAAGCCCGGCGCGGAGAACGTATTTTTGCAGGGCGAGCACATGGGCCGGCCCAGCGAGATACGCAGCCGCCTGTACGAAAAGGACGGCGGCGTGACCGTCCGGGTGGGCGGACACGCGGTGATGAGCCTGTCGTGCGAGCTAAATCTGTAAGCGCAAAAAAAGAAAGCCCCGGGGGGGGCTTTCTTTTTTTGCGTGTATCAGACGTAGCGCTGGGTGGTGACGTCAAAGACGCCGCGGGTGGTGATGCGCAGGCTGGGGATCACCGGCAGGGCCATGAAGCTCAGGGTCATGAAGGGGTCGATGCCGCTGGAGACACCCAGGGCATAGGCGGCCTTCTTGGCCTCCTCCAGGTCGCGGTTCACGTTGACCAGGGTATCGTCGGACATGATGCCGGCGATGGGCAGCAGCAGCTCGCCCCTGACCTGACCGCCGTCCACCACGGTGATGCCGCCGTGCTGCTGCACGATGCGGTTGGCGGCGAAGGCCATGTCCTCCTCGTTGGTGCCCACCACGATGATGTTGTGGCTGTCGTGGCTGATGCTGGTGGCCACGGCGCCGCTCTTCAGGCCGTAGCCCTTGATGTAGCCCAGGCCGATGTGGTGGGTGTTCTTATGCCGCTCGATGACGGCGATCTTGAGAATGTCGTAGTCCACGTCGATGCGGTCGGTATAGCCGCCGTCGGTGGTGGTGATCTCGCCGTCCACCATGCCGATCACCGCGTGGGGGCGGCTGTCGGTGAAGTCGGCGGCGGTCAGGGAGGCCACATGGAAGGTGTCGTGGGCGCGGCTGACCAGATAGGGGTCGATCTCCGGGGTGGGGAACTCCGCCACCACACCGTGGTCCACCATCAGCGCGCCGCGCTTGTAGACCTGCTCGATGTTGAAGTGGTCGAAATCGTCGATGACCACGAAGTCCGCCAAGTAGCCGGGGGCGATGGCGCCGCGGTTGTTCAGCAGGAAGTAGCGGGCGGCGTTGTGGCAGGCAGCCTTGATGGCGGTGATGGGGTCGGCGCCCAGGGAGATGGCCTTCTTGACGATGTAGTCGATGTGGCCCTTCTCCAGCAGGTCGTTGGGGTGCTTATCGTCGGTGCAGAACATGCAGCGCTCCACATACTTGTCGCACAGCAGGGGCGCCAGGGCCTCCAGATTACGGGCGGCGGTGCCCTCGCGGATCATAATGAACTGGCCGCGCTGCAGCTTGGCGATGGCGTCGTCCAGGTCGTGGCACTCGTGGTCGGAGTAGACGCCGGCGGCCACATAGGCGTTGAGGTCGTTGCCCTTCAGGTCCGGGGCGTGGCCGTCGATCTTCTTGTGGTGGGCCTGGCTGGCCACGATCTTCTCCACCACCTGGGGGTCGCCGTTGATGGTGCCCACAAAGTTCATCATCTCGGCCAGGCCCTGTACACGGGGATGGTCATAGAAGCTGTCGATGGCCCGGTAGTCCAGGTTGGCGCCGGACTCGTCCAGGGGCGTGGCGGGCACGCAGGAGGGCAGCATGAAGCGCACGTCCACCGGCAGGTCCTCGGTGGCCTGGAGCATGTACTCGATGCCGTCGGTGCCCATGACGTTGGCGATCTCGTGGGGGTCGGTGATGACGGTGGTGGTGCCGTGGGGCAGCACCGCCTTGGCGAACTCCACCGGGCTGACCAGGGAGCTCTCCAGATGGATATGGGCATCCACGAAGCCGGGCAGCACGATCTTGCCGCCCACGTCCACCTCGTTGACGCCGCTGTACTCGCCCATGCCCACGATGAGCCCCTCGGCCACGGCGATGTCGCCCTGACACAGCTCGTTGGAGAACACGTTGACGTAGGTGGCGTTTTTCAGCACCAGGTCGGCCTTTTCCCGGCCGGCGGCCACAGCGATGACCCGCAGCTTTTTGGCCAGCTTGCGGTTGATCTTGCCGGCATAGCTCTCTTTCACAGCCATAATAGAATTGCTCCTTTCTCCCGTTCAAAGCATTAGTTTTGTTAATTTTACATATTATCACAGCTTATCGCAAAAGTCCATCCCTTTACGCTATAAAAAAAGCGCCGCCCGGGGCGGCGAGAGTGCGGTTTTGCTTATGTTTTGCCCGCAGCGCAGGGCAGCGGAAAAGGCCGTCACCGCCCGCGCCGGCATTTGCATACGCCGCGCAGGTATGGCCGAACGGGGCGGGGCGCAGCCGGGCACGCCTGCGCACGCCTTGATCGCGTGCCGTACCGCGGGACCGCGGAGATTTTGACCCTCAACAGACCAAGGGCGCTGCCATGCGGCAGCGCCCTTGCGCGTATCGTTCCTTATCGGTCTGCGCATTTCCTGCGGCGCAGGGTCACGGCGGGCAGCGCGCACCACAGCCCCAGCAGTCCCGCATCCGCGGTCTTGGGGGACGGCTGCGGCGTGTCCGTGCGGTAGTAGTAATTGCCCGCGGCCGGCGCTCCTTTTCTCTCCCGCCCTCTTGCGCCGTCCGCCGCACCGTGCTATGATGGACACGCAACGCTTCCGGAATGCAGCCCCGGCAAAAAAAGCGCGAAGGCGTGGGGTATCGGCTGCGCAAAGGAGAGAATCGAGCTATGTGGATCCTGTTTGCCTTCGGCTCCGCACTGTTCGCGGGCCTGACGGCCATTCTGGGCAAGGTCGGCATCTCCGGGGTGGAATCCAACCTGGGCACGGCCATCCGCACCGGTGTGGTGCTGGTGATGTCGTGGGTGATGGTGTTCGTCATCGGCAAGCAGGGGGAGCTGAAGGGCATCCCCAAGAAGGAGCTGGGCTTTATCTGTCTGTCCGGTCTGGGCTTGGCGGGCATCGTGGCGGGCACGCTGCTGATGCTGGTTTAAGCTCTGTTCAACCTCCGTTTATGCCGTGTTTTTCCGGGCATCCTATCATGACACCGTTCACAGAGAGGGCAGCCGTCCCCTGCACGGAAACGGAGGCAAATATGGTCATAACGGCATTTCACGGCTTCTGCATGGCCCTGGCGGACAGCGTCCCCGGCGTATCCGGCGGGACCATCCTGCTGGCGCTGGAGCTGCTGCGAAGGTGCATGCAGCAGCGCCCGACCACCGCATAAAAAGGAGAACTTCTGATGACATTCGACCGATCCCTTCTGCAATGGATACAGGACACACTGACCTGCCCGGCACTGGACCTTCTCATGCCGAGGGTCACGGCGCTGGGCAACGGCGGCGCGGTCTGGCTGCTGGCCGCCGGCGGGCTGCTGTGCACCAAAAAATACCGCAAGCAGGGCGTTTTGCTGCTGGGCGGGCTGGCCGCCGGCGCGCTGGTGGGCAACGTAGTACTGAAAAATCTGGTGGCACGGCCCCGGCCCTGCTGGCTGGACAGCAGCGTGCAGCTGCTGATCCCCAATCCCACGGACTATTCGTTCCCCTCGGGGCACACGCTGTCCTCGGTGATCGGCGCGACGGTGCTGGCGAAAACCGACCGGCGCTTCGGCTACGCGGCCATCCCGCTGGCGGCGCTGATCGCCCTTTCCCGGCTGTATCTCTACGTCCATTTCCCCAGCGATATACTGGCGGCGGCGGTGCTGGGCGTGGCCATCGGGGAGCTGACGTACCGCTTCGGAGGGCGCTGCTATGACAACTATCTGCGCCGGCGGCAGCAGCGCCGGGAGACGGAGCAGCGGTGAATTTTCGTCCCTTTTCGCCCCGGACTGCAATATGGAACGGCGCAGAATGACATGGAAATGCATATAGAAAGGCGGGACTTCTCTCGAAGTCCCGCCTCAGGCTGTCAAAAAAGCCTTTGGCTTTTTGACAGCCTGGATAATGCCGTTATTTTTGCGCCGCGCAGCGGCGCAAAAATATTCGCTCTGCTCAACGCACGCCTTGCAAGGCGAGGCTTAGCGCGGCATTCGATCTGATTCGAGGCGGGCTCTGCCCCCTCGAGCTCCCCCAGCGGTGGAGAAGCTGCTGCGCAAAAAGAATTTTTTTGCGCTTCAGCCCCGGTGCAGCACGGCGTCCAGATCCTGCTGCGGATGGGTGATGGGCTGCAGGTGGTAGGTGTCCACCAGCGTCTTGACCACCGTCTCCGACAGGAAGGCCGGCAGCGTGGGGCCCAGGTAGATGTTCTTGATGCCCAGGGCCAGCAGCGTCAGCAGGATGCACACCGCCTTCTGCTCGTACCAGGACAGCACCAGCGTCAGCGGCAGGTCGTTGACGGTGCAGCCGAAGGCCTCCGCCAGGGCCAGGGCGATCTGCACGGCGCTGTAGGCGTCGTTGCACTGGCCCACGTCCAGGATGCGGGGGATGCCGTTGATATCCCCCAGGTCCAGGTCGTTGAAGCGAAACTTGCCGCAGGCCAGCGTCAGGATCAGCGAGTCCATGGGGGCGGACTTGACGAAGTCCGTGTAGTAGTTTCGGCCGGGGTGGGCGCCGTCGCAGCCGCCCACCAGGAAGATGTGCTTCACCGCGCCGCTTTTGATGGCGTCGATCACCGCCGGGGCGCTGTCGCTGAGCGCCCGCCGGCCGAAGCCGGTGGTCAGGATGTGGCCGCCGTTGATGCCGCTCATGCTGCGGTCGGTGGAATACCCGCCCAGGGCCAGCGCCTGGTCGATGAGGACGGAGAAGTCCTTGCGCCCCGCCGCGTCCTCCGGGATGTGCTTCAGCCCCGGATAGCCCACCACCGAGGTGGTGTAGATGCGGTCGGCATAGCTGGGCCGGGGCGGCATCAGGCAGTTGGTGGTCATAAGGATGGGCGCGGGCAGTGCGTCGAACTCCTGCTGCTGGTTCTGCCAGGCGGTGCCGAAGTTGCCCGCCAAGTGCGGATATTTCCGCAGGGCCGGGTAGCCGTGGGCGGGCAGCAGCTCGCCGTGGGTGTATACATTGACGCCGGTGCCCGCCGTCTGCTCCAGCAGCTGGTGCAGGTCCTCCAGGTCGTGGCCGGACACCACGATAAAGGGGCCGCGCCGGATGTCCGTGGGGACGCGGGCCGGGGACGGGTCGCCGAAGGCGGCGGTGTTGGCCCGATCCAGCAGCGCCATGCACCGGTAGTTGACCTGGCCGAACTCGGTGAGCAGCGACAGCCACTCCTTCACGCTGTGCTGCTGATGCAGAGCGCACAGGCCCCGGTAAAACCAGCGGCTGACCTCCTCGTCCTCCTGACCCAGGCGGAAGGCGTGGTGGGCGTAGGCCGCCATGCCCTTCATGCCGAAGAGCAGCGTGCTGCGCAGGGACACCACGTCCGTGTCGCCCCGCCACAGCCACCCCGGGTCTACCTCCGGCAGCTGATGCGACGCCTGCTCCGCCCGGCGGATATAGCCCCGCAGGGCCTCGTCGTCGAAATTCACGTTGGTCAGCGTGGCGAACAGGCCGTCCGCCAGCAAGCGGGTGACCTCCGGCGGGAACTGACCCTTTTCGGTGCAGACCTCCGCCAGGTGGATCAGCGCGCAGATCAGATGATCCTGCAAATTGGCGGTCTGGGGCTGCTTTCCGCAGACGCCGGTGCGGACGCAGCCGCTGTTGCCCGCCGTCTGCTGGCACTGGAAACAGAACATTTCAGACATAGATGGACCTCCCTGAAGCTTTTGTACATGTAGTCTGCCCGGCTGGGGCCGTTCTATACAAAGGCGCCGCCGGGGGCCAGAGGCCCCGCGGCGGCGGGCAGTTGTCTGTGCAGTTAAGTATTGGAGGCGGTCACTGCGCCACCGGCGCGTCCAGCCAGTAGATGACGTAGCACTCCTGCATCTCCCCCATGTAGAAGAAGATGTTCTCCCCCATCTCGATGTGCTCGCCAAAGGTCAGATCCGGCACGAACAGCCGGCCGCTGGTGCGCTTGGGGCCCTTGATGGTAAAGCCCTCCGGCGTGGGGTGCTGCCGCAGCTCGTTGGCCGCCTCCGTCAGGCCGGGGAAGTGCAGCGTCCGCTCCAGCTCCTCCAGCTGTGTGGCACCGTTGATATACACCAGATGATCTTGATCCTTGAACCAGTTGATACGCATGGCAGGGCCTCCTTGTCTGTAATAAAACCAGTATACCACACCGCGGCGGCGTTGTCACCACCCGGCGGATAAAAAGAGAGCCGGGAGCGGTAAAGCCGCCCCCGGCTGTGTGTCGTTTCGGTCAGCGCAGCCCCGCCGCGTCCATGATGGCCTCGATGCTGTCCACCGGGCCGTCGCTCCAGGGATAGGCCGCGTCCGCGCAGCCGGCGGACTCCAGCAGGCTCTCCGCGCCGGGCTGCAGCAGCTTCTGGTACATGCTGTCCACGTTGGCCAACTTCTCCAGCATCTCCGAGCGGGCGGTCTCGTCCTTGGCGGCCAGCCACTGCTCCGCCGCGGCCTTGATCTCGTCCGCGCCCAGGCCGGTGCCCACGCCCCAGTCCAGCAGCTGCACCGCGCCCTGCACCGCCGTCATGGACGAGCCGGCGGTGCCCACCTGCACGGTCTTATCCACCTGGTCCAGAATGGGCAGGTCGATGGTCTGGCCGCCGTCAGGGGTATCAGCGGTGTCGCCGGTGCCCGGCTGCACGTTCTCCGCGTCCTGCACCGGCTTGCTCTCGTCCTCCGCCGGCAGCGTCTTGGCGCCGCAGGCACACAGCAGCACGCTGGCCAGAATGGCCAGGATCAACAGTACTTTTTTCATGAAAATCGCTCCTTTCGTTTTCGCCGCTTTCCTTACACCTCCCGGAAGCGGCCCTCTCTGCACCGGATGCTCCGCAGCCCCGTGTGCCGTAAGCCCAGCAGCGGGTCCGCCCCGATATGGGGATAGTCCGCCGCGTCCACGCGGAAGCTCTCCTGCCGCCGGAACACCCAGGCCGCATAGCCCGTGGCCGCCTGGGCCAGGCCGATCACAAAAAAGGCGGTGGACATGAAGTTCAGCGGGAACATGTAGAACTGGATGCAGATCCACAGCATCAGCGTCACGCCGAACACGCCGCCCAGGGTATCGCCCAGGGGCTTTTTGGCCAGCAGCAGGCCCGCCGCCGTCAGATTGGTAAGGCCGCTGACCACCAGCAGCGCCCAGCCGGAGAACCGGAGATCCTGAAAGACCACGTCGGCAAAGGGCAGCTTCTGGAAGTACGGCAGCATGGCGTCCATGCCCATGGACCGGCCGGTGGGGTCGATGAGCATCATCAGTGCGCCGCCCACCGCGCCCACGCCCACAAACAGCGTCCAGAACAGCAGCCATTTCCGGGCGGCGGCGTATCGTGAATGGGTGGTCACTGGCCGTCACTCCCCCCTCTTTCCCATTTTCGTCCTCCTTATTTCTTCCCTTCCACCAGGCCGCGGAACAGGGCGTCCTTGTTGAAATCGCCCTCCACGAAGCCGGGTATCTCCTTGATGCTCTTGCACAGGCTCAGGCTGAAGCCCACGGTGATCTGCTCCAGCTCCTCCGGGGTGTAGTCCATGTTGCCGGTGACGATCAGCGTGGCGATGCTGTGGCTCACCAGCCACATGTCCCGGAAGTAGTAGTCCGCCTCCGCCGCGGTGATGTGATAGATCTCCATCAGGGAGGGGCGCACCAGCTCCTGGGAGTGGCGCATGGCCCGCAGGGCCGCGCCGTCGCCGGAGGTCAACAGCAGCAGACGGTACAGCTCCGGCTCCTCCCGGGCGAAACGGGCGTACTGCTTTCCGTAGCCCAGGAAGGGGATCTCCTGCCGCAGGCCCTCGGCCACATATTCGTCGAACCGCTGCTGGGCCAGGGCGCAGACGTCGGCGCGCAGGGCCTCCATGGTGCCGAAGCAGGTGAAAATGGGCCGGGTGGAGATGTCCAGCGCCTCCGCCACCGCCTTGGCCGTCAGCGCGCCGGCGCCCTGGCGACTCACCACGTCCATGGCCGCCGCGGCCAGCTGCTGCCGGGTGAACTTGTTTTTCGGTGCCATTGCAGTCCTCCTTCCAATATGCACTATGTAATGCACATCAAGCGATGCACATTATAGCACGCCTCGCCGATTTGTCAACCCCCGATGGGACAAATTTCGCCGCAAATCCCCGGAAAGCGGCGGAATGTGTTTTCCGGCTTGTTTCCCCTGCTGACGGTATGCTTCTGCGCAGCAAAAAACGGCGGCCAAAGCGAGAGACGCTTTGACCGCCGGGGCCGGGATCACTTGTGCAGCAGGGGGCTCAGGGGCTTGTAGATCAGGAAGCACAACGCCACGTCCAGCAATCCCTTGCACAGGGTGAAGGGGATGTTGAACACCATCAGGCAGTTCAGCAGCGCGTTGGAGGTCGGCACCTGCGCCACCGTCCCCAGGATCTCCTGGTACATGCCCACGATGGCCTCCAGCGGCATGCCGTACAGCACCACATAGGCGGGATAGACGATGAAATAGTTGATGGGCAGGCTGATGACCGCCATGGCGGCGGCTCCGGCCAAGGAGCCCCACAGCGCCCCGCCCCGGTTCTTGTGCTTCTTGTAGATGATACCCGCAATAAACGCGAACACCGCGCCCAGCAGGAAGTTGGACAGCTCGCCCACGCCGGCGCTGGAGCCGAAGGGCAGGTGCAGCAGGTTCTTCACCAGCTGGATGGCCACGCCGTACACCGGGCCCAGGGAGAAGGTGCCCAGCAGGGCGGGCAGGTCGGAGATGTCCAGCTTGATGAAGGCCGGCATCAGCGGGATGGAGAACTCGATGAACTGCAGGACGGCGGCCACGGCGGCCAGCAGGGCGGCCACGGCCAGATGATGGGTCTTTTGCTTCTGTGTCATAAAAAAACACTCCTTTTCGATGATAAACACCCGGAAAATTGCCTTCCAAGGTGTACGCATCAAAAAAGAGCATCACAAAATGCCATACACGCCTTCTCTCATCCAGACTATACTGTCGGTACCGGAATCACACCGGTTCCTGCGGCTTGCGCCGCTCGCGGACTATACCGCCGGTGGGGAATCGCACCCCGCCCCGAAGACAAATATGCGGTTGTTTTCGACAGGTATCGTACCACGACAGCGCCTGTAAGTCAATACCCTATTTACAGCGGCGGATTTTTTCGATACAATGTGTTGTGAGAAAGGCGGTGAGGTGCATGCCTGCGCGACAAATGACCGTGTGCTTTTCCGGCTATCGCCCGGAGAAGCTGCCCTGGGGCGGCGACGAGAGCGACCCCCGCTGCGCGCTGCTGAAGCAGCGGCTGCGCCGCGCCGTGTGCGATGCCTGCGCCGACGGCTACCGGCACTTTATCTGCGGCATGGCCCGGGGCGTGGACACCTACTGCGCCGAGATCGTCCTGGCCCTGCGGCAGCAGTACCCGGACATCACGCTGGAGGCGGCCATTCCCTGCCCCAGCCAGAGCGACGCCTGGCTGCCGGAGGAGCAGGCGCGGTGGCGCTCCATGGTGGAGCGCTGCGACTTCGAGACGGTGGTGCAGGACCACTACGGCCCCGGCTGCATGCAGCGGCGCAACCGCTACATGGTGGACCACGCCGCGCGGCTGATCGCCGTTTTTGACGGCCAGGAGGGCGGCACCCGCCGCACGGTGGAGTACGCCCTGCGCTGCGGCCTGGAGATCGTGTATGTGGGGGTGGAGTGAAAAAGGGAAGGCATTTGCGGCGCTGCGCACCCGGGGCTTTTACGGCTGGCCGGTGCGCCTAAGGGTACTTGCGGAGCGGGCCGCACCCCAAGGGCACTTGCTGCGCGGCGTGGGCATCGGCCCCTACGAAAAAGGATGCGGAGCACCACGCGCTGCGCGCCTCGCAATGACAGAAGATGCAAAAAAAGAACCGGCGGGGCCGGTTCTTTTTTTGTGTCGTTATCCTCTGCCGCTGATGCGCAGGCGGTTCAGGGCGCGGGCCAGGTTGCCCTGGGCCAGCTGGTACTCGGCCATGCTGCGCTTCTGGCGCAGCTGCTCCTCCGCCTCCTGACGGGCCCGGAGAGCGCGGTTGACGTCGATGTCCTCTGGCCGCTCCGCGGCGTCCAGCAGCAGCAGCACCCGGTCGCCGTCGATCTTGAACAGGCCCGGCGCCACGGCGGCACGGCGGATCTCGCCGTCCTCCGTTTCGAACCGCAGCTCGCCGGCGCTGACGGCGCCCACCGTTTTGCAGTGGCCGGCCAGCACGCCGTACTCGCCGTCGGTGGTGGGGATGACCGCCGAGACGCACCTGCCCCGGAAAAAGGGCACGCTGGCCGCCAGCACATCCAGTTGGAACGTGGCCGCCATCACATACCGCCTTTCTTCAGCTCCTCCGCCTTGCGCTTGACATCGTCGATGGTGCCGGCGTTGAAGAACGCCGCCTCGGGATAGTCGTCCATGGCGCCGGAGAGGATCTCCCTGAAGCCCCGCAGCGTCTCATGCAGCGGCACGAACACGCCGGGCGCGCCGCTGAACTTCTCCGCCACATAGAAGGGCTGGGACAGGAAGCGCTGGATACGCCGGGCCCGGGCCACGGTCTTTTTATCCTCGTCGCTGAGCTCTTCCATGCCCAGGATGGCGATGATGTCCTGCAGCTCGCGGTACTTTTGCAGGGTGGACTGCACGGCGCGGGCGATGTTGTAGTGCTCCTCGCCCACGATGTCCGGCTCCAGGATGCGGGAGGTGGACTCCAGCGGGTCCACAGCGGGGTAGATGCCCTGCTCCGCGATCTTACGGCTCAGCACGGTGGTGGCGTCCAGATGGGAGAAGGTGGTGGCCGGGGCCGGGTCGGTCAGGTCGTCGGCGGGGACGTACACCGCCTGCACGGAGGTGACGGAGCCGTTCTTGGTGGAGGTGATGCGCTCCTGCAGAGCGCCCATCTCGCCGGCCAGCGTGGGCTGATAGCCCACGGCGGAGGGCATACGGCCCAGCAGGGTGGACACCTCGCTGCCCGCCTGGACGAAACGGAAGATATTGTCGATAAACAGCAGCACGTCCTTGTGCTCCTCATCGCGGAAGTACTCCGCCATGGTCAATCCGGACAGGGCCACGCGCATACGGACGCCGGGGGACTCGTTCATCTGGCCGAAGACCAGCGCCGTCTTGTCGGACACGCCGCTCTCCTGCATCTCGCCCCACAGGTCGTTGCCCTCGCGGCTGCGCTCGCCCACGCCGGTGAAGATGGAATAGCCGCCGTGCTCCATGGCCACGTTGTGGATCAGCTCCTGAATGAGCACGGTCTTGCCCACGCCGGCGCCGCCGAACAGGCCGATCTTGCCGCCCTTGGGGTACGGCTCGATCAGGTCGATGACCTTGATGCCGGTCTCCAGAATGTCCGCGGCGGGCATCTGCTCGGCAAAGCTGGGGGCCTGGCGGTGGATCTCCCACCGGGGCGCGGCCTCGTCCACCGGCGGCTCGCCGTCGATGGGGTCGCCCAGCACGTTGAACATGCGGCCCAGGGTCTTTTCACCCACCGGCACCGCGATGCCGCGGCCGGTGGCGGTGACGGTCAGCCCGCGGGAGAGGCCGTCACTGCCGGCCATCATGACGCAGCGGACGGTCTTGTTCTCCAGGTGCTGCTCCACCTCCATGGTATAGCGCTGACCGTTTGCCTCCACGGTCAGGGCTTCGTTGATGGCGGGCAGGCTCCCCTCCGGGAAGCGCACATCGATAACGGGGCCGGAAATGCCCGTGATAGTACCTTGTTTCATTGAGGTCAGCCCTCCCTTTCTTTCTTGCTGCGCTGGGCGCGCTCACCGGCGGAGACCTCGGTGATCTCCTGGGTGATGGCCGCCTGGCGCGCCCGGTTATACTGGACGGACAGGTCCTTCAGCAGCTCCTCCGCGTTCTGATCCGCCGCGTTCATGGCGGTCATGCGGGCGCTCTGCTCGGAGCAGAAGCTGTCCACCAGCGCGCTGTAGATAAAACCGGTCAGGCAGCTGCGGACCGCGTTGTCCAGCACCGCCCGGGCAGACGGCACGAACTCATAGACGTCGTCGCCGGCGGCAGCCTGCGCCGCCGCCTGAAAGCGCTCCCGGTGCATGGGCAGGAGCTGCGCCTGCCGCACCACGGCCTCCAGGCCGTTTTTCATGTCGGTATAGACCACCCACAGGGCATTGATCTCCCCGGCGTCGTACCGCTCCAGCAGCAGCTCGGCGATGTGCCGGGCCCGGTCCAGCGTGGGGTCCTGGGCGGTGTAGAGAAAGCTGCGCTCGATGGCCACGCCCCGCTGCATGAACCAGCGGCGGCCATACTCGCCCACCACATACAGCGCCGCGCCGTCATGCTCCGCCAGCAGCTGCTGGGTCTGACGGATGGCGTTCTGGTTGTAGGCGCCGGCCAGGCCCTTGTCCGCCGTGATCAGCAGGCAGGCGGCCACGCCCGGCAGGGGCCTGGCGTTGGGGTCCTCCGGCTGGAGGTACCGGCTCTCCACCGTGCTGTCGGCGTTGAATACACGGCCGATCTCCGCCTGCAGCGCCTGGAAGTAGGGCCGGGTGTTGTCCAGCTCCTGCTTGGCCTTGCGCAGCTTGGCCTGGGAGATGAGGTACATGGCGTGGGTGATCTTCTGGGTCTGCCGGACGCTTCCGATGCGCCGGCGGATCTCACTGGTGCTGGCCATGCGCTCACCGCCCGCCTGCGCGCTTGAATTTCTCCAGCGCGGTCTTTGCGAAGTCCACGATCTGGCTGCGCAGCTCGTCGGTCAGGGCCGTGCCCTGCTCCAGCTGGAGCATCAGGCTCTGGCGGCTTACCGCGAACTCGCTCAGCAGGAAGTCCCGCAGGGCGCACACCTGCGCCACCGGCACCTGCTGGTAGATACGGGCCATGGCCGTCACCAGGGTGACGATCTGCTGCGCCTGGCTCAGCGGGGCGCTGCGGCCCTGGCGCAGGATATACATCAGGCTCTGGCCGTAGGCCAGTTGGCTCTTCGTCTCCTCGTCCAGATCGCTGGAAAACTGGGTGAATACCTCCATCTCGCGGTACTGGGCCAGGTCCAGGCGCAGGGTGCCCACGGCCTTCTTCATGGCCTTGGTCTGGGCCGCGCCGCCCACACGGGACACGGACAGGCCCACGTTCACCGCCGGACGGTGACCGGAGAAGAACAGGCTGCTCTCCAGGAAGATCTGGCCGTCGGTGATGGAGATGATGTTGGTGGGGATATAGGCGGACACGTCGCCGGCCTGGGTCTCCACGATGGGCAGGGCGGTCATGCTGCCGCCGCCGCGCTCATCGCTGAGCCGCGCCGCGCGCTCCAGCAGGCGGGAGTGCAGATAGAACACGTCGCCGGGATAGGCCTCGCGGCCGGGGGACCGCCCCAGCAGCAGGCTCAGGGCGCGGTAGGCGATGGCGTGCTTGGAGAGGTCGTCATACACGATCAGCACGTCCTTGCCGCGGTTCATGAAGTACTCGCCGATGGCCGCGCCGGCGTAGGGCGCGATGTACTGCATGGAGGCGGACTCACCGGCGCCGGCGCACACCACGATGGTGTAATCCATGGCCTCGTGCCGGCGCAGCAGCTCGGCGATCTGCGCCACGGAGCTGGCCTTCTGGCCGATGGCCACATAGATGCAGATCATGTCCTTCCCCTTCTGGTTCAGGATGGTGTCGATGGCGATGGCGGTCTTGCCGGTCTGGCGGTCGCCGATGATCAGCTCGCGCTGGCCGCGGCCGATGGGGAACATGGAGTCGATGGACAGGATGCCGGTCTGCATGGGGGTGTTCACCGGCTGGCGGTCGATGATGCCGGGGGCCGGGCTTTCGATCATGCGGTATTCGTCCACGGGGATGTCTCCGCCGCCGTCGATGGGGGCGCCCAGGGCGTCCACCACGCGGCCCAGCATGGCGTCGGACACGCCGATGCCGGCGGTCTTGCCGGTGCGGTACACCGCCGTGCCCTCGCTGACCTCCTCCACGCGGCCGAACAGGATGCAGCCGATACGTCCGGCGCGCAGCTCCTGCACCATGCCGCGGATGCCGCCCTCGAACAGCAATATCTCGCCGTAGGTGGCGCCCTCCAGGCCGTCCACATAGGCGATGCCGTCCGCCACGGTGAGCACGCTGCCCACCTCGCGGGCGCAGACCTCCGGCACCCAGCTCTTTACGGTGTCCCGGATCAGCGGGATGACCGAGCCCTGGCTCTTCAGCTCCGTCAGCTTTTCCTTCAGCTGCTCCAGACGGCCCTCCGCCGTCCAGTCGATGATCTCAGTGCCCAGCTGGATGCGGAAGCCGCCCGCCACGGAGCGGTCCTCCTGCCACACCAGGTCCACGGCCTTGCCGTATTTTTTCGACAGCACATCCTCCAGCTTAGCCTTCTGCGCGTTGTCCGGCGGGCAGGCGCTGAACAGTCTCGCCGTCAGGCGTGCATCAGTCGTGTTCATGCGTTTCCTCCCCCGCTGCCTTCACAAAGGAGTCGTAAGCCTGGGCCGTCTGAGCGGCCAGCAGCTTCTCCATGGCGTCCTCGGCAATGGCCACCGCCTCGCGGTTGGCCTCGGCCACGATCTTCTGCCGCTCGTTCTCGGCGGCGGACTTGGCGTCGGAGAGGATCTTCTCCGCCTGGGCCCGGGCCGCGTCGCGCTGCTGCTGGGCGGCGGCCTCCGCCTCCTTGGCGGCGGCGGCGCGCTTTTCCTCCAGCTCGGTGTCAAAGTCGGCCTCGCGCTGGGCCATGGCGGCCTTCAGCGCCTCGGTGTCCTTCTCCCGGGCCACAGCGGCGGCCTCCATGTCGGCATAGTGCTTCTCCCGCTTGTCCATAAAGCTCTTCACCGGCTTGAACAGCAGCAGATACAGTCCGCCCACCAGGATGGAGAAGTTGAAGAAGTGCAGCAATATCTGCTGCCAATCGATATTCAGAGGGATATTACTCATAGCGTCTCTCCCCGTTCCTTACAGCACGAAGATGATAAGGATGACCACCAGCAGGGCGTAGATGATCGCGGTCTCCAGGAACACAAGGCCCAGCATCATGGTGGTGCGGATCTTGCCCTCGGCCTCCGGCTGGCGGGCGATGCCCTCGGCGGACTTGGCGATGGCCATACCCATACCGATGGCGCCGCCGGCGGCGGCCACACCGATGGCGATGGCGGAGGCGATGGCCTTGGCGCTGCTGACGCTGCTGTCAGCGGAGGTCTCCTCGGTCTGGGTGACGGCGGCGCCGTCCGCCGGCTCCGTGTCGGCAAAGGCGGTCACGGTAAACAGTGCGGTCAGTGCCAGCACCAGGCACAGCACCAGGGCAAACGCTTTCTTGTTAAACAGCTTCTTCATGGTTTCTCTTTCCTCCATCAGTTATTTACAGTCTCGGTTTTCAGTTTCTTGGCTTTCTTGGGCTTGGGCGCGTGCTTTTCCGTGGTCTCGCCATAGAACATGGACGTCAGGGTGGTCAGCACGTACGCCTGGATCAGCGCGTGGAGCAGTGTGAACAGCACGGCCACGATCACGGGGATCACATAGCTCAGCGTCACATAGTAGTACACCAGCTCCGTCACCAGCAGGCCGCTGAGCAGCGCGCCGAACATACGGAAGCTCATGGAGATGGGCAGGGAGAAGTCCTTCAGTGCCTTGCCCGCGCCCTTGAGGCCGTTGGCCACGATGCCGCCCACCAGGATCACGCCGTAGGACAGGCAGCCCAGGGAGATGGCCGCGTTGACGTCCGACAGCGGGGCCGGCAGGGCGATGGTGTGCCCGTTGGTGGTGACGGCCTGGAAGCCGAACAGCTCGAACAGCGTGCCCACAAAGATGTACACGCCGGCGCCGAAGATGTACGCGCCCAGGAAGCCGTTGCGGTGAGGGCTGTTGCCCTTGGCCATGCCGTCGAACAATCCCACCACGGTCTCCAGCAGCATCTGCAGCTTGCCCGGCACCAGCTTGAACCGGGGAATGACGAAGAGCCGCAGCAGCACCGCCGCCAGCAGCAGCGCCAGCACCACGATCAGCGAGGAGATGTACGCTGGGTTCACGTCCTTCAGCCCGAACAGGCTGATGCGGTTCGTGCCGTGGAGCACTGCGTCACGCATGGCCTCCTGCACCGACTCTGACTTGCCGTGTCCGGGGACCAGCAGAGAAGCGGCCAGGAACGCCGCGGTGATGGCCAGCCACACCACGATGAACCTTGTTTTCTTCTTTTTTTCCATTCTTCTTTCACCTTTTACATCCGGTAAAGTATTGTGCCGTGTCGCTTCATATAACGGCAGAAGCGGCACGCCGCCCTCCCCCGGCTTCACGTTTTCTTAGCGAAATCTTTACACCGGTGTTGGGCATCTTGACACTTCCTTTTTATTATAATAAAAACCATACGCTAACACAAGCTTTTTTTCGGTAGAAGGGCCACAACATTTGACGGAAATCGGCAAAATTTTTATCACTTCGCGCGTTTTGACGCAACAAATATCCCCCGGCAAAGCCGGGGGATATGTATTGCTCACTTTCCCTGCCGCTTTTTGGCGAAGGCCGCCTTCTTCCGGGGCGACATCTTCCCCTTCTGCGCCGGTTGCCTGGCCGTGGGCGTGCCCCGCCGGCCGCGGTTGCCGGCGGCCTCCTTCCGCTGCCGGGGCTTCCGCTCCGGCGCCTCCGGTTTGGCGGGCTTTTCCGGCGTCTGGCCGTAGGGCTCGCCCTTCCGGGGACGGATCAGGCACCGCTTGTCGTAGCCGATCAGGTCGGTGCGGCCCGTCTCCTCCAGCGCCTCCACCACCAGTTCCCGCTTCTCCGGGCGGGACCACTGCAAAAGCGCCCGCTGCATAGCCTTCTCCTTGGGCTCTCTGGCCACATACACCGGCGTCATGTCCCGGGGGTCGATGCCCGTGTAGTACATGCAGGTGGACAGCGTTCCCGGCGTGGGATAGAAGTCCTGCACCTGCTCCGGCGTGCGGCCGTTCTTGTGCAGGAACTCCGCCAGCTCCACCGCGTCGCTGAGGGTACAGCCCGGGTGGCTGGACATCAGGTACGGCACCAGATACTGCTCCGTGCCGCCCTCCTCGTTGAGCTTCTGGTACTGCCGCCAGAACTTCAGGAACACGTCAAAGTGGGGCTTGCCCATATAGTCCAGCACGGAGCTGACGCAGTGCTCCGGCGCCACCTTCAGCTGCCCGGAGATGTGGTACTTCACCAGCTCCTTGAAAAACGACCGGTCCTTGTCCTGCAGCATATAGTCGTAGCGGATGCCGCTGCGGACGAACACCTTCTTGATGCCGGGGATCTCCCGCATCCGCCGCAGCAGCTCGGTGTACTCCGAGTGGTCGGCGTCCAGGTTGGGACACGGCTCCGGCGCCAGGCAGCTGCGGTTCTTGCACATGCCGCAGCGCTTCTGCTTCTGGCAGCTGGTGTGGCGGAAGTTGGCGCTGGGGCCGCCCACGTCATGGATGTAGCCCTTGAACCCCGGCTCGTGGGTCAGCAGCTCCGCCTCCTCCAGCACGGACTCGATGGACCGGCTGGTGACCATCCGCCCCTGGTGGAAGGCCAGCGCGCAGAAATTGCACCCGCCAAAGCAGCCCCGGTTGTGGGTGATGGAGAACTGCACCTCCTCGATGGCGGGGATGCCCTCCTTGTACATGGGGTGCACCTGCCGGGTGTAGGGCAGGGCGTACAGGGCGTCCAGTTCCTCCCGCCGCAGGGGCCGGGCCGGCGGGTTCACCACCAGATACCGCCCCTCGCAGGGCTGCACCACCGCGCAGCCCCGGATGGGATCATGCTCGTCGTATTCGATCTTCGTCGCCCGGGCATAGGCCGCCTTGTCCGCGCACACGGCCTCGTAGCCCGGCGCGTCCACCCGGTGGAACCGCAGCTCGCCCACCTGATCGGTGATATAGGCCGTGCCGGGGATGTCCGTCAGCTCCGCAGGCGGCGTTTTTCTGGCCAGCCGCCGGGCGATCTCCACCGTGGCGCTCTCGCCCATGCCATAGACCAGCAGGTCCGCCGGCGCGTCAAACAGGATGCTGCGCCGCACCCGGTCGTCCCAGTAGTCGTAGTGGGCGAACCGCCGCAGCGACGCCTCCAACCCGCCGATGATGATAGGCGTGTCCGGAAAGGCCTCCCGCGCCCGGTTGGCATAGACGATGGTGGGCCGGTCCGGGCGCTTGCCCATCTGCCCGCCCTCGCTATACAGGTCGCGTGTGCGCCGCCGCTTGGCCACGGTGTAGTGGGCCACCATGGAGTCCAGATTCCCGCCGCCGATCAGCACGCCGTAGCGGGGCTTGCCCATGGCCCGAAAGGCCTCTGCCGAGTGCCAGTCCGGCTGCGCCAGCAGCGCCACCCGATAGCCCTTGCTCTCCAGCAGCCGCGCGATCAGCGTGGTGCCGAAGCTGGGGTGGTCGATATATCCGTCCGCCGTCACCACCAGAAAGTCGTAGTAGTACCAGCCCCGGTCGATCATCTCCTCCCGACTGACGGGGAGAAATTCAATTCCCTTTTCCATCGCGATACGTCTCCCCTCTTACGGCTGCCACGCCGCCGGCAGCGGCGGCAGCACCCGGCGCACGTCCTTCTCCATGTCGTCCCCCGCCGTGGGCACGAAGCCCAGCCGGGCGAAAAACAGCCGCAGCTTTTTGTCCGGACAGGTCAGGCGCAGGGTGTTCTTCCCCTGCCGCAAACAGGCGTCGATGGCCTGTCCCATGGGCGGGATGCCCAGTCCGCGGCCGCGCCACTCCGGCGCCAGCCAATACTGATCCAGCCGCAGGGCGTCGCCTGCATCGGACAGGCCGAAGGCCCCGATCAGCGCGTCGCCGTACCACACGCCGGTGGCGGCGCTGCCCGCCGGCACGCCCATGGCCTCGCGGGCGTCCTCCGGCAGCGGCCCATAGCTCGCTCCGGACTCCACCATGCCCTTGTCCTTCCACCAGCTCTGTCTGGCGAAGGTGGACAGCCCCCGCTCCGTCAGGTGGCTGTTGTCGTCCCGATAGACCACCCGGAAAGCGCTGCCGTCCCATTCCAGCAGGGACACGGCGGTGTTGTCGCCGTGGGGCGTCTGCCCCACCTCCGCCAGCGTCTGCCCCTGCAGCACGCCCAGCACCGTCCGCAGCGCCATGCCGTGGGAAAACACCGCCACGGTGCCGCCCTCGTGCTTCCGGGCCACCCGCTCCAGGGCGGGGATAAATCGGTCCACCACCTGCTGGGCCGTCTCCGCGCCGGGGATCCGCCACAGGTCGGCCCGCCGGTTGAAATGATACATCTCCTCCGGGTATTTCACGTTCAGCTCCTGCCAGGGGTGGTCCTCCCACTCCCCCATGCAGATCTCCCGGAAGGCCGGCTCCAGCTGCAGCGGCAGCGCCTTGGGCAGCCAGATGGCCCGGGCGGTGATCTGCGTCCGGTACAGGTCGCTGGCATACACCGCGTCGATCTCCACGTCCCGGAACCGCTCCCGCAGGGCGTCGATCTGCTGGTAGCCCCGATAGCTGGTGATCAGGCCGTTGTACTGTCCGTGGGCGATGCGGTACAGGTTGCCCTCCGCCTCCGCGTGGCGGATGAGATAGAGCTTCGTCATACCACCGTCACCCACTGCTTCAGCGCCTTGATCCCGGCCTGGATGGCCTCCGCCGGATCGGCGGCGTACTGCAGCGTGCTGTCCGTCAGCAGCGCCCCGTGGCCCAGATCGTCAAAGGCCGGCAGCGCGTTCTCGCCGTCGCAGTCCGGCAGCAGCAGGAATACGCCGGGGCAGACCCTGCGCACGTCCTTCACGTCCAGGCTGTACCCGGTGGCCACGGACAGCGCCGCGCCCCGCCGGGCCATCTGCTCCGCCAGGGACAGCCACAGCGCCCGGTCCCCGGCCAGCAGGCTCTGCACCTGGCCGCCGGAGCCGTTGCCCGTCCGCACCGCCGCAATGGCCAGCATGTCCCCGGCCTCCAGGCAGTCGCTGCCGCCGTAGGGGCACACGGTGACGGCGTCCGCGCCGTAGCTGCTCCAGCACAGGGGCGCGGTGGTGTTCATATCCAGAATGACGTACAGTCCCTTGGCGTGGGCGGCGCTGACCAGGTTGGCCAGCACGTCCGCGCCCATCATCCCGTGGCTCAGGTACGCCTCGCCCCGCAGCACCACTGCCGGCAGCCTGCCCTCCGCCGCGTCCAGCAGCGTGGTGCCGTGATACCGCAGCGCCTCCGCCGTGGCCATGGGCGTATCGCCGAACATGTCGGTAAAATTCTTCACCAGCTTATCGCTGAGCTTCGCCGCGTCGGGCGCCAGCGTCAGCGCCAGCGGCGTCTTTTTCTCGCGGATGCGCCGCTGCAATTCCAAGTCAAACATCGTTTTCTCCTTCCGGACTACAGATCTCCGTCTCGCCGGCGGGGCAAGCGCTCTGCCGCCGGCGCGAAATGCATTACAAGTGATTATACCAATTCCGCCCCCGTTTGGCAAGAAACACCGCCCCGCTTTTTTGCATTTTTCCGCGCCCGGTGCGCACACTATTCCCAGACCGCAAAAGGGGTGATCAACGATGAAGCTCGGCACTTTTATGCGCGGAATGGCCGTGGGTGTGGCCGCCGGCGTCCTGCTGGACACCGCCCTCCGCCCCTCGCCCCAGTTCCGCAAGACCCAGGCTGGCAAGGCCATGCGCCGCCTGACCTGTGCCCTGGATGATGCCGTGAACGAGGTCTGCGCCAAGCTGCAATGACCTGTCCCGCGGGCGGCTGTTGGTTATGTCAACCATAAGCCGCCCGCCGTACATAAGGCCTGTTCCGTCCTGATACATGCCTGTTTCCGCGAATTCAACGCTTCTTCTCCACACGCCTCCCGCCCGCGCCCTCTTGGCTGCTTTATGTAAACTCACAGCCGCTTTTTCCTCCTTACACTGTCCTACAAAAATTCCATCTTGACAAACCGCGTATTTTTGGTATAATAGTCCATGCTGTTTGTCAGCAAAATCGAATATGCAGTGGTATCGAAGAGGTCATAACGAGCACGACTGGAAATCGTGTTGTCGTCAAAAGCGGCACGAGGGTTCGAATCCCTCCCACTGCGCCATCAAGAAAACCGAGGAAACACACCGTTTCCCCGGTTTTTCTTTGCGCCGTCAGGCCCCTTGCCTCCGTCGGCGCAGCTGCCATATCCTTCCAGAAAATTTTCTCTTTTCCCGAAAAAATTCACCGTCCTCTCTTGATCCGCGCCTCCGCCCTTACTATAATACGGGGTAAACCTATCGACACAGGGGGGTGTCTGTCTGTGCAAGCGATCCACATAAAGCGCTTCAGCACCGAGAGCCTTATCGCGGCGCTGGTGCTGTCCGTTCTGTTCGTCGTTCTCTCCATCTGCGGCCTCCGGGGGCTCCGCGTGATGGAGTCCTCCACCCAGCAGTACATCGTCTGCGAAAAGGCCGCCCGCCAGCTGCAGCAGGGCTCTGACGTGCTCACAGAGCAGGTACGGCTCTATGTGATGACCGGCCAGTCCAAGTACATGGACGGCTATTTTGAAGAGGCCAACGTGACGTGCAGCCGCGAGTCCGCGGTGAACGCGCTGGAGCAGTACTTCGCCGGCTCGCAGATGCTGGACGACCTGACCTGACCCCATTCCCCTCCCCGGAGGGGGATATTTTTTTGCATCGCCCCAAAAAACACCACCCCCTGCTCCCTTCCGGGAACAGGGGGTGTCTTATTTCACTTGCACAGCGCACTCACGGCCGCTCCGGCTCCTCCCACAGGCAGCACACGCCCTTGCCCTGCTGCTTGGCGCGGTACAGCGCCTTGTCCGCCCGCTCCAGCAGCACGGCGGAGGGCTTCTCGCCGGGCTTGCACAGCACCGCTCCGGCGGAGCAGCTGGCGTGCAGCCCGCCCGGCAGCGGGTATTCCCCGATGCCGCCGCAGATCTCCGCGCCCTTCTTCTCCACCATCGCCCGGTCGGCGGCCCGCCGCAGGATCACCACGAACTCGTCCCCGCCGTAGCGGCACAGGATGTCGCCGTTTCTGGTGCGCTTGCGCAGCAGCTCGCCAAAGGCCGTCAGCAGCTCGTCGCCCTTGTCGTGGCCGTACCCGTCGTTGACCCGCTTCAGATCGTCCAGATCGAACAGATACAGCGCCACCGGCAGATCCTCCTGCCGCAGCGCCTCGATGGCCGCGTAGAAGCCCCGCCGGTTCAGCAGCCCCGTCAGATAGTCGCGGCACGCCTCGTCCTGCAGCGCCCGCTCCCGGGCCTGATGGGCCGAGAACCCGGCCAGCAGACCGAGGCGCTTCCGCAGTCCCTCCTGCGTGTGGGGCTTTTTCAGGAAATCGTCCGCCGACAGCTCCAGCGCCCTGGTCTCCAGCGCCTCCTCCTGGGGCATGGTGGCCAGCACCGGCACCCGCCACAGCGTGGGGCTCTCCTGCACGGCCCGCAGCACGGTCTCCGCCCCCTGCTCCGGCAGCGTCATGCTCAGGATCACCACAAAGGTGTCGTCCCGCTCATGCGCCCCGATGCACGTCAGGGCCTCCGCCCCGCTGGCGGCCTCCAGCACCTGATACTGCCCCGCGAAGGTGTCCCGCACCAGCTTCCGGTACGTCTCGTCCTCGTCCGCCACCAGCAGGCTGTGGGCCGCCAGCGCGTCGGCCCTTCCCTTGATCGCCTGGGACGGCTCCTCCTTCAGATAGCGCTCAAATTCCGCGCCGGGCATGGGCTTGGCAAAGAAATACCCCTGCACATAGTCGCACCCGGTCTCCCGGATATGCTCCAGTTGGTCCCGGGTCTCCACGCCCTCCGCCACCACGCTCAGGTTCATCCAGTGCGCCAGCTCCACGACGAAGCGCAGTATCCCCTGGTCCAGCGGCTTGGCCGCCTCGCTCTGGATGAACTTCATATCCAGCTTCAGGATGTCTATCCGCATCTGGTTCAGCATATTCAGCGAGGAATACCCGCTGCCGAAGTCGTCCATCTCGATGATAAAGCCCAGCTCCCGCAGCCGTCCCATCGTGTCGATGATCTGGCCCGGGTCCTCGGTATAGGCGCTCTCGGTGATCTCCAGATGCAGCAGCGCCGGCTCCACGCCGTACCGCCGCACCAGTCCCAGCAGCACCTCCGGCACGTCTGTCCGGTAGATGTCCGCTCTGGACACGTTCACCGATACCGGCACCACCGCCAGCCCCCGGGACTGCCAGTCCTGCAGCATGGCGCAGGCCTGCTCCCAGACGTACATGTCCATCTGCGTGATAAATCCGTTTTTCTCAAACAACGGGATGAACTCCCCCGGCGACAGGAACCCCATCTCCGGATGCACCCAGCGCACCAGGGCCTCCGCCCCGGCCAGCCGGTCGTCCGCCAGGCTGAATTTTGGCTGGAAATACACAGTGAACTGTCCCTGGCGCAGTCCCTCCTCCATGGAGTCCGTGATGCGCTGCTCCCGCAGCAGCTTGCTGCGCAGCGCGTCGTCATACACCGCCACATGGGTGTTGTACCGTCCCCGGATGCTGTTCGCCGCCAGCAGCGCCCGGTCGCACATCTGCTCCACCGACACCGCCGCGTCCGTGACCTCGTACACGCCCCACTTCATCACGGTGTTCTTGGTCCGGTCCAGCTTGGCCTCCCCCGCCGCCGCAAAGCGGTCATAGTCCGCCGTGCGCCGCTCCTGGCTCCGCAGCAGCATGAACCGGTCCGCGCCGTAGCGTCCGCACAGGCCGTCCCCGCCCATCAGCTCCCGCAGCATCTCCGCCGTCTCCTGCAGCAGCCGGTCGCCGGCCGGCACGCCGAACACGTCGTTGTACAGCTTGAAATTCTCGATATTGGAGCAGATGATGGTATACGCCCGCTCCGGGTGCTGGTGCATCAGCTCCTGGGCCTGCTGGCAGAAGAACGCCTTGCTGTACACGCCCGTCAGCCGGTCGTACCGGAACTGGTTCACCATAGCCGCGTTTTCCCGCAGGCTGATCAGGCTGGCCACCCGGTGCAGTATGATCTGCGGCCGGTAAGGCTTGGGCGCGAAATCCGTAGCCCCGTGCTCCAGGGCGGCGATCTCGTCCTCCTCGCTGTCGTTCTGGGTGGTCACGATCACCGGTATCAGCGCCAGCTCCGCGTCCGCCTTCGCCCGCTCCAGGAACGTATATCCGTCCATCACCGGCATCATCACGTCCAGCAGGATCAGCGCCACATCGTCCTTCCGCGTCCGCAGCAGGTCCAGTGCCTCCTGGCCGTTCTCCGCCGTCAGCACCGTGTACTGCTCCGCCAATATCCCCGTCAGTATCTCCCGGTTGATGAAATTGTCCTCCACCACCAGGATCTGTTTTTTCAGGCTCACGCCCAGCACCTCTTTTGTCGCTTTTTCCGCCTGCGGCGGTTCTGTTTTCTGCGCTCTTTGCGCGCCGCCCCCAGGCGTCGCCCGCTTTTTATATCTCCGTCCGGCCCTCGCCGCCACAGCATCCGGCGATGGCCGCCACCACCTTTTTGATCTCCAGCGGCTTGGCCAGGTGGGCGTTCATTCCCGCCCGGAAGCACGCCTCCGCGTCCTCCGCGAACGCGTTGGCCGTCAGGGCGATGATGGGTATGGTCCCGGCGTCCGGCCGCTCCATGGCCCGTATGGTCCGCGTGGCCGTCAGTCCGTCCATCACCGGCATCATCACGTCCATCAGTATGGCGTCGAAGGTGCCCGCCGGGCTCTCGCTGAACAGCGTCACCGCCTGTTGGCCGTCTCCGGCCACGGTGATCTCCGCGCCCTCGTCCTCCAGCAGCACCTTGGCGATCTCGGCGTTCAGCGCGTTGTCCTCCGCCAGCAGCAGCCGCAGTCCCCGGATGCTGGCCTGTCCGGCCGTCTCCGTCTCTGCCGCCGCGCCCTCCGCGGGCGCCTCCGCCAGCTGGAAGGGCAGCGTGATCACAAAGCTCGAGCCCTCGCCCTCCTTGCTGCTGACCTCGATGGTGCCGCCCATCTGGTCGATCAGTCCCTTGGTGATGGTCATGCCCAGCCCGGTGCCGTGGTACACGCTGCGGGCGTCCACCCGCTCCTGGGTAAAGGGCTCAAAGATATGCGCCAGGTATTCCTGGCTCATGCCGATGCCGGTGTCGGTGATGGTCCAGCGGTATGTCACCACGCCGTCCTCCACCCCCAGGCACCGCACGCTGCTGCATATCCTTCCTCCCGCCTTGTTGTACTTGATGCAGTTGGAATAGATGTTCAAAAACACCTGCCGCAGGTGCAGCGGACTGCCGTACACGTCCGGATACGGCAGCTTGAACGCCGGGTCGAACTCCCAGGACACCCCGGCCTCTGAGGCCCGCTCCCCCACGATGGTCACGATCTCCTCGGTCAGCGTCAGCAGGCTCAGCCGCTCGTGGGTCAGCGTCACCGCCCCGTCCTCCAGCTTGCTCATCTGCAATATGTCGTTGATCAGCGCCTGCAGGTGGTTGGCCGCCACCTCCATCTTCTCGTGGTTGTTCCGTATCAGCGCCATGTCGTCATAGTGCGCCTCGTCGATCTTCAGCAGCCCGATGATGCCGTTCAGCGGCGTCCGGATGTCGTGGCTCATGCGGGAGAGGAAATTGCTCTTGGCGGCGTTGGCCTTCCTGGCCTGCTCCACCGCCTCCCGCAGCTGCTCGTTCTTGCTCTGCAGCATCTCCGTGTAGCGCTTCTGCTCCGCCACCTGCTTCTCCCGATAGCCCCGCTCGGCCCGCCACCACAGCATGTGGATGGCCACCAGCACCATCAAATAGACAATCAGCGTGCACAGCAGGTTCTTGGGTGCGGTGCTGAACACCTCCCGCTCGGTCATGTAGGCATAGATATTGTAGCTCTGGCTCCTGTCCATCAGTCCGAAGTCGTGGCCCACCGAGCTGCCCTCGCTGCTGGCGCACACCAGCTTGCTGCCGCTGCCCCGCTCCATCACCCGCTTGAGGATGCGCACGTCCTCCACGCTGCCGCCCACCAACTCCTCGTTGTTGGACGCCACGATCCTGTCGCCGCTGCTGATGACGATGATCCCGTCATGCTCCGGCTCATACCCGGACACCAGCATCTGTATAGCGGCGTTGAACGTATGGGCGTACTCCTCCGAGGTCCGGTAGTACCCCACCAGCACCCCCGGCGCGTCCATGCGGCCCACCGCTGCCAGATCCACATGCGCCTCGTTGTCCTCGCCGAAGCGCACCGCGTACACCTTCTCCGTAAAGCCGATCACGTCCAGCAGGGCGTCCCAGTTCACCTGTGCCAGCAGTTCCTCCGCCGAAAAGTCCTCCGGCCCGCTCTGCTGCACGATGTTTCCCTCGGTGTCCAGCAGGATCAGCCCGTCCACATACGCGTCCGCCGCATAGCTGACCAGGTCCTTCTCCGCCTGCGTGTCGTGCACCATGCGCCAGCGCACCAGCTCCACGCTCTCCGTCATCCGCAGCAGGCTCTTGCCCTCCGAGGCCAATCCCCGCAGCTGGCTGGCGTTGCACTGCTCCTTGATGCACTCCACCATGTTGAACAGCCGCTGCTCTGCGGTGGAAATGTCCTCCTGGGACGCGATGGTGAACGTCCCCACCAACAGCAGCAGCCCCACGATGATCTCCAGCGGCAGGACCCGCCGCCACTGTATCGTTTTCTTCTTACTCTCCATCTCCGACCCCCAGATACCGCTCCGCATCCGGCAGATACCTGCCGATGACCTCCGCGGTGATCCCGTCCGCCCGCATCTCCCGCAGCACGTCGTTCAGCTGCGTCTCCAGTCCGCGGGTGTCGTCCTTGTCAAAGGCCACGCCCAGTCCCACGGTCTGCAGCGGCTCCTCCAGGATACGGAACTGCAGCCCCGTCTCCTCCATGAACTCCTGTATGGCCGTGTCGTGGGCCGCCAGCGCGTCCACATACCCCTTGCTCAGCAGCACGAAGATCAGGTTCCGCTTCTGCACGGACAGCACCTTCCGCGGCTGGGGCAGTGTGCCGTCATGGCTGCGCAGGATGTCCTCCGGCTTGGTGGTGGACTGCACGGCGATGGTCTTTCCCTCCAGCTCCTGCAGGGTGTAAATGTCGCTGTCGGTGCCCACCGCCACCACCTGGTGGCTCTCCATATACGGCCCGGCCCACCGGTACTCGTCCCCGCGCCCGTCCATGGTGAAGCTGCTCCACACGCAGTCGATCTCCCCCGCCTGCAGCAGCGCCTTCTTCTCATCCCAGTTGATCACGGTAAACTCCGCCTGATACCCCATCCGGCGGAAGGCCTCCCTGGCCAGCTCCACGTCGATGCCGGTCATGTTGCCGTCCACGTCCACATAGCTGAAGGGCGGGTAGGTGTCGCACCCCACCGTGATCACCGGCAGCGTCTCCTCACTCTGCTGCGCCCCGCAGCCGGCCAGCAATGCCGCCGCGCTGAGCAGCGCCAGCAGCAGCGCCAAAATACGTTTTTTTCGCATGAGCTGTCCCCTCCCGTTCCGTGCCGCGCACGTCTCGCTTTCGGTCAAAGTATCAAACGCGGGGATATTCTCGTCTCCCCGCGAATCGCATCGCATTAAGCGTGCAATTTTTGCATTTCTGCCAAAATTTCGCTTTTTCCGCCGATACTACACGCGCATTATACTATGGAAAAACCAGAAAATCCACCACTATTTTTAACGCCCCCTATACGCCCTTCCCCCCCTGCAAAAACCGTCCGGGCCTTTCGGCCCGGACGGTCTGCTCTTTCCGTATGCACTTACGCGCCCACGCGTTACAACCCCTTCACCCGCAGCGCGCGGATGGCGTTCAGCACCGCCAGCACCATCACGCCCACGTCGGCGAAGATGGCCGCCCACATGTTGGCCGCGCCGATGGCCACCAGCACCAGACACGCGAACTTCACCGCCAGGGCGAACACGATGTTCTGATACACGATGCCAATACACTTCCGGGAAATTTTGATGGCCTTGGCGATCTGCAGCGGCTCGTCGTCCATCAGCACGATGTCCGCCGCCTCGATAGCTGCGTCGCTGCCCATGGCGCCCATGGCGATGCCGATGTCCGCCCGGCTCAGCACCGGCGCGTCGTTGATGCCGTCGCCCACGAAGGCCAGCTTCGCCTTACCGGTCTGGCTCCCCAGCAGCCGCTCCACCTGCTCCACCTTGTCCCCGGGCAGCAGCTCGCTGTGTACCTCGTCCACGCCCAGCTCCGCCGCCACCGTGTCCGCCACCTTTTTGGCGTCGCCGGTGAGCATGACGGTCTTTTCCACACCCGCCTTATGCAGCGCGGCGATAGCCGCCTTTGCGTTGGCCTTCACCACGTCGGAGATGACGATGTGCCCCGCGTACTGCCCGTCCACCGCCATGTGGATGATGGTCCCCACGCTGTGGCAGTCGTGGTATGCGATGCCCATCTGCACCATCAGCTTGCTGTTGCCCGCGGCCACCGTGTGTCCGTCCACCACGGCGGTGACGCCGTGGCCGCTGATCTCCTGGATGTCCGTCACCCGGCTGCGGTCGATGGCCTTACCGTAGGCCTTCTGCAAGCTCTTGCTGATGGGATGGGAGGAGGCGCACTCCGCCAGCGCCGCGTATTCCAGCAGCTTGACCTCGTCCATCTCGCTGTGGTGTACCGCCGTCACCTCGAACACGCCCTTGGTCAGCGTGCCGGTCTTGTCGAACACCACCGTTTTCACCTGGGACAGCGTCTCCAGATAGTTGGAGCCTTTAATAAGGATGCCCTCGTGGCTGGCCCCGCCGATCCCGGCGAAGAAGCTCAGGGGGATGCTGACCACCAGCGCGCACGGGCAGCTGGTCACCAGGAACGTCAGCGCCCGGTAGATCCACTGCTCCCACTGGCCGTCCATACCGCCCACCAGCCGGATCACCGGCGGCAGCACCGCCAGCGCCAGGGCGCTGTAGCACACCACCGGGGTGTAGATCCGGGCGAACTTGGCGATAAAGTCCTCGCTGTGGGATTTCCGGGAACTGGAATTCTCCACCAGCTCCAGTATCTTGGACACCGTAGACTCGCCAAAGGCCTTGGTGGTTTTGATCTTTAGCACGCCGGTCATGTTGATGCAGCCGCTGATGACCTCGTCCCCCTCCCGGGCGTCCCGGGGCAAACTCTCGCCGGTCAGGGCGCTGGTATTTAATGTAGAGCTGCCCTCGGTGACGATACCGTCGATGGGCACCTTCTCCCCCGGCTGCACCACGATGACGGTGCCGATGGCCACCTCGTCCGGGTCCACCTGCTCCAGCTTGCCGTCCCTCTCGATGTTGGCGTAGTCCGGCCGGATGTCCATCAGCGCGCTGATATTCTTCCGGCTCTTGCCCACGGCGTAGCTCTGGAACAGCTCGCCGATCTGGTAGAACAGCATCACGGCGATGGCCTCGTTATAGTCGCCGCTCTTCTCATAGATGGCCAGGGCGAACGCGCCCACCGTGGCCACCGCCATCAGGAAGTTCTCGTCGAACACCCGCCCGTTGGCGATGCCCTGCCCGGCCTTTTTCAAAATGTCATAGCCGATGACCAGATACGTCGCCAGATACAGCGCCAGCCGCAGCCACCCCGTCACCGGAATGACGTACAGCGCCGCCAGCATCACCGCCGCGATCAGTATCCGGACCAGCATTTTTTTCTGTTTTTTCGTCATGGTCGGTCCTCCCCTGTGCTGCCGCGCTGGTCCCAGCGCGTTCTCATGCGTTTTCTACCGCGTTTCCATTACATTCTCATGCTTTCTTAAATACAGTCAACAGTGAAAAACGCCCCGAAACGGGGCGCTTCTTCGCATTACAGCTCGATCTCGCAGTCCGGCTCCACCTTCTTGCAGGCCTTCAGGACCGCCTTCATCGTGGCCTTCGCGTCCGCGCCCTCGGCGAATTCCACGATCATTTTTTGGGTCATAAAGTTCACCACAGCGGAGGCGACACCCTCGGTTTTTGTTGCAGCTTCCTCCATCAAATTGGCGCAATTGGCGCAATCTACCTCGATATTGTACGTCTTTTTCATAGTGCATCCTTTCCGTGCCGTTTTCAAGAATTAAGCACTTGTTTAATCGTTCTGGTCGTAGTATAATGCCTGTACCGCCCGTTGTCAACGTCCCGGCGCCACTCTCTGCCGACCGGGCGAAAACCTCTGCCTTTCGGGCGAAAAAGGAGGCCCTTTTATGGAAAAAACGCCCCTTCCCCACTACCACGGCGAGGAACCCACCCACGCCGATGTCATCCGCGAATTGTTGGAAAAATCCGATACCTTCACGAATTTAGCCAACATTTTCAAGCAGCTGGGCGACGCCACACGCATCCGCATCTTCTGGCTGCTGTGCCACTGCGAGGAGTGCGTGGTCAACATCGCCGCCATGCTGGATATGTCCAGCCCTGCCGTCTCCCACCACCTGCGCACCCTGCGCAGCAGCGGCCTGCTGGTCACCCGCCGCGACGGCAAGGAGGTCTATTACCACGCCGCCGACACCGCCCAGTCCCGCCTGCTCCACGAGCTGATCGAGCAGGTCATGGACGTGGCCTGCCCCCAGTGGCGCTCCGAGGCCGAGCAGGTGCAGCTGATCCGGGAGATACACGACTACCTGCTCTCCCACATGGACAGGCGCATCACCATAGAGGCGCTGTGCCACCTGTATCCCATCAACCCCACCACCCTGAAGGAGGTCTTTAAGGACGTCTACGGCACCTCCATCGCCGCCCACCTGAAAGAGCACCGGCTGGAGCGGGCCGCGCAGCTGCTGCGGGAGAGCGACGCCAGCATCGCCGACGTAGCCCGCCAGGTGGGCTACGAGAGCCAGAGCAAGTTCACCGCGGCCTTCAAGGAGCAGTACGGCCAGCTGCCCACCGCCTACCGGCGGGGCTGAGAATTCGCCCAAACGGACAATTTGAAAAAGCCCCGTTGGGTATAATTTATGCCCGCGGCGCAGGAAAACGACCGCGCCGGAAATTCATCCCGCCGGGGGCAAGCAAACAGTTGTACAGCGGGAAAAAATGGCGTATAATAGGAACAAAATGGGAAAATGCGTATACAAAATGCGCCGTTTATGTGACCACAAGCTGTCTTTTATGTGCATTTATGCGGCATTTATGTACGATTTGCGCAGATAAAGCTGTGATTTAGGAGGCTCTTGTATGAAACTGATGGTTCTCGACGGCAACAGCATCGTCAACCGCGCCTACTACGGCGTGGGCAAGGCGCGGCTGCTGACCACCCGGCAGGGGCTGCACACCAACGCCATCTACGGGTTCATCACCATGCTGCAGAAGCTGCTGGACGAGGAAAAGCCGGAGGCCGTATGCGTGACCTTCGACCGACGGGAGCCCACGTTCCGCCATCAGGCGGACGACGCCTATAAGGCCAACCGCAAGGGCATGCCCGACGAGTTGGCGGAGCAGCTGCTGCCGCTGAAGCAGGTGCTCGCCGCCATGTCCATCCCCTGCTATGAGCTCAGCGGCTACGAGGCCGATGACCTCATCGGCACCATCAGCCGCCGGTGCGAGGCGGCAGGGTGGGAGTGCGCCATCGCCACCGGCGACCGGGACAGCCTGCAGCTGATCACATCCCGCACCCATGTGCGGCTGCTGACCGGCGGCAAGGGCCCGGACAGCGACCGCTATATGGACGAGGCCGCCTTTCGGGAGACCTACGGCTTCGCGCCCATCCACATGATCGACCTGAAGGCCCTGGCCGGGGACAGCAGCGACAATATCCCCGGCGTGCCCGGCATCGGCGAAAAGACCGCCATGACCCTGGTGCAGCAGTACGGCAGCATCGACGCCGTGTATGAAAACATTGACAGCGTGGCCCTGCGCCCCGCGTTTCTCTCCAAGCTGAAGGACGGCGAGGCCTCCGCCCGGCACAGCTACTGGCTGGCCACCATCGTCACCGACGCGCCCCTGGACTTTGCCCCGGAGGACAACCTGCGCCAGCCCTTTAAGCCAGAGCTGTACGACCTGTTCCTGAAGCTGGAGTTCCAGAAGCTCATCGACAAGTACCACCTGTCCCCCGTCCGGGAGACGGAGACGCCGCCGGACTGCACCGCCGCCGTGGAGGTGCTGGAGACGGCGGCCCAGGCGGAGGAATACCTGTCCCTGTGGCGGAAGGCCGACCACGTCACCGTGTACGGCACGCCGGAGCTGGCGGCGCTGGCGGTGGAATGCCGGAGGGACGGCGGCGACTCGCTGCTGGTGGAGATCTACGTCAACCGCTATCAGGGAGACTGGCGGGCGCTGATGGCCGCGCTGTTCGCCGGGGACATCAAAAAGGTGGGCCACAACATCAAGGACATGATGCGCGCGCTGCTGGCCCAGGGCCTGCGCGCCGACGGATTCATCTTTGACACGGCGCTGGCGGCCTATCTGGCGGACGCCACCGCCGGCAGCTACGACCCGGCGCGGCTGTTCGTGGCCTATTACAATGAAGAGCTGCCCAAGCCCGCCCATCTGGAGCCGGACGCCTTCAACCCGC
This sequence comes from uncultured Oscillospiraceae bacterium, assembly GCA_934623575.1. GTDB lineage: Bacteria > Bacillota > Clostridia > Oscillospirales > Oscillospiraceae > Vescimonas. Next base: position 88,363 of record CAKTVL010000001.1, read on the forward strand.
TGCTGGGGGAATACGACGCCCAGGCGGCCGCCGCCCTGGACAGCTACACCACCGCCGTGTCCGCCCTGTACGGCACCCTGCGGCCCCGGCTGCAGGAGCTGGACGTGGACGACCTGTATTATACGGTAGAGCTGCCCCTGTGCCGGGTGCTGGCGGACATGGAGAACGCCGGATTCCTGGTGGACCGGAACGCGCTGGCGGACTTCGGCGTCATGCTGCAGCATGCCACCGACGGCGTGGAGCAGGCCATTTACGACGCCGCGGGCGAGGTGTTCAACATCAACTCCCCCAAGCAGCTGGGCAGCATCCTGTTCGACAAGCTGCAGCTGCCCCACGGCAAAAAGACAAAGACCGGCTGGTCCACCAGCGCCGACGTGCTGGAGGCCCTGCGCTACGAGTGCCCCATCGTGGACAATGTGCTGCGCTTCCGCCAGTACACCAAGCTGAAGAGCACCTATGTGGACGGGCTGATGAAGGTCATCGACCCGGACGGCCGGGTGCGCACCAGCTTTCAGATGACCGCCACCGCCACCGGGCGGCTCAGCTCCACGGAGCCGAATTTGCAGAACATCCCCACCCGCACCGAGCTGGGCAGCCAGCTGCGGCGGATGTTCACGGCGGCGGAGGGCTGCGTGCTGGTGGACGCGGACTACTCCCAGATCGAGCTGCGGCTGCTGGCCCATATCTCCGGGGATAAGACCATGCAGGAGGCGTTCCTGTCCGGGGCGGACTTCCACACCGTCACCGCCGCCAGGGTGTTCCACGTGTCGGAGGACCAGGTGACGCCGGAGCTGCGCCGCCGGGCCAAGGCGGTGAACTTCGGCATCGTGTACGGCATCTCGCCCTTCTCCCTGTCCCACGACCTGGGCGTGTCCATGGCGGAGGCCAAGGCGTATATGGAACGGTATTTTGAGACGTACAGCACCCTGCGGCAGTATATGGACGACGTGGTGGCCCGGGCGGAGCAGGACGGCTACGTTCAGACGCTGATGCACCGCCGCCGGGCGCTGCCGGAGCTGAAGAGCAGCAACCGCAATCTGCGGGAGTTCGGCAAGCGCGTGGCGCTGAACATGCCCGTGCAGGGCACCGCCGCGGACATCATGAAGGTGGCCATGCTGCGGGTACACCGGCGGCTGACCGAAGAGGGCCTGCGCGCGCGGCTGCTGATGCAGGTACACGACGAGCTGATCGTGGAGTGCCCCGCCGACGAGCAGGAGCGGGTGCGGCAGCTGCTGACCGACGAGATGGAACACGCCGCGGCGCTGTCCGTCCCCCTGACGGTGGACGCCCACTGCGGCAAGAATTGGCTGGAAGCGAAGGGATGAGACAGATATGAAGCACATCAAGATCGTACCCATGGCGGCAGAGCACCTGAACGAGGTGGCGGCGCTGGAGCTGGCCTGCTTCTCCCGCCCCTGGTCCCGGCAGATGCTGGCCGAGGAGCTGGACAACCAGTGCGCGGCCTTTCTGGTGGCGCTGGAGCCGGAGACGGAGCGGGTCATCGGCTACGCCGGGCTGCTGGTGGCCGCCGACGAGGGCTATATCACCAACGTGGCGGTGGACCCCTCCCGCCGCCGGCAGGGCGTGGCCGCCCAGCTTTTGCAGGTATTCGACAATTTTGCCAGAGGCAACCGTCTGGCGTTCCTGACGCTGGAGGTACGGCCCTCCAACGCCGCGGCCATCGCCCTGTATCAGGGCTTCGGCTTTCAGGAGGTGGGCCGGCGCAGGAATTACTATGACCTGCCCAAGGAGGACGCGCTGATCCTGACCAAGTACTACACAGAGGAGGCGGCGCAATGAACATACTGGCTTTTGAGTCCTCTTGCGACGAGACGGCGGTGGCCGTGGTCCGGGACGGGCGGACGCTGCTGTCCGACGCCATACTGTCCCAGGCGGACATGCACGCGCTGTACGGCGGCGTGGTGCCGGAGATCGCCTCACGCAAGCATGTGCAGGCCATCGCCGCGCTGACGGATAAGGCGCTCGCCGACGCGGGGCTGACCAAAAAGGACATCGACGCGGTGGCCGTCACCTATGCGCCGGGGCTGATCGGCGCGGTGCTGGTGGGCGTCAGCTTCGCCAAATCCGCCGCCTACGCCCTGGGGGTGCCGCTGATCCCGGTGCACCACGTCCGGGGACACATCGCCGCCAACTATCTGGCCTTCCCGGAGCTGGAGCCACCCTTCGTGGCGCTGGCGATCTCCGGCGGCAACACGCTGATCGTGGACGTGGCGGACTATACGGATATGACCGTGCTGGGCGCCACCCGGGACGACGCCGCCGGCGAGTGCTTCGACAAGGCGGCGCGGGTACTGGGCCTGCCCTACCCCGGCGGCGGGCCTATGGACCGGCTGGCGCAGCAGTCCCAGGGGGGCAAATACGACCTGCCCAGCGCCCATGTGGCCGGCGCGGAGCTGGACATGAGCTTCTCCGGGCTGAAGACCGCCGTGGTGAACCTGGCCCACAACGCCCAGCAGAAGGGCGAGGCACTGGACGCCCCGGCCCTGGCCAGGGACTTTGCCCGGGCCGTCTCCAACGAGCTGGTGCCCCGGGCCATGCGGGCGCTGGAGCTCACCGGCCGCCGCGTGCTGGTGGCTGCCGGCGGCGTGGCCGCCAACTCCGTCATCCGCGCCGATCTGCAGCGCGCCTGCGAGAAGGCCGGCGTGAAGCTGTACCTGCCGCCGCTGAAGTGGTGCGGCGATAACGGCGCTATGATCGGCGCCCAAGGGTACTACGAGTACCGCGCGGGACGCACCGCCGACCTGACCCTCAACGCCTTCGCCACCATGGATCTGGGCGCGCCCACTCTGTAAGGCGGGCCGCTAAAATATACCGCAGCCCCTCCGCGCAGCACGCGGAGGGGCTTTTGTCAACTGTCAACCTGTGCGTATCGCTGCCATAAGGGTGCGCAGGGTGCCGATTTTCTCCGAACTCCGTCTTTGTTTGTTGTTATGTAAAATAAACAAGGTGTGTTTCGCGGGTGAAAGCGGCGTTTTTCGTCCCTTACATTTTCTGGAAAATGGGCAAAAATCGTTTTGCACAAGCTGTTTTCCCCGGTGTGGAAAAAGTGGTGGAAACTGTGGATAACTTATTGTAAAAATTATGTCATGTAGAATTATGTCAAACGCTTGTAAAGGCTGTCCGGTTGCCTTTGGCGCCCCATTTTGTGGTAAAACCATGTCAAAACCGGAGAGAAGCGGGGACTTTCTCCCCCTTCCTGCCGCGGCCCGTCCCCCGGCGCTCCGGGCAGATCTCCCACTTTTTCCGGCGGAACAGGCTTTTCCACCGCCGGGCGATTACGTTATGTATTTTCGTTCCCGGTACACGCCTACCGACGCGGTAGGCGTGCGAAAAATCCGCCGGGCTTTGGTGAAAATGAGTTGACGCCGCCGCCCGGATGTGCTATACTATCCCTCGCATTGATGCTTGTGTGGCTCAGCTGGCAGAGCAGCTCACTCGTAATGAGCAGGTCGCCGGTTCGAATCCGGCCACAAGCTCCAAAAGTGACCGTATTCTTTTGAATACGGTCACTTTTATATCTTTTCGAAGAATTTTCGACAAATGCAAAGCGGAATGGAATTGCTTTGAAGGGTGTTCTCGCCTCAAAGAAAGCATCCACCGCGCATTGGGAAAACTTCCCAGCACGGTGGATGCTTTTTTATTCCTCATCCTTGTATTTCTCCCGCAGGCTCTCGTGACCGCCGCGGGACTGCCGGACGTACTCACTTTTGGGGATGAGCAGATCTGACCAGCCACCGGCTTCCAGCGTGTACTGCGTCACGTCTGTAAACTCCAGCTCCGGGTCGAAGCCGTAGTTCATGCGGATGCGCCGTCGCCAATCGGTGCGATCCGGCGGCGGCAGCAGCTTCTTCGCCGCGTCATGAGGGCCAAGCTCGTCAAAACTGTCAATTTTTCTGATAAACTCCTGCGCGGTCAGGCTATCGTGCAGATAGTCGTTCCGCGCCTGATGCGCCATCCGCTGCCACGCACTGTACTGTTTACCGCTCATGACGATCAGCCCGCCGCGTTCCTCCGGCGCGGCGTTTTCGTAGCGCTCCATACGCTCTGCCATCCTGCGGCGCAGCCGGTCATAGGTGTGGAGCGCCGCGTCCCGTTCCGCGTTGGCCTTCCGCTTCAGCAGCGGGCCAATGTCCTTGCAGCGGTCGCCGTCGATCGCCCGGTCGCAGTACAGCGTTTCCTTCTTCGTCTTGGGAATAAAGTAGTTCCAGCAGCATTCGCACCGCACGATACGCTGCCGGCTCTGCTGAAAATACAGCGACAGCTCCAGCAGGCACAGCTCAAACATATGACAAGCGCAAGGGACGCTACACCAGCTTCTCCTGCTGGGTATACAAGAACTACGGCAAGGAGCGATGCACCTCTCACTCTATCGGATGGAAAACACTGAATCAACTGGTACTGGAGGACATCCGCCGCAATGCGCTGGAAGCACGCCGCCACGTGGGGGGTTACATGGACATGCTGCTGGCCATCAAGGAGGATCGGCAAAAGGAGGAAATAGAGCGCTGCCGCCGCGAACTGAAAAAAGCGGACAAGCGCATGGAGGAGCTGACAAAGATCCTGAATAAGCTCTATGAGGACGTGGCCCTTGAGAAAATCAGTGAGGATCGGTATCAGGCCATGGCACCAAAGTATGAGCGGGAACAGGCAGAACTGCGCGGAAAACGGGAAGCGCTGTCTGCGGAGATCGCCAGGAATGATGAGCTCTACAATAATATCCAGCAGTTCATCCCTCTGGTTTGGAAGTATACCGACCTGCAGGAGCTGACGCCATACGTCCTTAACGAGCTGATCGAGAGAATCGTGGTACACGAGAAGGTGATCGGACCGGACGGCGTAAAAACGCAGCAGGTGGATATTTACTATAAATTCATCGGGCTGATCAGCCCGAAAGCCGAGGGCGGCTGTTCGGGTGAGGTCACCAGGGCGGCGCATCCGCAGGAGAACCGATCTGCTTGAGAAAAACAAGGGTGGCGTTTAGCCAAAGCCCCGTAAGGATGTTTTTTGCAGGGATACTCAAAATGTACTGGATGATCTTGCTGAAAAATTCAATCGACCGCACCGCAAAACCAATGCTCTGCTTGCAGGATTGGTCTACTGCCCTCATTGCGGAAAGCGCCTGCGGGTTATACCCGAATCCAACCGCTGGACTAACGGTATGATGACTTCTTCCGGGCAACCGGTTACATAGATAACACACAGGAAACCGGAGCTGTTACATCCGTTTTGCCTGTGTGTAATTCAGATGAATGTTGCAAATACAATGAGGTATTTGCAATTCCATTTCGTATGCGCCAAACTATTTGTGTCGTTCATTCTTGAATGACCTCCCTTTGTTTTGCAGCTTGCAGTTGCCAGACCGCATCTCTACTATAACAGAGGGAGTTTTATTTTCCTCATCGGCACAAGCCTTTTTTGAACCACTCGCCCAGCGAGTGGTTTTCATTAGACAAAAAGGAAAACCACCTTGGGGTGGTTTTCCCTTTTTGCAGAGCTGGTCCGGAGTCGAAGCTTATACCCGGAGGATAAATCCGGCTACCAGCTCCAAAAAGGAAAACGCAGCCTTGTGGTGGCTTTCTTTTTGATTAGTATCAGCGTTGTACTCTGCCAGAGCCATCGCCGGACATGAGGCGCAGGACCTCGTCTACTGAGGAGAGATTGAAGTCAAACTCAATGCTTTGCTTAAGGCACGATGCTGCAACTGCAAAATTGAGGGTCTTCTGGCTGTCAAAGCCATTAAGATAGCCGTAGATAAGCCCGGAGGCGAAAGAATCGCCGCCACCCACGCGGTCAACGAGCTGAATGGTATACTTCGGCGAGCAATAGCAATGCCCGTTGGTATACAGTAGTCCCGACCACTCGTTTACAGACGCCGAAATGGACCCGCGCATGGTAATACCCACTGCGGAAAAACCGTAGGCGTCAATAAGCTGCCGAGCGATCTGCTCGTAGCCGTCTACGCTGAGCTTGCCGGCGGTGATGTCCGTATCCGGCGCCTTCAGACCGAGGACCTTCTCCGCGTCCTCCTCATTGGCGATGAGTACATCCACATACTTCATCAGCGGGCGCATGACCGCCTGGGCCTGCTCCGGAGTCCAGAGTGCCTTGCGATAGTTAAGATCACAGCTTATCTTCACACCATGGCGCTTTGCCGCAATACAGGCCTCCTCGCACACGCCGCCCAGCTCCGGGCCCAGGGGTACGGTAATGCCGGTAAAGTGGAACCAATCTGCATCCTTGAATATCTCATCCCATGCAAACTCACCGCACTTCGCCTGGGATATGGAAGTGTTCTTCCTGTCGTAAATAATCTTCGATGGGCGCTGTGATGCGCCGCGCTCCAGGTAGTACAAGCCGATGCGATCACCGCCGTGAACCACATGGTTCGTCTTGACACCGTACATCGCCATCTTACGCAACGCGCAATCGGCAATCTCGTTATGCTCCGGCAGGCGCGTCACAAACTCGCTTTCCACGCCCATGTACGACAGGGAAACGCACATATTCGCCTCTGCACCGGTGTAGTTGACATTGAAGGTCTCCGCCTGCGGGAAACGGAGATATCCGTTGGGCGCCAACCTGACCATAATTTCACCAAAGCCGACAAACTTCATACAGCACCTCAATTCTCGTCAGCAATCGCCCTGAAGGTCTTTGCTCGTGCGCTCAGCTCGGCATAGTTGTTCTCCGCGATACAGTTCTTGTCTGTGAGCCGGCCGCTGATACCCGCGCCGGCCATGCCCGCCTGAAGGAAAGAGGCGAAATTCTCCTCCTTGATGCCGCCGGTGGCAATGAGGTTAACGTGGCTGATAGGCGCACGCACGTCTTTGATATACGGCACGCCCAGATAGCCTGCGGGAAAGAGCTTGACAAAATCCGCCCCTGCGTTGTGTGCGGTAAGTATCTCGGAGGGGGTCATTGCGCCGGGGATAGAAAGCATCTCGCTGGCCTTCGTTGCGGCTATCACCCTGCAGTCTGTGTTTGGAGAAATGATGTACTCACAGCCGGCTTGCTTTGCTGCCGTGACCTGTTCCTCCGTGAGAACGGTGCCTGCGCCAAAATGCATCGTGCCGCCGAAGCGCGCCTTAAGCTGTACAATGGACTCCGCCGTAGTGGTCACGCAGTCCGGATCACTTTGGTCGAATGTCAGTTCCATAAGGTGCACATTGCCGTTGCACATTGCCTCCGTAAGTCTCATGAGCGTATCTCCGTATATTCGGCGCACGATCACAATGACCTTGTCATGAAGTATGAGTTCTCTGATGTTCATTTTTTCCTCCTTCTGCGTATCGCTGCGTTTGGTCATGCTGTCTGTATCAGATCGTATTTGTTTCCGCCATATGGATGACCATGCTGGCATAGGCGGCATCAGAATTGCCGGTCTCCAACGCGCGAATGATCGTCTTGTGGTTTTCTACGTTCGTGTCAGGAATGCGCGGCGCCTCGTATGGCAGCCAGCGGCACAGCACCACGTCCCAGTACAACTCCATTATGTGCCGTGCCAAGCGGTTGGAGATATTCTCAAAGAGCGTGAGATGGAAATCTCTGTCAAGCCAGTGGTACTCCAGCGGCTCGCAATTGTTCATCTGTTCGACGATGCCCTTCAGTCGCGTCAGTTGATCCTCTGTCAGTTTGCAGCATGCCTCCTTCACAAAGCACACCTCAAGGCAATTGCGTACATCGTAGATGTCCTTGATCTCCTCTTTGTTGAAACGTATGCTGTACTGAATGTAATCCAACAGTCTTTCCCCGTTGTACTCGGCAACGTACATACCGTCACCCTGCTTGCATTCAATAAAGCCGGCGCCTTCCAGCATACGGATGCCTTCGCGCAGGGATGTCCTGCTCACGTCCAGTATAGATGCAAACTCTGCCTCCGACGGGAGCTTTGTGCCGGGCTGAAGCTGATTGTCGAAAATATAACTGCGTATGCTCTCGCAAACAGTCTGTCTCAAATTCTGGTTTATCTGACCTGCTTTGGAACCGTCCATTGCCATGTTCGTATTTGCCTCCTTCATATCCTCTTGTAATCGCTTTAACCATACAACTTATAGGATGTTTTGTCAAGAGGGTGTGTGTCGCGCTTTGCAGCTTGTATTATGAGTTGGCGATTGCTCTTCTGCGGTTTCCATAAGATTTTCGCCGTCACTTTGTGCACACTGCATAAATACTCCCCTCAAAACAACAATATATAGTGTTTTGCATCGCCGCTTTTCCATATTTGTATCAAAAATATTCTGACGCTCTCCAAAAATCAGCTTGCATTCCCTTGCAACTTGTAGTATTATTCACTCACAAGAAAGAGCTGGTGGGACAGCAAGTTGTATGATGGGTGTCGCAGCGTTTGCGGTGCGCCCATCTCTCCACCAATGACAAAAGGAGCGTTGCCGATCCATGAAAACACTTTACCCAGCCATTGGCGTTCTTCCCGCAATAAACACCCCCTTTACCGAAGACGATAAAATCGATTTTGACGGGCTGCAGAAGCATCTGGACAACGCCGTCAATGCAGGCGTCGCCGGTCTCCTCATTCCGGTCGTTGCCAGCGAGGTGCTTCGCCTCACGGCGCAGGAGCGCCATGATATCTCTGTATGTGCGCAGGAGGTCGTGAACGGACGCGTACCCATCTTCGGGGCCGCCACCGCCCCGACGCTGGAGGAGTGCCTGGCTTTTGTCAGGGAACTGACAGCTGTGGGTGCCGGCGTCATGGTCAAGATACCTTACGAATGTCCGGAGCAGTACCGCAGTTATGTGAAAGCCATTGCGGCGCAGGACCCCGCCTGCCTGATGATACAGGATTATGATTTGCTGGGTCCCGGCGTTCCCGTCGAACTTCTGGCGGAGCTTTACGATGAGATCGATTGCTACAACTGCCTCAAGGTGGAAACGCAGCTCCCCGGCGGCAAGTTCACAAAGATACTCACCGCAACGGAAGGTCGCCTGCATGTATCGGGCGGCTGGTGCATCACCCAGTACATTGAGGCGCTGGACCGCGGCGTACACGGCATGGTCCCCACCGGTATGAACGAGATATTCTGCAAGTTGGACAAGCTTTACCGCAGCGGACACCGCGACAAGGCAAACCGTCTCTTTACCTCAGTGCAGCCCGTTATTGCCTTTGCCAACCAGCAGGACATCCTCTCTCTGCACTTTTACAAGCGCCTGTTGTGGAAGCAGGGATTCTACAAAACTCCCAACATCCGCACCCCCGGTCTTGATTTTGACAAATACTATGTCCGCATTGCGGACGAGCAGATCGAACGTGCGCTCAGTCTCATAGAAGACGTAAAAGCCGGAAAGTATGACTGAAGCAGCAAATCCCATCCGTGTGACTTAGTGGGTAATAACCCCTGAGTAAATAAAAGTAAGGAGAAGAAAAAATGAAAAAGCTTTTTGCAGCAATTCTGTCCCTGTGCATGTTGTTTGGTCTGTGCGCCTGCGGTGATCGGTCCAAGGTCACGGACGCAGAATTCCCCACTAAGCAGATCTCTGTCATCTGCCCCTACGGTGCGGGCGGCGCCTCTGACGTTATCAGCCGCCTCTATGCCGCCGGCATGGAGAGTACGACCGGTGTCTCCGTCATCGTTGAGAACAAGACCGGCGCGGGCGGTGCGGTAGGCTTTGAGGCAGCCGCAAACGCCTCTCCTGACGGCTACACCCTTGGCTACGTCTCCGCGGAGATCACCACGCTCAAGGCTCTGGGCAACACCGACGTCTCTCCCGAGGACTTCATCTTTCTCGGTCGCGTGATGCAGATCCCCACCTGCGTCATCGTGACCAAGGACAGCCCCTATCAGACGCTGCAGGATCTGATCGATGCCGCTGCAGCCAACCCCTCCTCTGTTTCTGTGGGAACCACCAACGCCGGCTCCTTCTATCACATCGGCTCCCTCAAGCTTGAGCAGGCTGCAGGCGTGAAATTCAATCACGTCCCCTATGCCGAGGGCGCAGCTTCCACCATCGCGGCGCTGATGGGCGGCGAGATCAATGCCGCCACCGTGGGTGCCTCCGAGTGCAAGAGCAATGTTGACTCCGGCGAGTTCCGCCTCCTGGCTGTTTTGGCCGATGAGCGTTGCGCTACCTTCCCTGATGCTCCCACCGCAAAGGAGCTTGGCTATGACGCTGTCTCCTCCACTTGGGGTGCCTTCGTCTGCCCGAAGGGTACGCCTGACGAAATCGTCACTATCCTCCGTCAAGCCACCGAGTCCGCTATCAACAGCGATGACATGAAGACCACTCTGGCGGAGCGCGGCTTTGAGCATGCCTATATTGCCGGCGAAGAGTTCCAGACCATTGCCGAGCAGTTGGCCGTTGACAACGCCAAGATCATCGAGGAATTCGACCTTGCCGTATAAGCACACTTCATATCCCCTATCGCGGTGAGCGGCAAAGGGGAACGGCAAGCTTGTTGGCGTTCCCCTTTGTTCTTCATTTCATATCAAAAGGAGGCTAAAGCATGAAAATGCGCGGCGATACCATACCAGGCCTTGTCTTTGTCCTCTTGGGCGGGCTCTCGCTTGCCTATGTGTTCACGCAGCCAAAGCTCATCATATTCGGCGAGAGTGCCACCGGCAGGCTTGGTCCCGGCTTTTTCCCTCTGCTGTGCGCTGCTCTTCTCATCCTGTTCGGCATCGCGCTGGTGATTCGCGGGATCTCTCAGAACGGCAAAGTAGACTTTTTCCAGATGACCCCTGAGAAAAAGAAGAATTTCAAGACAATGGCACTGCTCATAGGCTCCTGTGCGCTGTTCATTGCGGCATGGAAACTCACCAACCAGTTTATTGTCTGCCTGTTTGTCTACTCTATCGTTGTAAACCTTCTGCTCAAGCGCAGCTGGAAGTATACTATCATTTTCGCCGTTGTTATCACCGGCTTTGTATACGCCATGTTCTGCCTTGGCTTTTCACTTACATTCAGAGTCTAAGGAGGCGGATAAATATGACAGCTGATGTTTTTATGACAGCGTTTACGGAACTGTTACGACCGTCCGTCTTTCTTTATCTGACCGCCGGCGTGCTTATCGGCACGATAATCGGCGCACTCCCCGGCCTTTCCGCAACAATGGGTGTCGCCCTTGTTACCCCCATTACGTTCTGGCTGGATAGAGTCGATGGCTTTGCCATGCTGATGGGCCTCTGGAATGCCGCGGTGTTTGCCGGCGGTATCACCGCGATTCTCATCAACACCCCCGGCACCCCCGCCTCCCTTACACAGTCGTGGGACGGCTATCCGCTGTACAAGCAGGGCAAAGGCGGTCTGGCGCTGGGCATAAACGTTATTTTCTCGTTTATCGGCGGCATGGTCAGCATCCTCTTGCTCATTCTCTTTGCCGAACCGATCGCCCGCTTTACCATCCACTTTGGCTCCGCTGAATACTGCATGATCGCTCTCTTCGGCATGAGCATGATGATCGCCGTCTCCGGCGGCGATGTCATAAAAGGTCTCGCTCTGGGCGCGTTGGGTCTGCTTCTGTCCACTGTGGGTCTTGACCCCATCGTAGGCACCAAGCGATTTACTTTCGGCAGCACAGCCCTTTCCGCCGGCATCGACTTTATCCCCATTATGATAGGCATCTTTGGCCTCTCCGAGGTCTTCTATCAGATATATACCTTTGACAAAAAGGCTGACGCGGAGGAACACGAGGCTCGCAAGGTCAACCTGTCTCTGGGGCGTGTCCTTCCCGCTTGGAAAGAAATGGGCAAGTGGACGCCCAAGTGCCTTGTTGCTGCGCTTGTCTCCACCATAGTCGGTGCCGTTCCCGCCGCGGGCGGCGACATTGCCTCCATCATTTGCTGGGGCAACGCCAAGCGCCTAAGCAAAAACGGCGATGAATACGGCAAGGGTTCCCTTGAGGGTCTGGCTATTTCGTCCACCGCGAATAACGGCGTTATTGGCGGCGCCATGACCACTATGCTCACGTTGGGCATTCCCGGCGATTCCACCACCGCTGTGCTTCTCGGCTCGCTGATGATGTACGGACTTACGCCCGGCTGGCAGATGTTCAACGAGGCGGCGGACTTCACCGCGCAAATCATGATCCTCATGGTGCTGGCAAACCTCGCTTTCCTTATCATCGGTCTCGCCACGGCCAAGAGCGTCGCCAGATTCCTGAACATGAAGTCCCAGACCGTGTGGGCAGCGGTGTCCGTGCTGTGCGTTGTGGGTTCCTACGCCATCAACAACCGCTTCCTTGATGTTGTCATCATGCTGGTCATGGCGATCATCGGCTTCTTCCTCAAGGTCTACCAGTTCCCCAACGGTCCGTTGGTACTGGGTCTGCTCCTTGGCTCAACAATGGAAAAGAATATGCGCCGCGCACTTGTGGTATCCAGCGGCGAATGGAGCTACTTCGTCACCCAGCCCATCTCCTGCGTCCTGCTCATTCTGGTCATTGCCACCTTCTGCGTTCCCATCGTAAAGGGCATCATCGGCAAACGCAAGAAGGCAGCTGCCAATGATTCGATGGATGCGCCGCAGGAATAAAATCACACACGAATATACGTTTTGTATCGGTGTCAGCCGATAGGAGGAGACATTGTGAAACACGCAGACAGAATTAGAAACAAAATCAAGAACGGCGAATTGTGCTTCGGCACACATTGCTCCACCACCGAGCCGTGGTACTATGAAATGTGCGGTCTTATGGGCTACGACTATGTTTGGATCGATAACGAGCATGCGGGTATGACCATGCCCATGGTACAAAATGCCATCGTCGCCACCAACGCCGGCAACTGCGCTGCCATCGTGCGCGTACAGGACCATGACATGAAGAGCGTCAAGCCCGTGCTGGAGGTCGGTCCTGACGGTATCATTTTCCCCATGGTCAACACGGCCGAGGAGGCGCGCAACATCGTCTCCATGTGCAAATATCCCCCCAGAGGCATCCGTGGCTTCGGTCCGCTGCGCGCCATCAATTACAGCGACATGCCGCTGTCCGAGTATCTCGCTCAGGCGGACGACAGTATCCTCCTGCTCATGCAGTGCGAGACCAAGGAGGCTGTTGACAATCTTGAGGATATCCTCGCCGTGGACGGCGTTGACGCGATCATTGTAGGACCCATGGACCTCTCTGCCTCCATCGGGAAGATGGGGCAACTCACCGATCCGGAGGTCGTGGCACTTTTCAACACGATCATCGCCAAGTGCAAAAAGGCCGGAAAGCCCTTCGGCGTCTCCATCGGTGTGAACTATGACTTGGTTAAGTTCTGGGTGAACAACGGGGCGTCCTTCGCATCCATGGGTACTCCCGCCGACTACTTCTACTGCATGGGCAAGGAAGTCATTTCCACCGTGCGCGGTTTCGAGAGGGAGCGTCTGAGCAAATAACTTCACCCCCTATTCTCAAAGGTCACAGTGATATCGTGTCATTGTGACCTTTGAGCCATATGGACAATAAATCAAAAGGAGCCTATTATGATCTACGATCTCATTGAGAATATCCATATCTATTCCGCACTTACGACGGACTTTAAAAAAGCAATAGAGATAATCTGTACGGTCGATCTCAACGCCGCCGAGCCGGGCACATATCACATCAACGGCAGTGAGATGTACTATAATGTTATGGATTCGAGTCTTGTCGGGCGCGAGGACACACGCTGGGAATGCCATGACAAGTATATTGATATTCAGTATGCTGTTTCCGGCTGCGGCGAACGCATCGACTATGCGCCGCGGGCCGATTTCACCGACTTTGTTATCGACCTGGAGCGCGACATCGCCTTTTCCGGTCTTGACCCGGCTCACACTACGGTCGATCTCCGTGCCGGGAGCTTCGCCGTGTTCTTCCCGCAGGATGCGCACCGTCCTAACCAAGGATGTGGTACCTACCGCAAGGTCGTTTTTAAACTGCCCTCGAAGAAATGAGCCATGGCTGAACGGCATTTTCTCGGCATAGAACTGGGCTCGACCCGCATAAAAGCCATCGAGATAGACGAAGGATTTTCCCTCGTATGTGAAGGCGGTTATACATGGAAGAGCGAGTATGTCGATAGAATATGGACATATTCCATCGACGAGGTGTGGAAAGGTCTGAAAGCCGCCCTTGCACCGTTCCGCGGCAAAAACTTTGATGCGGTTGGCATTTCCGGCATGACGCACGGATACATTGCGCTTGACAGGGACTGAAATCTGCTGATACCGTTCCGTACATGGCAGAACACCATCACTGCGCAGGCGGCGGAGCAACTGACATCGGCTTTTGACTTCAATATTCCTCAGAGGTGGAGTATTGCTCATTTTTATCAGGCACCGCTTAACGGCGAGGAGCATACCGCTCGTGTCGCACATATTACGACGCTGGCAGGCTATGTGCACCATATGCTCACAGGTGTGAATGCTGTTGGCATCGGCGAAGCGTCCGGTATGTTCCCTGTTGACAGCAGCACTATGGATTATGATGCCGTAATGGTGGAGAAATTCAATAATCTTGCTGCCGAAAAGGGCTTTCAACTCAATGTGCGTGATATTCTCCCCAATGTACTTTCTGCAGGAACGCCTGCCGGACAGCTTACACCGCGTGGTACGGAACTGATTGATGGCATTCTTAACGCAGGAACGGCATTCGTCCCATGTGAGGGAGACGCCGGAACGGGTATGGTTGCCACAAACTCCATCGCTCCTCGCACGGGCAACGTATCGGCTGGGACGTCCATTTTCTCTATGGTTGTACTGGAACGTCCGCTCCACCGGGTCTATGAAGAAATTGACATGGTTGTGACCCCCACAGGTCGTCCGGTAGCAATGGTCCACTGTAATAACTGCACCGGGGGATATAAATGCATGGGTCGGCGTGTTTGGTGAGATTTTAGAGGCCGTCGGGGCAGATATATCCACGGAAGACTTTTTACGTTGCTATACAAAAAAGCCTTGAGGGCGAATCAGACTGTGGCGGACAGACAGTTTTTAATTATCTTGTTGGGGAGAGTATTACACACATGGATGCGGGCTGCCCGCTGGTCATACGTTCTGCAGACAGCCGATTCACACTGGCAAACTTCATCCGGGCACAGCTTTACGCCGCCATGTCCACCCTCATGCTGGGTATGGGCATTCTGTCGAATGAGCACGTTGCCATTGACCGCAGCGTGTTCAGCGCACATTAAGGAGGTGTGCAATGACAGAGATTACACTTGCATTGCTTGCCGCTAACGCACTCCCCCGGAAACCCCGCAAAAAACGGAGGCAGCGCTGTTTCTTACGCTCCCTCCGTTCCGCGTTTTTTATGATCGCGTCGATAATTCTCTCAACGAGCCGCAGCTCGTTTTCGCTGAGAGAATTAAGCTGAATGTTGATCAGCTTCTTTGCGGCTTCATCGGCACTCATGTTGGGATAAAAGTATTCGTCCACGGAAATGCCGAACATCGTCACCATTTGGTAAAAGGCATTTAGGCTCGGATGCTGGCCATCGTTTTCGTGATACACGACAGTATGGGTGTCCCGCCCGATGATGTCGGCCAGTTGTTCCTGTGTCATGCCTTTCTTTTCACGGGCTTTCTTGATTGCAAGTCCCATCGGACGAAAATCAAATTTGCGTTCACACTTTTCGTTCTTCATGTCATCACCACCTGATGTAATTTTACATTGCAAAACAGGAGGCTTTCTACGCAGCCCTGCCGCCTTGTGAAATGGAGATCCGTGAATTGGAGGGCGCAGACCTCGAAGCCGTTGCCACTGCTATAAGAACGGAAATGACACAAACATGGGAGACTGTCACAGAGATCGAGAATGAGGATTTCCGGCTTAGCTTTCTTGCCTCTGGCGAAACGGCTTGGGATGCTCCGCAGGAAAACCATTATTTCTATCCGAACGGAGAACGGCGGGTGTACCATATTACTATTCGTTACTATTCAGAAGCAGAAGAAGGACATGGATACCGGTTCCGTACCATGCTGGAGACATTTTCGGTAATTGATCCTAATTCTATCATCCAGCCACAGGTTAATACGGTGACATGATCTACAGATGCGGAAAAGTAAGAAAGCCGCCGGACGCAATTTTGCCGCTCTTGTTCACGCAGTCTTTACATCGACAGGAGCGGGGCCGGCATGGCAGGCGGCGCTCCCAGGTTTCCTCCTGTGCGCCTTTTCTCCGGGAGAAGTAGCCATATTCCGTCTCTACTCCTCCCCTTTTGCCTAAAATTAGCTTTCTTTTGTCGAAAGAAGTAGAAAAAATCCGGTAAAAAGTGCGTTTCGACGACAATTTGCCCTTGCATTCGCTGTCTTTTTGTGCTATTTTTTATAGCGGCAAAGCGATTCTTGGTGTGTTTTAGGAGGATTGCACGCCATAAAAATTATGTTAAGGGGTTAGGTAAGATGGAGAAGAGAGTCACGGTCTGCATAGCGGATGCAGACGAATCGTACAGGTGCGAGCTGCGAAGTATGCTGGCGGAATGCGGCGACATCCACGTGATCGCCGATACCGGCAACGGAAAGGACGCCCTGGCGGTGGTGGAACAGCAGCGTCCGCAGGTGCTGCTGCTGGATATGCTGCTGCCCGGTCTGGACGGTCTGGGCCTGATGCGCCGGCTGCGCGGCCGGTGCGACACCCGCTGCCTGGTGCTGACGGAGTTCCGCACCGCCGACGTGGTGCGGGACGCCCGGGACGCCGGCGCCTGCGGCTTCCTGCTGAAGCCGGTGGACGGCTCGTCCCTGCTGGCGCATATCCGCCGGGCGGCGCTGCCTCCCAGCGAGGCGGCGCTGCCGCAGCTGGAGGCCATGGTCACCGCCATCATCCACGAGATCGGCGTTCCCGCCCACATCAAGGGCTATCAGTATCTGCGGGAGGGCATCATGCTGGCGGTGCGGAACATGGACGTGATCAATGCCGTCACCAAGGTGCTGTATCCGGAGATCGCCAAGCGCTTCGACACCACGCCCAGCCGGGTGGAGCGGGCCATCCGCCACGCCATCGAGGTGGCCTGGGACCGGGGCGACCTGGAGACACTGCAAAAATACTTCGGCTACACGGTGAATTCCGCCAAGGGCAAGCCCACCAACAGCGAATTCATCGCCATGATCGCCGACCGCTTGCAGCTGGAGCTGCGGGAAATGTGAGAGAGACGGCGGGCGCCCGAGGGGGCGCCCGCTTCCTTTTTTATCGGGGCGGAGCGGGAAAAGTCGGCCTTGTCAAACGCTTTCGCTTGGTTTATAATGGTATCCACTGACTGCAAAAACACACAGGAAAAGGTGAGAATGATATGGAACGAATGAGAATCGCAGCGATCTTCGCCGATCAGGAGGCGCTGGGCGGCAGGGACGTCACCGTATGCGGCTGGGCGCGCACCATCCGCGATATGAAGACCTTCGGCTTCATCGAGCTGAACGACGGCTCCTGCTTCAAGAATCTGCAGGTGGTCATGTCCGCCGAGGAGCTGGCCAACTACAAGGACATCGCCGCCCAGAACGTGGGCGCGGCGCTGATCGTCAAGGGCACGGTGGTGCTGACGCCGGACGCCAAGCAGCCGCTGGAGGTGAAGGCCCACAGCATCGAGGTGGAGGGCAAGTCCACCCCTGACTATCCCCTGCAGAAGAAGCGCCACAGCGTGGAGTTCCTGCGCACCATCCAGCATCTGCGTCCCCGGACGAATCTGTTCTCCGCCACCTTCCGCGTCCGCTCCGTGGCGGCCTATGCGGTGCACGAGTTCTTCCAGAGCCGGGGCTTCGTCTATGTGCAGACGCCCATCATCACCGGCAGCGACTGCGAGGGCGCCGGCGAGATGTTCCAGGTGACCACCCTGGACCTGAATAACGTGCCCAAGACCGAGGACGGCCAGGTGGACTACAGCCAGGACTTCTTCGGCAAAAAGACCAGCCTGACCGTGTCCGGCCAGCTGAACGCCGAGAACTTCGCCATGGCCTTCGGCGATGTGTACACCTTCGGCCCCACCTTCCGGGCGGAGAACTCCAACACCCAGCGCCACGCCGCCGAGTTCTGGATGATCGAGCCGGAGATGGCCTTCTGCGACCTGGCCGGCGACATGGACGTGGCCGAGGCCATGATCAAGCACATCATCCGCCGGGTGCTGGAGCGCTGCCCCCAGGAGATCGACTTCTTCAACAGCTTCGTGGACAAGGGGCTGAAGGAGCGGCTGGAGCACGTGGCATCCAGCGATTTCGGCCGGGTCAGCTACACCGACGCGGTGGAGATCCTGAAGAAGAACAACGACAAGTTCGACTACAAGGTGGAGTGGGGCACCGACCTGCAGACCGAGCACGAGCGCTATCTCACCGAGCAGGTATTCAAGAAGCCCGTGTTCGTCACCGACTATCCCAAGGAGATCAAGGCGTTCTACATGCGCCTGAACGACGACGGCAAGACGGTGGCCGCGGCGGACTGCCTGGTGCCCGGCATCGGCGAGATCATCGGCGGCAGCCAGCGCGAGGAGCGGCTGGAGCTGCTGGAGGGCCGCATCCGCGAGCTGGGTATGAAGCCCGAGGACTACTGGTGGTACTGCGACCTGCGCCGCTACGGCAGCTGCCGTCACGCGGGCTTCGGCCTGGGCTTCGAGCGCATGGTGATGTACCTCACCGGCGTCAGCAACATCCGCGACGTGGAGCTGCATCCCCGCACCGTGGGCAACGCGGAATTCTGATAAAAGAAAAGAGACACCCCTCAGACCTCCGTCTGAGGGGTGTCGTTTTGCTGTATCACAGGGCGTCGCCAGCCGTCTTTTCCCGCTTTTTCACGACAGACACGGCGATGATGCCGCCCAGTATCAGCACCGCCACAGCGCCGCCGCCCAGAAGGTACACCATGCGGCTGTCCGGGCCGCCGGTGCGGCTGATGACATAGATGCCGGAGCGGTCGAAGGGCAACTCCACGCTGTCCGCGTTTCCGGCAAAGCTGCCCAGCGCCGTCACGTCATAGGCGCCCGTCTCCCCGGGGCATAGCCGGTAGATGTCCAGCGTCTCGCCCTCCGCCTGCAGGGAGGAGGGGATGGTCAGTGTGACGGGGACGGGCGTCTCCAGCGGCGCAAGCGTGCCGCCGTTCACCAGATCCTGCGCCCGGATGCTGTACACGGCGATGGTGCGGCCTTTGTGGCCCTGCGCCTGTTGGCAGGCGTCCATGGCGCCCTTCTGCTCGTCGTCCAGCGTGGCGGACCGCACGGAGAGGGCCACACTGCCCGCCTCCAGCCCCGCCGCCGCGATGATGTCGTCATACGGCGGCAGTGTGACGCCCACGCTCTCGGAGGTGGCCGGCGTCGGGCCTTCGTAGGGTATCTGCGAGCCGCTGTACGTGGGCTGGGTGGCCTGGCCGCCCAGCACCACCGCCGCCAGCGTCGTGCCGTCGCCCTTCCAGGCGAAGTAGCGCTGGGAGTCGGCGAAGGAGGACACGTCAAGGTCGTACTCGGCAACGCCCAGCCGCAGGTTGCCGGTCAGATATACGGAGCAGCCGTCGGAATGCTCCGCAGGGAAGTCCAGCTCGCCGATGTCTCCGTAGACCGTCAGGGTGGTGACGGCGGCCATGCCGGGGTCGCTGTAATAGGGGATGCCCGCGCGCTCCACGTTTCCGTAGACCGTCAGGTCGGCGTTCAGCACCAGGAGATTACTGAAATCGCCCATCAGCTCCACGGGATAGATGGCGTTGATGATCTGCACCTCCGCGCCGCTGGGCGGCGCGTCCACATACTGCGCTTCGCCCTCTATCTCGTGCCACGCACCGTTTTCGTCGTGGTAGCCGCCGCCCACGCGCCATTTACCTGTGATCCGGCCGGTGTCCGGGTCGTAGAAGTCTTCGCCGGTGTTCTGGTCGTACTCCATGTACTCGTAGTAAACGGCCATACCCTGCCCCTCCGCGGCCTGCGCGGTCGCGGGCAGGATGGACAACACCAGCGCCAGTGTGAGCCATAATGTCAATGCTTTCTTCATACGTGATCCTCCGCTTTTTCGCCAGCCGCCTTTTCCCGCTTTTTCACGACAGACACGGCGATGATGCCGCCCAGTATCAGCACCGCCACAGCGCCGCCGCCGATATACAGCAGCCGGGAGTGATCCGGCACGCCGGTGCGCACCAGCGCAATGATGGCGGGCTGATCGGCGTCAAAGGCGATAAGGTTGGCTGTCCCATCTGCCTGGGCCAGTGCCGCGGCGGTCAGTGTGCCGTCATCACTGCGGCAGAATTGCACCAGCACCAGCGAGGTGTCCCGTTTCCGCTCTTTTGGCGGAATGGCGACGCGGAGCGTTACCGGCTCGTCCAGCGTTGCAGCAGCAGTGCCGTCCTCACGGGTCATCGACAGGGAAAACGCGGCAGCCACAGCGCAGCCCTGATCAAAGCCGGCCTGCTTCAGCGCCGACAGCTCTTCATCGGTCAGCTCGGCCGCCTGCTGTGAAACGGTGACAGGGCTGCCCTGTGATGCGGCAGCGGCCTCACCCTGCACCGGCGGGATCAGGCCGATCCGCTTTGCTCTCGCGCCGCCCTTCGGCGGTTCAGGGTCGTTGCCGTCCGACAGCGGCGGCAGGATGCTGCCCTTGTCCATCAGCGTGGCCATGGCGACGCCGTCGCCATACCAGGAAAAGGATTTAAACGGGCCTTCCTCGCCATATTTCAAATAGACCACGCCAATATCACCGGTGGTGCGCAGGGACATCTCTCCCAGCTTCAGGGGGCTCATGGTGATCTTCTCAATATCGCCGTAGACCGTGATGTCAGGGCTTTTCCAATCGGCCTCGAAGCCATCAAACAGTGTCAGCCACTCAATATCCCCCAAAAAGGTCACCGTTCCGCCGATGAGGTATACGTTAGAAAAATTTCCCTCCACCGTCAGCGGGACAGGAGGGTTTGTGATCCACAATTCCGCGCCATCCGGCGGCGTGTCCAAAATCCTTCCTGTTTCACCGTTATCGATAACGCCGGTGTCCGTCCATGTCTCCGACTGCTCCGCCCAAACGTAGCCCTCGTCCGTATAGCGGCTGGCGTACCAGTATTTAATGCGCCCCTCCGCCGCCTCTGCGGCTGCCGGCAGCATGACTATCAGCAACAGCAGCGCCGTCAGTGATCCCAATGCTTTTTTCATAGTGCTCCTCCCCGTATATGTTCTATCAACAGCGTATTACATTATGGGCGGATTGTCAATTCTTTTCACAACATTGCCTTGAAACGAAAAAAATGAAATAAAGGGTAGCATTTTTTTCGCATGACTGGTATACTATACAATCGAAAGCATATCACGGTGTGCTTTTAATGTAATATTGCATATTAGATACGCTTGTAAAATACCAGCAAAATTATTAGATACATAGGAGAATCGCATGGAAACACACAAAAAACGGCGGGGGGACCGGAAGGACGGCCGGCTGCTGCGGGAGCTGGACTCCCTGCACTTCATCACCGGCGTGATCTATCCCAACCGCTGCGATAACGAGGCCTATATCTCCGTGAAGGTGGATCTGACCGCCATGAACGAGTATCTGGCCAAGAAGAACGAGACGGAGAAGGACTTCCCCTACACCATGTTCCACATCGTGGTGGCGGCGCTGGAAAAGACCATCACCCTGCGGCCCAAGCTGAACCGCTTTATCGTCAACAGCAATTTCTATCAGCGCAACGAGGTGTCCGCCGCCTTCGTGGTGAAAAAGCAGTTTTCCGACAAGGGCGCCGAGGCGCTGGCGGTTCTGCACAGCCGGGAGGAGAACACGCTGGAGGACATCCACGAGTACATCCGCAAGCAGGTACAGGAGTGCCGCAGCGACAAGGTGGACCCCACCACCGGCGTGATGGACTATCTCAACAAGATCCCCCGCTTTATCAGCAAGTCCGCCATCCGCATCCTGATGTGGCTGGACAAGCACGGCTGGGTGCCGGCGGACATCATCGCCACCGACCCCTACTACAACTCCGTGGTCATCTCCAACCTGGGCTCCATCAAGCTCAAGTGCGGCTATCACCACCTGACCAACTGGGGCACCTGCTCCCTGTTCTGCATCATCGGCGAGAAGAAGAAGGCCCCCTACTACAACGAGGACGGCAGCTTCACCATGAAGGAGACGCTGGAGCTGGGACTGACCATCGACGAGCGGCTGGCCGACGGCTACTACTATTCCAAGTCCGTCCGGCTGCTGGAATACCTGCTGACACACCCTGAGGAGCTGGAAAAGCCCATGAACGAGGAGGTTCAATATGAGTGAAGTAAAGACCCCGTGGAAGGACTATATGGGCGACGTGCCCATGCACCTGGACTATTTCCAGGGCAGCATGTTCGACGCCGTGGAGCGCATGGCGGACATGTACCCCAACAACATCGCCTTTGACTTCATGGGCAAGTCCACCACCTATAAAAAGATGGTGCAGGAGATCGAGAAGTGCGCCAAGAGCCTGAAGACCCTGGGCGTGCGCCCCGGCGACAAGGTCACCATCGCCATGCCCAACTGCCCCCAGGCCATCTATATGTTCTACGCGGTGAACCTGGTGGGCGGCATCGCCAACATGATCCACCCCCTGTCGGCGGAGAAGGAGATCGAGTTCTATCTCAACGCCTCCGAGTCCACCACCGCCATCACCCTGGACCAGTTCTACGACAAGTTCGAGCACATCCGGCAGAACACCAAGATCATCAACATCATCATCGCCTCCGTCAAGGATGCGCTGTCCCGCACCATCCGGGCGGGCTATATGCTCACCGAGGGCCGCAAGATCCAGAAGATCCCCGAGGACGCCCCGGTCATCCGCTGGAAGGAATTCATGGACATGTCCCGGTACTGCTTCTACAAGAATTACCGGGTGGAGCGCGGCTTCGACGACCCCGCGGTGATCCTGTACTCCGGCGGCACCACCGGCACCACCAAGGGCATCGTGCTGACCAACGGCAACTTCAACGCCCTGGGCCAGCAGATCATCGCCACCAACCCCATGTTCCGCCCCGGTGACAAGATGCTGGCGGCCATGCCCCTGTTCCACGGCTTCGGCCTGGGCGTGTGCGTCCATTCCATGCTGGCCAACGGCGGCCGCTGCATCCTGATCCCCCGGTTCACCGCCAAGAGCTACGCCAAGCAGATCGTCAAGTATAAGTGCAACTTCATCGCCGGCGTGCCCACGCTGTATGAGGCGCTGCTGCGCCTACCCAGCATGGACGGCGCCGACCTCAGCAGCCTGAAGGGCGTGTTCTCCGGCGGCGACAGCCTGTCCATCGAGCTGAAGAAGAAGTTCGACAAGTTCCTGTACGACCACAAGGCCGTCATCCAGGTCCGCGAGGGCTACGGCACCACCGAGACGGTGACCGCCTGCTGCCTGACCCCCACCAATATCTATAAAGAAGGCTCCATCGGCCTGCCCTTCCCCGACACCTATATCAAGATCGTCAAGCCCGACACCGACGAGGAGCTGCCCTACGGCGAGGAGGGCGAGATCCTGCTGGCCGGCCCCACGGTCATGAAGGAGTACATGAACAACCCCGAGGAGACCGCCCACACCCTGCGCAAGCACGCGGACGGCCTGACCTGGGTGTACACCGGCGACCTGGGCACCATGGACGAGCAGGGCTTCATCTACTTCAAGGGCCGCGCCAAGCGCATGATCATCACCTCCGGCTACAACGTCTATCCCGGCCAGCTGGAGAACATTCTGGATGCCCACGAGGCCGTGCAGATGAGCTGCATTATCGGCGTGCCCGACCCCTACAAGATGCAGAAGGTCAAGGCCTTCGTCATGCTGAAGCCGGGCACCCCCGCCACGGACGAGACCAAGCAGCAGCTGCTGGACTACTGCCGCAAGCACGTGGCCAAGTACGCCATGCCCTACGACATCGAGTTCCGGGACGAGCTGCCCAAGACCCTGGTGGGCAAGGTGGCCTACCGCGTGCTGGAGGATGAGGAAAAGGCCAAGCTGGCCGCCCAGGCGGAGCAGGCCGAGGCGTGACCATCCCCCGCGAGAAATACTAAGGAGGCTGTGCTATGGATGCGGAGCTGATACGGCAATATACCCTGATCGTGGACTTTCTGGGCCATGTGCTGGGCCCTGACTACGAGATCGCCCTCCACGAGCTGGAGGACGACTCCAACCGGATCATCGCCATCGCCAACGGCGAGCTGACCGGGCGGCACATCGGCTCCCCTCTCAGCAATAAAATGCTGGAATTCGTGGCCGGCAACCTGTATGAGACCCAGAACTATGTGCTGAACTTTGAGTCCGTGTCCGCCACGGGCAAGACCATGTGCTCCAACTCCATGTTCATCAAGGGGCGGCACGGGGAGCTCAGCGGCCTGCTGTGCATCAACTTCGACGCCAGCCGCTACGAGGAGCTGAGCCGCAGGGTCATGGAGCTGTGCGGCGGCGGGCTGAAGCGGGGCGTTCCCAGCGGCACCCGGCTCATTGCCGACGGCAATGACCCGGTGGAGACGCCGGTGCGCAGCGGCTATCCCACATCCATCGCCGGCGCCACCGCCAGCATCGTCTCCCAGGTGGTGGCCAACTACCCGGTGGAGGTGGACCGCCTGACCCAGGACGAGAAGATGGAGATCATGGACATCCTGAACCGCAAGGGCGTGTTTTTGCTGAAGGGCTCCGTCAGCCATGTGGCGCAGACGCTGCACAGCAGCGAGGCCAGCATCTACCGCTATCTGGGCAAGCTGAACAACAAGTAAAAAAAGGGCGCCCTTGGCGCCCTTTTTTTATACCGGTCATTGACCGGGCACCGGAAATGCTTTATAATGTATAGTCACAAACAAGAACTGGAGGCGACCGGATTGAAAACCAAGACCATCGTCCATAAATCAGCCGCACCCATCTATGCCGCGGCGGTGACATGGGTGCTGTACGCACTGCTGTTCCCGCTGTATCAGGTGGGGCACTTCCTGCTGGCGGCCGGCGCCGCCGCCGTGGTGGCCCTCATCGCCCGGATGTTCTGCCGGGACGTCACCGAGACCGTGGAGGTCCCGGAGGAGCCGGTGTCCACCGGCAACGTGGAGCTGGACAAGGCCATCGCCGAGGGCGACGCCGCCATCAAGGTCATGCGCACCCTGAACGACAGCATCCAGGACGAGACCATCTCCGGCCAGATCGACCGGCTGGAGGAGGTCAGCGGCAAGATCTTCGACCATGTAAAGGCCCGCCCGGAGAAGCTGCCCCAGATCCGCAAATTCATGAGCTACTATCTGCCCACCACCCTGAAGCTGCTGCGCAGCTACGACGAGCTGAGCCGACAGGGCGTCAGCGGGCAGAACATCACCGGCACCATGGAGAAGGTGGAGGGCATGATGGCCGCCATCGTGCTGGCCTTCGAAAAGCAGCTGGACGCCCTGTTCGGTGACCAGGCCATGGACATCTCCACCGACGTCACCGTGCTGGAGAACATGATGGCCCGGGAGGGCCTCGCCGGCGGGGACGTGCTGCACAAGACGGCGCAGGAAACCCCGGTGACCGACCCCGACCCGTCGCTGGACATCCGCAATACCAACGCACAGACCCAGCCGCCGGAGGGCGAGAGCAGCGTGGACGCCGGGAACGGCATCACCCTGGAGCTGTAGTGCAATACAACATGTAATTTTTTGTAAGAAAATCACAGAAAGGAATCGAAAAACATGGCTGACAACATGATGCCCGAGCTGACCCTGACCCCTGACGATACCGCCGCCGCTGCCGCGGTGGAGGTCCCCTCCCTGACGCTGACGCCGGAGGCGCCCGAGGTGCCCCAGCAGGAAGAAAAGAAGATCGAGCCGGTGGAGATGGATGACAAGCTGCTGACTGACGAGGAAAAGAAGGCCGTGGAGGAATTCTCCCACAAGATCGACATCCGCGACACCAACCAGGTGCTGCAGTACGGCGCGGCGGCTCAGAAGAGCGTGGCCTCCTTCTCCGAGAACGCCCTGAACAACGTCCGCAGCAAGGACATGGGCGAGATCGGCGAGGACCTGAGCCGTCTGGTGGTGGAGCTGAAGGGCTTCGGCGAGGACGAGGAGAAGAAGGGCCTGTTCGGCATCTTCAAGAAGGCCGGAAACAAGCTGGAGACCATGAAGGCCCAGTACAACAAGGTCGAGGCCAACGTGGACAAGATCGCCCAGAATCTGGAGAACCATCAGATCACGCTGCTGAAGGACGTGGCCATGTTCGACCAGATGTATGAGCTGAACCTAAAGTACTACAAGGAACTGACCATGTACATCCTGGCCGGCAAGAAGCGCCTGGCCGAGGTGCGCTCCATCGAGCTGGAGGAGCTGCGCAAGAAGGCGGAGCAGACCGGTCTTGCCGAGGACGCCCAGGCCTACAACGACCTGGTGAACCTGTGCAGCCGCTTCGAGAAGAAGCTCCACGACCTGGAGCTGACCCGCATGGTGTCCGTGCAGATGGGCCCCCAGACCCGCCTGCTGCAGAACAATGACACCCTGATGATCGAGAAGATCCAGTCCTCCCTGGTGAACACCATCCCCCTGTGGAAGAGCCAGATGGTGCTGGCTCTGGGCATGGAGCACAGCCGTCAGGCCACCGCCGCCCAGAACGCCGTCACCGAGATGACCAACGACCTGCTGAAGAAGAATGCCGACACCCTGAAGATGGGCACCATCGCCACCGCCAAGGAGGCCGAGCGCTCCATCATCGACATCGAGACGCTGCAACACACCAACCAGCAGCTGATCTCCACCCTGGACGAGGTGCTGACCATCCAGCAGGAGGGCGCGGCCAAGCGCAAGGAGGCCGAGGTCGAGCTGGGCAAGATCGAGGGCGAGCTGAAGCAGAAGCTGATGGAGCTGCGCGGCTGAGAAACAGAAATACTCTCCTTTGGAAAGGGGAACCACTATGAAATTCTTCCAAAAACGCGGTACGGCGCTGGTGGTGCTGGTGCTGGCCATCGTGGGCGCTATCTTCATCGGCCAGAGCCGCAAGGACGCCTTTCTGGCCAAAAAGCCCACGGCGCTGCCGGACGTAAGCTATCAGAACTGGATCTGCGACGACGCCGGTCTGCTGAATGACCAGACGGAACAGCTGATCCGGGACTACAACAACAGCTGGAATGATAAATACTACGCCATCGTGGCGGTGGCCACCATCGACCACCTCTCCGGCTGGGACGGCCAGGACTTCGCCGCCAACCTGGGGCAGCAGTGGGGCCTGGGCGCCAACGACATGATACTGCTGCTGGTGAAGGACGGCGACTGGCAGGTCTACTGCGGCGACAACGTGGGCTATGTCATGACCGACACCCAGCAGAACAAGCTGCGGCAGGCCATCGAGACCACCTATTACAGCGGCGACTTCGACAGCGCCGTCACCGCCTTCTTCCGTCAGGCGGACGTATTCTACGGGCAGGCGCAGCTGGGCGGCGGCTACAGCAGCGGTGACGACGGCTGGTACGCCCCTGCCGCCCCGGCGGCCGCCGGCAGCAGCGGCGTGTCCATCGGCAGCGTGGTGCTGCTGATCGTGGCCATCTTCGTGGTGTGGATGCTGCTGGATGCCCTGCGGTACAGCCGCTACCGGCGGCGCTACATCGTGGGCGCGCCGGTGAACGTGGTGCGGCCCGTGTACTACCCCGTATTCTGGGGCCGGCGCTACGCGCCGCCTCCTCCGCCCCGTGCGCCCCGGCCGCCCCGTCCCCCTATGGGCGGCGGTCCGAGACCCCCTATGGGCGGCGGCCCGAGACCCCCTATGGGCGGCGGCCCGCGGCCCAGCGCACCGCGGCCCTCCCGGCCCGGCAGCCGCCCCTCCGGCGGCCCGAGACCCAGCGCGCCACGGCCCAGTCGCCCCAGCCGCCCCAGCCGCCCCAGCGGTGGCTTCAGCGGCGGCGGCTTTGGCGGCGGTTCCCGCGGAGGCGGCAGCCGCGGCGGTGGCTTTGGCGGCGGCGGCTTCGGCGGCGGCAAGCGTCGGTAAGCATAGTAAAAACACCCGGCCTGACGGCCGGGTGTTTTTGCGCTGCGGGGCCTTCGGCCGGGGGTGTTTACTCCGAAGAGCTGACGGAAGCCACCGCACCTGGGTGATAAACTGCTCCAACCCCTGCCGCAGCAGCGCCGAGGCCCGCTGGCCCTCCCCCGTCTCGATGCAGGCGGTGAACTGCTCCACCCGCTCCAGACACCGCGCCGTGCCGGTGAGCCGTATATACTCCTTCCAGAACTCCAGATTCACCGTGGTAAGGGCGTTGAACAGCAGCGGTGTGATGGTGTTGCCGCTGAAGAAGGTGATGCCCCGGTGGTAGCGGAACAGCGCCTCGGCAAAGGCCTGCACGCCCTCCTCCGATGCCTGCACCACCTGCTGCTGCAGGGCCCGCAGGGCCGCCATATCCCCCGGCGTGTGCCGCGCGGCCAGCTCCTCCATGGCTGGGCCCTCCAGATAGTACCGCAGCTGCAATATGCTGCCCGCCGTCTTGGCGTCCGGTATGCCCCCGTGGAAGTCCATAATGGCCCGCAGTGTCTCCAGACTGCCGGTCTGGGCATAGTCCGCCACGGTGACGCCCCGGCGGGAGGCGATGTCCAGAAACCCCAGCCGGTGCAGCTCCCGCAGCCCCTCATGGACCACGGTCTTGCTGATCTTTATCTCATCGGCCAGCTCCCGCTCAGTGGGCAGCCTGTCCCCCGGACGCAATTCGCCGGAGAGGATCATCCCCTCCAGCTGCTGGATGAACAGCTCCTTCACCGTGGG
Organism: uncultured Oscillospiraceae bacterium; assembly: GCA_934623575.1. Taxonomy (GTDB): domain Bacteria; phylum Bacillota; class Clostridia; order Oscillospirales; family Oscillospiraceae; genus Vescimonas. Next base: position 116,944 of record CAKTVL010000001.1, read on the forward strand.
CGCCACGATCTCGCGAAAGGCCATCGATCCCAACAGTACCGACAGTGACATTGCGGGTATCAAGAACTGGTTCAATGACAACCTTGCATAAAGCATGACAAGAAAAACAGCGGTGCGAGTGCAATCAGGAATCTACACAACATAGGAAAGCTCTGTGCTGCGTGTTGAACGCGGCACAGAGCTTTTTCCGTTTCTGGCGGTTTTTGGCGGCATATTTGATGCCCTGTTCGCAGGACACACCTTTACACTTCACGGAATCAGACAATATGTAGCCAAGCCGCAAAAAGTCACGCGGAGCCGCGCATCGGCTACACGATACTGTAAATCACGGAATGATGCAATCCATACGCGCAAACGGGAGAAACTTCACGAAGCAGGCAAGCATTGATTTTTCTCACCTGATTTCAAGCCATGTTTGCCCGAAAATCTATGAAAATCCGGTTTGTTTGGAAAGCGTTCACAGTTTTATTTGAAAAACCATCTTGCAATATTCAGCGAAATCAAATATCAATCTTGGCGGTCAGAGGTAGAGACTGTCTCCCCCCGTTCTTGATTGATAGGATGGATTTAGCGTTGGAATAGGTGTCGAAAATGTTGGCTTTTCGATTGTTAGAAGCGAGGAATGGCAGAGGTGTATGGGATTCCCCATCTCTCGTCGAACGCGCTCACACAGCAAAAAGTCAGATTGATCTCCTGTCTGACCGCCCCATACAGCGAGGAACGCCGCAGGGCGGCAAGCGAGGCGGCGAAAAAGTGCGGTGTTCATAGAAAAGACGCCGGAAGGCAAGAAAATTGTGATTGACAAGTTTACTTGGCAACGATATAATAATGACAAGAAAACTTGGAAAGGAGCGATTCTGTTCAATGAATAAAGAGAAGATTTTGGAAAGCAGCCGCAGAGAAAACAAAAATAGAGATTTAGCAGAAATGGAAGTGACCGCGCAGGCGGGAAACATTGCCGGACGTGTCGGCGCTACGGTCTGCGTTGTTCTCACGCTTATCTTTCGTATCTTCACAAAAACGTACTTTCTAAGCCCGTGGGTTGTTTATTTCAGCATCCTTACTACCCACACTCTTGTAAAGTATGCAAGGCTAAAGAGAAAAACCGACTTGATCCTTGGCATTCTCTATTTGGCGATGTGCCTCACGTTTCTTGCCTTTTTTATCCTGCGGCTTGTGGAGGTCAAGGAATGAATGACGAGCTGAAATTGAAAAACAACCTCAAGGAAGCACGCGCAGAGAAAAAGCTATCCCAAACACAACTGGCGGAAATGATCGGTGTATCGAGAAACACGATCAGTTCCATTGAAACAGGGCAATTCAACCCCACCGCAAAGCTGGCATTGATCCTCTGCATTGCTCTGGACAAGAAATTTGAAGAACTGTTTTATTTTTAAGGAGGAAGCGAATGGATAATATCGCTCTGTTGATCTTAGGCATATTCATCTCCGTTATTGGAATCATGAATATGACTGGAAATATCAGCACAATACATTCCTACAACCGAAGAAAGGTCAAGGAAGAGGATGTACCGAAGTACGGGAGAGCCGTCGGCACAGGTACACTTATCATCGGTGTATCTTTGATAGCGGCATTTGTCACAACTTTCTGGAGTGAAGAGGCAATGTCTTTCATTGTTATTCCGGCGCTCGTCATCGGCTTGGGCTTTATCTTGTATGCACAGTTCAAGTACAATAAGGGAATCTTCTAACTCGTTTTTTTGAAAACCTATTGACTGGCACTTTGGGGGACAGCGTCTCCTATCATTTCTATAAGGGCTTGGGACTTTCCCAAAAATGAAAACAGGGCGTTTCGGCGGTCAGCCGGAACGCTCTGTTTTTCCGGTGTGGGTACTCACCGGATTTGCTTGCTGCTCTACAAGGAAATCCCGGTCAACCCACGCCGTTTTTTGCAAGTGTAGCTACACTTGCTGTGCTTGCTCATCCTCTAACAATCGCATTGGCTCGAACGTTTGTTCTTGATATAATTGGAATGAGAGATTGAAAAAGCCTTAAAATCCAGCTAATTTTCATTGGCAAATGGCGGCATCGCCGCCTTGATTACCTGCCTGCGCAGCAGCGCATCGGCTACAACGACGCCCTGCGCCGGACCTTCCGGGACGAGCGCGTGGCCTTCACCGCCGAGCAGGTCAAGGCCGAGACGGCCCGCTGCCTGGGCTGCGGCGCCAGCATCGTGGACCCCAACAAGTGCATCGGCTGCGGCGTCTGCACCACCAAGTGCGCCTTCGACGCCATCCACCTGCACCGGGAGCGCCCGGAGTGCAGCACCATGTACGCCTGCGAGGACAAGATGAAGGCCATCCTGCCCTACATGGTCAAGCGGGAGATCAAGATCAAGAAGGCCGCCCGCCGGGCCAAGAAGGCGGCCAAGTGATATGCATGAATTAGGCATCGTGTTCCACGTCATCCGCACCGTGGAGCGTGTGGGCGCGGAGAATGACCTGACACGCGTGGCCGGCGTCACCCTGGAGCTGGGCGAGGTCTGCGGCGCCATTCCAAAGGAGCTGACCAGCTGCTGGGACTGGGCCGTGCAGCGCTCCGACCTGCTCCGTGGCGCCCGGCTGCACATCGACACACTGAGCGCCGTGACCAAGTGCGGCGGCTGCGGCGCGGAATACCCCACGGTGGCCCATGGGCGCACCTGCCCCCACTGCGGCAGTGACGACACCTGGCTCCTGCGGGGCAATGAGATCAGCATCAAGGAGATCGAGGGTATATAACATGGACAAGTATAAGATCATCGAAGTCAAGGAGAGCGTTTTCGCCGACAACGACCGCCAGGCCGCCCTGCTGCGGCAGCGGCTCCGGCAGGAGGGCACCTTCCTGCTGAACCTGATGTCCTCCCCCGGCAGCGGCAAGACCACCACCCTGCTGCGCACCGTAGAGCGCCTGAAAAACGACCTGCGCATCGGCGTCATGGAGGCGGACATCGACTCCGACGTGGACGCCGCCGCCATGGCCGGCGCCGGTGTCCGCTCCATCCAGCTGCACACCGGCGGCATGTGCCACCTGGACGCCGACATGACCCTCCAGGGCCTGCAGGCCCTGGGCACCGCCGGGCTGGACCTGGTGGTGCTGGAAAACGTGGGCAACCTGGTCTGTCCCGCGGAGTTCGACACCGGCGCGGTGAAAAACGCCATGATCCTCTCCGTGCCGGAGGGCCACGACAAGCCCCCGAAGTACCCCCTGATCTTCACCGTCTGCGACGTGCTGCTGATCAACAAGCTCGACGTGCTGCCCTACTTCGACTTCGACATGGACAAGGTAGTGGAATACGCCCACCGCCGCAATCCAAGCCTGAAGATCTTCCCCCTCTCCGCCAAGACCGGCGAGGGCATGGACGCCTGGTGCGATTGGCTGAAGACCCAGGTCTCCGCCTGGCAGTCCTGACCGCTCTTTTGCAAAAAAATATCCCCCGACCGTCGTCGGGGGATATTTTTTTACGCGATCTCCGCCGTGACCTCCGCCAGCCACGCCCGCACCTCCGGCGGCAGCTGCGGCCCCACGGCTTCATACACCCGCCGGTGATAGCCGTTCAGCCACGCCTTCTCCTCCGCCGTCAGCAGCGACGCGTCCAGCGCGTCCCGGTCAAAGGGCGCCAGCGTCAGCACCTCGAAGCGCAGGAAGCCCTCCCGCGCCGCCGGCTGCACCAGCAGCAAATTCTCGTGCCGTATGCCGAAGGCCCCGGCCTCGTAATACCCCGGCTCGTCGGAGATCACCATCCCCGCCTCCAGCGCCGGATGGGCCGCGCCCTCCGTGATGCGCCAGCGGAACGCCGGCGGTGACTCATGCACGCTGAGCACGCACCCCACGCCATGGCCGGTGCCGTGGTCGTAGTCCAGGCTCTCCCTCCACAGGGGCACCCGGGCCAGCGCGTCCAGATTCTCCCCCGCTGTCCCCCGGGGGAACTGCGCCATGGCCAGCTGAATGTGCCCCTTCAGCACCAGCGTGGCCATCCGCCGCTCCGCCGCCGTGATCTCCCCCAGCGCCACCGTCCGGGTCACGTCCGTGGTGCCGCGGCGGTAGTGCCCGCCACTGTCCACCAGCAGCAGCCCCCGCCGCGCCAGCGGCACGTCCGTCTCCGCCGTGGGCGCGTAGTGCACCACCGCCCCGTGGGGGCCGTAGGCCGCGATGGTCTCAAAGCTCTCGTCCAGGAACCCCTCCTGCTCCGCCCGATACCCGTGCAGCAGCGCCGCGGCGGACAGCTCGGTGAACTCCTCCGGCCTGCGCTTGATCTCGTACAGGAACCGGCACAGCACCGCGCCGTCCCGCAGGTGTGCCTGCCGGAAGCCCTCCTGCTCCCCTGCCGACTTCACCGCCTTGCGCCGGGAGGCCGGGCTGCCCGCCTCCACCCACACCGTGTGGGCCAGGCACGCCGCGATGCGGCTGTTGGCCGTGGCGGGGTCCGCCATGACCCGCGCCCCCTCCGGCAGGCCCTCCAGCGCCGCGTAAATATCTTCATAGGGCCGCAGCGTCACCCCGTCCGCCGCCAGCGCCGCCTGTATGTCTCCGGAAAAGCTCTCCCCCTGGGCGCACAGCACCGCGCTCTCCCGCCCCAGCAGCAGAAAGCCCAAAAACACCGGCGTGTGCTCCACGTCGCCGCCCCGCAGCTCCAACGCCCAGGCCACGTCCGTCAGGTCTGTCAGCAGCAGATACGCCGCCTCCTGCTCCGCCATGTCCTGCCGCAGCAGCGTCAGCTTCTCCCGCCGGCTCACCCCGCTGTCAAAGGGCCATACCGCCGCGGCGGACAGCCCCGGCCGGTCCGTCCACACGCCCTCCGCCGGGTCGAAGTCCCCCACCAGCCGTATGTGTTTCCCCGTTAGTTTTTTCTCCAGCGTCCGGTGTAGCCGCGTGCTGACGGTCCGCCCGTCGAAGCCCAGGGCGCCGCCCTCCGGCAGCTGCTCCGCCAGCAGGGCCGACAGCACCGGCACCCCCGGCTGCCCGGCGCGCATCAGCGTGATGCCGCTGCCCGCCAGCTGCCGCTCCGCCTGCAAAAAGTACCGCCCGTCCGTCCACAGATACGCCTCCTCCCGCAGCACCGCCAGCGTTCCCGCCGAGCCGGTGAAGCCGGAGAAGAATTCCCGTGTCTTGAAGTGCTCCCCCACATATTCCGAGGCGTGGAAGTCGTCCGTCACGATGACGCACCCATCCAGCCCCCGCCGTTCCATATTCCGCCGCAGCGCGGCCAGTCTTTCCGTGATGTGCATACCGATCACCCTTTCTGTACCGCTCAGTATACCACACCCGCCGGGAAATTGCACCCCCAAACCGTCCCGCCCGCCTGTTTCCTTCCTGTATAACGCTGCCCGAACCTGTATACAATGATAGAAACAGCATCAAGGAGGGAGATCCCCATGCGAAACGACCGCGACCGCCGCACCTTAGAGACCGCCGGCATGTTCTTCACCCTGCTCTTCGGCAACCTGCTGCACTTTGTCTACGACTGGACCGGCCAGGCCCCCTGGAGCGCTTACATCGCCGCCGTCAACGAGTCCACCTGGGAGCACATGAAGCTGCTGGCCGTGCCCTGGCTGGCCTGGACGCTGCTGACCATCCTGGTCACCCGCTCCGCCGCGGCGGCGCTGCCCCGGGCCGTGGGCCTGCTGGCGGGCCTGCTGGCCATTCCCGCCGTGTTCTATACCTACACCGGCATTCTGGGCAGGAGCATCGACGTGGTCAACGTCCTGCTGTTCCAGGCGGCGGTGCTGCTGGCCTGGCGCGTCAGCGCGGCGCTGCAGCGCCGCAGCGCCCTCGCCGCCCCTGTCTGGCAGGCCCTGGGCGTCGTCCTCCACCTGGCCGCGGCCGCGGCCTTCGTCCTCTGGACCGCCGCCCCGCCGGACCTGCCCCTGTTCGTGGACCCCACCAACGGCTCCCGGGGCCTGCCCCGATAGCGCGCAAAAAACGCACCCCTTCGGGTGCGTTTTTTGCGTATATGCGCCGCAGTGCCCTTACAGCAGCCGCTCCCACCGGGGCGTCCCCCACCCCGTGGTGCCAAAGCTCTTCCGCACCCGGTCGCACATCCACTGCAGCTTCTGCCGGATATGGGGCGACCGGATCAGCTGCGCCGCATCGTCGTCGTGGGCCATGAAAAACTCCATGATCCGCGCCCGGTCCTCCGTGGCGGCCACGCAGCCGTAGTTGTCCACAAAGTACACGTCCTCAATGGGCACGGTGTACAGGATGCCCGCCTGCGCCGGGTCCTGCAGGGTGCCGTCGCCGGAGTACAGGAAGCCCTCCGGGTTCAGCGCCTGCCACGCGTCCCAGTCGAAGGCCATATAGTCCTGCGACAGGATGTGGTTCTCCGTGGCGTGCCAGATCTCGTGGCAGGTGATGCTGTCCATGTCGATGGTGTTGCACACGTCCAGGGCGATGTACTGCCACCCCGCCCCCTCGTAGGTGCAGCCCACCACGCCGTAGTCGCTCTCTATGGCCGCCACCAGCAGGAACAGCAGCCCGCCATCGCCGGCGCTGTTGCGGAACTGGGCCGGAAAGCCCTCGGGATACAGGCGCAGGCTGCGGCGCAGGGACTCCAGCCCCCGCTGCACCCCGGCCAGCTCCTCGTCGGCGGACAGCGTGTCCGTCAGCGTGATGGCGCGGTCGCACAGGGCCGCCGCCTCCCGGCACTGGGAGGACAGCAAAATGCGCACGCCGTACTGCCGCTCCAGCTCATCCGCCTGCTGCCGGGCCTCCTGCAGATTTTCCGCCACCGGCAGCCCCGCCGCCGTGTCCCAGTAGAACTGCGCCGCCGACGTATCCACCATGACGGACATGTCCGCCGGCGCGCTCTCCGCCGCCGTCCGGAAGGCCAGCTGCGCTGGGTCCACGGCGTACAGGTGGAAGGCGCCCTCCTGGTACACCGCGCCCACCAGCAGCCCCGTCTCCTTCAGCCAGCAGCAGGAGTACATCTCCCCGCCGATGCCGCTGTCCGTCAGCGCCCAGCTCTCGATATTCTCCCCGGCCCTGTACAGCACCGACCGCCCTGTCTCCACGCCCATCAGATAGGGCGAGCCGGGGATGGCGTACAGGTCGCCGCCGGTCTCCGAAAACATTGCCGCGTCCGCAAAGCGGAACGTGTCCCCGCCGCCGAACAGGGCGGAGTAGCCCATTTTCTCCTCGTCAAAGCGCAGCAGGCACAGCTCCTCCCCGGAGAAGCTCACCTGATACCGCTCCTTTCGCAGCAGGGTGAACTCCCCCGTGGCCGGGTCGAAAATGGCCGTGCCGCACTGGCTGCCGTAGGGGGACAGCAGAAACAGCGCCGCCATCCGCCCGCTCTCCGCGTCGTATGCCGTCAGTTCCAAAAACCGCAGCTCCGGAGACAGGGCCACCGGCTCCGCCGCGCCTCCGGCGACGGCCTGCCGCAGCAGCACGCCGTCCCGCAGGAAGTAGTACGCCGCCCCGTCATAGGAGAACCAGCCGTCCACGTTCTCCGCCGTCAGCGTCCCCTCCTCCGCCAGCGCACCGTCCAAAAGCTTCCAGGTATTGCTCTCCCGGTCACACAGGGCAAAGCCCCCGTCGGCGAAGGACTGCTCCTTCAGGTCCCACACGCCCTCCAGCGTGACCTCCCGTGCCAGCGCGTCCCTTTCCGCGTCCAGCAGCTGCACGGTGGTGCGTCCCTGCTCATAGTCCGCCCACACCAGCAGCACCCGGCCGTCTCCGGCGGAGCGCAGCGCGGACAGCGCCTCCGGCCGGACGCACTGCAGCTGCCGCACCGCCTCCCGCTGTCCCGGCGCGGCGCACCCCGCCAGCAGCGCTATAAGGCACACCGCCGCCAGCAGCGCCGCCGTGATCCTTCCTCCTATGCTTCTATTTCTCATTGCCATCCGGCAGCCCCCCTTAATATACATCGCGCAATGCACATCGCGCGGTGTATATTCTACCACGCCTTTCCCTTTTGTCAACCCCCGCCGGGAAAAATATCCCTCCCCCGCCGCGGGCCGCCGTTCTCCCGGCTTTCTTCGCCGTTCCGCCCCGTTCTGCGCTGCCGTCCGCGGAAATTCGCGCTGGCCTTCTGGCGAAAATGTGGTATACTGTATACTGAATGATCGTTTTTCAAGGGAGGGCCCCCGCCATGCACAAATACACCGTCAGTCACGATGCACTGTTCCAATACCGGGGCCTTCCGCCCGTCGGGCTGACCGTTTCCATGGCCCTGCAGCACCTGGTCTCCATGATCGTGGGCTGCGTCACCCCCGCCATCATCATCGCCAACGCCGTGGGCCTGCCCCATGACCAGCGCGTCCTGCTGATCCAGGCGTCGCTGGTCATGTCCGCCGTCACCACCCTGCTGCAGCTGTTCCCCATCGCCGGGCGCTTCGGCGCGGGACTGCCGGTGATCTTCGGCGTCAGCTTCGCCTATCTGCCCAGCATGCTGGCCATCGCCGCCGGCAGCGGCGGCCTGGGCGCCGTGGCCGGCGCCATGCTGGTGGGCGGTGCGGTGGCCGCGGTGGTGGGCCTTTTCATCAAGCCCATCCGCCGCCTGTTCCCGCCGGTGATCACCGGCACGGTGGTGTTCACCATCGGCCTCTCCCTCTACCCCACCGCCATCAACTATATGGCCGGCGGCAGCGGCAACACCTACCAGTCCGTGGTGGTGGAGAAGGGCCTCTCCCCGGCGCTGGTCTACGGCTCCTGGCAGAACTGGGCCATCGCCGCCTTCACGCTGACCGTGGTGCTGCTGCTGAGCAACCACGGCCGCGGCATCTGCAAACTGGCCTCCATCCTGCTGGGCATCCTGGCGGGCTACGCCGTGGCCTTCGCCTGCGGCATGGTAGACCTCTCCGGCATCGCCGGCGCCGCCTGGTTCTCCCTGCCCCACTTCCTGCCCTTCGGCATCTCCTTCGAGCCCTCCGCCTGCATCGCCCTGGGACTGCTCTTCGCCATCAACTCCATCCAGGCCATCGGCGACCTGACCGCCACCACCGTGGGCGGCATGGACCGCGAGCCCACCGACCGGGAGCTGCAGGGCGGCATCGTGGCCTACGGCGTGTCCAACATCCTCACGGCGCTGCTGGGCGGCCTGCCCACCGCCACCTACTCCCAGAACGTGGGCATCGTCACCGGCACCAAGGTGGTCAATCGCAGTGTCTTTGCCCTGACCGGCGCGCTGCTGCTGGTCTCCGGCCTTCTCCCCAAGCTCTCCGCCCTGCTGACCACCATCCCCCAGTGCGTGCTGGGCGGGGCCACCGTGGCCGTGTTCTCCTCCATCGCCATGACCGGCATGAAGCTCATCGCCGGCGCCGGGCTCACCGCCCGCAACACCAGCATCGTGGGCCTGTCCGCCGCCCTGGGCGTGGGCATCTCCCAGGCGGCCGAGACGCTCTCCCAGTTCCCCGAGGCCGTCACCACCATCTTCGGCAAGTCCCCGGTGGTGCTGGCCACGCTGATGGCCGTCCTGCTGAACCTGACGCTGCCCAAGGACGAAAAATAAGCAAAAAGCACCCCTCCGGGGTGCTTTTTTACGCATGCTACCGCCCGATCAGCAGCCGGCAGGGCATCTGCTGCGGCAGTGCCGCGGCGAACACAGCGCCGTCGCCGCTCTCGCCGGTGATGCAGCCGTAGTGGGTGGGCACAGCCGCCTGCGGGTGCAGCGCCGCCGCCAGCGCGGCGGCCTCCGTAGCCGTCATGGTGTAGGTGCCGCCCGCCGGCAGGAACGCGATGTCGCACACCACGCGCCGTGCCTCCGGCGTGTCGTCGGTGTCCCCGGCCACATAGACCCGCTGCCCCTCCAGCGTCACCACATAGCCCACCCAGCCCTTCTCCCGGGAGTGGAAGGGCTTGTCGAGATTATAGGCCGCCACCGTGCGGAAATCGATGCCCGCCGCCTGATAGTCCCGCCCCGGCTGCACCGTCAGCAGCCGCTCTGCGTCGAACCCCGCCTCCAACGCCGTCTCCCGGCAGCTCTCCGGCAGCACCAGCAGCGCCTCCGGCTTCATCACCCGGCGTAGATCCTCCGGCGAGAAATGGTCATAGTGGTCGTGGGTCACGAACACCACGTCCGCGTCCCGGGGCGCGCCCTCCACCCGGAAGGGATCGAACCGCACCGTCTTATCGCCGCCATAGCGGATGCTGCTGTGGCAGTTGATGGAAAATCTGTCCAGAATACCGTCCATACGCCGTCCTCCTCTGCGTCTTTTCTTTCCCCTCAGTATACCACAGGGCGTGCGCCCGCGCAAGAAACATCCCACGCGGCGCTTGCCTTTTCCCCGGAATTGTGCTACAGTTACCCTCGATCGATTTTTCGTTTTTTTCGAGGTATTTCATGAAACTTCTCTCCTGGTGCCGCGCCAACGCCATGCCGGTGATCGCCGTGCTGGCCGCCGCGGTCACAGCCCTGTTCGTGCCGCCGGACGCGGCCTATCTGGGCTATTACGACGTCAAGACCCTCTCCTGCCTGTTCTGCGTGCTGGCGGTGGTGTGCGCCCTGCGGGGCGCGGGGCTGTTCCCCGCCCTGGCCCAGAAGCTGTTGCGCGTGTTCCGCACCGCCCGCAGCGTGGTGGTCGCCCTGGTGCTCATCACCCTGCTGGGCTCCATGCTGCTGACCAACGACACGGCGCTGCTGACCTTCCTGCCCCTGAGCTGGTTCGTGCTGGAGGGCGCGGGCCAGACCAAATACGCGGCGCTGACCTTCATCCTGCAAAACTGCGCCGCCAACCTGGGCGGCATGCTCACCCCCTTCGGCAACCCCCAGAACCTGTATCTCTACAACCACTACGCCATCCCCAGCGGCGAATTCTTCGCCATCATGCTGCCGCCCTTCCTGCTGTCCACCGCGTTGATCCTGCTGTGCTGCCTGCTGGTCCGGCCGGAGCCCCTTACGGTGCCCCGCCAGGCAGCCTCCCTGGACAAGCGCCGCTCGGTCATGTACGGCCTGCTGTTCTGCGTGGCGGTGGCCATGGTACTGCGGGGCATCCCCTACTGGGCGGGGCTGCTGCTGATCACGGCGGCGCTGCTGGTGCTGGACCGCCGCGCCCTGCTGGGCGTGGACTATGGCCTGCTGGTGACCTTCGCGGCCTTCTTCACCTTCTCCGGCAACATGGCCCGGATCCAGCCGGTCTGCGCCCTGTTCCGCCGGCTGCTCTCCCACGGCGTCATGCCGGTGGCCGCCCTGACCAGCCAGGTCATCAGCAACGTTCCGGCGGCCATCCTGCTGAGCCGGTTCACCGACGACTACCGCGGCCTGCTGGTGGGCGTCAACATCGGCGGCGCGGGCACGCTGGTGGCCTCTCTGGCCAGCCTGATCACCTTCCGGGAGTACACCCGGCACGTCCAGGGGCAGAACGGCCGCTTCCTGGCGCTGTTCTCCGCCATCAGCTTCGGCTTCCTGGCCGTGCTGCTGGCCGCCATGGCCCTTATATCCCACTGAATCCCCGCGCTTTGCGCATCCGCGCCGCTTCCCGGTGTCCGGAAAAGGAGGTATCGCCCCATGTTCGACAGCCTGCAAGTCTGCTTCAACGCCATCGTGCCCCTGTTTCTGCTCATGGGGCTGGGCTACGGGGCCAAATGCCTGGGCGCCATCCGCGTGGAGGACGTCCCCTGGCTGAACAAGCTGGCCTTCCGCTATTTCATGCCGGTGATGCTGTTCTGGAACCTGTACACCTCCTCCCTGGACCACGCCGTGCAGCCCAGGCTGCTGCTGTACGCCGTGGCGGCCACGCTGGTGATGTACGGGCTGTCCCTGGCCATCGTCCTGCCCACCGAGAAGGACCCGGAGAAGCAGGGCGTCAAGATCCAGGGCATGTACCGCAGCAACCTGGCCATCATCGGCCTGCCCCTGGCCACCGCGCTGGTGCCCGGCGCGGACATGGGGCCGGTGGCCATGCTGGCCGCCACGGTGGTCCCCCTGTTCAACGCGCTGGCGGTGCTGACCCTGACCCTCTTCCACGGGGAGAAGCTCCCCACCGGCAAACTCATCCGGATGATCCTGACCAACCCCCTGATCCTGGGCTCCGCCGCGGGACTGCTGTTTCTGTTCACCGGCTGGACGCTGCCCACCGCGCTGGAGTCGGCGGTGCATCAGGTGGCCAACATGACCAGTCCCCTGCTGCTGTTCCTGCTGGGGGCGTTCTTCCGGTTCAGCGGCCTGCGGCGGTATAAAAAGGACCTGATCCAGGTCTGCGTGGTGCGGCTGCTGGTCATGCCCGCCCTGCTGCTGACAGCGGGCTATCTGCTGGGCATCCGGGACGCGGGCTTCGCCGGGCTCATCAGCGTGTTCGCCAGCGCCACCGCCATCGCCTCCTTCACCATGACCCAGCAGATGGGCGGCGACGCGGAGCTCGCCGGCGACATCGTGGTGTCCACCAGCGCCCTGTGCATCATCACCATGTTCGCCTGGTCGGTGCTGTTCAGATCCCTGGGCGCCTTCTGACCCCGCGCACGCCAGTCCGGGATAGGTACACCCCCGGCAAACCGCAGCAGACAAATGAAAAACCGACGGCTGACGCCGTCGGTTTTTTCGTCCTATTCGGTTTTCCCGTCCTGACCGGGTATCTCCTTCCGGTCTGCCGTCTCTATCGGACCGGCAGCCTTCTCCGCGCCGCCGTCCTTTTTCGTCTCATGCCGCCGGCACACGGCGCGGTAGATCACATACCCCGCTCCGGCCACCGCCAGCGCGATGGCAAAGGCGATGATGGCCGTTCGGTAGTTCTGCTCCCCCAGGGCGCTGCCGCCCACGGTGGAGGTGATGATAGAGGGCAGCCGCCCCACCGTGGCGATCAGCAGCCACGTTTTCCAGGGCAGGTCCGTCAGCCCCGCAAAATAGCACAGCAGGTCCTTGGGCGTTCCCGGCACGGTGAAGATCAGCCAGAACAGCGCCGTCCGCTTGGGCGAGGTGTGCAGCAGGAAGTGCAGCTTCTCCAGCTTGTCCGCCGGGAAGAACACCTCCACCAGGCTGCGGCCCCAGCGCCGCACCAGCGCAAACACCGCCACGCTGCCCAGCACCGCTCCCGCCAGGCACAGCGCCGTGCCCTGCCACGCCCCGAAGGCGTAGCCTCCGGCGATCTCCAGCGGCTCGCCGGGGATGATGGCCACCAGCACCTGCAGGAACACCATGGCCACATAGGCCAGCGGCCCCCACGCGCCGTGGCCGTCCACCCACGCGCGGAACTGCTCCGGCTGCTTGGCGAAGCGGACCATGGGCCGCCCCACGAACCAGGCCAGCGCCGCCGACAGCAGCACGAATATCACGATGGCCAGCAGCGACAGTCCCTTTTTCTGTTTGTCGGTAAGCGTGCGTTTCACGGCGGTCCTCCTCTCTTGCTACAGGCAGGATACCACGATTTTCCGCAAATCATGTGAACGAAAGATAAAGATTTCCTTAACGCGGGAGAAACCGGCTTCAGTCAACCGCTTTTCTCATGCTTTCTCATGCTTTCTTAGATGCAGTCAACACCGTTTTTCGTCTGTTTTCGTCACTCGTGGGTGTGTACGTTGATGAATTCCGCCTTCAATTTGGAGTACAGGATGGTCTGGCTGCTGTACAGTCCGCAGTAGCCGGAGAGCAGATAACTCAGCGTACAGGCCGCCGCAAAGTACAGCAAACCCTCTGCTCCAAACAGTTCTATGCTCAGCACCACCGAGGCCAGCGGGCAGTTGACCGCGCCGCAGAACACCGCCACCAGGCCGATGGCGGCGGCAAACGCGGGGGACAGTCCCAGCAGCCCGCCGAACACGCAGCCGAAGGTGGCGCCCACGAAGAACGACGGCACCACCTCGCCGCCCTTGAAGCCGCAGCCGATGGTCACAGCGGTAAAGGCCAGCTTTATCAGCCACGCCCAGTCCGCCGCCTGGCCCTCAAGAGCCCGCTGCACCACGTCCATGCCCGCGCCGTTGTAGTCCGTGGTGCCCAGGGCCAGCGTGGCGGCGATGATGATCACGCCGCCCGCCGCCGCCCGCAGGAACGGGTCCTTCAGCGTCCGGGCCGCCAGACGCTCGGTGACGTGCAGCCCGCGGCAGAACAGGATGCTCACTATGGCGCAGCCCACGGCCAGCAGCGCCGTCAGCCCCAGCACGGGCCAGCTCAGCGCCGGCATGGCCACCGTGAAGCGGGTGGGCTCCACGCCCATCAGCAGCGCGATATAGTACCCGGTCAGCGAGGCGGTGAGGCAGGGCAGCAGCCCCGCGTAGTACAGCACGCCCACACTGATGACCTCCAGGGCGAAGATGGTGGCGGTCAGCGGTGTGCCGAACAGGGCGGCGAACACGCCGCTCATGCCGCACAGCGTGGCCAGGGGCAGATCCTTCTCTCCCAGGCGCAGCAGCGTGCCGGTGCGGTAGCCGATGCCGCCGCCGATCTGCAGCGCCGCGCCCTCGCGGCCGGCGCTGCCGCCGCACAGATGGGTGATGACCGTGGACACGAAGATCAGCGGCACCAGCAGCGTGGGGACCTTCTTGCCGAAGTGGACGGACTCGATGACCGCGTTGGTCCCGGCTCCCTCCAGACGGCACAGCTTGTACAGCCCGACGATGATCACGCCGCCCAGGGGCAGCAGGTACAGTATCCACGGGTGCGCCAGGCGCACATTGGTGGCGTAGCTCACGCCCAGGTGGAACGCCGCGCCCACAAAGCCGCCTACGCCGCCCACCAGGGCGCCCACGGCCAGCCATTTCACCAACGCCTTCACATACAGCCCCATGTGCTGCGCCCGCACCTTCACTCTCTCCATGCTCTCTATCCTCCCGTATGCGCCGACCTGCCGGGCAGCGCATATCTTTAGCGTTCTCTTTGCAGACGGATATTGTACCATCTATGCTCCGGCGTGTCAAATGGCGGTGCTCGGCCCCGGCGCAAAGGCTGAAAATTTTTCAGTTTATCTGACTTTTTTTCATTTTTGCTGTTGATTCTGCCGTAGCTTTGCCGTATACTATAAGTACCGATTGTCACCGTGTACAAAATATATACCGGATGACCATTACGAACAGGAGGAAAACCACATGAAATACGGTCGTACTTTTAATTTCTCCGCCGGTCCCGCCATGATGCCGGAGCCCGTGCTGGAGGAGATCCGCGATGAGATGATGAACTACCGCGGCAGCGGTATGTGCGTCATGGAGATGAGCCACCGCTCCAAGGTGTTCCAGCAGATCATCGACGAGGCCGAGGCCGACCTGCGCGAGCTGATGAACATCCCCGACAACTACAAGGTGCTGTTCATTCAGGGCGGCGCCACCCTGCAGTTCGCTGCCGTGGCATGGAACCTGATGAAGAACGGCAAGGCCGTGTACATCGAGACGGGTGCCTGGTCCAAGAAGGCCATTGCCGAGGCCAAGAAGTACGGCGAGGTCATCGTGGCCGCCTCCTCCAAGGATAAGAATTACAGCTACATTCCCGACTGCTCCGATCTGGACATTCCCGAGGATACCGACTACGTCTACATCTGCGAGAACGAGACGATCCACGGCGTCACCTGGAACAAGCTGCCCAACACCAAGGGTCACGTTCTGGTGTCCGACCAGTCCTCCATGTTCCTCAGCAAGCCCTGCAACGTCTCCGACTACGGCATGATCTACGCCGGCGTGCAGAAGAACGTGGGCCCCGCCGGCATGGTGGTGGTCATCATCCGCGAGGATCTGATCCGCGAGGACATCGACCCCAAGATGCCCATCTACATGAGCTACAAGACCCAGGCCGACAACGGCTCCATGTACAACACCCCCAACTGCTGGGCCATCTACTGCTGCGGCAAGGTGTTCAAGTATCTGAAGAGCATCGGCGGCCTGGAGGAGATGCACAAGCGCAACCTGGCCAAGGCCAAGGTCATCTATGACTTCCTGGATTCCTCCAAGATGTTCAAGGGCACTGTGGAGCCGGAGTTCCGCAGCCTGATGAACATCCCCTTCGTCACCGGCAGCGCCGAGCTGGACGCCGAGGTCGTGGCTGCCACCAAGGCTGCCGGCTATGACAACCTGAAGGGCCACAAGTCCGTGGGCGGCCTGCGCGCCTCCGTCTACAACGCCATGCCCATCGAGGGTGCCCAGGCGCTGGTGGAGTTCCTGAAGAAGTTCGAGGCCGAGCACAAGTAACAACCTTGTAGGGGCGGACGACCCTGTCCGCCCCTTTACCGACAAATTCCGACAACAAATCATATTTTAAAAGGAGAGTATTACCATGCGTATTCTTGTTACCGACGGTATGGATAAGACCGCTATGGCGGAGCTGCGCGAGATGGGCCATGAGGTCGTAGAGCAGTTCTACGAGCCCGATCAGCTGGGCAAAGCCCTGCGTGATTTCGACGTGGTGGTCGTTCGCTCCAAGACCAAGGTCCGCGCCAACCACATCGACGAGGCCAAGGGCAGCCAGCTGAAGCTGATCATCCGCGGCGGCGTGGGCGTGGACAACATCGATGTGGACTATGCCAAGGCCAACGGCATCGACGTGAAGAACACCCCCAAGGCGTCCTCCCAGTCTGTGGCGGAGCTGGCCATGGGCCACATGTTCTCCTGCGCCCGCTACATCTCCATCGCCGGCCACACCATGCGTGAGGACAAGTGGGAGAAGAAGGCTTACGGCAAGGGCATCGAGCTGCAGGGCAAGACCCTGGGCATCGTGGGCTTCGGCCGCATCGGCCAGCACCTGGGTGTGATGGCCAAGGCCATCGGCATGAAGGTCGTGGCCTTCGACATCTTCCACATCCCCGGCATCGAGGAGCAGCTGGGCATCCCCTATGTGGAGATGGACGAGCTGCTGGCCATGTCCGACTTCGTGTCCGTCCACGCTCCCGCAGTGGACGGCGGCGCTCTGATCTCCGCTGAGAACATCGCCAAGATGAAGGACGGCGTCGTCATCATCAACACCTCCCGCGGCACCAACGTGGACGAGGCCGCCCTGCTGGCCGCTCTGGAGTCCGGCAAGGTCCGCGCCGCCGGCCTGGACGTCTATGCCGACGAGCCCGCCTCCAACAAGGCGCTATACAGCCACCCCATGGTGTCCTGCACGCCCCACATCGGCGCTGCCACCAACGAGGCCCAGAAGCGCATCGGCGCGGAGATCGTGGACATCATCAAGGCCATGTGACCCAGCGCTTGCAAAAGCACAAAAGAGAGACCGCGAAAGCGGTCTCTCTTTTTGCTGTCCGGTTTTGTGCGGCGCGCCGGTCACAGGACGTTCTCCGCGCTGCCGAAGATGTCCTTCCAGGTGGCGTCCACCTTGGCGCTCTCGGACTCTGCCAGCGCCGTGTCGTCGTTGGTGGTCTGGCCCAGGATCAGCAGGGCCACATAGTTCCCGTTGACGAACAGCCGCGCCTGCTGCACCGTGGGCACATTCATATTGTACAGCTTGGTGTAGTCCAGCACCTGCTGATAGCGCTCGCGGAGCAGCGTCGCCGCCGTTTCGGCATAGCCGTCCTTCACCTTCAGCACCACCGCCGTGCGGGGGTCCACCGCGCTGACGGAGGCACAGTCGGCCACCCAGTCCTCCACCTGCGCCATGTCAAGGCCATAATAGTTGGCCATGTAGTCGGCGTCCTCCTGTGCGTCGCAGCCGTAGCTGTCGCCCAGCGCTTCCTTCAGCTTGTCCACGAGCTGCTGCGCCGTCAGATCCACGTCGCCGCCGCTGTTGTCTTCCTGCTTGCTGCCGCAGGCCGCCAGAGAGAGCACCATCACCAGTGCCAGCACGGCGCACACAAATTTCTTCATTGTTCATGCATCCTTTCTTTTCCGGCGCGCGTCCCATGGGAGTGCCGCCGCTTTCGTTGTACATCCCTTAGATGCGCCCGCGCAGCAAAAGGTTCCCCGATACCAGAAATTTTTATTGTCCGTTTTTCTGTACAGTACCTCCTTCATACTGTAGAAAAGCCACGAAGGAGGACCATTTTATGGAAGCCATTACGTTGATCTGCACGGTCTGCG
Source organism: uncultured Oscillospiraceae bacterium (assembly GCA_934623575.1). Classification (GTDB taxonomy): domain Bacteria; phylum Bacillota; class Clostridia; order Oscillospirales; family Oscillospiraceae; genus Vescimonas. The sequence continues at coordinate 134,805 of CAKTVL010000001.1, forward strand.
GCGCCGCCGCGCTGTCCCGGACCATCGTCCAGTTTATCGACCATCTGGGCCGGTGATGTTTGGGCGTTGACAATCGCGCTCTCTGCCTATATAATATTTTCGTCGAAAAAATACAATATCATGTAATATTCTATATTAGTCAGAGAGGCTGCTTATGGACATTTTTGAGAAGTGCAGCGCCCCGTCCCTGGCCACCGAGCTGAAGGAGAAGGGCGTGTATCCCTACTTTCACGCGCTGCAATCCCGGCAGGACGTGGAGGTGCAGATGGAGGGCAAGCGCCGCATCATGCTGGGCTCCAACAACTATCTGGGTCTGACCACGGACCCGGAGGTCATCGAGGCCGGCATCAAGGCGCTGGAGCAGTACGGCACCGGCTGCTCCGGCTCCCGGTTCCTCAACGGAACGCTGGAGATGCACCTGGAGCTGGAGGACGAGCTGGCCAAATTCCTGCGCAAGCCGGGGGTGGTCACCTTCGGCACCGGATTCCAGTCCAACGTGGGCATCATCTCCGCGCTGGTGGGGCGGCACGACTATGTGATCTGTGACCGGGAGAACCACGCCAGCATCTACGCCGGGTGCCAGCTGTCCTACGGCAAGATGCTGCGCTATCGCCACAGCGACATGGCGGAGCTGGAGAAGTGCCTGCAGAAGGTGCCGGAGACCGCCGGGGCGCTGATCGTCACCGACGGCGTGTTCTCCATGGGCGGCGACATCGCCAGGCTGCCGGAGATCTGCACACTGGCCAAAAAGTACGGCGCCCGGGTGATGGTGGACGACGCCCACGGCCTGGGCGTGCTGGGCGAGGGTGGCCGCGGCACCGCCAGCTATTTCGGTCTGGAGGACCAGGTGGACGTGTACATGGGCACCTTCTCCAAGTCACTGGCGTCCCTGGGCGGCTATATGGCCGCGTCGGCGGAGGTGGCGGAGTTCGTGCGCCACGCCTCCCGGCCGTTCATCTTTTCGGCGTCCACCCCGCCGGCCAACTGCGCCACGGCGCTGGCCGCCCTGCGGAAGCTGGAGGCCCATCCGGAGCTGCCGGAGCGCCTGCGCGCCCTGAGCCTGTACGCCCGGAAGGGCCTGACGGAGCGGGGCCTGGCCATCCGCCCCTCGGCGCTGGAGGCCCCCACGCCCATCATCCCCATCTACACCTACGAGACGTACCGGACGCTGCGCGTGGCGGCGGGCATCTACGACCGGGGCGTGTATGTGAACCCCACCCTGCCCCCGGCCACGCCGGAGGGCGAGGCCCTGCTGCGCACCAGCTACATGGCCACCCACACCGAGGCGCTGCTGGACGAGGCCATGGACATCATCGGGGAGGTGATGGCGAGTGAGTAAGGTCGCCATCGTCACCGGCGGCACCTCCGGCATCGGGCGGGCCACCGCGCTGGCGCTGAGGGACGCCGGGTACACCGTCTACGAGCTGTCCCGCCGGGCCGAGGGCGTGGAGGGACTGCACCACATCGCCGCCGACGTGACGGATGAGCAGGCGGTGGATGCCGCCGTGGCGCAGGTCATGGCGGCGGAGGGCCACATCGACGTGCTGGTGAACAACGCCGGCTTCGGCATCTCCGGCGCCGTGGAGTTCACGGAGACGGCGGAGGCCAAGAAGCTGTTCGACGTGAACTTCTTCGGCATGGTGAACATGAACCGCGCCGTGGTGCCCCTGATGCGGCAGGCGGGCCGGGGCCGCATCGTGAACCTCAGCTCCGTGGCCGCGGCGGTGCCCATCCCCTTCCAGACGTACTACTCCGCCACCAAGGCCGCCGTCAATGCCTATACCATGGCGCTGTCCAACGAGCTGCGGCCCTTCGGCGTGACGGTGTGCGCCGTGATGCCGGGGGACATCCACACCGGCTTTACCGCCGCCCGGCGGAAGGTCAGCCAGGGTGACGACATCTACCAGGGCCGCATCAGCCGCTCCGTCCAGCGCATGGAGCACGACGAGGAGACCGGCATGGACCCCGCCAAGGCCGGCGCGTATATCGCCAGGGTGGCCATGCGGGAGGGCAGCCGCCACCCGCTGTACGCCATCCGGTTTGACTACAAGTTCTTCGCGTTTTTGGCCAAGGTGCTGCCCGCCCGCTTCCTGAACTGGCTGATCTACTGTCTGTACGGCAAATGAGTGCAGCCGCCGGGAACGGCAGCTATACAAAGAATACAAGGGCGCGTACCTTACCAGGTACGCGCCCTTGTCGTATCATAGACCTTATTTTTTCAGTGCCAGCGTTTTTTCGTATGCGGCGATGACGGCGTTCATGGCGGCGGCGCGGAAGCCGCCCTCCTCCAGCGCCCGGACGCCGGCGATGGTGGTGCCGCCGGGGGAGCAGATCTCGTCCTTCATCTTGCCGAAGGGCTTGCCGCTGTCCAGCGCCAGCTGGGCCGCGCCCAGCAGCATCTGGGCGGCGAAGGTGTTGGCCTTGTCCCGGGGCAGGCCGCAGGTCACCGCGCCGTCGGCCAGGGCCTCCATGAACAGGCAGGCGAACGCGCCGCCGCAGCCGGCCACGGCGCTGCCCGCGTCGATCAGGCCCTCCGACAGCTGCTCCAGCCGTCCGGAGGCGCGCATGGCGTCCAGAAAGCAGCTCAGCTGCGGCTGGGTCACCAGCGCGTTGGCGTCGTACAGCGTCAGCCCCGCGCCCACGGCGCAGGCGGTGTTGGGCATGATGCGGAGCACCGGGCAGCCGGGCGCGGCCTGCTCCAGGTCCGCGATGGTCACCCCCGCCGCCATGGACACCAGCACCGGCTTGTCCGCGCGCTGGGCCAGCGTGGGCGCCAGCTGCGCCAGCACCCCGGCGATCAGGTTGGGCTTGACGCCCAGGAACACATAGTCGCAGGTCGCCGCGATGTGGGCCGCAGTGTCCGGCCTGGCCCCCAGCTCCGCCGCCAGGGCCTCCGCCTTGGCCGCGGTGCGGTTGTTGAGATATACATCCGCCGGGGAAACGCTCCTGACCAGCGCCCGGGCCAGCGCGCCGCCCATATTGCCGGTGCCGATAAATCCGTATGTCATGGCAAAACACCTCATTTTCACAGTTTTGTCTATTATAATGCCTTCCGGACCATCCTGCAACCGGAAATTGTCCCCCATACAACACATACCACGCAAAAAGGACCGCCTTGGGCGGTCCTTTTTGTAAAGTCGGTTTACCTGGCGGCCTTGGCGGCCTCGCGGCCGGCGCGGAAGGCCTTCAGGTTCAGCTCCTTGACCTTGGCGGGCACCGTCTCGGCCACCACCTGCTCCCAGTCGATCTCCGGGCAGCCCAGAGAGTCGCACATAGCACCGAACAGCACCACGTTCATGCACTTGGGATTGCCCAGCTCCAGCGCGATGTCGCTGGCGGGCACGGCAATGGTCTTGAAGTGCTTCTGCATGGCCTCGATGCAGCCGGCGGGGTACTCCTCCTGGCCGGCGGCAATGGTGGTGGACTTGATGGCGTAGTCGTTGATGACGGCCACGCCGTCGGGGTTCATGAACTCCGCGTAGCGGACGGCCTCCATCTTCTCCAGCGCCACCATGATGTCGGCCTCGCCCTTGCCGAACACCGGGCCGTAGACCTTCTTGCCCCAGCGGACCTGGGTGGAGACGCTGCCGCCGCGCTGGGCCATACCGTGGACCTCGCTCTGCTTGACATCGTAGCCGGCCTTCATAAAGCCGTTGGACATGATCTTGGAGATCAGGATGGCGCCCTGACCACCCACGCCCACCAACAGGCAGCTTTTCACATCGTTCATGTTACTTCTCCTCCTTCTCAATGGCGTCAAACGGGCAGGCCTGGGCGCAGACGGTGCAGCCCACGCACTGGGTGCGGTCGATGAACGCCTTGCCGTTCTCCATGGAGATGGCCGGGCAGCCCACCTTCAGGCAGCTCTTGCAGCTCCTGCACTTGTCGGTATTGACCACGCACATACCCAAATTCTGCTTGATGCGCTTGATCAGCAGGCAGGGACGGCGGGTGACGATGGCTGGGTGCTTGCCCTCGTTCAGGGCGGCCACTGCCTCGTCCACGGTCTTTTTCATGGCGGTCAGATCCTGGGGATCCACCGTGAAGATGGGGGCGAAGCCGTAGGCCTCGAACACCTTCTCCACGCTGATCATGGGGGCCTCCTGGCCCATCAGCGTATAGCCGGTGCCGGGGTTCTCCTGGTGGCCGGTCATGCCGGTGATGCGGTTGTCCAGCACGCAGGGGATCATGCGGCCGTTGTTGTAGATGATCTCCGCCGCGCCGGTCATGCCGCTGTGGAAGAACGTGGAGTCGCCCATGACGCCGAACACCACCTTGTCGGTGACGCCCTCCCGCTGGAAGGACTTGGCCATGCCCATGCCGGCGGAGAAGCCGCCGCCCATGCAGATGCACACGTCCATGCAGTTCAGCGGCGGCGCAAAGCCCAGCGTGTAGCAGCCGATATCGCCGGTGACCACATAGTTCTTGTTCTTGGACAGGGTGTAGAAGAAGCCGCGGTGGGGGCAGCCGGGACACAGGGCGGGAGGGCGCTTGGCCACCTGCACGTCGGGGATGGTCTTATAGTCGGGCTTGATGCCCAGCACACGCTCCCGCAGAAGTTGGGTGTTCAGCTCGTACAGCTTGCCGGTCAGCTCCTTGCCGACGCAGTCGATGCCGGCGGCCTTGATCTCGTCCTCCATGAAGGGATCCAGCTCCTCAATGACGTACAGCTTCTCCACCTTCTCGGCGAAGCTGCGGATCAGCTCCATGGGCAGGGGATAGGTCAGACCCAGCTTCAGGAAGGATGTACCCTCGGGGAACACCTCCTTGGCGTACTGGTAGCTGATGGACGCGGTGACGACGCCAACCTTGCCGTCGCCCAGCTCCATCTTGTTCAGACCGTTCTCCAGTGCGCGGGTGCAGCCGTACTCCGCCAGCTTCACCAGACGCTCCTCCACGATGGGGTGGTTCAGGTAGGCGTTGGCGGGGGCGCAGATGTACTTGCGGGTGTTCCGGGCGTAGGCGGGGGCGGTGTGCTCCACACGCTCGCCGAACTCCACCAGACCCTTGCTGTGACAGACGCGGGTGGTGGTGCGGTACAGCACCGGGGTGTCGAACTCCTCGGAGATCTCGCAGGCCAGCCGGACGAAATCCTTGCACTCCTGGGCGTCGCTGGGCTCCACCATGGCGATCTTGGCGGCCCGGGCATAGTGGCGGTTGTCCTGCTCATTCTGGGAGGAGTGGCAGGAGGGGTCGTCGGCGGTGACCACGACGTACGCGCCGTTGACGCCCATGTACCCGGCGGTGAACAGTGGGTCGGCGGCCACGTTCAAGCCCACCATCTTCATGGTGCAGAAGGCGCGGGAGCCGGCCACGGACGCGCCGTAGGCCACCTCGGTGGCCACCTTCTCGTTGGGAGCCCACTCGCAGTACACATCCTGACCGTACTGGGGCAGGTTTTCCAGGATCTCGGTGCTGGGCGTTCCGGGATACGCGGAACAGACCTTGATACCGGCTTCGTAGACGCCGCGGGCGGTAGCTTCGTTACCGGACATCAGATGTTTCATAGCAAATTCCACCTTTCTTGTCGTTTCCTCTATCATTTCTCTTTCAAATTGACCCCTTAATAAATGCCGGCCTCCTGCTCACCGCGCATGACCCGCAGCGCACCCTCGGCCAGGGAGCGCATCTCCTCCTCGCCGGGCAGGCGGATGATGGGCGCAAGCTTGCCCACATAGGCGGTGATGTCGTCGCAGAAGAACTCCTCATAGGCCATGCCGGCGGTGTAGACGATGGCGTCCACGTCGAAGTGCAGCACGGCGGCCATGGCGCCGATGTCCTTGGCCAGCTGGTAGACCAGTGCCTGATAGGCCTCCACAGCCTTGGCGTCGCCCTCCAGCACCTTGGCGCAGACCACGCGGAAATCCGTGGTGCCCAGATAAGAGAACATGCCGGCCCGGCGGCCGAAGGTTCGCTTGACCTCGTCCTTAGTCTTGCCGGAGAAGCAGTAGTTGATCAGCTGGTTCACCGGCAGGCCGCCGGCGCGGTCCATGCCCATGGAGCCCTCGTCCTTGACATTGCACACGTCCACCACGCGGCCATGCTGGTGGGCGCCCACGCTGACGCCGCCGCCCAGATGGCAGACGATGAGGTTCACGTCCTCGTACCTTTTGCCCAGCTGCGCGGCGGCCTTGCGGCCCACCGCCTTGTGGTTCAGGGCGTGGAACTGACACAGCCGCCGGAACTCGGCAAAGCCGGTGTAGTGGGCCACCTCGGTCATCTCGTCCACGCAGACCGGGTCCACGAAGAAGGCGGGGATGCCCACCATGTCCCCCAGCTTGCGGGCCAGATACGCGCCCAGGTTGGAGGGGTGCTCGCCGTAGGGCGCGGCCTCCACATCGGCCATGACCTTGTCATTGACGGCGTAGGTGCCGGAGGGGATGGCGCGGTACAGCCCGCCGCGGCCGCAGACCGCGGCAAAATCGGACAGCTGGTATCCAGCGTCGCCGATGGCCTTGAGAATGGCCGCCTTGCGATAGTCCGCCTGGTCGATGACCCGGGGGAACCGGTCCAACTCCTCGGCGGAGTGGTCGATGGTGACCTTGAACAGCTGCTCCTCGTCCTCAAACACCGCGATCTTGGTGGAGGTAGCGCCGGGATTTATGATCAGAAGCTTCATAGTTTCTCTCCTTCTGTCCGTATTCGCAAAATCATTCGCCAAATATTTCACCGAATGCTTCGGTATCCTTACTGTATTATGGCACCGCCGGGCCGGGATGTCAACGGTCTTTCACGCATTTTTTCAAACTTGGCGTTCCGCACAAAAAATCACCGCGAACGCTGTTGAAAACAACGTTCGCGGCGTGGGTATCCGGTATTCAGTCCTCCTCGTGCCGCCAGCCCAGCAGCAGCGCCTCCGCCATGCGGCGGCCCCGGCGGGGCAGGTCAAAGGAGCCCTCATAAATACGCCATTCCAGCAGCATGCCCCGGTGCAGGGCCACCAGGTCCGCCACCAGTTCCTCCCGGTCGCGGGTGGGATGGATGGACTTCTCCTCCCGGCAGCCGTCCACCAGCTCCCGCAGCACGCGGAAATACACGCGCTTTTCGTTGTCCCGCAGGATGCCCTGCTGGGGGTAGCGGATGCCGTGGATAAAGCTGCGGTACAGGGACGGGTCCTCGGCGCTGATGACCAGCGCCTGCCCCACGAAGTCCAGCAGCTTGTCCCGCCAGGAGTTGGCCTCGTCGGCCAGATAGCCCGCCTCCAGCACCTGGTACTGGGCGTCCACACTGCTGGTCACCTGAATGACCAGCTCGTCCTTGCTCTTGAAATAGTGATAGATATTGCCCACCGAGCAGCCGGACGCCTGGGCGATCTGCTCCACGGAGACATTTTCAAACCCCTCCCGGTCAAAAAGCTCCAGCGCCACGTTCTGTATGCGGCTGCGCATCTCCATCGCCTGCTTTTTTCGGGGGGTAAGCTCCTTTTTCATTAGGTATCAAGCACTCCTTCGGTGAATGTTTTCCTTATCATAACAATTTTCTTACGGCAGGTCAAGAGCCTCGTTGCGCGGCGGCGTCCGCGCGGACGTCGCCGTAGTATTTTGTCAGATGCTCCACTTGGATCATGGGTACACCTCCCGTTCAGGATGCGGGTATTGTACGACGCGGCGCTGAAACGGTGATGAAAGCGCATGTGGACAAATTGTGAATTGCGCGGAGGAAATGGTCTCGATTTTCTTTCCCATTGCGCATTTTGCCGCGGGGTGTGGTATAATGGTCCAAACGATTGAACGAAGCGGGGTGAAGAACTACATCGCGCTGGGCTATGGGCAGACGCAGGGCGTGCCCCACAGCAGCAAGGCCGCTGCGGCGGTGAGCGCCCCCGCCGACGCCCCGGCGTGGTTCCGCGCCGGCGTGGAGGCGGCGCTGCTGGCCCCCACCGCCATGAACCAGCAGAAGTTCTTTCTGGAGTGCGACGGCGGCACCGTCCGCGCCAAGGCGGGCTCCGGGTTCTACACCAAGGTGGACCTGGGCATCGTGAAATATCACTTTGAGCTGGGCGCAGGGAAAGAAAATTTCACCTGGCGGTAAGCATTTTGTATGAAAGGGAGCACCCGGTCAGGGTGCTCCCTTTCAATTGGCGCGCGGCGAGGTGGTTGGGTGGGCGCGGCCGCTCTGCGCCGCAAGGCATCGCCGCATGAGGCGAGAATTTTTTGCCGGGTGCGCGGCGCATCGGCAAATGCAGGCAAAAGGGGCATTTCCCCTTGCGCCGGGGCGGCGGGCGGCGTATAATGGCGGGGAAAAGCAACAATAGATAACGGAGGACGGCAATATGTACCAAAACGGCAGGATCTATATGGGTCTGGCAGCCGACCAGCCGGTGGAGCTGGCACTGAACATGTGCAACCGGCACGGTCTGATCGCCGGCGCCAGCGGCACCGGCAAGACCATCACCATGAAGGTGATGGCCGAGTCCCTCTCCGACGCGGGGGTGCCCGTGTTTCTGTGCGACGTCAAGGGCGACGTGGCCGGTATCTGCGCCCCGGGCGTCAGCAGCGAGGGCATGGAGAAGCGCATCGACAAATTCGGCATCCGCGGCAGCTTTGCCTATCGTGGCTACCCCACCGCCTTCTGGGACATCTATCAGGAGGGCGGCCACGCCGTTCGCGCCAGCGTGAGCGACATGGGGCCGGAGCTGCTGAGCCGCATCCTCGGGCTGACCGCGGCCCAGGAGGGCATTCTGCATATCGTGTTCCGCATCGCCGACGACAAGGGGCTGCTGCTCATCGACCTGAAGGACCTGCGGGCCATGCTGACCTACGTCAACGAGCACCGGGCGGAATATATGATGACCTACGGCAACATCACGCCCCAGTCGGTGGCCGCCATCCTGCGGGCGCTGCTGCCCCTGGAGCAGCAGGGCGGCGAGCTGTTCTTCGGCGAGCCGGCCCTGGACATCCACGACTGGATGCGCACCGACGCCGACGGCCGCGGCATGGTCAACGTGCTGGACTGCGTCCGGCTGGTGCAGAGCCCCACGCTGTACGCCAGTTTCCTGCTGTGGATGCTGTCTGAGCTGTTCGAGAGCCTGCCGGAGGCCGGCGACCTGGACAAGCCCAAGCTGGTGTTTTTCTTCGACGAGGCGCACCTGCTGTTCCGGGACACCCCCGCCGTGCTGGTGCAGAAGATCGAGCAGACCGTCAAGCTCATCCGCTCCAAGGGCGTGGGCGTGTACTTTGTGACCCAGAGCCCCAGCGACATCCCCGACAGCGTGCTGGCGCAGCTGTCCAACCGGGTACAGCACGCCCTGCGGGCCTATACCCCCACCGAGCTGAAGGCCGTCCGCGTGGCCGCCCAGGCCTTCCGCGCCAACCCCGCCTTCCAGGCGGAGGACGCCATCATGGAGCTGGGCGTGGGCGAGGCGCTGACCTCCTTCCTGGACAGCGACGGCGTGCCCGCCATGGTGCAGCGCACCAGGATCATCTGCCCCCAGAGCCTGATGGCCGCGCCGGAGCCCATGGTCCGGGCCAAGGTGCTCATGCGGGACGGCATGGAGAAATACGACGACGCGGTGGACGAGATCTCCGCCTATGAGGTGCTGACGGAGGAAGCCCAACAGGCGGAGCGGGCCAAGCAGGAGGAGGCGGACCGGGCCGCCCGGAGAAAAGCGGAGGCCGAGGCGGAGAAGCAGCGGCTGAAGGAGGCGGCCGCCGCGGAGAAGCGCCGCCAGAAGCTGGAGGACGACGAACGCAAGCGGCAGCTGAAGCTGGAGGACGAGGAGCGCAAACGCCGCCAGAAGCTGGAGGACGAGGAGCGCCGCAAGGCTGAGCGCCGCCAGGCAAAGATCGAGTCCCAGCTGATCTCCGCCGGCGGGCAGATCCTCAAGCGCGGGCTGATGGGCGTGCTGAAGCGCCGCTGAGCCGAACACATCACAGACACAGGAGGTCATCACATGGATCCTATTTTTGACATTGAATTGGCGGAGTGCCCCATTTGCCGCGGCGTGGGGGCCATGCAGGACGAGCAGGGCTGGTCGGTCTCTGTGGCCTGTCTGGACTGCGGGGCGGAGACGGCCCACGCCGCCTACCACACCCCGGAGGAGCGGCTGGAGAGCGCCAAACGCGTGGCCCTGCTGTGGAACCTGGGCAAGGTCATCCACACCGGCGCCAGCGACTGAGAGAAGGCAAATAAGCATCCCTCCGGCGAGAGCCGGAAAGCAGGAAAAAGCAAAAATATCCCCCGGCTTTCGCCGGGGGATATTTTTGCTTTCGCTCAGCCTCTGCGCTTCTTTTTCAGCCAGGTCATGCCGGTAACGCTCAAGGCAGCCATCAGCGCATATACGCCCACGCCGGCGTCGAAGGTCCGGGGGCTGGCGCTGGAGGTGCCGGTGCTGCCGGTATTGTAGTAATAATAGGTCCCGGTGGAGGACGTCTTTTCCTTATCCGTCCACGTCACCGTAAAGGGCGAGAAGCTCTTTACCCGGAAGCGGATGCCGTAGGCGGTGTATTCGCCCTCCAGCACCTCCGGCTCTGCCTGCTCACCGTCCTTGTAGTGCCGCACCACCGGCTTCTCGGCCAGCTTCTGGGCCAGCTCCCAGCTGAGGCCGGGGAAGTAGCTGTAGGGCAGGTAGATCTCGTTGCCGTTGGGGTCCAGCATTTCGTCGTTGTTGACCGTCAGGCGCATGTACACCGTCTTGTCGTCGCCCTCCTGGGGATAGCGGTTGCAGGTCAGCGTCAGGCCGTCCTTCTTGCTGATGATGGTCGCGTCCTCCACCAGCTCCGTCAGCGTATCGGCGGCCGGGGTGGTCACGGACTGGACGAAGCTGCCGTTCTTGCCGTACACATAGGTGTAGCCCAGGGAGTTCTCATTCTCATCCAGCCACTCCACGATGCGCGCCCGATACAGCTGGTTGGCTGCGAAGTACACCGTCACGCCGCCCACCGTCACGCTATTGGTATCCACATAGGGGACGGTCAGGTGGCGGCAGTCCTCCCTACTGGACGTATCGAAGCGCGTGCTGCTTTTCAGGGCGTCAGCCAGCTCCCGCGATCTGCCTTCATCAAGGTAGGCGAAGTTTTCATTGCCGCCCCAGTCCGTAAAGCGGAAGTACCTGGCGCCGTCCGGTGCTTTCAGCGTTATGCCCTGCTGCAAGTCCGCCACCGAGGGCATTTTGCCGCCCACGGCGCTGGTGTAGAAATACCCGAGGGTCTCGTCATAGGTCACCTGCATGCCCGCCGGGGGCGTGCCCACCTCAGCTGTGGTGGCCGGGTTGGAGGTCTTTCCATTTTCGGACTTCACATCTGCCATGTAGCTCTTGGCTTCGGTGACGCGCACCGTCAGCTCCTCGGTGATGTCCGGGGCGCCGGACTTGGTCCAGACGAAGGTGTAATAGGAGACGGTGGTGTTCTGGCTGAAGGCGCGCTGCACGAAGGTCGCCTTGGAAACGTCATCCCACTGTATATTATTGCTGCTCTTGCCGCTCTTGGCCCGGTCAATTTCGTAGCCGGCCTCTGGCGGGGTAAGCGTCACGGTGGTGACTCTTTCGTCACCGTTGTTGCCCAACAGTTCCGCCAGCGTCTTGTCACTGGTGGCGGGACGCAGGGTCAGCAGGCCGTCGTCCTTCTGTACCTTCCAAGCGGCGCTGTTGTCAACACCGGTGGTGATTCGTGATGCGGACACCTGCCGCGCGGCGGGGACGCTGTACTCATAGCTGAAGGTGTCCTCAAACACCACGCGGATGCCCAGGATATACTTGCCCAGGGATTTCCCGCTGTTGTCGAACCAGGAGAACACCGTCTTTTCGCTCTCATAGCCGGAGGAGGTGATGGTCAGCAGGTCGCCGTCACGGTTGACCGCCGCAATGGCGCGGGCATTGCCCATATCTCCATCGGCGAGCTGGGCTGTCTTAAACTCATCTTGCTTGTAATACTTATCCCACACGCCGTCAAGGCCGTTGCCGGTGTCATGGGCACACTTTGTCGCACCGGTGGGCCTATAGAACGTCAGGTAGAAATAGACGTTGCCGGCAAGGTCCTTCTGTGTCTGCTGGGCGGCGGCCAGCCAGTGGGACTTGTCTCCCCGCTTCACCGTCACCGTCAGCACGCCGTCCTCGACCGTATAGGTGTAGTCGACGCCCTTCTCAAGGCCCTTGGGGAATGTGATCTTAAACTGACCGGAGCCTGAGCCAGTGTCCTCTTCCATGTACTGGAAGCCGGCATCCTGGAATTTCTTTTCCGCGTAGCTGGGATCGTCGTACATGGTCCGCTCCGCCAGCCAGCGCAGGTTGTCCATCAGCCACGGGAAGCGCACCGGCTGGCTGTCCCAGTACAGTTCCAGCTCATACAGCGCGTAGTACGCGTCCCCGTCGCCGTTATTGCGAAATACATCCCACGCTTTCCACACATTCATAGCCTTGTCCACGGAGGCTGCGGTGAGGAAGCCGTCGCTCTTGCGTTCGACGCCCGCGATGGTGATGGTGTGGGTAACAGCGTCGTATGTGATGCCGTTATCGGTCAGGAATTGCTTTGCAATCTCGTTATTCAGCTCCGTTTTGCTGCCGGTCGCCGGCTCGTTGGCCTCGTTGTAGAAATCCACCATCCGGTCGGAGAAGTTGGCCTGCCAATTGCTTCCGCCTATCGTCAGGCGCTCCAGCTGCACGCGGGCCGCCAGCGGCAGGGCGTTGTACGCGCGGCAGGCCGCCAGCATCCGGGCGCGGCTCTGGCTGGTGAGCGCGCCGTAGTCGTCATACGCCACGTCCTTCACCCGCAGCTCCATTCCGTCGCTGCCGGCGGTATAGTCCATATACTGCCGCAGGAATGCCCGCGCCGCGTCCGCGCCGTCGCCGGTCAGTTGGGCGGGGTCGGTGACCTTATCCCCTGTGGTCACAGACTGCATATACATGCGGCTCAGGTCCGCCATGATCTCGCTGACCGTCACGATCCTATCGCCGTCCTGCAGCGTCACCATGTCCAGCTCGGTTTTGGCTGCATCGGGCAGCGCCGCGTAGGCGTCCAGGGCGGACTTGGCCTGGTCAAGACTGTCCTTTGCAATTATGCCGTAGTCTGCCTGCACATCCTTAAGCCAAACCCAGGGGCCATTTTCGTCTTTACCGCACACGATATAGGTTTCCACGAAGCCTATGGCGTCCGGGTCTTTCAGGTCGGCAAAGGGGTCATAGGGGTTCATGGTGTTGTCGTACATTACGCTCAGGTCCGCCATAAGCTCGCTGACCGTCACGGTCCTATCGCCGTCCGGCAGCGTCACCGTGTCCAGCTCGGTTTTGGCTGTAACGGGCAGCGCCGCGTAGGCGTCCAGGGCGGACTTGGCCTGGTCAAGACTGTCCTTTGCAATTATGCCGTAGTCTGCCTGCACATCCTTAAGCCAAACCCAGGGGCCATTTTCGTCTTTACCGCACACGATATAGGTTTCCACGAAGCCTATGGCGTCCGGGTCTTTCAAGTCGGCAAAGGGGGCATACGCTTCTTCGGTGGTCTCCCCTGCTGTGTCCCCCGCTCCATCCTCTGTCGCCCACACGGCGGCGGGCAGCAGGCTCAGGGCCATGACCAGCGCCAGCAGCAGACTGATCGTCTTTTTCATACATTCTCCTCCCACACGTTTCTTTCTGCAGATATGCTCGTTTCAGGGACTCCTGAAACGCATGGAGGGCTGCAGCCCTCGCCATATGGTTTAGTTGTACCACAGTTTTTGGCAAATAGCAATATGCAGGCAGGGAAAATACCGCCGGTTTTGTCGTTTTTGTTTTTTACCATTCCGTTTGCATGAGCTGCCGGTGGTTTTCGGTGCCGCTGCCCTAAAAATGGCAAAAAATGGCAGTGCGCCCTGATGGGCGCACTGCCGTGGTTCCTATGAGACTGCGGCGCTCAGCGCAGCTGGCCGTAGACCTCGTCGGTCACGGGTTCCAGCCATTCATTGGAGCCGTTCTCGCCGGGGACCTCCACCGCCAGGTGGGAGAACCAGCTGTCCGGCGCGGCGCCGTGCCAGTGCTTGACCCCCGCGGGGATGTTCACCACATCGCCGGGGTGCAGCTCCTGCGCGGGCTTTCCCTCCTCCTGATAGTAGCCGCGGCCGGCCACGCAGATCAGGATCTGCCCGCCGCCCTTGTCAGCGTGGTGGATGTGCCAGTTGTTGCGGCAGCCCGGCTCAAAGGTCACGTTGAAGATGCCCACCTGGGTGGTGGACAGGGGTGCCAGATAACTCTGCCCGATAAAATACTGCGCAAAGCCGTCGTTGGGCGCGCCGATGGGGAACACCATGGCGTTCTGGTGCCGGGACTTAGCGTCCTCCGCCGCATCCTCCGCCCAGACCTCCTTGGCCATGCGGAAGGCCGCCCATGCCTTGGGCCAGCCCGCGTAAAAGGCGGCATGCGTCAGTATCTCCGCGATCTCCGTCCGGGTGACGCCGTTTTTTCTGGCGGACTGCAGGTGATACTGGAACGAGCTGTCCGTCAGGCCCTGCGCCATCAGGGCCACCACCGTCACGATGCTGCGGTCCCGCAGGGAAAGCTTGTCCTCCCGGCTCCATACCTGGCCGAACAGCACATCGTCGTTCAGCTCCGCGAATTTCGGAGCAAATTCGCCCAGGGCCTCCCGGCCCGCCGTCTGCTTTACTGCCATTGTCGGTCCTCCTCTCAGATATGCAGGCTGTCTATCCACTTTTGGACGGAGGCGGCGCTCTCGCCGCTGCTCAGGCGCTTGCCTGCGTCCACCTTCGCGCTGGGGCAGGAGGCCTTCAGCAGCTCCGCCGTCTTGCCCATGCCGCTGCCGCCGGAGGTGGCGAAGGGGATCACGGTCTTGCCGGCGAGGTCGTAGCTCTCCAGAAACGTCTCGATGATGCGGGGTGCCTGGTACCACCAGATGGGGAAGCCCACGAACACGGTGTCGTACTGCGCCATATCCGCCACGCGCCCTGCGATGGCCGGGCGGCTCTTGGCGTCGTTCATCTCCACGGTGCTGCGGCTGTGCTTGTCCGTCCAATCCAGGTCGGCGGCGGTGTAGGCCGTCTCCGGCGCGATCTCAAACAGGTCGCCGCCGGTGACCTCCGCCACGGTCTTGGCCAGGCGGGCCGTAGCGCCGCCGGCAGAAAAATACGCTACCAAGATCTTACTCATACTCGTATACCTCCATAAATCTGGCTTTTCACTTGACAGCTGCGTTGTGCCGCTGTAAAGTGTTCTTAAAGTTCAATGACATTGTACAACTTAAACTGCACTTTAAGTCAAGAGAGATCTTTCATTTTTGGAGGCAATTTTATGGTCTATACCGTGGGCGAGGTCGCAAAACGGCTGGAGGTGCCCGCCTCCACCCTGCGCTACTACGACAAGGAGGGGCTGCTGCCCTTCGTGGAGCGCTCCTCCGGCGGCATCCGGATGTTTCAGGACTCGGACGTGGAGTGGCTGCAGATCATCCACTGCATGAAAAAGGCAGGCATGTCCATCCGGGACATCCGGCACTATATCCAGCTGGCCCAGCAGGGGGACGACACCATCGAGGCCCGGCTGCAGATGTTCCGCCGCCAGCGGGACGCGCTGCGGCAGCAGATCGACGAGCTGCGGCACACGCTGGACACCGTGGAGTACAAGTGCTGGTACTATGAGACGGCCCAGGCCGCCGGGACGGTGAAGGCCCTGTCCGAGCTGTCCGACGAGGACGTGCCGGAGCGCTTCCGGGCCGTCCGGCAGGAGCTGCGGGGCTCCGGGACACAGACGGCAAAGGCGAAATAGCAAAAAAAGAGCAAGCCCTCCAGTGCAGCCGGAATCGAATAGCAAGCAAAAAGGCCCCTCCGGCAGTGCCGGAGGGGTCGTTTTGTTATTTTTTCTCGCTCCGGCGCTCCGGCCGGGCGATCAGGCGGAACACCGTAGAGACCAGCAGGATGCCCACCGCCAGCGACCCGGCGATGCCCACCGTCTCCAGGCCCTTGGCCACGGCCGCCATCATCTCGCCCTCCAGCCCCAGGCTCATGGTGTAGTACAGTCCCGCGCCCGGCAGCATGGGCAGCGTGGCGATGACCAGATAGGGCGTGGCCGGGCATTTGCGCACCCGGGCCATCACCTCGGCATACAGCGCCGCGAACACCGCCGCGAACAGGTTGGCGGCGTACACGTCGCAGCCCAGCGCGCCGCAGAGGAGATAGACCATCCACGCGGCCGCGCCGCCGGCGATGCACAGCACCATGCCGCGGCCGTGGACGTTGAACAGGATACAGAAGCCGCTGCAACCCACGAACACCGCCGCCGCCTGGGCCCAGGCGGGCCAGCTGACCGCACCGGAGCCGGTCAGGCCGTACAGGCCCGCTGTCAGGTGCCAGGCCGCCGCCGTTCCCAGGGCGATGGCCAGCGACGTCAGCACCACCTGCACGATGCGGAAGGTGCCGGAATTGGTGTCGCCGTATATGATGTCCCGCATGGAATTGGTGATGAGCAGGCCGGGCACCAGCAGCATCAACGCGCCGATGATGGCCGCGTCGGGGCTGTCGATCCACCCCAGGCCCGCCGCCGTATAGGCCGGCAGAGCCATCAGGCAGGAGGCCAGGATGGTGCTGAAGAAGGGGTTGGCCTCCCGCTTATCCATAAAGCGGGTCACCAGGCCGATGATCAGGCCCATCAGCCCCGCCCACAGGCAGTCCAGCAGCGTGCCGCCGAACAGCACGCAGAAGCCCAGGCCCGCCAGCACGCTGCCCAGATAGCCCACGCCCACGGGATAGGTGCGGCAGGCGTCCAGCGTCTGGTGCAGCCAGGCCATGGCCTCGTCCTCCTGGGGCTTTTCGGCGCAGATGCGACGGCTCAGGGCATTCAGCTTCTCCACCTTCTCCAGGTCGTTGCCGTGGAAGCCGATGCGCTTCATCAGCATCAGCGGCTTGCCGTTGGCGGCCTCCAAACTGACGGACACACTGTTGGGGATGGCGAACACCTCGCACTCCACGCCGTAGGCGCGGAGGATGCGGTGGATGGTGTCCTCCACCCGGAAGGTCTCGGCCCCGGACATCGCCAGATGATAGCCCATGGTCACCGCCAGATCGGTCAGCAGATAGTAGTCCATATCCATAGAAACACGTCTCCCGCGCAGTACATTCCGTTTCGGGCGGCTCCCGCCGCCCCGTCCGAAAGTATAGCGGTTCCGCCGCAAAAGTCAACTGCCGCGGCATGGGGAGAATACACAAACTTTTCCCCGTTCCGCACCGCTTTCCCGCCGTTTTTGTCCCACAGGGCCTACAGACCGGCCGAAATGGGCCGTTCCATGGCAAAAAGGTCTGCGTTTTTACCCCTTTTCCGGCCGAAAACGGCGCTTTTCCGGCGCAGTACGACCGCATATCTCATATTTTAGAATGATTTATTTTTATGGGAGGATGCGTATAATCAGACTTGGAAAAGTTTGGAAGCGCGTATCGCAAGGGGGCATGCCCCCTTGCACCGCAGGGGTTCCCCTGCGGTGGCGTGCTTTCGTGTAGGGGGAAAAGCGCTTGGCTGACACGATCATCATAAAACCGACGATACAGTGGCAATTCGACCGGTGCATGGACCGGGAGCGCGTGCTGTTTTTCAGCGCGCCCTGCGGCTTCGGAAAGACCACGCTGGCCGGCGCGCTGCTGCGCGGGCAGGACGTACTGCGTCTCTCCGCCGACGATCTGCTCTTCGGCCACGACGAGGTGCAGCACTACCACTTCTGGCCCCAGTTCCGCGCCTTTCTGGTGCGGGAGATGGAGCGGGAGTACACTAAGGAGCGGCGCAAGGCGCTGTTCAGCCGCGGCGGATAAGACTGCGTTCATCTACAACGGTAAGGAGCAGACGTATACCATCGCGGAGAGCGCGCTGTACACCGTGGAAGGCAACGTGCGGGTAGGCGCCGGGCGCCAAACGGTAACCGTTGACCTGAAGGACAAGGCGAACTACGTCTGGGCGGATGACACGGACACAGCGAAGACCTACGACTTCACCATCGCGCAGAAGGAGATCCCCATCACGGCCAAGGACAAGACCGCACACGTCGGCGACAAGGCTCCTGACCTGCGCCAGCCGGTGCTGGACAAGGACTACACGGTGGATGGCCTGGTCGAGGGTGACACGCTGGATGAGGTGAAGCCGATGCTGAGCGGCGTAACGCTGAAATATGTAGACGATGAAGGCAATGAGATCGATCCTGACATGAGCCAGGCCGGCGAGGCGACGATCCAGGTGACAGCACCTGTTCCCGAGGTCGGGAACTATGCGCCCAAGTGCGTGGACGGCAAGCTGACCATCTCCAAGCGCAGCAGCTACTACTACGCGCCCGGCAGCGATGCCAGGGAGCAGTCTCCCGGCACCGGGGACGCGGGGATGCTGGTCTACGGCCTGGCGGCCCTGGGCGGCTATACCGGCACGGCGCTGGTGCTGCGGCGCAGAAAGCGCGAGGGCTGAGCGTCCGCAGCGGAATACCACAGCAAAAGCTCCCCCGGCGATGCCGGGGGAGCTTTTTCGGCCATATTCGCCGGGCGGGGCGCATAGGATAGGGCAAAACCGGAAAGGGGCGTTTTTTCTATGCGAAAGGTCAAGATCCTGCTGCTGCGGCGCTGGTACGTCACCGGGGGCGCGCTGCTGCTGGCCGCAGCGGCCATTTTCTACGCCGTCAACTACCCGGTGTCCGTCAGCGCGGCGGCCTCGGCGCGGCAGCTGCCCATCTACTCCGTGGAGCGGGAGCAGAAGGTGTGCGCCATCAGCTTCGACGCGGCCTGGGGCAACGAGGACACGCAGACGCTGATCGACATACTGGCGCAGTACAACGTGAAAACCACGTTTTTCGTGGTGGGCGACTGGGCGGAGAAGTACCCGGAGTCGGTGAAGGCGCTGCACGACGCGGGGCACGAGGTCATGAGCCATTCTGACCACCACGACCACTACAACAGCCTGTCCACCCAGCAGATCATCGACGACGTCACCGCCAGCAACACGCGCATCAGCGCCTCCACCGGCGTGACGCCCACGCTGATCCGCTGCCCCTACGGCGAGTACGACGACCACGTCATCGCCGCCATACGGTCCATGGGCATGGAGCCGATACAGTGGGACGTGGACTCGCTGGACTGGAAGGACTATGACGCGGCCACCATCTATAAGCGGGTGACCTCCAAGGTGCAGCCGGGGAGCATCGTGCTGTTCCACAACGCCGCGCTGCACACGCCGGAGGCGCTGCCGGACATTCTGTCGTACCTCATCCGCGAGGGGTACACCGTGGTGCCCATCTCGCAGCTGATCCTGCCGGCGCCGTACACCATCGACCACACCGGACGGCAGTTTGCGGAAAAGGCCGGATAAGACGCGAAAAAGCACCCCCGAGGGGGTGCTTTCGCCGTCTGTGGGCGCTATTGGCGGGCGCTGCGCAGCTCCGCCTGCACACCGGAGATCAGCAGGGTGGTGTCCAGGCCCAGGGCCACGCCGTCGTAGCCCTGGGAAAAGCGTTCCGCCGCCGCGGCGCCGCTGCCCGCGAAAATCAGGCACGGCTTGCCCGCCTGGCGGCAGGCGTCGTGTATCTGCGCCAGCGCGGCGGTGAAGCGCGGGTCCTCAAAGGCGCCCGGCAGGCCCATGGAGATGGACAGGTCGAAGGGGCCAATGAAGACGCCGTCCACGCCGTCCATCGCGGCGATGCGCCGGATGTCCGCCAGGGCCTCCGCCGTCTCGCACTGGGGGATCACCAGGGTCTCGCGGTTGAAATACGCCATGGTCTCCGACACGTCGCCCAGCGGGTCGGTGCCCCAGCCATCCTTGCGGCTGGGGCAGAAGCCGCGGCGGCCCAAGGGTGCGTATTTGGCGTAGTCCACCACCGCCTGCACGTCCTCCACGCTGCGCACGTCGGGGACGATGAGACCCTGCACACCCACGTCCAGCAGCTTCAGAATGGCCGGGCGGCTGATCTCCCGCACCCGGGCCAGGGGCGTGATGTCCCGGCGCTCTGCGGCGCGCACCAGCTCGGCGGTGGTCTCCGCCTCGATGGGGCTGTGCTCGTTGTCCAGGATGACGAAGTCCATCCCCGCGCAGCCCAGGCACTCCACCACGGCGGCGCAGCCCGTGCCCACGAATGTGCCCAGGGGCTTCTCCCCCGCGGCCAGCTTTTGCTTCAAGCGATTTCCCATAGTTGACCTCCTGCAGCATTGGTTTGGTATAGTATAGCATAGGAGGATGGGTGGGGCAATGGGCGGAATACACCCGTACATCCGCACAAAAGGCACAGCGCTGACGCGCTGTGCCTTTTGCTATTCATTCTCACTTCCGCTTCAGCCGGTGAAGCCGCCGCCGATGTCGGCGCCGTAGTCGCAGGTGTAGCGCCAAGCCACCACGTCGCCGTTCTGCAGCGCGTAGCGGGAGCAGCCGTAGTTGGGATACCAGCCGTTGACGGCGTACATCCAGCCCGAGCCCTGCCCCACGTCGAACTCATACAGATTATGGATGCCCTCGATATAGGCGCTGTTGTACATGGGCGTCCAGCTGGACTCCATGTGTATCTTATTGTCCTTACAGACCCGCTGCAGAACGTCATACACGCTCTCGCCCTCGCTGAAGGTCACGGCGGTGGCCGGCAGGATCACGCCGTCGGCAGGCACCAGGGGCTTCTTGCTCTCGTCGCAGAGATCCCAGTTGTCCAGAATGGTCTCGCAGGAGATGGAGAAGGTGCAGGTATACGCCGTGCTGCTGTCCACCGTGGTGTCCTCCGGCTCCACCGGCTGGGGCTTGCCCTCCGGCACCGGATCGGTGCCGTACTTATCCTGGCCGCCGGCAGCGGCGGTGCCCGAGCCGGTGCTGCCGCCTACCACGGCAGGGTCGTTGGGGTCCGCCGCAGTGGTCGTATCGGTTTTTGCGTCGTCCCGCTGCTGCGTCTGTGCCCCCGGCGCGTCGGGCGTCGTATTCCGAGACAGCCCGCCGCCCACCAGCACCAGCGCCGCCACCACGGCCGCCGCCAGCAGTGCGGCCACCAGCGTTTTCTTCCAATTTCTCTCCATACCGTCTCCGCCTTATTTCGCTTCGCGTTTTTTGCCGATCACCACCGCCGCGGCCACCGCGGAGAGCACCGCTGCGCTCACCCACAGGGGCATCCGGCTGTCGTCCGCGCAGTCCCGGCGCACGTTACTCATATTATACAGGCTGTTCTGCCCCCGCGCAAGTCTTTGATACGCCGTCATGGCGTATGCCGCCTGGTTGGTGGCCATGCCGTCCGTGCCGTTGTCCTTCTTCACATGGCGGAAAGCCCGCAGCGCGCTGTCGTAAAAGCCCAGCAGCGCGCCCACCGGCGCTTTTACCCCTTTTGCCGCCGCGTCCACGGCGGTGACGGTGCGGCTGTAGTAGTCGTCAAAGTACTTGCTGCCCTTTTCCAGATAGCCGCTGCGGGCCAGGCCCAGCCCCACCCACTCGTCCTGTCCGCCGGACGTATAGGCCGGCGCGGACAGCACCGCCATCTCCTGCGCCAGCGTGGCGCTGAGGACATCGTCCACCACGGTGGCCTTCTCGCCGTCGGCCCAGGCAAAGCTGCACAGGCTCAGCGCCATGACCAGCGCCAGCAGCAGGGACATCCATTTTTTCATCTGCTCTCCTCCTGTTCTGCTTTGATTCTCGCTCTCTCCCCGCTCATTGGGCCGGGAATGCGTTGATCACGCCATTTGCATACCGTATCAGCAGCGCCACGTCGTCCATATCCACCCGGCCGCTGCCGTCCAGGTCCGCCGCGGCCAGCTGCACTTGGGCCAGCTGCCGCGTGCCGTTGTAATACGCCGCCAGCAGTTCTGCGTTGGCTATGCTGACCGCGCCGTCGTCGTTCATGTCGCCTGCGGGCGGCAGCACCGTGACCTGTATGTCAGGGTAGTCGCACACCACTGTGTAGTTCTTATATCGCTCCGGCAGCACCGGTGTAAAGGCATACGTTCCCGGCGCGCCGAACACCCGGTCCACGCGCCACTCCGTGATGCCGGTCAGTATCTTGCATTTGCCGTCCACCGTAGCCCGCAGATAGTCCGGGAAGTCCTGCATCACCGTCTCCTGCGCCGTGCCGAAGTCATAGCGCCGGACGGCGTCCTGCTCGTAGGTGGTCAGCTGCAGCACCGTGCCCTTGGCCGTGATCTCGCCGATGGTCCCGTCCTTTTCCCTGCCGTCAGCGTCGCAGACATGAATATCGTCGATGCTGCTGCCCCGGGTCTGGCTGGTGGCGCTGCAGAACAGATAGGTGGTGGACAGACCCGTGCGCCCGCCGGTCAGCACCAGGGCGCTCATGCTCTCCGTGGTCCGGAAGGGAACATCGGAGGTGAACGCCCCGCCGCTGACGGACACCGCCAGCTCCGCCGTGTCCGTCTCCTCCGCCCACGCGGGCGCTATGCCCACGGCCAGCGCCGCTGCCAGCAGCAGCGCCGCCCACTTCAGCTTGTATTTCTCTCTCTTCTTCACCTGTGTGTCTCCTTTTTTGATAAAGAGGAGGGCGGGAGGGGGCGGCAACCCTCTCCCGCCCTTATGGAAAGCAGACGTCCCGTCCCGGGCCGCCTCGGCTTTACAGAATAAGGGCCTTCTCCGTACGCGGCGTATCTGCGCCGGCCGGAAAGGCATACAAAACGCCGCTTTTGCACAGCAAAAACGGCGTACTTCTACCCTTCAGCATCACGGAGAGAACGCCCGCAGTGTTTCAGTTCTCAACCGTGCAATTCTCCTGTCCTAACGCCGCGGGGCTTCGCCCCTCGTACACGGCCTACCTTCTCAGGACTCGCGCCCCAATGGCTGCTGTTCGCCGCGGCTCGCGCCGCTTTGGCCACTTCCTTGCGTCCACAGTGCCGTTCGCGGAGGGTGTCACCCATTTCTTTCAAAGCTGCCGCCTGACCGGGATCTCCCGGCCTTTACAGCGGCAGCCACACGACGTCACAGAACTATTTCTATTCACTTGTCCGTCAAGCGCCCGCCCCGGCCGATACACCGTGGCGTCCTCTCCTGTCAATAGTGCCTGTCGGAAAAAGGCGGCGGGCCTGCTTTTTCGTCGATTTGCCCCGATATGAAAAAAGCGCTTGACAAGTGAACGGCCGTTTACTACACTGTAGTAAACGGTCGTTCACATCACAGGAGGGCTATCCATGACCAACACGAAGGAAAACATTCTCCGCACCGCGCTGCACCTCTTCGCCCGGGACGGCTACGAGGCCGTCTCCGTCAGCGCCATCGCCGGCGCCCTGGGCATGACCAAGGGCGCGCTGTACAAGCACTACCGCAGCAAGCGGGACATCTTCGACAGCATCGTCGCCCGCATGTACGAGATCGACGCCCAGCGTTCCCGCCAGTACGCCGTGCCCGAGGACACCTACGACGCCGCCCCCGACGCCTACGACGCCGTGTCCTGGGACGCGCTGCGCAATTTCACCCTGGCCCAGTTCACCTTCTGGACCCAGGACGACTTCGCCTGCAGCTTCCGCCGCATGCTGACGCTGGAGCAGTACCGCAGCGCCGAAATGTCCCAGCTGTACCTGGGCTGCCTGTCCGACGGCCCCGTGGCCTACACCGCGGACATCTTCCGCCGCATGATGGCCGCCGGCACGCTGCGCCCCGGTGACCCCCGCCAGCTGGCCCTGTCCTGCTATGCGCCCATGCTCCTGCTGATAACCGTAGCTGACCACACCGGCGACACCGCCCGGCCGCTGGCGCAGCTGGAGGGCCATCTGGCCCTTTTCCGCCAGCAGTTCGTCATCGACGCCCCCTGAACGCCGCACATTTCCACACACCACCATCGCCGGGGCCCTGCGCCCCGCGCAGAAAAGGAGAATACACATGCGCTATCCCAAAAGCGAAGCCTACGACACCCCCGCCCTCCGCGCCAAAATCATGGGGCCCAACCCCATCAAGCTGGAGGAGGAGCTTCTTCTGGACCACCGCATCCCCGCCGGGGGCGTGGTCTGCGACCTGGGCAGCGGCCAGGGCCTGACCAGCGTCTTTCTGGCCAAGGAGTACGGCTTCACCGTCTACGCCGCCGACCTGTGGAGCGACCCGGCGGAGAACCAGGCCTTCTTCGACGTCATGGGCGTCCCCCGGGACCGCCTGATCCCCGTCAAGGCCGACGCCTCCGCCCTGCCCTTCGACCACGACTTCTTCGACGCCGTGGTCTCCACCGATTCCTACAACTACTTCGGCCGCGCCCCCCGCTATCTGGACGACAAGCTGCTGCCCTTCGTCAAGCCCGGCGGCTACGTCTACATCGCCATCGTCCTCCGCAAGCACCAGTCCTGACGGCATAACAAAACCCCCGGAGCCTTTCGGCTCCGGGGGTCTCGCTTCCTGTTACCGGGTCACTGGATGGAGATGCTGCTGCTCTTGGGCAGCTGCTTCTTCACGTTCTTGGGCACCGAGATGGTCAGGATGCCATCCTCAAACCTGGCGCTGACGTCCTCCGGCTCCACCGCGTCGCCCACATAGAAGCTGCGGCTGCACGCACCGGCGTAGCGCTCCTGACGGATGTACTTGCCCTTCTTGTCCGTCTCGTCCTTGTCCAGACCCTTCACAGCCTGGATGGTCAGCACGCCGTCCTTCAACTCCAGCGTCACCTCGTCCTTCTTGAAGCCGGGCAGATCCACGTCCAATTCATAGGTCTCCTCCGTCTCGCGGACATCGGTGCGCATCAGGTTCTTGGCGTGCTTGCCGTACAGCGGGTCACGGCCGCGGGGCATCATAGAAAACGGATCGCCAAAGAAATCATCAAACAAATTCTCACCAAAAATGCTGGGCAACATACGTCATTCCTCCATTCGAGCTTTCCCTGCACGCCGTCACTTTTCAGCGCCGGATGCAGGCCGTTACCACTGATTTTGTATACTTTTTATCACCTTGCGGGGTTCTTTTCGATCCCCTCTCTCAAGGTTCGATTTTAGTATACCACCGATTTTAGCACTGTCAATAGGCGAGTGCTAATGTTAACAAAAGTAGAAAAATTTGTTCACAAAATATGCGATTTTTGTTTTCTTCGGTTCACAAAATGTTACTTTTATGGTACACTGTATACATTCTCACACAGGAGGTCCCCCTCTATGGAACTGTTTTACGACAAAGTCAGCGCCTCCGCCGACTACATCCGGGCGCGGCTGCCTGAGGCCCCCGCCGTGGGCATCATCCTGGGCAGCGGTCTCGGCTCACTGGTGGACGCCATGACGGACAAGACCGTCATCCCCTACGCGGACATCCCCCACTTCCCCCGCTCCACCGTGGCGGGCCACGCCGGCAATCTGGTGGTCGGGCGGCTGGGCAGCCATGTGACGGCGGCGCTGCAGGGCCGCTTTCACTACTACGAGGGCTTCACCATGAAGGAGGTCGCCTATCCGGTCTATGTGCTGGCCCTGCTGGGGGTAAGGACACTGATCGTCACCAACGCCTGCGGCGGCATCAACCGGGAATTCGCCCCCGGCGACCTGATGCTGCTGTCGGACCACATCAATATGCTGGGTGCCAACTCCCTGATCGGCCCCAACGACGAGCGCTTCGGCCCCCGCTTCCCGGACATGACCGAGGCTTACTCCCTCCGCCTGCTGCAGACGGCCCAACAGGCCGCCGCCCAGCTGGGCTTTTCCTGCCGGGAGGGCGTGTATGCCCTCTTCCCCGGCCCCTGCTACGAGACGGCGGCGGAGATCCGCGCCTATGCGCACCTGGGCGCCGACGCCATCGGCATGTCCACCGTGCCGGAGGTCATCGCCGCCAACTATCTGGGCATGGAGGTGCTGGGCATCGCCTGCATCACCAACATGGCCACCGGCATCGCCAGAGAGAAGCACTCCCACGAGGAGGTGCTGCGTATCGCCAACGAGAGCAGCCAGCGTTTGTGCGCCCTGACCCAGCGCGTGGTCGAGACGCTGTGACCGCCCGCCCCCTCGCTTTTATCGTCAAAAGCCGCCGGCCCCTTTGACCGCGGAAAAGCCGCCCCGTAGGGGCGGCTTTTTCGTGTTTATTTCTCGTTGACGCGCAGGTCCAGCACGTCCGGCCGGGCGTAGTGGCCCACGCAGTCCAGCTCCATGCGGCTGGCGGGCACCTTCTGCATGTCCAGGTCGGCGTAGATGATGTCCTCCTTGTCCCAGACGGTGACGGAGGCCTCGTGGCCGAAGGGGTCGATGACGCAGCTGCCGCCCCGGCAGGCGATGTCCGGCAGCGCGGCGATCTCCGCGGTGCCGCTGACGGTCTGGGGATAGTCGCTGCGGCGGAACACCAGGTCGGCGTTGATGAAGTAGCAGTGTCCCTCGATGGCGATGTGGCGGATGGTATCCTGCCACTCCGGGTTGTCGTTGGTGTTGGGCGAGATGTACAGGGAAATGCCCTTCTGGTACAGCGCCACCCGGGCCAGGGGCATATAGCTCTCCCAGCAGATGAGATTGCCCATGGGGCCCCAGGGCGTGTCCATCACCGGGAAGTAGTCCCGGTCGGCGTCGCCCCACACCACCCGCTCGCTGCCGGTGGGCTTCAGCTTCCGGTGGTTCATGGCCGTGCCGTCCGGCGCGATCATCATGTTGGAGTTGTACAGCGTGCCGGTGACGCTGTCCCGCTCGGAGTAGCCCATGCTGAGGTACACGCCCCGCTCCTTCGCCCGGCGGATGAGCCTGCGCATCTCCGTGCCGTCGGCCAGCAGGGAGTTGTCGTAGTACATTTTCCAGTCCTCGCGGCCGGTGGCCTTGCGGCTGCCCACGGTGAAGCCGAAGGTCATGCCGTAGGGATAGCCGGGGATGAACAGCTCCGGAAAGACGATCAGCTCCGCGCCCTCGCCGGCGGCCTCGTCGATGAGACGCAGCGCCTTTTCCAGGCATTTGTCCTTGCGGAACATCACGGGCGTGGCCTGCACCACCGCCACGCGGCAGGTATTTTTCAGCTCTCGCATGCGGTCTCCTCCTTGTAGTCCTCTCCCCCCGATTATACCAGACACGGCGCATAAAGCAACCGCTTTTGCGAAAAGACCGCATGGAAAAGGCGCGGCCCTTTGACCGCGCCTTCCGTATTGTCGTTCTATGTACTTACTCGTCCCTGCGGCGGCGGGTCAGGACCAGCGCGGTGCAGCCGCCCACGGCTGCCGCGCCCAGCACGATCCACACCACCACGCCGACGCCCTTCTTCGGCGTCTCGTCCGGTGTGACGTCGTCCGGCACGTCCGGGGTCTGGCCGCCCAGCACGTCGGTCATGTCGTACAGAGCCGTTTTGCCGTCCAGCAGGCGGGCATAGGCCGTCAGGGCGCACAGCGCCTGCTCGGTGGCCATGTCGTTGCGCTCGCCGTCCGCCGTATGGCGGAAGCCGCCGTCCGCGGCGAAGGACAGCAGGGCGTCCAGCACCGTCAGGCCGTTCTTGGCAAAGCGGCTGTCCTTGGCCGGGTCGATGCCCAGAGCCGTCAGGGCGATGATCACCTGGGCGCAGGACTCGCTGTTCAGCGTGCCCCAGCTGCTGTAGCCGCCGTCGGAGTGCTGCATGTCGGACAGGGTCTTGAGGGCCTTGTCCACCGCGGACTGCACCGCCTTGTCGCCGGTGCGGTAGGCCGCCAGCGCCTGCAGCGCCATGGCGGTCATATCCGGGTCGGCGCTGTCGCCGGACAGCGCCCAGCCGCCGTCGGACAGCTGCTGCTCCAGGATATAGGCCACCAGGCCGTCGCGGGTGACCTGCTTGCCGCCGTCGGCCACGGCGGGCACGTCGTACTTGTTGCTGTCCAGCGCGATCAGCGCGAAGATGGCGCCGTTGAGACCCTGGAACGTGACGTCGTCCATGTCCGCCAGCTTGGAGAGCAGATCATAGCCGCCCACGTTGGTGGGGTCCTTGCCGATGGCCGTCAGCGCCAGGATGGTGCGGGAGTACTCGGTGAACTTGCGGTCGCTGAGCACGCCGTCGGCGTCCTGCACGGCCTTGACCACGCTGTCGTAGTAGCTGTCGGGCACATCCCGGCCGCTGCGGGCCAGGGCGATGACCAGCCACTCGCTGCCGAAGGCCAGCTCGTCGCTCTTGACACCGTCCAGCGCCTTCTGATACGGCTGCTGCCATGCGCCGGTGGTCTCGTTGGTCCTGCCGGTGTCCTCCTGCAGGGCCTTCACGATCTCGGCATAGGCCGCCTCGGCGGTCACCAGCTTGTCGTAGTTGGTCACCAGTGCCTTCTGATTGGCGGGCAGCTTGTTGTAGGCCGACCGCGCCGCGGCGATGGCGTTGCCGCTGTTTTTGGTGACGGTGCCGATGGCGTCGATCAGCTTGATGACGTCGGCGGCGGTGACCTCCTCATCCCCCATCTTCCCGGCGTCCGGGTCGGCCTTCCAGTCGGTGGTGTAGTACCACAGAACGTAGTCGCCGTTGTTGACGGCCTTCTGCGTCAGGGGAACGCTGGGCAGGCTGCCGTTGACCTTGTACAGCCAGCCGGAGTTGGGGCCGGAGGTGAACTCGCCATAGGTGACGCCGTCCTTGGTCATGGAGCGGACGTAGCCGTTGGCCGCGCCCACCTGGCTGATGCCGCTGCCCTCCAGCGCCGCGATAAAGGCGTGATAGACGGTGCTGCCCTTGTTCAGCTTCACGCTCTTGCTGAGCCAGGTGCCGCCGGGCGTGGAGATGGTCACCGTGACGGTGATCTTGTCCTCGGTCTCCGGGGGCTGCTCCGGCGTCTCCGTCTCGCCCGCACCGGTGGCGTGGGAGGGCTGGGTCTTGACGGCGCTGAAATCGTAGATGTTGAACGCCTTGCCCGTGGCCTTAAACTGGGCCAGGGCGATCAGGGCGCGGAAGCCCTGCTCGGTGGCGAGGTCACTGTAGGTGACGTTGTCCGTATAGCCGAAGCCAGAGTTGTTTTTCAGCGCGAAGGACATCAGACCCTCCACCACGGAGATGCCGTTTTTGGTGAAGCGCGCGTCGTTGGCCGGATCGACCCCGGCGGCAGCCAGCGCGATGATGACCATGGCGGTAGAGTTGGCATTTGCGCCGTATCCGCCGTCATACACGCCGCCATCCTGCAGCTGCGTGGCTAGATACGCCACACCCTTGTCGATGGCCGCCTTCACCTTGCTGTCCTTGGCGTAGAAGGCCAGGCCCGCAATGCAGTTGGCGGTGGTGTCGATGGTTCCCCACTCATCCCAGCTGCCGTCGTCCTGCTGCGCCTGCAGCAGTGCGTTCACCAGCTGCTGCTCATAGCGCTCCGTTCCGGCGAAGTCCGCCTGATTGTAGGCCGCCAGCGTATACGGCGCGCTCCACGGACTGGTGGACTTCGCTGCCTTATTCAGCAGCGCTATCGCGCTGATGGGCGTGTTGCTGTTGGTCGGGTAGAGCTTGGTCACATCCACACCGTTGGCAGTCAGCGCCAGGATCGCCTTGTCGTAGGTGGTATCCGTGGCCTTGTCCGACTGGATGCCCGTGATGGCCAGGTTGATATAATTCTGCCTGGCTGTTTCCGTCAACGCCACGCCCTTATCAGGATAGGCCTTGGCGTAGGCGCCCATATCCATGACCCACCAATCGTCGCTGCGGGCAGTATTGGCCGCGGCGATGGTATCCATTACCTGCACCGGATCGGGGAACAGCTTTTTCAGCGCGGCGTTGACCTCCGCGTCACTCCGGAGCGCCATCTTCTCCAGCGCCTCCTTCTGCGCGTCGCTGGAGAAATCAATGGCGTTGCCCACGACGGGCAGGATCTGCCCGTCGGGCTGCGTGCAGTTGCCGGAGGCATTCTTCACGGTGATCTGGTTGTCCAGACCCGCTACCATGCCGTACAGCTTTCCGGCGAAGCCGCCGTTATAGCCCTGCGTGGGTGTGCCGACGATGGTCACCTGTCCCGCGCTGACGACATTCTCCGCCCTGCTGATGACGCCGGCAAAACCGCCGGTGTAATCCGTGCCGGAAACGCCGCCGATGCTGTAGCAGTCCTTCACCGCGCCGTCGCTGAAGCCCACAAAGCCGCCGGTATGGCTGCTGCCGGCGACAGTGCAGCTGGTATGGCTGTCGTAGATGTCGCCGCTGCTGTCGCCCGCCAGTCCGCCGGTGGTCGTGTCGCCCTTGACCGTACCGCCGGAGGAGGACTTGGTAATCGTGCCGCCATTCTTACCCACCAGACCGCCGGTCTTTTCCTTGCCGTTGACCGTCACGCTGGCAGCACACTTGTCCACTGCGCTGGCAATGGAAAACAAGGTCTGGGGATCGGTCTTGCCCTCGTTCAGGCCCACCAGACCGCCCACGTTTTTCGTACCCGTGACCGTGCCGCTTACCGAGCAGCCACCAATCAGGTTTGCCACGTTCTTGGACAGATCGCTGCTGTCCAGCTGCACCCGGGCGCTGCCTACCAGTCCGCCCACGTTCGTCTTGCCGGTGATCTCCACATCCACCAGCTTCAGATCGCGGATGGTCGCGCCCTTGATGACGTTGAAGAAGCCTGCGTTCTCCCCCTCCGGCGCGTTAACGGTCACATGGGAGATGGTGTGTCCCTGTCCGTCGAACCTTCCCGTAAAGGGCTGGGCCGCGCTGCCGATGCCGTTAAACGGCGTATCCTTCAGGTCCAGATCGGCCTTCAGCCGGTAGTTCTTGCCCAGTGTCTCGGCATCAGTGGCCTTCGCCAGTGCCAGCAGGTCGTCCACCGTCTCGATGTCCACCCAGCTGATAGCGGCAGGCGTACCGGTCAGTTCCTCCCAGGACGGTCCCTGGAAGCGGTTCTCGGTGGTGCCCTCGAACCACAGCACCTGATCGCCGTTCTGTACTGTGGCCAGAGATGCACTGACGTTGGACAGCGTATCATTGACGGTGAACATCCAGCCGTCCGGCGCGTCCACCGCACGACCGTTGATGGTGTGGATGAACCGTCCGAAGGTGCTGGTGGTGGCATAGCTGTAGGTCAGCAGGCCCTGCCGCTGCGCCTCGTCCATCAGATCCACCAGGCGGGTATTGCCGTTGCTGTCCATGGTGACGGTGATCACGTCGCCCATGCGGTTGAAGGTGTAGCTGTTCTTGTCATAGGAGGCGATGGCCAGCTTGACGGTGATCTGCGCCGTCACCGCCGTCTCCGGCACGGCAACGCCCAGCAGATAGGGCAGGCCGCCGTTCTTATCCGCCTCCCGCGCCCACACGCCGCTGTCGCTGCCGGAGATGGCCGTCAGGAAGGTGTCGGTCTTCATCTCATCCAGCGACTTGCCCACCGCGCCGTAGGCTGCGGCGGAAGCTGCGGCGCTGTTGAAGTAGCAGTTCGTGACGCCCTTGGACTGGTCGTACTGGAACGCGGAATCGGGCTTGTTGCCGCCGATGAAGCCGTTGCCCTGCTCACCGCTGACGGTAACGACGCCTGCGGCATAGCAGTTCTCATAGGTGTTGCCGCCGTACACCGAGCGGCCCACAAAGCCGCCGGAGTAGCCTCTGGCGCTGACATTACCCAGCGCGAAGCAGTTTCTGATGGTACCGCCGTAGCCCAGACCCACGAAGCCGCCGGCGTACTCGCTGGTGGTATTCACCGCCATGCTGGTCCAGCAGCCTTCGATCAGGCCGCCGGTCTCGTTGGCGCCCACAAAGCCCGCGTGCCCCGTGGCCGTCAGGCTGTTGGAGGTCAGCGTGCCGCCCTGCACATAGCTGCTGCGGATGACGCCGTAGTTGCGGCTGACCATGCCGCCCAGCACCGCGCCGGTGTCGGCGGTGATGTTGGTGTTCACCACGGCGCACTTCTCGATGCGGCCGTAGTTGTTGTGGGCCAGCACCGCCGCGTTGTCGGAGAACAGCACGTTGGCGCCCTCGATGGTCAGGTCGTGGATATACGCCGTGGCGCCGGTGTACCAGAACAGGCCGGAATCGCTGTTGCTCAGCGTCAGGCCGGTGATCTTGTGGCCGTTGCCGTCAAACTCGCCCATAAAGGGATAGGTGACGGTGCCGATGGACTTGGTCTTGGTCTGGTCGGCGGCGGAGAGGGTGGAGAAGTCGATGTCGTTGGCCAGGCGGTAGTTCTTGCTCCATTCCACCTGCTGCCTGTTGGGGGAATCGGTACCCCCGGTGGGCTCGTCCTTTACATTGGCCAGTGCGATCCACTGTTCCGCGCTGGAGATCTCCACCCAGTCTTTCTCTTCGGGTTTTCCTGTGCCCGCAGAGGGGTCGTATACATCACTGTATGCGGAGGTGATGCTGTCTGTCAGACCCAGCTCCTCCAACAGGCTCTGGTCGCCGACGGCCGTAACGGTGAAGGCATACTTCTTTCCCGCCGCAAAGGCGTTGGCGAAGTTGGCGGAGGTATAGTTCCCCGACAGCGCAAATGTCTTGAAGTGGGTGTAGACCGCATTCGCACCCTCATCCGTCACTGTGTAGAGATCGATGCGATAAGCGCCGCTGAAGTTCTCCCGGCCGTTCCACTTGGCCGTTGTCCCCTCCCAGCGGAGGTCGGTCACCGCCGTCATGCGGTTGTAGGGCTCCTGATAGCCGACGATCTTCTGCTCCGCCGTCTGTACGTTGCAGCACACCGTCTGGCCGTCTGGCTCCTCCGCCACGGAGGCGTAGTACACGCCGTCGCCCAGTGCGGCGAACCGTCCGGACAGGTCGTACTCCCCGCCGGAGACGTGGGCGATGTCCTCCACGAAGGTCAGCTGGGACTCATAAGCACCCAGATCCTCCGTCTTGGCCAGACCGACGATAAACGCCGCGCGGCGCTCCATGGCCTGATACAGGCCCAGACCCGTCACGTCCTCCGGATCGTTCTCCGCCGCCTCCACAGCGGCGTCCAGCTTGGCAAGCTGTGTCCGCTGCTCCTCGCTCATGCGGCCGATGACCGCCGTTGTCTTCACATATTCCAGCTTCTCCAGGCTGGGGAAACCGGTATCCGTGCCGTCAATGGCGTTATATTCCGCCAGACCGTCCGCATCCAGCGGCGTCCAGCTGCGCACCATCTGCCAGAGGGTAACGGTGTAGGTCTTGCCCTCCGCCGCGTTCCACAGCAGCAAGCCGGTGGGCAGGGAGGTCACGTCGCCATCGTCGGTGTCGAACTCCTCCCGGGCGAAACGGATATTCTTCGCCATGGTCACCGTGGCAGGCGTCTCGTCCGTCTGCCATTTCAGCACGGGATAGCCGTTGTTGACGCCGCGAACCGCCTTCCAGTTGTCCGTACCCAGCTTGTCCAGCAGCGTGGTCTGCATTTCGCTGCTGCTCATGGCCGTGGCGTTTTCGTTGACGTCCGTTCCGGTATTCAGATAGTAGCAGTTTTTCAGGACGTTACTGCTGCTGGGAGCGATCGCGCCGGATGTCTTGCCGGTCACAGCACCCGTGTTGTAGCAGCGCGTAATGGTCCCTACTGTACTGCTGAGGTTCCCTCGAATACCACCAGCATAACCGGAGGAAGATGCAACAGCGCCGACATTGTAGCAATCCGTTACAGGTGTCACTCCGTAATCATAGCCAATGATTCCCGCTGCATAGTTGCCGTTGCCAGTGTTGACAATAGTTCCTGTATTGTAGCAGCCGGAAATAGCACAGCTGACGCCGTATGTGCCAATGCCGCCCAGAATACCGCCAGCGTACTTGCTGGCAGTCACATCTGCCTCGTTGCCGCAATTCTCAATGGTGCAGGCCGTGGTCTTGGCCCGGGCCAGGATGCCCGCGGCGCAGCTGGTGCCGCTGACAGTACCCTGCACCACCACATTTTTGATGGTCGCGGCTTTGGCCACGCCGAACAGTCCGGCGTCGGCCACGCCCTCCACCTTCAGCCCGCTGACGGTGTGGCCCTGGCCGTCGAAGCATCCGGTAAACTCATGGGAATCCTTGCCGATGGGCGTCCACGGATTCTTGCCCAGGTCAATGTCCTCGGTGAGGACGGCGTAGATCGTCTTTACGCTATCGGCGTTGTTGACCGTGTCCGCCAGCCAGGCCAGCTGTTCGCCGCTTTCGATCTCATAGGGCGCATCCTCCGTGCCCTGGCCGGTGGGGGCCTCCTTCGTCGTGCCATCCCACGCCGTGGAGGGCGTCAGCGCCACGGGGACGGTGGTATCCTTGGTGACGTTCAGCGTGCCGGTGACCTTGGCATAGCCCTTGGCCTTGACGGTGTAGCTGTACGCGCCCTCCGGCAGCCGGTAGCTGCCGTCGCCCTCCGGCTGGACGGTCTGGCCGTTCCAGGTCACCGTGATGGCGGCGTTGGCGTCCGCCGGGGTGACAGAGAAGGTCACCGTCCGCTTGTCGGCGGTGGTCAGGGTCACGTCCTTCGCGAGCGCCTTTTTGCTGACCGTCACGGTGCCGGACTGCTGCACATAGCCGAAGGCGGAGACGGTGTAGGTGTAGGTGCCGTCAGGCAGCTTGAACACCCACTGGCCGCCGGTATGGGTGCCGGTCTGGCCGTCGATGGTCACCACGGCGTCGGCCGGGGCGACGGTGAAGGTCACGGCGTAGGTGGGGATCTGCCAGCGCAGGACGGGGTAGCCGTCGTTCAGGCCCTTGGGCGCGGCCACGAAGGCGTCGCCCAGTCCCTTCGGCACAGCTTTCAGCTCCGTCTCGGTCACTGCCGTAGCGTTGCTGTCGGTGCCCAGGGTGCTGAGGTAGTAGCAATTGGTGATGGTGGCCGAAGAGGACTTCTTGCCCACCACCTGTGCAAAATCGCCGCTCTTGGCAGTCGCCTTCCCTATGGTATAGCAATTCAGGACCTTGGCATAGCTGCTGTTCAGGTAGGAAACAATGCCGCCCGCACGCCAGTTGCCGCCGGAAATGGTGCCGCGGTTATAGCAATTCTGGATGGTGACTGCACCGTAGACATTGCCGACAATGCCGCCGGCATCATTACTGGTAGAGGAAATGTCACCATAGTTGGCACAATTTTGGATAACTCGTTTCCCGGCAGTATAGCCGCCGGAAATATAGCCGACGATACCACCGACGTTCTGTGTACCGGAAATGGTGGCCTTGTTCACGCAATTTTCCACCGTACCGGTAGTACCGTCGTTCATAGCTCCCACAATACCGGCGATGCCGTAGCTGCTGCCGTAGCTGCTGCTGGAGCCGGTGACGGTCACCGTGCCTTCAACGGTCAGGTTTCTGACCGTGCCGGCGCCCAGCACACCAAACAGGCCGTAATGATTACTGGTTGTACCGGTAACATACAGGTTTTTGATCTCGTGGTCGTTTCCGTCAAAGGTGCCCTTATACGCATTGCGGGCATACTGGCCGATGGGGGTCCACGGCTCGTCGCCCAGGTCGATGTCCTTGGTGAGGACGGTGCAGATGCTGCTGCGGCCGTCGTTGACCTGCTGCGCAAACCACCGCAGCTGGCTGGCATCGGTGATCTGATAGGGCGCAGCCGCATCACCCGTACCCGCGGGCTTTTTGGACATGGTAACGTCCACCGTCTCCGTCGCGTCGGCGGCTACCTTGGTCAGATCGACCGTGCCTGTCTGTGTTATGTAGCTGTCGCTCTCAAATGTCCAATCATACGCATAGCCCACCGGCAACAGATAGCTGCCGTCCGCTTCTGCGTCCATGGGGACTTTGTTCCATTGCGTTTTTGCATAAACGACCGAGATGGTCGGCGCGGCGTCCTCGGCATAGGTAAAGCGCACCGTGGCGGATGGGGCGCGGGTCATCGTGATTGGCTGCACCGCATCCGCCCGATTGACCGTCACCGTTCCCTCAGCATCGACATAGCCGAATTTTGTGACGGTATAGCTATATGTGCCGTTGGTCACGGCGTAGCTGCCGTCGCTCTCCGCCTCCAGTGTGTCTGTGCCGCTCTTGACGATCAGCTTCGCATCGGCAGGCAGACCGGTAAAGGTCAGCTTATGCCGGTTCTGCACCAGCACCACCTTTTCGGTGACGTCCTTGCCCTTGACGGTCACGGTGCCGCTCTTGGCGGCGTAGTCACCGGCTTCGTTGGTGACGGAGTAGTCATATTGGCCCATGCCGACGTCTGCGAACGTGTATTTGCCGTCCGCGCTGACCGCCTGCACCTCTTTGTTCCACGTCAGGACGGAGCCGATCGGGCTGAGCTCAAAAGACACCGTGTGCTTGGCGTCGGGGTCGATATACTGCCAGCTCAGGATGGGATAGCCGCTGTTGAGGTTGGTCTTGTCCTCCTGAAAGGCGTCGCCCAGGGTGTGGGCCAGGTCTTTGAGATCAGCGGTGGTTTTACCGGTGATGGCTGCATCCGACTTGTTGCAGCCTTTCGCGTTAGCACTGTTGTAATAGCAGTTGGTAAAGGTGTAGCCTGTATTCGTATAATCATACACATACGCAAAACCGCACGCCTTACCACTTCCTCCGGTCACAGCGCCAGAAGTATAGCAATTCGTATATGTATGCGGCTTGCTGGAGCTGCTGTTCAGATAGCCAATAAACCCACCGGCATAGTTCTTTGCCGTTACATCACCGGTCGCATAGCAGTTTTCGGCTGTCACTGAATAGGCACTGCTCATTTTGCCGATCATACCGCCAGCGACAGAATTATACTGCGAACTAACGCTGCTGATATTCGCCGCAACAAAGCAATTCTTTAGCGTGAGATTATCCTGTAAGTAACCTACCAAACCGCCAACATAAACGCCTGAATTGCTGCTGGTGCTTGTATTTTTGATTATTCCGGTCACGCCGCAATTTTCCAGCACCAGCGGATAACCGGCCACGCCCACCAGTCCCGCTGTACCATAGCTCGTGCTGGCAACATTTGATGTCACATCCGCATCTACGGTCAGATTTTTGATAACCGCACCATTACCGGTCGTAGCAAACAGCCCCGCATTTCCGCTGGTGACGTCCAATTGCAGCGTCACCGTGTAGCCATCACCGTCGAAGGTACCCTTGAATGTGGCATCGCACGGTTTTGTCACAGTAATATTATCGGTCAGTTTGAAATACCCGCTGGAATTTTGCCATGTAATCGCTGCAAAGTCCTCCGCCGAAGTGATCAGATACGGATCGTCGGCTTTGCCGCTGCCGGAAAGCGCCTGCACGGCGATGGCGGCGCTCTGGGGGGCCAGCTGCGGGGCAGATGTCTGCTCCTCGCCCTCCGGCTGTTCCGGCTGTTCCGGCTGTTCCGAGGTCTCCGGCTGCGCCGGCTCCTCCGGAGTCCCCGGGCTTTCCGGACTTTCCGGTACCTCCGGGGTCTCCGGAAGCACCTCCTCTGCGGCCGGTGTCTGCGCTGCGCCCTCTGCCATCTCCGCCAGCACGGAGGTGGGCAGCAGGCTGGTCAGCATCAGGACCACCAGAAGCCACGATACCACACGCTTTTTCATGTTCTCTGTCTCCTTTATGTAAATTTTCGTATACGCAAAAAATGGCGGAAGAAGTCGGCAAACTCCTTCCGCCCTATGGAAAACGACGGCTGCCGCCGCCTCGTCCTGACGTCAAATGAAATGCCTGTCCCCCAGGGGGACAGGCGGTACGTTTTTGCAGTAAAAACGCCGCTTCTGCCATGCAGAAACAGCGTCTCACCCACATTGCTCCACGGAGAAAACGCCCGCTGTGCCCGATCCTCCGCCGTGCCATTCTCCTGCCTCGCGCCACGGAGCCTTCGCTCCCCGTCTGCTGCCTACCTTCTCAGGCTCACGCCCAATGGCTGACTTTCGTCACACGGCTTTCGCCGTTTCGGTGCATCCTTGCGCTCACAGTGCCGTTCGCGGTGGGTTTTCCCCAATTTCCTTAAGACTGCCGCCTGGCCCGCAGGCCTTTGCGGCGGCAATCGCACGACTTCACCGGATCTGTATTCACTTTTTCAGGCCCCGCGCCCGCGGGGCAAGCTTTAAATCAGCTATAAGGATAGTATACACCGCCGCCACGGCCGCTGTCAACGGCTTCCGGCGAAAAAGCCCCGAAAAAGCCCCGCGGTGTTTCGTGCACCGCGGGGCCTGTCCTCGCTTAATAGCCAAAAAGCATGGAGCGCTTGATGTCGCTGAGCTTGTGTGCACCGCACATGGCCATGGTGTCGGCCAGCTCGGCCTTCAGCTTGTCCACATACACCTGCACGCCCTCGGCGCCGCCGCCGTAGACCATGTTCACGAAGGGACGCCCGATCAGCACCGCGTCCGCGCCCAGGGCCAGCGCCTTGAACACGTCCATGCCGGTGCGGATGCCGCCGTCCACCAGGATGGTCATTTTGCCGCCCACCGCGTCGGCGATGGCCGGCAGCACCTCCGCCGTGGCGGGGCACTGGTCCAGCACGCGGCCGCCGTGGTTGCTGACCACGATGCCGCTGGCCCCGGCCTCCAGCGCTTTTTTCGCGCCGTTGACCGTCATAATGCCCTTCAGGATGAAGGGCTTGCCGTTCATCAGCTTCACGATCTCCTTCAGCTCGTCCACCGTCTTGCTGCCGGCGGGCGGGGTCATATTCTTCAGGAAGGGCAGCCCCGCCGCGTCGATGTCCATGGCCACGGCAATGGGATCGGCGGCGCTGACCATCTCCAGCTTCTCCCGCACCAGGTCGATGTTCCAGGGCTTGATGGTGGGCACGCCGCAGCCGTGATTCTTCTTCAGCGCCTCCGTAGCCGCCTCGATGACGGCGGGATTGGTGCCGTCGCCGGTGAAGGCCGCGATGCCCGCCTGGGCGCAGGCGGTGACCAGGATGTCGTTGTAGGTCAGATCGTCGTACTTGTCGCCGTAGTGCAGCTGCATGGCGCCCACCGGCGCGGCAAACACGGGCAGCGCCACCTGCTTGCCGAAGAAGCTGTAGGTGGTGTCCACCGGCGCGTTCTCGCAGATGGTGTCCATGTTCACGCACAGCTCCTGCCACTTCTGATAGTTGCGGATGAAGCCGGTGCCGATGCCCTTGGCGCCGGGGCCGGGCACGGTGTTCTTGCAGGCCACGCCGTTGCACACGGGACAGGACTTGCAGTAGGGGCCCATGCAGGTGCGCGCATTGGCCAGGATCTCCTGATACGTCATGATAGGTACTTCCTCCTTATACACTATGTCCTGCGGGATGCCCGGCAGGGCCTCCCTGTTGTCATTCTTGGGGTCGGGATATGCCGCCCTTACCGGATGCCGGCGATAAACAGGCCGGGGTCCTTTTCCAGCTGGCCTTTGGCCCAGGCGAGCATCTCATACACGTCCACCGCGCCGGTGATCACCGCGCCGTTGTCCCAGGTCTCCGCCGTGTGAGCGCGCAGGAAGTCGTCCGGCGCGCCGGTGCGGACGTAGTAGGGGTGGGCCTCGGCGCTGACCAGCCGGGCGCTCTCTGCCCGGTGGGTGTAGAACCCCCGCTTGCCGGAGAGCACCGTCAGGCAGTCCTGCATGACGTTGCTGGCCGTGGGGAAGCGCCCGGCGCCCTGGCCGTAGAAGCTCTGGCGGCCCAGCTTCTCCGCCTCATAGGTGATCAGGTTGAAGTTGGCGGGCACGGCGGCCTCCAGCTCGTTCCCGCCCACCAGGGTGGGCTCCACATAGGCGCACACGCCGCCGTCGGCGCTCTCGGCCCGGGCCAGCAGCTTACAGGCGAAGCCGTGGGCCTGGAAGGCCGCGATGTCCCCGGCCGTCACGGTGCGGATGCCGAAGGTGGGGATATCCGTCTCGGTCAGCACCGCGTCAAAGGCGATGTTGGCGGAGATGCACAGCTTGCGGCGGATGTCGTCGCCGTCGATGTCGGCAGAGGGGTCCGCCTCGGCGTAGCCCAGGTCCTGGGCCTGCTTCAGAATGGCGGGGAAGTCCACCGGGGCGCGGTGCATGGCGTCCATGATGAAGTTGGTGGTGCCGTTCATGATGCCGCCCACGGCGCACACGGTGTCCAGCCGCTTGACACGCGCCAGATTCACCAGCCACGGGATGCCGCCGCCCACGGCGGCGGTGCAGCGCAGGGCCACACCCTTTTCCCTTGCCAGCGCCGTCAGCTCCGGATAGTAGGCGGCGATCAGGGCCTTGTTGGCCGTGACCACGTTCTTGCCCCGCTCCATGGCGGCGGTGACGTACTCATAGGCCGGGTGCAGCCCGCC
>CAKTVL010000002.1 GCA_934623575.1 uncultured Oscillospiraceae bacterium
CCATCGACAAGGCGCTGGGCTCCGGCAACACCGACAACTACGAGGCTGTCACCTACGAGGGCTACGGCCCCTGCGGCGTGGCCGTGATCGTGGAGGCACTGACCGACAACCGCCAGCGCACCGCACCAGAGATCCGCCATTACTTCGACAAGTTCGGCAAGGGCATGGGCGCACAGGGCTGCGTCAGCTGGTCCTTTGACCGCAAGGGCGTGATCGTCATCGACAACGAAGAGGGCGAGCTGGACGAGGACACCGTGATGATGGACGCGCTGGAGGCCGGCGCCGAGGACATGCAGGCCGACGGCCCCGTGTTTGAGATCACCACCGATCCCGACAGCTTCAACGACGTGGTGAAGGCCCTGGAGGAGAAGGGCTATTCCTTCGAGAGCGCCGAGATCGAGATGGTGCCCCAGAACTACATCACCATGACCGGCGAGGACGATGTGCGCAGCATGACGAAGCTGCTGGACATGCTGGACGACAACGAGGACGTGCAAAACGTCTGGCATAACTGGCAGCAGGATTGAGTTTTTGGCTTTCTTTAATAGGCGACCGATATCCCCCGGCGAAGCCGGGGGATATTTATTTTTTTGGGGGGATACAGGGAACGCCTAAAGGGGAAGGCAAAGGGGGTTCCGCGCCTGCGGGCGCGGCGGGCGGAGGTTTTGTTTTGGCGGGGGATATGGTATGCTGGGGGCAATAACGCGTGACAGCGGTAAGGGAGGACGCCATGCCGAAGCAAAAATGGGACATGAATGCCATCTACATATCGGAGCGGCTGCAGGAGAGCCTGCGGCCCATCGCCCGCTGCCCGCTGACCACGGTGGTAGCCCCCATGGGGTACGGCAAGACCACGGCGGTGAACTGGTATCCGGAGGAGCGGGCCAGGACGGAGACGCCGCGGATCATCCGCATCAGCGTGTATTCCGACAACCTGGCCATTTTCTGGAAGAGCGTGCAGGACGCCTTGACGATTTCCACCTGCTGACCGACGGACGGGCGGCGGGCTTTCTGTGCACCCTGGCCAACCGGCTGCCGGGCAACGTGCATCTGATCGTGGCCAGCCGGGACCGCTTTCTGCCCGCCGCGGAGACGGTGCGGCTGGGGGCGAGGGTCTGCCAGATCGGCACGGAGCAGCTGCGGCTGAACCACACGGAGCTGTCCGTGTACATCCGGCGCTGCGGCAGCGGTTCTCCCGGGAGCTGAGGTGGTTCACGGACGCGATGGATACATTTTCACAGGGGTAAGGGAAGGGACCTCCGGCATGGCCGGAGGTCCCTGACGTTTGCGCTTCACTTGTCGAAGGACGGGTTCATGAAGTAGACATTCTTCTCGTTGAGACGGTCCTTGGCCAGGCGCAGGCCCTCGCCAAAGCGCTGGAAGTGGACGATCTCGCGGGCGCGCAGGAACTTGATGGCGTCGTTGACGTCCGGGTCGTCGCTGAGACGCAGGATGTTGTCATAGGTCAGGCGGGCCTTCTGCTCGGCGGCCAGGTCCTCGGTCAGGTCGGCGATCATATCGCCGGAGACGGAGATGGAGCCGGCGGAGAAGGGAAAGCCGGAGGCCGCCGTGGGGTAGACGCCGGTGGTGTGGTCCACGAAGTAGGCGTCGAAGCCGGCGGTCCGGATGTCCTCCTGGGAGAGATTACGGGTCAGCTGGTGCACGATGGTGCCCACCATCTCAAGGTGGCCCAGCTCCTCGGTGCCGATATCGGTCAGCAGGCCCTTTAACTCCGCATAGGGCATGGAGTAGCGCTGGCTGAGATAGCGCAGGGAGGCGCCCAGCTCGCCGTGGGGGCCGCCGTACTGGCTGATGATGGCCGCGGCCAGCTTGGCGTTGGGGTTCTTGATCTTCACAGGATACTGCAGCTTCTTCTCATAGACGAACATGGCTCAATCCCCCTTTTCATCCCACGGCCACGGGTCCTTCAGCCACTGATAGGCGCCCGGCGTGATGTCGGTCTGCTGCAGCGGGCCGCACTTCTCCTGGTAGCGCTTGCGGCCCTCCTGGCCCAGCCGGATGTACGACCAGTACAGCTCCAGCGCCTGCTGGTCGTCGGCGTGGGTGGTCAGGTACAGGCCCAGCTCGTCGATGGCGAAGTCCAGCGCCATCAGCTCCAGCAGCGGGCCGTCCACCTGCGGGAAGCGGGAGCGCAGCTCCCTGTGGAACGGCAGGTCCAGGCCCGGGAAAAGGGTGCCCTGCCGCAGGGCCTCCTGGTCGTCATAGCGCACCGGGTCCTGTCCCTGCACCGCTACATAGGGAAACGCCAATGCGCCGCAGGATGGCAGCTGGCCGGTGCCCTCGCCGCAGGCGGGCTGCGTTTCCGCCCGCGCTGCCGCGGTCTTCTCTGTATACAAGAGAAATTCCTCCTTCTGTTGTCGGTTGAAGAGCCGCTGTCGGCGGCTCACACCATCCTATGCCCGGAGGGGCGGCGCGGTGAAGAAAAGCGTTTTCATTTTCGCCGGGCTGTGCTATAATGGGCGCAGAACGCATACACTCTCTCCCGGAAGGGAGGGACGGCGGTGGTAGTATTGCTTCGAAAAAAGCACCTGGCGGCGTATCTGACGGCAGCGGCGGCATTGTGCGCCGCGCTGCTTGCGCTGCCGGCGCCTGATGCTGCGGCGGTCTCCGGCAGCATGGCTCCGGAGCGGATCGTTCTGCTGGACGCCGGCCACGGCGGCGCGGATGGCGGCGCTGTCTCCGACAGCGGTGTGGCCGAAAGCGGCATCAATCTGGCCATTACCCGGCGTCTTGCCGGGGCGCTGGCCTTCTGCGGGCAGCCGGTTCTGCTGACACGGGAAGGGGAGAGCGCCCTCTGCGACGATACCGCCGCCACGCTGCGGCAGCAGAAGGTGTCCGACACAAAGAATCGCGTGGCGCTGATCAACCGCTGCCCCAACGCCCGGCTCATCAGCATCCACCAGAACATGCTGCCGGGACACCCGGATGTCAGCGGCGCTCAGGCCTTCCACAACGGCAAGGGCAGCGCCGAGGCGCTGGCGGCGTGCATACAGCAATCGCTGAACGACGCTGTCAACCGCCGGGAAAAGACGGCGAAGCGGATCGACGACAGCATCTACCTCATGAAGCACGCCGCCTGTCCGGCGGCGCTGGTGGAGTGCGGCTTCCTGTCCAATCCGGAGGAAACAGCGCTGCTGCAGCGATCGGACTATCAGATCCATATCGCCGCCGCCATCGCGGCGGGATTTTGCCAATACGCTACGAATGAGGGATGGTCATGAAAGCAAAGACGGTATTTTTCTGCACGGAGTGCGGCAGCGAAAGCCCCAAGTGGTCCGGGAGATGCACCGTGTGCGGTGCGTGGAACTCCATGGTGGAGCAGACGGCGGAGCGCGCGTCCAAAGGCGGCAAAACACCAAGGGC
Organism: uncultured Oscillospiraceae bacterium; assembly: GCA_934623575.1. GTDB lineage: Bacteria > Bacillota > Clostridia > Oscillospirales > Oscillospiraceae > Vescimonas. The sequence goes on from CAKTVL010000002.1 coordinate 3,385, forward strand.
CAAAATGCCTGTAAAGGTGTCACGCATTACAGATATGCAGGCGGATGAGGAGATCCGCTTCTCTACCGGCATGGGGGAGCTGGACCGCGTGCTGGGCGGCGGTGCGGTGAAGGGATCGCTGGTCCTGGTGGGCGGCGCCCCCGGCATCGGCAAGTCCACCCTGATGCTGCAGATATGCCAGCAGCTGGGACGGTTTGCCAAGGTGCTGTATGTATCCGGCGAGGAATCCACCCGGCAGCTGAAGCTGCGGGCGGAGCGGCTGCATGTGGACAGCGAGAACCTGTTCGTGCTGTCCGAGACGCGGCTGGGGGATGTGCTGGAGTGTGTGCAGGAGGAGCAGCCGGACGTGCTGATCGTGGACTCCATCCAGACGCTGTATAACGAGGAGCTGGACTCGCCGGCTGGCGGCGTGGGGCAGGTAAAGGACTGCACCATGGCGCTGATGCAGGTGGCGAAGGGGCAGGGGGTCACGGTGTTCGTTATCGGACACGTCAACAAGGAGGGCAGCATCGCCGGGCCCAAGGTGCTGGAGCACATGGTGGACTGCGTGCTGTATTTCGAGGGCGACCGGCACATGACGTACCGCATCCTGCGGGCGGCGAAAAACCGCTTCGGCGCCACCAACGAGATCGGCGTATTCGAGATGCTGGACGCGGGACTGCGCCAGGTGGAGAATCCGTCGGAAATGCTGCTGTCCGGCCGCCCCGCCGACGCCTCCGGCACCTGCGTCACCTGCGTGATGGAGGGCGCACGCCCGGTGCTGGCGGAGGTACAGGCACTGCTGGCGCCCTGCGCCGGTGCGCGGCCCCTGCGCAGCAGCAACGGCTTTGACTACAACCGCGCGGCCATGCTGCTGGCGGTGCTGGAAAAGCGCGGCAGCCTGAAAGTCAGCCAGTGTGATGCCTATCTGAATATCATCGGCGGCTTGACTTTGGATGAGCCTGCCGCCGACCTGGCGGCGGTGGTAGCCATCGCCTCCAGTTATTTGGATAAACCCGTCCCCAGCACGATGGCGGCGATAGGGGAGGTGGGACTTTCCGGCGAGATACGCAGCATCACCCATACGGAGCAGCGGCTTTCGGAGGTAAGGCGTCTGGGCTTTACACAGTGCATGATACCGGCGCACAAGGTCAAGGATCTGAAGGCACCGGACGGCCTTGAGCTGCTGCCGGTGGAGAATATCTCCCGCGCCCTGCGTCTGCTGGCCCAGGGGGAATAGGCCGGTAGTGGACGCAGGGATGCGCCGCGCCGGGTTGACCCGCGGTGTTCTCGCAGGTGTCCAGCGTACAGATGCCGTCGTGCTGCCAGTAGCAGCGGTCGGTACAGGGGATCATGAAATCACTCCTTTGCCGTAGTTTGGCCGTTGACGGTCCATTCTATGAAAACAACTGTTACTGCCGCGTAACCCTTTTGTAATTGACATTTTTTTGCTGTTTGGTATACTTTTGCTATAATGAGAGGCAGAAGCATCGGTATGTCATGTACGAGGAGGGCTTGCTATGAAGCGTAAAATGTGTTCCCTTATTTTAGCCATCGTTACCTTTATCGCGGTATACATGATCATGAGCTTTGCTATCCCCGGATTCCGCATCAAATTGGAGGCGGAGCCGGCCGTGGTCTTTGTGGAAACCCTGAAAATCCTCTGGCCCTTTAAGGCGGCAGTCTCCCTGATCGCGGCGGTACTTATCGGCGGTCTGCCGCTGGTACTCGGAAAACGGAAATAAGAAAAAGCATCCCCCGGCGCATGCGCCGGGGGATGCTTTTCGCTTATTTTTTCTTCTTGTCGATGGGCTTGCCGTCCATGCCCACGGGGCCCTTGCCGCTGATGGCGCGGTAGTGGTTCAGCTTATCCACGCGCTTCTGGCGCTTCAACTGCTTTTCCTTCTCCTTGGCCTTCTCGGCCGCCGCCTTGCGGTCCGCCTCTTTTTTCTTGCGGTATTCGGCCTTCTGCGGGTCCTCGTCCCCGGCGATGTCCTTGTATTTCTCCGGATGCCGCGCCCAGTCGATACGATAGATGGTCAGCGAAACGAACAGGATCGCGCCTACGGCGATGATCGCGTAGAAGAGAATATTCCAAAACATGTTCAGCAGCACCCTTTCAAAACGATATGTACCAGTATACCGTAAAACGGACACCAATGCAAGAAGTTTTCTGGAAACGATATTCCCTGGCGGAAAATGCGGTTGTTTTTTGTCTGCCGCAGGCGTATAATAGGTGCGTCATTAAGATGGTTTCCAGGGAAATGGGGACCAAAAACGGAGGTAGAAAGAAATGTTTACATCTTTTAAGGAATTGGAAGCCTACGTCCTGGGCTGTGGCATGAAAAAGCGCATCGCCCTGGCCAACGCCCACGATGAGCCGGCGCTGAGCGCCGTGGTCCACGCCCGCCGCAAGGGCGTGGTAGAGGGCACGCTGGTGGGCAAGAAGGCGGAGATCATCGCCATGCTCCACGAGATGGGCGAGAGCGAGAACGACTATGAGATCGTGGATTTCGACGGCGAGGAGCTGGACGCCGCCAAGCTGACCGTGCAGCTGGTGCGGGAGGGGAAGGCGGACATCCCCATGAAGGGCATCCTGCAGACCTCCAACTTCGCCCGCGCTATCCTCAACAAGGAGACCGGCCTGATCCCCGCCAGCGGCAAGCGCCTGGTGAGTCAGTGCGGCATCTTCGAGTATGAGGGCCGCTTTGTGATGATCACCGACGCGGCCATCAACATCGCCCCGGACGTGGACACCCAGATCGGCATCGTGGAGAACGCGCTGCCGGTGGCCAAGGCGCTGGGCATCGACTGCCCCAAGGTGGCCGTGCTGTCCGCCGTGGAGAACGTCACCGAGAAGATGCCCTCCACCGTCTCCGCCAAGGCCATCGCCGAGCGCGGCGTTCCCGGCTGCGTCATCTCCGGCCCCCTGGCCCTGGACGGCGCTATCTCCATGGAGTCCGTGAAGCACAAGGCCATCCACGACCCCGTGGCGGGCCAGGCGGACATCCTGCTGGTGCCCTATATCGAGATCGGCAATGTGCTGTACAAGGCCTGCACCTACATCGCCGGAAAGACCATGGCCAGCACCATCTGCGGCGCGTCCTGCCCGGTGATCATCACCAGCCGCGCCGACACGCCGGACAGCAAGTACTACTCCATCCTGATGGCGGTGCTGCGCTGCCTGAAGGCGTAATGGCCACCTCGCCAGAGTACCTGGCCTTCGTGCTGGAGCAGCTGCCGCCGCTGTGGGACATCCGCAGCCGGAAAATGTTCGGGGAGTATATGGTCTATCTGAACGATAAACCGATACTCACGCTGTGTGACAACACGGTTTTCGTGAAAAAGCTGCCAGTTCTGCACGATATTCTGTCAAACGCGCCCTGCGGCTGTCCCTATGAGGGCGCCAAGGAGTGCTATATTCTGGACGTGGAGGACCACCAGCTGACGGAGCGCGTCCTGACGCTGGCGGAGGCGGCCACGCCTGTCCCCATGCCCAAAAAGGGGAGAGGGGAGAAGTGAAGGACTACTAAACAAAGGACGGCGCGAGCCGTCCTTTGTTTATAGAAAAAACACCCAGCGTCGTTGAGTTGAGTGGTGCTCACATAGTAAAGTGCGGCGATCGCAGCGGCACGGTTTGATTAATTGAGCATAGCAGCAAAGCGTCTTGCAGGCGGAGCACAGGCTCGTCTTTTGTTCAAGCTTGACTTCCACACGCCTGTTTGCTATGATGCCCACAGGACCCGCAGAGAGGAGGGGCTTTGAGAGGATATGCACGATTGAACAAAATAAAAATTTTGTTCAATCGAGTGGAGGCAAACAACCATTTGGGCCGCACAGCGCCGTATTGCCGCAGCTGCATCACGCGCATAGATCATAATAGATCATATAAGATACGGTGCGCTGATGCGACAGACTGACAGGCTTAGCCCGATGCATTTGTACCGATAGCATGGCCGCATTTGCAGTCAGCGCGCAGCGCCGCTCATCCACAACAAACTATCCTGTACCAAAGCAGATCTGACTATGGACTATCGTTTGGATTCGCCCCAGCTGCTGCTGGATTTCCTCAGTTACCACGAGACCATCAAGGCGCACTCCCAGCGCACGGTGGATGAATACTATTTGGACATGCGGAATTTCTTCCGGTATCTGAAGCAGCAGCGCGATCCGGCGCTGGCCGGCCAGCCGCTGGACGCCATCGACATCCGCGACATCGACATTGATTTCATCTCGCGCATTACGCTGACGGATATTTACAGCTATCTGACGTACCTGAGCCGGGATCGCGTACAGCACCAGAATAGTGAAAATTCTAACAAAGGGCTAAATGCGGCATCACGCGCCCGGAAATTGGCCACCATTCGCTCGTTTTTCAACTATATCTGCAACAAACGGCACCTTTTGGAGGATAATCCCTGCAAGGACGTGGACACGCCCAAGCAGATGAAGTCCCTCCCCCGCTACCTGACGCTGAACGAGTCCCTTTCCCTGCTGGACGCCGTGGACGGCCCCCATCGCGAGCGGGATTACTGCATTCTGACGCTGTTTCTCAACTGCGGCCTGCGTATCTCTGAGCTGATCGGCCTGGACGTCACCGACATCCACGACGACGCCCTGCGCATCCTGGGCAAGGGCAATAAGGTCCGCGTGGTGTACCTGAACCAGGCCAGCAAGGACGCGCTGGCCCGCTATATGGCCGTGCGCCGGCCCATCACCGGGCGGGATAAAAACGCCCTGTTTCTCTCGGCGCAGAACCAGCGCATCAGCCGCTCCACGGTGCATGCGCTGGTGAAAAAGCACCTGTCCGCCGCTGGGCTGGACAGTGAGAAATACTCCAGCCACAAGCTGCGCCATACGGCGGCCACGCTGATGCTGCAGAACGGCGTGGATGTCAAGGCCGTGCAGGAGGTGCTGGGCCACGAGCACCTGAACACCACCGAAATTTATACCCACATCGACAACGAAGCCTTGCGGGTAGCTGCAAAGGCAAATCCCTTGTCACACGTTAAAATGAAAGGAAAAATCGAGGATACAGACAAGCAGGAATAAGGCGGAGGTCGATCCTCCGCCCTACCCTGTCAGACGCCAGATCAAGCCCTCCGGCTCAGCCGGAGGGCTTGCCTTATGGCACGAAGGCGCCCAGTACATGCAGCACTCGGTAGGCCTGATAGTCATAGGTGCTCAGCGGCCGCCAATCCACGTCCACGCTGTGGGCGGCCACCAGAATGCCGGACGGGTCGCCGTCGGCGCTGGGCCGGACCACCACCGGCGAATGCTGGAACACGTCCCCGTCGAACCGCAGTTGGATCACGTCGCCCAGCATCGCCCGGGATAGGTCCTGCGTCTCCTGGGCCACAGGCCCGGCTGAGCGCTGCTCCCGCACCAGAAAATTCCGCAGATACTCCACCCCGGCCCAGGAGGGTGACTTGTCGTTGCTGTTGATGTAGTACCACCCGAAGGCGGGCGTGTAATTCATCACGCCGGTCCCGGCATAGATGCACTGCGAGGCGTAGTTGGTGCAGTCGCCGCCCAGCGCCTCATAGTCATAGAAGGCCGGATTCCGGCTGTACGCCCACTGGTGGGCATAGATCACGGCCTCCAGCCGGTCATACGGACGAAAAAGCATCCTATCTCCCCCCTGCGCTATTGTATGCCTGCCGCCCGGCTGCCGTGAATTTTCGCTTTTCCGCCGCTTTTCGCTTTGGCCACATTGACTTTACGCGGAAAATACTATATCCTATGAGTTTAGAAGACTATGGAATGGAGGTTTCCCATGAATAAAGCAGAACTGTCCGGCGTATGCCGCCAGATGCGCCGGGACATCATCAACATGACCGCCAATGCCGGCAGCGGTCATCCCGGCGGCTCCCTTTCCGCGGTGGAACTGGTGGCCAGCGTATTCTATAATCACATGCGCATCGATCCCGAGAAGCCCCACTGGGAGGACCGCGACCGCTTCGTCCTCAGCAAGGGCCACGCCGCCCCCTGCTACTACGCCGTGCTGGCGGAGCTGGGCTTCATCAGCCGCGACGAGTTCAAGAGCTTCCGGCAGCTGCACAGCATCCTGCAGGGCCACCCCGACTGCAAGAAGGTCCCCGGTGTGGACGCCTCCACCGGCTCGCTGGGCCAGGGCTGCTCCATCGCCGTGGGCATGGCGCTGGGCGCCAAGCTCCAGGGCAAGGACACCAAGGTGTTCGCCCTGCTGGGCGACGGTGAGTGCCAGGAGGGCCAGATCTGGGAGGCACTGATGTCCGCTGCCCACTACAAGCTGGACAACCTGACGGTCATCGTGGACAACAACGGCCTGCAGATCGACGGCAGCAACGACGAGGTCATGAGCCTGGGCGATATGGCCGCCAAGCTGCGCGCCTTCGGCTTTGACCTGCACGAGATCGACGGCCACGACCTGGACGCCATCGAGGCGGCTCTCAGCGCGCCGGTCACCCCCGGCAAGCCCAAGGCCATCCTGGCCCACACGGTGAAGGGCAAGGGTGTCTCCTTTATGGAGGGCCAGGTAGGCTGGCACGGCAAGGCGCCCAACGAGGAGCAGCGTCAGCAGGCATTGAAGGAATTGGAGGACTGAGCCATGAGTGAAAAGATCGCCACCCGCGAGGCCTACGGCAAGGCCCTGGTAGAGCTGGGTGAACAGAACAAGAAGGTCGTGGTGCTGGATGCCGATTTGGCCGGCGCGACCATGACCAAGTATTTCAAGGCGGCCCATCCCGACCGCTTCTTTGACTGCGGCATCGCCGAGGCCAACATGATGAACATCGGTGCGGGCCTGTCCACCATGGGACTGATCCCCTTCTGCTCCACCTTCGCCATGTTCGGCGCGGGCCGGGCCTATGAGCAGATCCGCAACTCTATCGCCTATCCCAAGTTCAATGTGAAGATCTGCTGCTCCCACGCCGGCGTGTCCGTGGGCGAGGACGGCGGCAGCCACCAGGCCATTGAGGACATCGGCCTTATGCGCCTGATCCCCGGCATGACCGTCATCGTCCCCGCCGACGCCAACGAGGCCAGGAAGGCCACCTTCGCCCTGGCGGAGTTCCAGGGTCCCGCCTATATGCGTCTGGCCCGTCTGGCCACACCTGTGTTCGAGGAGGACTACCCCTTCGAGATCGGCAAAGCAAACGTCCTGCGGGAGGGCAAGGACGCAGCGGTGTTCGCCTGTGGCCTGATGGTCAACGAGGCGCTGGAAGCCTCCAAGCTGCTGTCTGCCGAGGGCATTGAGATCAGCGTCATCAACGTCCACACCATCAAGCCCATCGACGCCGAGTGTGTCACCAAGTACGCCGAAAAGTGCGGCAACGTGGTCACCGTGGAGGAGCACAGCGTCATCGGCGGCCTGGGCGATGCCGTGGCCGACGTGCTGATGGGCAAGGTCAGCTGCAAGTTCCGCAAGATCGGCGTAAACGATCAGTTCGGCCAATCCGGCAAGGCCGCCGACGTCCTGCGGGAGTACGGCCTGACCGCCGACCAGATCGCTGCCAAGATCAAGGAGACCCTGTAAAGCAATAAAAAAATCCCCGGCATGGCCGGGGATTTTTTTGCTCTCTATGCCTTTATATTACCACAAAACCGCCGAAAATTCAAGTCTTGTAAACCGTTTCTACCTTCGGCGGCCACATGGCCGCCGGTGTGGCCTTCTTCGACCCCGGCTTTCAAGGGGACGAGACCGCGGCGCTGCGCCGGGTGATGGACGGCTTTCTCTCCCCTACCCCGCTGGCGCGGGCGGCTTTTGCATGGCAGGAGCGCATGAACTCCGGTGCGGCGCAGCTGCTGGCGCTGGCCGGTGGCTACGACACCGCCGGGTATGACAGCGGCCTGCCGGTATTCGAGCTGGACCGCCCGGAGGTGCTGGAGGGTATGACCAAGCGCTGCGGCTTGCGCCTGCGCGCGTGGCTGACCCAACAGGACATCCAGGCCCGGTTCTTCGACCCCTACAACGCCGAAGCGCCTGACTTTCCCATGCTTGCACCCCCGGATGTGGCGTACTGCGTGCTGGAAAGGGTGTGAATGCCAAATTCCCCACAGTTTTTTCCGCAAAATCTGTAAGAGATCGCCCACTTATGCGTCTTATGAGTGAAAGGAGGTGGCAGTGAATGGAGTTCGAGCGGGTTTATACGCTGTATTTTCGGGATGTCTACCGTTACATTCTAAAGCTCTCCGGCAGCGAACACACAGCGGAGGAGATCACCAGCGAAGCCTTCCTGAAAGCGCTGCAAGGCATCGGAAGCTTCAGAGGTCAGTGCGAGCTCCGCGTATGGCTGTGTCAGATCGCAAAAAACTGCTACATTTCCTCACTGCGGAAGACAAAGCGGACTGCACCGCTGGAGGAGCTGCCGGAACGATCAGACGACAGCTCGGCTCCGGAGGAGCTGCTCATTATCCGGGAGGAATCCCAACGGATACGCTCTGTTCTCCACGAGCTGCCGGAGCCTTACCGTGAGGTGTTCATGTGGCGGGTATACGCCGAGCTGTCCTATAAGCAGATCGGAGAATTGTTCTGCAAGACGGATAATTGGGTCTGTGTGACCTACCACCGGGCAAGGAAAATGATCAAAAACAGATTGGAGGAAAGCTGCCATGAAAAGTGAATGTCATGTCGTTCAGGAGCTGCTGCCGCTGTATGCGGAGGGTATGCTCAGCGACGAAAGCGTTGCCTTCGTCAAGGCACATTTGGAGACCTGTGAAGCGTGCCGCGAGGCATTTAAGGGTGAGGAAACGCCCCACGCCGGCGATCCGGAGGATACGCAGCAGCGAGCCGGCGAAGCCGGCGTGCTTCGGACACTGAAAAAGAAGCTGCGGAAGCAGACGTGGTGTGTCATCGCCATCACGGCGGCGGTCGTGCTGATGGTGACGCTCCTGCTGCGGCTCAATTCTATTGACTATCTGATAGACGTCAGCGTTACCAAAGAGTACACGCTCAGCGACCGCCTAGCGCTGCTGTTCAAGGGAGACTATTCCGACCGCGCCGAAGCAAATGCCATTCTGAGCAATGCACATATGGTATTTCAATATACAGAAGAAGAACTATACAGCAATATGGCGATGCCAAGGGAAGATATTGCCTACGGCTTCGGCGCGTTGCTGGATTACTGCATCCCGGAGATGTATACCGGCAAGATTCTGACCATCTATCACGTTGACCTGCTGTCGGCGCATTTTGGCAGCAGCACCGGAAAAATGTGGGTAAAATACGGATATCAGCGCTTTGATAAGGCCCATGATCTCAGCCCCTATCAGGGAACAGGCGCGATAGACCAGATCGCCCTCTGGAAGCTGGAAAAGCGGGATGACGGCTATTGGCGCGTCACGGAGATCGTATACAATCGCCTTTGATACAAGATGCAAAACAGCCCCCGGCGCACTGCCGGGGGCTGTTCAGTAAATGCCTGTTTGGCGGGGATTTACGCCTTGCCGGCGCAGCCCAGCACGTCCACCAGCTTGTGGCGCACCAGCTCCTTGATGTTGGCGCGGGCGGGCTTCAGATACTCGCGGGGATCGAACTTGTCGGGATGCTCGTCCATGAACTGGCGGATGGTGCCGGTCATGGCCAGACGCAGATCGGAGTCGATGTTGATCTTGCAGACGGACAGGCGGGCGGCCTGACGCAGCTGCTCCTCGGGCACACCGATGGCGTTGGGCATCTTGCCGCCGTGCTCGTTGATCATCTTCACATACTCCTGGGGCACGGAGGAAGAGCCGTGCAGCACGATGGGGAAGCCGGGCAGCCGCTTGCTGACCTCCTCCAGCACGTCAAAGCGCAGGGGAGGCGGCACCAGGATGCCCTTTTCGTTGACGGTGCACTGCTCGGGCTTGAACTTGTATGCGCCGTGGCTGGTGCCGATGGCGATGGCCAGGGAGTCGCAGCCGGTCTTGGAAACGAACTCCTCCACCTCCTCGGGACGGGTGTAGGACGCGGCGTGGTCGGCCACCTTCACATCGTCCTCGATACCGGCCAGGGTGCCCAGCTCGGCCTCCACCACCACGCCGTGGTCGTGGGCGTACTCCACCACCTTGCGGGTGATCTCGATGTTCTCGGCAAAGGGCTTGGAAGAGGCGTCGATCATCACGGAGGTAAAGCCGCCGTCGATGCAGCTCTTGCAGGTCTCAAAGTCGGGGCCGTGGTCCAGATGCAGCACGATGGGGATGTCGGGGCAGGTCTCCACCGCCGCCTCCACCAGCTTCACCAGATAGGTGTGGTTGGCGTAGGCACGGGCGCCCTTGCTGACCTGCAGGATCACGGGGGCGCGCTCCTCCTGGCAGGCCTCGGTGATGCCCTGCACGATCTCCATGTTGTTGACGTTGAATGCGCCGATGGCGTAGCCGCCGTCGTATGCCTTGGCAAACATTTCCTTGGAAGTTACCAGTGCCATATCACAGTCTCCTTTATGATCAAATTTTGCAATATTGTGCCTGTTGTTCGGAACATTCCTATTGTATCATATTTTTTCGATTTTGCAAGTGTAAACTGTTTACAATCCTCATTTTACATGGTAGAATACCCGTTGTAAATACTGGGCGGGCCTGTTTCGCCTAAAATTCCGTTTTTTGGAGGTATACAGAGTATGAAAGAGCTGCGCGGTGCGTGTATCATCGGCCAGTCCGGCGGTCCCACTTCCGTTATCAATGCCAGCGCTTACGGCGTTATCGACACAGCGCTGAAGTCCGGGGCGATCACACAGGTGCTGGGCGCCGAGCACGGCATCATGGGCGTTCTCAACGACCGGCTGTTCGACATGGGCCAGGAGGACCCGGAGGAGCTGCGCCTGATGAAGTATACCCCCTCCTCCGCCCTTGGCTCCTGCCGCTACAAGATCGCGGACCCAGAGCTGGACGACACCGACTACAAGCGCATCCTCGAGGTGTTCAAGAAGCACGACGTGCGCTATTTCTTCTATAACGGCGGCAACGACTCCATGGACACCTGCAATAAGATCAACCAGTACATGCAGTCCGTGGGCTACGAGTGCCGCGTCATGGGCGTGCCCAAGACCATCGACAACGACCTCTTCGGCACCGACCACTGCCCCGGCTACGCCTCCGCCGCCAAGTACATCGCCACCTCCATCATGGAGGTCTATCAGGACGCCCGCGTCTATGACAAGGGCATGATCGTGGTGGTGGAGATCATGGGCCGTCACGCCGGATGGCTGACGGCAGCCTCCGCCCTGGCCGGCGAATACGGCGCCGGCCCCGACCTGATCTACCTGCCCGAGACGGACTTCAGCATGCCCAGGTTCATCGAGGACGTCAAGCGTGTCTACAACACCACCGGCAACTGCATCGTGGCTGTGTCTGAGGGCATCCACTACGAAAACGGCGACTTCGTCTCCGAGGCCAAGGTGGCCGCCAACGACGGCTTCGGCCACGCCCAGCTGGGCGGCCTGGCCGCTATCCTGGCCCAGGTGCTGAAGGAGGAGACCGGCGCCAAGGTCCGCGGCATTGAGCTGAATCTGCTCCAGCGCTGCGCGGCCCATCTGGCCAGCGAGACCGACATCGAGGAGTCCTACATGGCCGGCAAGGTGGCCGTGGAGAACGCGGTCAACGGCATCAACGGCCGCATGATCGGCTTTGAGCGCGGTATCCAGAACGGAAAATATGCCTGCCGCACCAAGCTTGTCCCGCTGGTGGAGGTGGCTAACGTGGAAAAGAAGATCCCCCGCGAGTGGATCAATGAGGAGGGCAATGGCGTGAACCACCAGTTTATCGAATATGCGCTGCCTCTGATCCAGGGCGAGCCCGACCTGCCCAAGCAGGACTCCCTGCCCCGCTTCGTCAAGCTGAAAAAGGTGCTGGCCAAGTAAAAAACCGTTACACATAAACAGCTGGAAAGTGTTTTCGCTTTCCAGCTGTTTTTTACACGAAAAGCCCTCCGGCACTGCCGGAGGGCTTTTCGTCACTTCGCGTTTTTCTGATAGATGGCGTACAGCCCCTCCATCAGCAGGTACTTGTCGTACACCACGCGGTTGCGGCAATACCGGGCGATCACCGGCGCGTTGGGACCTGTGGCCACGATAGACGGCTCCGCCCCGCCCAGTGTTTCGCGGATGCGGTCGATGACCCCGTCCAGCATAGCCGCCGTGCCATAGACGATACCGCTGCGCATGCAGTCCTCGGTGTTCTTGCCGATCAGCTGCCGGGGATGCTCCAGCGAGATATTGGGCAGCTGCGCCGTGTGGTGGGACAGCGCATCCAACGACAGCCGCACGCCGGGGAACATCAGCCCGCCCTCATAGCTGCGCTTCTCGGAGATGTAGGAGATGATGGTGGCGGTACCCATGTCGATCATGATGATGGGCACCGGGTATTTCTCCAGCGCCGCCACCGCGTTGGCCACGATGTCCGCGCCCAGCTGCTGGCTGTTGAACTCCATGCGGATGTTCAGCCCGGTCCTGATGCCCGCGCCCACCACCATGGGTGGCTTGCCCAGCAGACGCGTCAGGGCCTTCTCCATCATAAAATTCATGGGCGGCACCACGCTGGAAAAGATCGCGCCGCTGACGTCGCGGATGTCGCAGCCGTACAGCGTGAACAGATTCATCAGGTCGATGCTGATCTGGTCCGCCGTTTTGCGGCTGTCCGTGTCGATAGACGCCAGAAACTTCAGCTCTTTCTCCCGGTCGAACAGTCCCACGGAGATATTGGAATTACCGATGTCGATGGCCAAAAGCATATAGGTGCCTCCTCCCTGCCGCACGTTCTTCTGCGTATATCATAGCACGGCGCGCCGGGCTTGGCAAGGCCGTACAGACAAATATCCCCCGACCATTCCGGCCGGGGGATATGCGGGATGCAGCGCTTATTCCTGTGTCGTAAAGGCGTCCGCCTCGTCCACGGTGTGCATGTGCTCCAGCATCCGCACCACCATGTTGCTGTAGCCCCACTCGTTGTCGTACCAGGCGATGAGCTTCACGAAATCCTGGTCCAGGGAGATGCCCGCCGTCTCGTCGAAAATGCAGGGGCAGGGGTTGCCGATCAGGTCGGTGGACACCACCTGGTCGCGGGTATAGCCGATGATGCCCTTCATGTACGTCTCGGAGGCGTGCTTGATCTCATAGCAGATGTCCGCGTAGGACGCCGTCTTGCTGAGCCGGGCCGTCAGGTCCACCACGGACACGTCTGCCGTGGGCACCCGGAAGGCCATGCCGGTCATCTTGCCCTTCAGGGACGGGATCACGCGGCCCACGGCCTTGGCCGCCCCGGTGGTAGTGGGGATGATGTTGTTGAGGATGGAGCGCCCCGTGCGCCAGTCACTGCCGCCGCGGCTGTCCACGGCCTTCTGCTTGGCGGTGGAGGCGTGGATGGTGGACATCAGGGACTGCTCGATGCCGAATTCCTTGTGGATGACGCAGGCCAGCGGTGCCAGGCAGTTGGTGGTGCAGCTGGCGTTGGAGATGACCCGCATATCGCTGCGGTATTCGTCGCTGTTGACGCCGAACACGAAGGTGGGCGTGGCGTCGTCCTTGGCCGGAGCCGTCAGGATGACCTTTTTCGCGCCGCCCTTGAAATGGCGCGACGCCTTTTCGGTGGTATTGTTGGCGCCGGTGGACTCGATGATATACTCCGCGCCGCAGTCCGCCCAGTTGATCATGGCCGCGTCAGACTCGCTGTAGACCTTGATCTTTCGCCCGTTGACGATCAGATCCCCGCCGGCGTGCTCCACGATACCGGGGAAGTTGCGGAATACGGAGTCGTACTTCAGCAGATAGACCATGTAGTCCACGTCCGCCTTCCGCAGATTGATGCCGCACACGTCAAAGCGCTCCGGATCATCCGCCAGGATGCGCAGCACCACCCGTCCGATACGTCCGAAGCCGTTGATACCGATCTTGATTCCCATGTTTGTGTCCTTCCTTCGTCTCCCCGCCCAAGGCGGCTCTATTTGTTCCAGGTACATTATACCAGCTCGTTTGGAATTGTCACTACGAAAGTGAAAAATATTTTACAAAATTTCTATTTTTAATGCGCATTTTCTTCCAAAAAGTTAAAATAATTCAAAAATCAAAACCAAATGTTCCATACATTTCAAACCTTGCAAATGTGCCGCTTTAGATGATATTTCGTTCCTTCTGCGCAACCATCGTGCAAAAACCGCATGGCCGGGCACAGCCCGGCCATGCTCTATGGAGGTCCCTCACAGAATGATGCAGATCAATCCCCCGCCGCCCTCGTTGATGATGCGCTCCAGGGCCTGGCGCAGCTTTGCCTGGGCGTCCGCCGGCATGCGCTTCAGCTTGGCCTGCAGGTCCTCGCCCACGATCTCGTGGAAGCTGCGGCCGAAAATGTTGGACTGCCACAGCTTTCCCGTGTCCCCCTCAAATTGCTGCAGCAGGTAGTTCACCATCTCCTCCGACTGCTTCTCGTCCCCGACGATGGGCGAGACCGTGGTCTCGATGTCCGCCCGGATCAGGTGGATGGACGGCGCGCTGGCCCGCATGCGCACCCCGTAGCGTCCCCCCTGCCGCACGATCTCCGGCGACTCCAGATCCAGCTCCTCCACGCCGGGCATGACGATGCCGTAGCCCGTCTCCCGGGCCGCCTTCAGCGCCGGCGCCACCTTGTCGTATTCCCGCTTGGCCTCCGCCAGCTCCCCGATCAGCTGGATCAGGTCGCCGTCGTCGGTGACCTCCAGCCCGCTGCGTTGGCTCAGCGTCTCGAAGAACAGCCGCCGCGGCAGCCGTATCTCCACCTGCGCCACGCCCACGCCCAGATCTATGGCCCCGGCCGAGGCGCTCTCCACGTTCTCCCCCTGGGCCAGCATATCCAGGCACGGCGGCAGCGCACTGATGCGCGTCAGCTCCGCCGCCGCGCGGCTGATCTCCTGATACAGCCCGCTGCGGATGGGATGCTCTCCCGGCAGCGCGTCCACCCACTCCGGCAGGAACACATCCAGCTCCTGCAGCGGGAACTGGTAGAGCATATCCCGCAGGATCTCCCCGATGTCCTCCTCCGTCAGCGTCAGGCAGCTGACGCACCGGCAGGCGACGCCGTATTTCCCCTGTATCTCCGCCGCCGCGGCGGCAGCCTGCGGGCCGTCCGGCTCCGCGCTGTTCAGCAGCACCACAAAGGGCTTGCCGATGTCCTGCAGCTCCCGTATCACCCGCTCCTCCGCCTCGCGATAGTCCTCCCGCGGGATGTCCGTGATGCTCCCGTCCGTGGTCACCACCACGCCCACGGTGGCGTGGTCGGTGATGACCTTCCGCGTGCCGATCTCTGCAGCCTCGGTCATGGGGATCTCGTGGTCGAACCAGGGCGTCATCACCATCCGGGGCGCCAGGTCCTCGAACTGTCCCACCGCCGAGTCCACCATATACCCCACGCAGTCCACCAGCCGCACGGAAAATACCGCGCCCTCCTCCGTCCGTACCTCCACGGCCTCCTCCGGCACGAACTTCGGCTCCGCCGTCATGATCGTCCGTCCGGAGCCGCTCTGGGGCAGCTCATCCTGCGCCCGGTCCCGCCGGTAGGCGTTGTCGATATGGGGCAGCACCAGCGTCTCCATGAACCGCTTGACAAAGGTGGATTTCCCCGTCCGCACCGGCCCCACCACGCCGATATACACACTGCCGCCGGTGCGCCGGGCCATATCCTGATAAATGGACGTCGCTTCTCTCATAATGCCATCCTCCGAATCCTGTCTGTTGCCCTATTTCTATGCGCTGTCCGTCCCCTTTAGAAGCCCGTTCTCTTGGCGAAAAAGTGAAAAATTTGCAATAGCGCCTTGTCCTCGCCGCAAGAATGTGTTAAAATCAACACAAAGTTGACCACGGTGCAATCTTACGCATGCGGAGGGCGAGTGTATGGATGGACGCGGAGTTGACCGGCGGGTCAAAAAGACGAAAAAGCAGCTGCGCCAGGCCCTGATGGACCTCATGACCGAAAAGCCCTCCAAATCCATCTCCGTGAGGGAGCTGGCCGAGCGGGCTGATATCAACCGCGGCACCTTTTACATCCACTATCAGGACGTCAACGACCTCCTGCAGCGGCTGGAGGACGAGATGGCCACCCCGGCCGGTGCCATCATCATGGACGGCGTCCGCGCCCTGTAAGCTGCAAAAAAGAGAGAGGGGCCTCCCTCTCTCTTTTGCATTATCCGAGCCGGCTTATTTCCCGCTTTTCTCCTGCGCCTTTTCCTGCTGCCGCTTCAGCCTGTCGCCCACCCTTTTCATCAGGCGGAGGCACAGAGCGGAGCTGGCTGCCAGCAGCGCCGCGGCCGCCGCATACTCCTTCTTTTTCATACGCATATCCAGCCTCCCTTTCCAGTTATTTCCTGCAGTATACCACGGCAGCCCTGCTCTTGTAAAGCACCGCCGCTTTCGCCGAACGGTTCAACATATAGTGGAACTTTGTCGATTCCTTCGCATTTTATAGTGTCTTCTGTCGAATCACCGTTGTGGTTTTGACGGTACAGCGCCCCCGATTTTTGGCGGGTTCCACAAAAATCAATGCCGCGCTGCTTTCCGCGGCACCTCTTTATTTACTTTGGTGGTAAAATGTGCTTTAATAAACCTGTACGTTTAGGCGCAATCGGCGCTGGAACAAAATTTGAGGAGGAAAAGTACAATGGTACAGTTTGCAAGTAGAATGGATCAGCTGAAGGGTTCCGAGATCCGCGAGCTGCTGAAGCTGACGGCCCAGCCCGACATCATCTCCTTCGCCGGCGGTCTGCCCGCTGCCGAGCTGTTCCCCGTGGAGCAGATGATGGAGGCCTCCGTTGCCGTTATGAAGGAGCACGGCCGCGAGGCGCTGCAGTACTCCACCACCGAGGGCTATCCCCGCCTGCGCGAGCAGATCGCCGAGCGCATGCTGGTCAAGAATAACATCCACACCGACAAGGATCACATCCTGGTGACCTCTGGTTCCCAGCAGGGTCTGGATTTCTCCGCCCGTGTGTTCCTGAACCCCGGCGACGTGGTCCTGCTGGAGAGTCCCTCCTACCTGGGCGCCGTCAACGCCTTCAAGGCCTGTGAGCCTAAGTTCATCGAGGTCCCCACCGACGACGGCGGCATGGTCATGGAAGAGCTGGAGAAGATCCTGGCCACCACCGAGCGCGTGAAGATGATCTACGTCATCCCCGATTTCCAGAACCCCACCGGCCGTACCTGGGACCTGGATCGCCGTCATAAGTTCATGGACATCATCAACAAGTATGAGATCCCCGTCATCGAGGACAACCCCTACGGCGAGCTGCGCTTCGAGGGCGAGTATATGCCCGCGCTGAAGAGCCTGGATACCAAGGGCCTGGTGATCTACCTGGGCACCTTCTCCAAGATCCTGGCCCCCGGCTACCGTCTGGGCTGGGTCTGCGCCGACGATGAGATCCTCTCCAAGTACAACTTCATGGAGCAGGCCGCCTCTCTGCAGGCTTCCACCATCGGCCAGATGGAGACCTCCAAGTGGATCGACATGTTCGACCTGGACGCCCACGTTAACACCATCCGCGAGTGCTACAAGAAGCGCCGCTCCGTGATGCTGGAGACCCTGGCCAAGGAGCTGCCCGAGCCCTGCACCTTCACCCGTCCCGACGGCGGTCTGTTCGCCTGGGTGGTCCTGCCTGAGTACATGGACGCCAAGGAGCTGCAGATGAAGTGCCTGAGCAAGAAGGTCGCCTTCGTTCCCGGCGGTTCCTTCTTCCCCAACGGCGGCCACGAGAACACCCTGCGTCTGAACTACAGCTGCATGCCCGAGGAGAAGATCGTTCAGGGCATTACCGCGCTGTGCCAGACCATCAAGGAGAACCTGAAGTAATTCAAAGCTTACCTATTACAGTATCCCCTCCCCCGGGGAGGGGATACTGTGATTCCACCCATATGCCTGCGGAGCACATCCGCGGGATACAGCATACCTGATCGTAAAGGAGAACACGGCGGATGAAGAAAGTCAAGGTACTCATCGGCAATTATGGCAGCGGAAAAAGTGAGCTGGCGCTGAACTTCGCCATGCAGTCCGCCGCCAGAGGCGAACGCACGGAGCTGATCGATCTGGATATGGTGAACACCTATTTCCGCTTGACAGAACGTGGTAAAATGGTAGAGCAGAAGGAGATCCGTCTCGTCTCTCCCAACTTTGCCTGTTCCGGTATCGAAACGCTCTCACTCCCCGCCGAGGTGCAGTCTGCCTTCGTTCTGGATTGGGACAGCGTGATATTCGACGTAGGCGGTGACGACGTGGGCGCTACGGCGCTGGGCCGCTACCATCAGGACTTCGTGGATCTTCCCGAAGGCTCACTGGAGGTTCTGAACGTAGTGAACATCCGTCGTCCGCTGGCCAGCACACTGGAAAAGATTCACCGTTTGCAGGAGGGCATGCAGGCCCATTCCCGTTTGCAGATCACCGGCATGATCAACAACACGAATCTTGCCACCATGACCACAGCCGATGAGCTGTGGGACGGCTATGAGCTGCTGCGGCAGGTGGCCGACGCCAGCGGTATCCCCGTGGCATACACCACCGGCAAAAAAGAATTTCTGGATGCTTTCCTTGCCAGAAATCCCGACCCGAAATATGTGGGCAAGCCCATCGCCATCGATGTGTACATGCATCGTGACTGGGATTCCTACATCGAGTACGGTCTGAACACCACCGATCCCAGAAAGGAAATGTATTAATCCCTGTATATCCCCCGAAAAGGGATAGAGATATGGTAGAGAATTCAGCGAATTAAGAGAAAAGAGGTGTCAAATGTGGTTAAAGTAACCATCAATGAAAACCTTTGTAAGGGCTGCGGTCTGTGCGTCAGAGCTTGCCCGAAGGGTATCATTGAACTGTCCAAGGCAAAGATCAACGCGAAGGGCTATCACCCGGCGGAGGTCACCAACATGGAAGCATGCGTGGGCTGCACTTCCTGCGCCCGCACCTGTCCTGATGTGGTAATCCATATCGAAAAAGACTAAGGAGGAAAAAACATGGCTTTGACTCTTATGAAGGGTAGCGAAGCTATCGCGGAGGCCGCTATTCGCGCCGGCGCCCGTTATTTCTTCGGTTACCCCATCACTCCGCAAACGGAGATCCCCGAATACATGTCCGCCCGTATGCCCGAGGTCGACGGCTGCTTCCTGCAGGCCGAGTCCGAGGTGGCGGCTATCAACATGGTGTACGGCGCTGCCGGTACCGGCGCCCGTGTCATCACTTCTTCTTCCAGCCCCGGCGTCTCTCTGAAGCAGGAGGGTATCTCCTACTGCGCAGGCGCCATGGTTCCCGCTGTCATCATCAACGTGATGCGCGGCGGCCCCGGTCTGGGCAACATCCAGGCTTCCCAGGGCGACTATTTCCAGGGCGTCAAGGGCGGCGGCAACGGTGACTATCACCTGCTGACCTTCGCTCCCGCTTCCGTGCAGGAGGCCATCGACCTGATGATGATCGCCTACGATAAGGCCGAGAAGTACCGCATCCCCGTGCTGTTCCTGGCGGACGGCATCATCGCTCAGATGATGGAGCCCGTGGAGCTGCCCGAGATGGTGGACTACAAGGTAGACCCGGAGAAGAAGCCCTGGGCCTGCACCGGCTGGAAGCCCGGCGACGATCCCGCCAAGCGCGGCATCATCAACTCCATCTACATCGACACCGAGAGCCTGGCCGTCCACAACGACGAGCTGCAGGCCATGTACAAGGAAGTCGTGGCCAACGAGCAGATGTGGGAGAGCTACAACTGCGAGGGCGCCGAGTACGTCATCACCGCCTTCGGCACCGTGGCCCGTATCGCCAAGAGCGCTATCGCCGAGCTGAAGGAAAAGGGCATCAAGGTCGGCCTGGTCCGTCCCATCACCGTGTGGCCCTTCCCCTACGACGCCGTGCGCGAGGCCTGCTGCCAGAGCAGCGTCAAGGCCGTGCTGGATGTGGAGCTGAACGAAGGCCAGATGCTGGAGGACGTGAAGCTGGCCATCAATGGCGCCAAGCACGTTGACTTCTTCGGTCATTGCGGCAGCCAGATGCCCTCTACCGACGAGATCGTCACCAAGATCCTGAGCATGAAGGAGGGTAAATAAGATGGCTGTACTGTTTGAAAAGACTAAGCTGCTGACTGACAAGCAGTTCCATTATTGCCCCGGCTGCAACCACGGTATCATCCACCGCCTTGTGGCCGAGGTCATCGACGAGATGAAGCTGGACGGCAAGGTGATCGGCGTGGCTCCCGTGGGCTGCTCCGTGTTCGCCTATGACTACTTCAACTGCGACATGTACGAGGCTGCCCACGGCCGCGCTCCCGCTGTCGCCACCGGTATCAAGCGCGCTGTCGGCAAGGACACTCTGGTGTTCACCTATCAGGGCGACGGCGACCTGGCCTCCATCGGTACCGCTGAGATCGTTCACGCTGCCCACCGCGGCGAGAAGATCACCACCATCTTTGTCAACAACGCCATTTACGGCATGACCGGCGGCCAGATGGCCCCCACCACCCTGATCGGCCAGAAGGCTACCACCTGCCCCGCCGGCCGCAGCGAGGAGTGGAGCGGTCTGCCCATCAAGATGTGCGAGATGCTGGCCGCTGTTCCCAGCTCCTACTACATCGAGCGCGTGGCCGTCAACAACACCGCCAACATCAACAAGGCCAAGAAGGCCATCGCCAAGGCGTTCCGTCTGCAGATGGAGGGCAAGGGCTTTACCATGATCGAAGTCCTGTCCACCTGCCCCACCAACTGGGGCCTGTCTCCCATCGAGGCCATGGATTGGCTGGAGAAGAACATGATTCCCTACTATCCCCTGGGCGTGTACAAAGACAAGGAGGCGGAGTAACATGGAAAAAACCTTTATTTTCGCCGGTTTCGGCGGTCAGGGCATGCTCCTGATCGGTAAGTTCGTCGCTATGGCCTGCATGCTGGACGGCAAGCACGTTTCCTGGCTGCCCTCCTACGGTCCCGAGATGCGCGGCGGCACCGCCAACTGCTCCGTGATCGTCTCCGACGAGCCCGTCGCCTCTCCCCTGGTGGACAAGGCCGACGTGATCGTCGCCATGAACCGTCCTTCTCTGGACAAGTTCGAGGAGCATGTGAAGCCCGGCGGCGTCCTGGTGGTCAACAGCTCTATCATCGACCGCAAGGCCGTCCGTGACGACATCACCGTCGTCTACTGCGACGCCAACAGCATTGCCGAGTCCATCGGCAACCCCAAGGGTGCCAACGTGGCCATCCTGGGCGCGACCCTGGCCAAGGCCCCTGTCACCACCGTCGATCAGATGATGGAAGCCATCCGCATCGAGCTGGGCGAGAAGAAAGCCCGCTTCCTGGAGGGCAACAAGAAGGCCCTGCTGGCCGGCATGGAAGCCGCCAAATAAGTCCTCTTTCCGCATCACAGAGCACCGGCACCCCCTCGGGTGCCGGTGCTTTTCTTTTTCTTCGCCGAATGGTTTACTAAAAGGAAAAGCCCCTATGGAAAGGTTTCGCTCCCCGAAAAAATAGTTGACTTACTACCAAACGTTTGGTATGATTACACCATGTCAAAAGGAGGTGTCGTATTTGAGTTCTTTTTCCTATTTTGTGGGCCAGCGCATCAAAAAATATCGAAAAAGCCGCGGCTATACCATCGAGCAGTTCTCCGCCATGATCAACAAGAGCAAGGCGACACTGTCCAAATATGAGAATGGTGCCATCACCATCGACATTGAAACGCTGTACGAGATCTCGCAGGTACTGGACATCGACCTGAAGTGCTTCATCGACTACCAGCCGCCCATGTTCCGCACGGAGCCCGTCCTGCCCAAGAACAGCTACTTCAACCAGTCCCTGGCCTATATGTACTACTACGACGGCCGCATCCGCCAGATGGTGCGCTCCCTGCTGCGCTTCTCCCACGCCACGGACCGCGAGGGCATCGACGTTACCCTGTACATGGGCGTCGCGGATTTTGCCGATCCCGACCACTGCCAGCACCTGTTCACCGGCGAGATGAAGGCCTACGATACCATCACCCACATGGTGATGACAAACCAGATCAACGAGGCGGAAAAGATGTACATCTGCATGCTGAACCCCATGCAAAACCGCATGCCCGCCGTGGGCCTTGTCTCCGGCATCGGCTCCTCCCCCTTCTTCGCGCCCATCGCGCTGAAGGCCCTGATCTCCAAGGAGCCGCTGGAGGAGAACGAGCGCCTTCTGAGCACCATCAAGCTGGACAAGGACGACTACCACCTGCTGCGCTACTACAACATGATGGTCGTCAATCGTCCCGCCGCTCTTTCTTTGCAATAAACCGTTGCAGCACAACGCCTGTGAAGCAGTTTTGCTTCACAGGCGTTTTTTCAGCTCATCTTGATCAATTCCCGCTTCAGCCGCAGGATGATGCGCTTTTCCAGCCGGGAAATATAGCTCTGCGAGATGCCCAGCCGGTCCGCCACCTCCTTCTGCGTCAGCTCCTTGGTACCGCCCAGGCCGAAGCGCATGGTGATGATGTCCCGCTCCCGCGGGCTCAGGTGCGACACCGCCGTCTGCAGCAGCTGCCGGTCCACATCCGCCTCGATGGGCCGCATCACCACGTCGTTGTCGGTGCCCAGCACATCCGACAGCAGCAGCTCCTTCCCGTCCTGGTCGGTGTTCAGCGGCTCGTCAAAGCTCACCTCCGTCCGCTGCGACCCGGTCTTTCGCAGGTGCATCAGGATCTCGTTTTCGATGCACCGGGACGCATAGGTGGCCAGCTTGATGTTCTTGTCCGTCCGGAAGGTGTTGACCGCCTTGATCAGCCCGATGGTCCCAATGGAGATCAGGTCCTCGATATGTATCCCCGTATTCTCAAACCGCCGCGCGATATAGACCACCAGCCGCAGATTCCGCTCGATCAGCGTCTGCCGCACCTGGAAATCCCCGCTGTTCAGCTTTTCCAGCAGCACGGCCTCCTCCTCCCGCGGCAGGGGCGGCGGCAGCGTGTCGCTGCCGCCGATGTACATGACCTTATCCCGCCTGCATACGCTGTACCACAGGCGTCTCATCCACCGCAGTATCCTCTCCATGCGTCCTCCCTCCTTCCGCGTCGCCCCACAGCGCGTGGTATCTGCCGCCGTCACTGACCGGCTGCTCCGCCAGGGCGATGGGCGTCCGCGGCCACCGCCGCCCGCCCACCTCTATGTAGTCACTGTGGGCCGCCAGCAGCAGCCCCGCCGCCGTGCCCACCGCGCGGAAGGGCAGCAGCGTAAAGCGCACCGGACAGCCCATGCGGTGCAGCCGCGCCATTTTTTCCTCCGGCGGCGCCTTCATGGCCAGCACCCCGGCCACCTCCGGCGGCCAGAGCGACTCTGCAGCTCCCTGCTCCACCACCAGCGCCGGGCATCCGGTCACCGGGTCCCGCAGCGTGTTCCCGGTGTCATGCAGGGCGGTCACCGTCTGCTTCCGCCCGCCTATCACGATGGTCACCTCCAACAGCTCACCCCCTCCATGCCGTGCCGCCTGGCCCATAAATACCCGCAAAAGCAAGTAAAAAAGCACGCTGACAAGTATAAGCGCTTGCCAGCTTATATCCGCCACCAGCAGCCGTTGCGCCACGCCATAGGCCGCCCCGAAGGCCGACCCCAGCGCCAGCACGATGCCGGCCAGACAGGCGGACAGCAGCAGAAACACCCCTGCGGGCCGCAGCCTCGCCCGGAACGCCCCCAGCGCCAGTCCCGCCCCGGCCATCACCCGGAGCACCGGGTGTCCCAGCAGCTGCGCCCCCGGCAGAAATACCCCCACGGCGTACAGCCCGCCCAACACGGCCCAAAGCAGCAGCCTTCTCCGATGCATCGGCAGGCCGCACAGCCACGCCGCGCTCAGAAGCAGCAGGTAATCCACCACGCCGTTCAGAACGAACACCCGGTCCAGATAGACCACGGTCACAGGCCTCACCTCACGTCCCCATTATAGCCGACCCGATCGGAAAAAAGCGTCGCAGCCGGGCGAAACGCCCACCCTGCCGGCGCAAAATAAATATCCCCCGGCTTCGCCGGGGGATATTTCGTATACACAAAAAGACCTCCCCTCAGGTAAAGGGGAGGTCTTGTGCGTCTGTCGCGTTTTTGCCTTACTTCACAGCCTCCGCCACAGCCACAGCCACGGCCACGGTCGCGCCGACCATAGGATTGTTGCCCATGCCCAGGAAGCCCATCATCTCCACGTGTGCGGGGACGGAGCTGGAGCCGGCGAACTGCGCATCGCTGTGCATGCGGCCCATGGTGTCGGTCATGCCGTAGGAAGCAGGGCCGGCAGCCATGTTGTCCGGGTGCAGCGTGCGGCCGGTGCCGCCGCCGGAGGCCACGGAGAAGTACTTCTTGCCCTGCTCGATGCACTCCTTCTTATAGGTACCGGCCACCGGGTGCTGGAAGCGGGTGGGGTTGGTGGAGTTGCCGGTGATGGACACGTCCACGCCCTCGTGGTGCATGATGGCCACACCCTCGCGGACGTCGTCCGCGCCGTAGCAGCGCACGTCGGCGCGCTCCGTCTCGGAGTAGCGGATCTCGCGGACGATGTTCAGCTTGCCGGTGAAATAGTCGAACTGGGTCTGCACATAGGTGAACCCGTTGATGCGGCTGATGATCTGCGCGGCGTCCTTGCCCAGGCCGTTCAGAATGACCCGCAGGGGCTCCTTCCGGGCCTTGTTGGCGTTGCGCACGATGCCGATAGCGCCCTCGGCAGCGGCAAAGGACTCGTGGCCGGCCAGGAACGCGAAGCACTTGCTCTCGTCGCTGAGCAGCATAGCGCCCAGATTGCCGTGGCCCAGACCCACCTTGCGGTCCTCGGCCACAGAGCCGTCGATGCAGAAGGACTGCAAGCCCTCGCCGATCTTCCGGGCGGCGTCGGCGGCGGTCTTGACGCCGGACTTCAGCGCGATGGCCGCGCCCACGGTGTACGCCCAGCAGGCGTTCTCAAAGCAGATGGGCTGGATACCCTTGACGATCTCATAGGGGTCGAAGCCCTTCGCCTTGCAGAGCTCGCGGCACTCCTCCACGGAGCCGATGCCGTACTGCGCGAGGACGCCGTTGATCTTGTCGATACGTCTTTCGTAACTTTCAAACAGAGCCATTTTGTCGTCCTCCCTCTCTTATTCCTGGCGCGGGTCGATATACTTCGCCGCATTGTCCCACTGGCCATAGTGGCCGGTGGCGTTCTTCAGCGCCTCGTTGGCGTCCACGCCCTTCTTCACGGCGTCCATCATCTTGCCCAGGCTGATGAACTCGTAGCCGATGATCTCATCATCCTTGTTCAGCGCCAGACGGCTGCAATAGCCCTCGGCCATCTCCAGATAGCGGGGCCCCTTCTCCCGGGTGCCGAACATGGTGCCCACCTGGGACCGCAGGCCCTTGCCCAGGTCCTCCAGGGACGCGCCCACGGCCAGACCGTCCTCGGAGAACGCGGACTGGGTGCGGCCGTAGACGATCTGCAAAAACAGCTCCCGCATGGCGGTGTTGATGGCGTCGCACACCAGGTCAGTGTTCAGCGCCTCCAGAATGGTCTTGCCGATGAGGATCTCAGAGGCCATAGCGGCGGAATGGGTCATGCCGGAGCAGCCGATGGTCTCCACCAGTGCCTCCTCGATGACGCCGTTCTTCACGTTCAGCGTCAGCTTGCAGGCGCCCTGCTGCGGTGCGCACCAGCCGATGCCGTGGGTAAAGCCGGAAATATCCCCGATCTGCTTGGCCTGCACCCACTTGCCCTCCTCAGGGATGGGAGCCGGGCCGTGATAAGCGCCCTTGGCAACAGGACACATGTGCTGTACTTCCGTCGTATAGATCATAATGACGATATTCCTTTCTGTGTTATAGTCGTGCCTTTCGGCGGTCAAACTGTCAAACCGAAGTTATTATACCAAATCTCCCCACAAATTGCAAGAAACATTCCAAACATTTGGACGATATGTGAAAAACCGTGAAATGGCCCGGAAGCATTGACTTTTCTCGGAAAACAAGTATACTATTATAGTATTTTTATCAAGTAACGGAGGTCCCCTCTTATGTCTGACGCCGCTTATTTTGCCGAAATGGAAGCCAAGATCCCCGTGGGCAAGGTCCGCACCCGCTTTGCGCCCTCCCCCACCGGCTACATGCACATCGGCAACCTGCGCACCGCGCTGTACACCTGGCTCATCGCCCGCTCCCACGGCGGCACATTCCTCCTCCGCATCGAGGACACCGACCAGGGCCGCCTGGTGGAGGGCGCCACCGACGTCATCTACCGCACCATGGCCGAGTGCCATCTCACCCATGACGAGGGTCCGGACATCGGCGGCCCCGTGGCGCCCTACATCCAGTCCCAGCGCCGTGACACCTACGGCAAATACGCCCGCCTGCTGGCGGAAAAGGGCGGCGCCTACTACTGCTTCTGCGAGAAGTGCGCCTCCGAGGAGGACACCGGCGACTTCGACCGCGCCGACGATCCCTGCCGCGATCTGCCCCTTTCTGACGCGCTGAAGCGCGTGGACGCCGGCGAGCCCTACGTCATCCGCCAGCGCATCCCCAAGGAGGGCACTACCACCTTCCACGACGCCGTGTTCGGAGACATCACCGTGGAAAACAGCACCCTGGACGACCAGGTGCTGCTGAAGCGTGACGGCCTACCCACCTACAACTTCGCCAACGTCATCGACGACCACCTGATGGGCATCACCCATGTGGTCCGGGGCAGCGAATACCTGTCCTCTGCCCCCAAGTACGACCTGCTCTACCACGCCTTCGGCTGGCAGGTGCCCACCTACGTCCACTGCTCCCCGGTCATGCGCGACGCCCAGAACAAGATGTCCAAGCGTCACGGTGACCCCAGCTACGAGGACCTGAAGGCAGAGGGCTACCTGACCGACGCCATCCTCAACTATGTGGCCCTGCTGGGCTGGAGCCCCAAGGGCGACCTGGCAGAGCAGGAGATCTTCTCCCTGGACGAGCTGGTCAAGGCCTTTGACCTGACCGGCATCTCCAAGTCCCCCGCCATCTTCGACAAGGCCAAGCTGGACCACTTCAACGCCGTCTACCTGCGCGCCATGTCCCCGGAGGACTTCGCCGCGGTGGCCGCCCCTTACATCCGCCAGAGCGTCAAGGGCGACTTCGACGTGGCCGCCATCGCCGCCCTGCTGCAGGCCCGCTGCGAAAAGCTAACGGAGATCCCCGAGAAGGTGGACTTCTTCGACGCCTGCCCCGATTACGCCATCGACTTCTTCACCAACAAGAAGTCCAAGACCGATCCCGAGGTCTGCCAGGCCATGCTCCGCGCCGCCATCCCCATGCTGGAGGACCTGCCCGCCTGGACGGACGAGACCATCCACGACGGTCTTATCGCCCTGGCCGGGCAGCTGGGCGTCAAGAACGCCACCCTCATGTGGCCGGTGCGCATCGCCGCCGCCGGCAAGCTGGTGACCCCCGGCGGTGCCGTGGAGCTCTGCCGCATCCTGGGCCGTGACGAGACGCTGCGCCGTCTCCGCGCCGGTCTGGCCAAGCTGGAGAACGCCTGATGAAGCGTCAGCTCCGCGCTCTGGCCGATTTCTGGCGCGCCCAGTTCGGCCACTTCGTGTGCATCACCGCCATCGCCTTTCTGGCGATCCTGGTGCTGTCCTATGTGGCCGGGCTGCTCTTCCCTGGGCTGTGTACCTCCGTGGTGGACTATTTCTCCGAGATAATGGCCTCCAGCGGCGTCATGGACGATACCGGTGCCGTCAGCCCACTGGGCCTGTTCGGCAACAACCTGCGGGCCACCCTGGCCACCATGCTCTACGGCTTCATCCCGTTCCTCTACCTGCCGGCGCTGTCCCTGGGCGTCAACGCCATCGTTCTGGGCGTCATGGCCGCGTATTACACCCACAACGGCATCTCCCTGCTGGTCTTTCTGTCCGGCATCCTGCCCCACGGCATTTTTGAGATCCCCGCCCTGCTGCTGAGCATGGCCGGCGGTCTCTGCCTGTGCAAAAACATCAATACCTACATCCGCAAGAACGAAAAGGGCGTTATGAAGCCCCTGCTGCTGAACCTGCTGCGGGTGGCCTGTCTGCTGCTCCCTCTGCTGGCCGTGGCCGCCGTGCTGGAGGCCTACGTCACCCCTCTGGTGATGTCCCTGTTCCTGTGACCAACGTTTTCCCCGCGGCATCGCCGCGTATTCGATTTTGAAAGGACTGATCTCGCAATGTGTGAAAAGACCACGAACGTTCCCGCCCTGTTTGGCAAAATGGTGTTTGGTGAGCAGCAGATGCAGCAGCGTCTCCCCGCCGCCGCCTACCAGAAGTGGCAGCAATGCCTGGCCCAGGGAACACCGCTGGATCGCACCACCGCCGGCGAGATCGCCAGCGCCATGAAGGACTGGGCCATCGAGAAGGGCGCCACCCACTACACCCACTGGTTCCAGCCCATGACCGGCTTCACCGCCGAAAAGCACGACAGCTTCATCACCCGCGACGGCAAGGACGGCGTGGTCATGGAGCTCAGCGCCAAGGAGCTGAGCAAGGGCGAGGCCGACGCCTCCTCCTTCCCCTCCGGCGGTCTCCGCGCCACCTTCGAGGCCCGGGGCTACACCGCTTGGGACCCCACGTCCTACGCCTTTGTCAAGGACGAGACCCTCTATATCCCCACCATCTTCTGCTCCTACAGCGGCCAGACCCTGGACAAAAAGACGCCGCTGCTGCGCTCCATCCGCGAGCTGGACAAGGAGTGCATCCGCATCCTGCGGCTCTTCGGCAACACCGAAGCCCAGCACGTCATCCCTCAGGTCGGCCCCGAGCAGGAGTATTTCCTCATCGACAAGAAGATGTACGACCTCCGGCAGGACCTGAAGCTCTGCGGCCGCACGCTGTTCGGCGCCCGCCCCTCCAAGGGCCAGGAGCTGGACGACCACTACTACGGCGCCATCAAGCCCCGTGTGGCCGCCTTCATGCGTGAGCTGGACCAGGAGCTGTGGCAGCTGGGCGTCCTGGCCAAGACCGAGCACAACGAGGTGGCCCCCGCCCAGCATGAGATCGCCCCCATCTACTCCGACGCCAACACCGCCTGCGACAAGAACCAGCTGACCATGGAGCTGCTGAAAAAGGTGGCCGCCCGCCACGGTCTGGTCTGCCTGCTCCACGAAAAGCCCTTCGCCGGCGTCAACGGCTCCGGCAAGCACGACAACTGGTCCCTGGCCACCGACACCGGCGAGAACCTTCTCAAGCCCGGCAGCACCCCCAGCCAGAACGCCCAGTTCCTGCTGTTCCTGGCCGCCTTCATCAAGGGCGTGGACGAGTATCAGGACATGCTGCGCTGCTGCGTGTCCTACCCCGGCAACGACCACCGTCTGGGCGGCAACGAGGCCCCTCCCGCCATCATCTCTGTGTTCCTGGGCGATGAGCTTACCGCCATTCTGGACGCCATCATCCAGGGCACCGAGTATGTGGACATCACCAAGAAGAAGCTCACCATCGGCGTGGACACCCTGCCGGAGATCCCCCAGGACACCACCGACCGCAACCGCACCTCTCCCCTGGCCTTCACCGGCAACAAGTTCGAGTTCCGCATGCTGGGCTCCTCCCAGTCCATCGCCAGCCCCAATGTGGTGCTGAACACCATCATGGCCGAGGAGCTGAGCCGCTTTGCCGACATCCTGGAAAAGGCCGACGACTTCCAGTCCGCCCTCCAGACCCTGCTGCACGACACCTTCACCGCCCACCAGCGCATCATCTTCAATGGCAACGGCTACGACGAGTCCTGGGTGCAGGAGGCCGCCCGCCGCGGGCTGTCCAACCTCCGCGACACCGTGGACTGCATGCCCGCCTACATCGACCGCAAGAACATCGACCTCTTCACCCGCCACGCCGTCCTCACCGAGACGGAGATGCGCGCCCGGTACGAGATCCATCTGGAAAACTACTGCAAGGTGTCCGCCATCGAGGCCAACACCCTGCTGGACATGACCCAGCGCCACATCCTCCCCGCCGTCAGCGCCTATACCGACCGTCTGGCCCAGACGGCCTTCCACAAGGAGAACTCCTCCCCGGCGCTGTCCGCCCGGATGGAAAAGACCCTGGCCGCCCGCGTCAACAACTTGTCCGAGCAGGTGTTCGACGTCTGTGAGGCGCTGCAGTCCGCCCTTCAGTCCGCCCCCGCTGCCGACGGCGGCATCGACGCCGCCCGCTGGTACCGCGCGGAGGTCACCTCCCGCACCCAGCAGGCCGGTGAGCTGGTCAGCCGCTTGGAGTCCCTTGTGGACGCCCAGGTCTGGCCCTATCCCACCTACGCCGACATTCTTTTCAGCGTCTGATACAAGCGCACCCCCGGCTCTCGCCGGGGGTGCGCTGTCAAAATGCCCTTTCCGCAGACAACGGCCTCCCCAGTCCACGGGGAGGCCGCCATTTTCTCACTTTTTCCCGCACAGTGTCTCGATCACCTGTGCGTACACCTTCTCCGGCTCCCGCCGGAACCGCTCCGCCAGCGCCTCTGCGTCGCCCTTGTCGGCCACCATCAGCTCCAGCTCCATCAGGCTGTCCACGTCGTCCCGCAGCCGCAGCGCCACGGTATACGTCCCGTTTTCCCGCTGCGTCACCTGACCCTGCACCTGCTGCCGCCGCAGCGCCGCCTTGTTCCACGCCGCGATGTGCTTGTCCGACAGCTGCCTGACGGAATACGGCAAACTGCTCTCGCAGATCCCGCTGTTCCGCCGCCCCTTCTCGGTGATCATATACCGCCCGTCCTCCAGAACGCGCAGATGCTCCGTTTTCACCAGGTCGTTCAGGCACTCGGCGTAGTCGAAATAGTCGATCCCCTCGTCGCACATGGTCATGTCCTGCAATTCCGCGCCGTCCACCGGCTCGATCAGCCGCGACGCGATATACAGCACCAAAAATTTGATCTCCAGCTTGTCCTGGATGAACGCGATGCCCACAGCGCCCACCTCCCTTTTTCTGGTATTATACGCGATTTTTTCCCTTCTGTAAAGCAAAACCCCTCGAAAAAACGGGAGACGGCCTTCGCCGTCTCCCGTCCGATACGTCTCAGTGGCACGCGCAGTAATTCTTCGTGCTGTTGTAGTCGCAGGGCGGCTCCACCGCGTTGGGCGGGAAGAACTCGTTCACCGGGAACGCCACGCTGCGGAACAGCCCGCAGGGGTCCTCCTGGCTGCCGCAGTCGCACTGGTTCTGCGGCACACAGTAGTCGTACACCGGCACCAGCAGCTGCGTGTCCCGCTCCAGCCGTACCAGCGTAAACTGCCCCAGCGTCACATACAGCCGCCGCCCCGTACTGTCGTCGAACACCAGCTCCCCGCCGAAGCTCTGGGCCACAAAGGACGGTATCTCCGCCAGACAGCCCCGCTCCGCCGACGCAGGCGCCGGCACCTCCGCCACCCGTGTGTCCAGCACGATGGGGTCCACGGCCTCCACCACGGCGATAGGCAGGTTGGTCCGGATGCGCCCCGGCACATCCAGCTCGTCGAACACCGTGTCCGAGGAGAAGATCTTGGCGTTCCCCTCGCTGCCGAACAGGATAGCCCGCTTGTCGAACACACACAGGCCCTCCACCTCGGTATACCGCGGCGTCCCGGTGCACACCTGCAGCGTCACCCGGTAGTAAAACCGCATATCCACCGAATAGAACCCCCGGTTGAAGGTCACCGGCTCCACATCGGTGTAGACGTACAGCAGCTCCGCCGTGCCGCCCTTGATCATCTGCGACGCGCCGAGCACCTCCTGCGCCGCCGCCGTGGGATAAAAGCGCAGGTCCTCCACACAGTCCTTATCCCTGCAGGAATCGAATATCTTCCGCGTATGGATGCACACGGCCTCCCGCACGCTCCCCAGATCGCACACCGGCCCCGGCATTACGTTTTCAGGCATTGTATGACCTCCCAATAAGTAGTGAAAGACGGCCTCTTTCATTCCACTCTATGCCACACCCTCCCCATTGGTGCCCCCACAGGGCCAGTAAACCGTTTGTAGGGGCGGACGACTCTGTCCGCCCGTCTCTTGTCATTGCGAGACCAGTCCGCAGACTGGTCGTGGCAATCCGTCCCCGTCCCCCGCATGCACTCCCGTCACCCCTCCGTAGGGGCCGATGCCCACATCGGCCCGCAGCAAGTACCTTTAGGGTACGGCCCGCCGCGCCCGCAAGGGGTGCTTCTCCCGCAAAAAGGCGCGGCCTCCCGGCCGCGCCTCTCCTATTTTTTATTCCTTTTCCTTCTTCCGTACCACCACATTCTCCTCTCCCAGCCACTCCCGGCACTCCTTCAAAAACGCCGGGTGGTCCAGGCAGAAGCCGCCCCACAGCTTGCCGGTGTCTGCAATGCGTATCTTCAGCGGCACCTTTCCCTCAAACATGGTGGCCACCAGCTGGATGTGCGCGAAGGCCGGATCGTCCACGCTCTTCACCCGCAGATACACCGCCGCCGTATCGCTCTCCGCGGCCTTGCTGTCCGGCAGCGCCCCCACGCCGCAGCTCTCCAGCGGGAATACCACATCCGGCACGATCTGCGGCGGCTTCTCGTCCCGCAAGCTCAGCTTTCCCTTCACCAGCACCGGGCTGTTCACCGCCAGATAGCTGGCGCACTTGTCCAGCACCCGGCTGAAGCACAACAGCTCCATGCTGGCCGTCTCGTCCTCCAGCACCACATAGGCCATCAGCGAGCCGTTCTTGGTGGGCCTGGTCTTGCTGGACGCCACGATGCCCGCCACCGTCACCGGCATCCCGTCGGCGAACCGCGTGGGACCCTCCTCGCCGCTTACGTCCTCCAATACCTCGTTCAGCGTCACCGCGCCGCTGTCCCGCGCCGTGGCACGATAGTCCACCATGGGATGCCCGGACAGATACAGCCCCGTGGTCTCCTTCTCCATGTGCATCCGCTCCGTGGCGGTAAACTCCGGAATGTCCGGCATCACCACCGCCTCCACGGTGCTGTTGGCGGCGCTCATGCCGAAGAAGTCGATCTGCCCCTCCACGTTCCGCCGCCGCACGTTTCCGATGCCGTCCAGCACCTTCTCATACACCGCCAGCAGCTGCGACCGCCGCGCCCCCATGCTGTCGAAGGCGCCGCTGCGGATGAGGTTTTCCACCGCCCGCTTGTTCATGTCGCCGCAGTCGTACATCCGGTCGCAGAAATCCTGCAAAGACGTAAAGCTGCCGCCCCGCTCCCGCTCCCGGACCACCGACTGGATAAAGCCCCGTCCGATGTTCTTGATGGCCACCAGGCCGAACCGTATGCCGCCCGGCTCCACGGTGAACCGGTCGCTGGACCGGTTTACGTCCGGCGGCAGCAGCGCGATGCCGCAGTCCCGGCACTCGCCGATGTACCCGGCCACCTTGTCGCTGTTGTCCAGCACGCTGGTCAGCAGCGCCGCCATATACTCCTTGGTATAATGGCACTTGAAATACGCCGTCTGATACGCCACCACCGCATAGCTCACCGCGTGGGCCTTGTTGAAGGCGTAGTTGGCAAAGTCATAGATCTCGTCGTAGATGGCCTGGGCCGTGGCCTCGTCGATCCCGTTGGCGATGCACCCCTTGATGCCCCGCTCCTGATCGCCGTAGACAAAGGCCTTCCGCTCCTTCTCGATCTCCTTGGCCTTCTTCTTGCTGATGGCCCGGCGCACCATGTCCGCCTGCCCCAGCGAAAAGCCGCCCAGCTCCTGGAAAATGCGGATGACCTGCTCCTGGTACACGATGCACCCATACGTCACCGACAGGATGGGGATCAGCTTCGGGTGCTTATAGGTCACCAGCTTCGGGTCGTGCTTGCAGGCGATGAACCGCGGGATGGACTCCATAGGCCCCGGCCGGTACAGGGCGATAACGGCGGTGATGTCCTCGATGCTCTGGGGCTTCAGCCCCACGCACACCCCGGTCATGCCCGTGGACTCGATCTGGAACACGCCCGCCGTCTGTCCCCGGGAGATCATGTCATAGGTCTCCGCGTCGTCGTCCGGTATTTTGCTCAGCGCGAAGTCCGGCTCCCGCTGCTGCACCATCTTCACGGCGTCGTCCAGCACCGTCAGGTTCCGCAGCCCCAGAAAGTCCATTTTCAGCAGGCCCAGCTCCTCCAGCGTGGTCATCACATACTGACACACCACCGCGTCGTCGTTCCGGGCCAGCGGCACATACTCGTACACCGGCAGCTTGGTGATCACCACGCCCGCCGCATGGGTGGAGGCGTGCCGCGGCATCCCCTCCAGCGCCATGGCCGTGTCGATGAGCTTCTTCACCCGCGGGTCCTCCCGGTACATATCCGCCAGCTGCTTGCTGAGCTTCAGTGCCTCCGCCAGCGTGATATGCAGCGCGCCCGGCCCCGCCGGCACCTGCTTGGCCACCACGTCCACCTCGGCGTAGGTCATGTTCAGCGCCCTTCCCACGTCCCGTATGGCGGCCCTGGCCGCCATGGTGCCGAAGGTCACGATCTGGGCCACGTGATCGTCGCCGTACTTCCTGCGGACGTACTCCACCACCTCGCCCCGCCGGGTATCGCCGAAGTCCATATCAATATCCGGCATGGACACCCGCTCCGGGTTCAGAAACCGCTCAAAGTACAGGTCGTACTTCATGGGGTCGATGTCCGTGATCTCCAGGCAGTACGACACCATGGAGCCCGCCGCGCTGCCGCGCCCCGGCCCCACCGGTATCCCCTTCTCCTTGGCGTACCGCACAAAGTCCGACACGATCAAAAAGTAGTCCGTGAACCCCATCTTCTCGATCATGTCCAGCTCATAGCGCAGCTGCTTCTGATACTCCGGCTTTGCCTGGCCGTACCGCTTTTCGAACCCCTTCTCGCACAGCTCCCGCAGGTATGTGGGCGAATCGTACCCCTCCGGCAGCTTGAATTCCGGCAGATGGTACTTGCCGAAGGTGAATTCCAGCTGGCACTTTTCCGCGATCCGCTCCGTGTTGGCCACCGCGTCGGGATACCCCGCGAACAGCGCCTCCATCTCCTCCGTGGAGCGGATATAGAAGTTCCGCGGCTCATACCGCATCCGGTTCTCGTCGTCCACGGTCTTTCCGGTCTGGATGCACAGCAGCACGTCGTGGCTCTCCGCATCCTCCTTCCGCAGATAGTGGGCGTCGTTGGTACACACCAGCGGTATCCCCGTCTCGTTGTGCAGCCGCAATATCCCCCGGTTCACCTCCGTCTGCTCGGCGATGCCGTGGTCCTGCACCTCCAGATAAAAATCCTCGCCGAAGATGTCCCGCATCTCCAGCGCGTAGGCCTTGGCCCCGTTGTAGTCGCCGTTCATCAGCCGCTTGGGGATCTCCCCCGCCAAACACGCCGACAAGGCGATCAGCCCCTCGGAATGCTGCCGCAGCAGGTCCATGTCGATCCTCGGCTTGATGTAAAACCCCTCGATGTACGCCTGCGACACCATGTACGACAGATTCCGGTATCCGACCTCGTTTTTGCACAGCAGCACCAGATGCCGCGACTCCGCGTCAAACTCATGCTGCTTGTCGAACCGCGTCCGCCGCGCCACATACACCTCGCACCCGATGATGGGGTGTATCCCCTCCGCCTTACAGGCGCGGTAAAAGTCCACCGCGCCGTACATGACGCCGTGGTCGGTGATGGCGCATGCCGTCTGCCCCAGCTCCTTTACCAGCTTCGGCAGGTCGCGTATCCTGCACGCGCCGTCCAGCAGGCTGTACTCCGTATGAACGTGCAGATGCACAAATCCCATACCCGTTCTCCTCTCAACCGCGTCCCCTTACGCCCCGATCATCTCGCACAGGATCTCCGCCGCGCTGACGATCAGCAGCCCGCAGTGATCCCCCGCCGCCAGCGCCGCGGCCGTCTCCGTGGGCGCCAGCTCCTGCTCCTCCAGCAGCTCCCGGCAGTTCAGATGCCGGAATCTCTCCGTGAACCGCCGCTGATACTCCTTGGTGATGGCCGCCGCCCTGGCCTTGTCCTTGGCCACCTCCGGGAATGCGCACCCCAGGATCATCACCGGTGCGTTCACCGCCCCGCAGATGTTCCCGCTGCGCACGCCGCCGCCCAGCCCGGCCCCAATGGCCATAGCCTGCGCCTCGGTGATGCCCAGCACGTCCGCAAAGGCCGCCAGCAGCGCCTGGGCGCAGTTGGCCTTGCTTCTCCTGTATGCCATGGCGCTCTCGCACCGTTCTCTCGTGTTCATAGCTCCTTTGCCTCCTCCATCAGCTTCCGCATCCTGTGGTTCATGCACGATTTGGTCACCGGCGGGTCGCACTTCTCCGCCAGCTGCACCAGCGACAGCTCCGGGTGCTCCAGCCGCAGCGCCGCCGTCTGCCGCAGCTTCTCCGGCAGCTTCTCCCACCGGGCGCTGTGCCGCAGCTTCTCGATTGCCCCCACCTGCTCCTGGGCCGCATCCAGCGTCTTGTTCACGTTGGCCATGTCGCAGTTCATGGCCCGGTTGGCCCCGTTGCGTATCTCCTTGTCCACCTTGGCGGTCATGATGTCCATGGCCGCCGCCGGCGCGCCGATCTTGGTCAGAAAGTCCTCGATGTGCTCCGACTGCTTGAAATACAGCAGCGCGTCCGCGCCCCGCCGTATGGTCCGGGGCAGGAACCCCATCTCCTCCATCAGCACCTGCACCTCCCGGCTGGCCGGCATGTGGTTGGTGGCCAGCTCCAGGTGATACCGCTTCTCTGGGTCGGTGACGCTCCCCCCTGCCAGAAACGCCCCCCGCAGGAACGCCGTCCGGCAGCAGTCCTCCTCCAAAAGGCCGAAATTGACGTGCAGCGCCGTCAGCTGCCGCGCGTCATAGCCCAGGATATTGATGATCTTCTCCAGCTTCTCCGGCGCCGTGATGCCGAAGATCAGCTTTCCCCTGCCGCTCCTGTCCTCCGGCATCCGGTCGAACTTCACCCCGAAGGCCTTCTGGAACAGCTTGGGCAGCCGCGCGGCAAAGTCGCTGTTTTCCGTGATGATGCGCACCTCCGTGGCCGTGAACGTGTTGCCGTACAGCAGCACGCCGTAGCCCTCCGCCCTTGCGCAGCACTGGCGGTTCAGCCCCACGCGGCACAGCTCGCTCTTCACCTTTCCCGCAAACGAGATCATCGCCCGTCTCCTCCCTTGTTTCTCTCTGTCCCATCCATCCGCCCGCAGGGCGCTCCGTCCCTCCGCAGGGATATTTCGCGCCCCGGCGCGAGTGTCTTTTGCCCTCGGCGGCAAAAGACACCAAAAACGACGCCAAAACCGACGGTTTTGGAATCCCTTGGCGCGCCACACCCCGTGCGATCCCTTATAAATCGCACCACACGCAATTGGCCTGCCACTCAACGTTATCGGTCCAAAGGACTGTGCCATCACAGCTTTCCGCTACCGCTCCGCTGCCGCTGCCCGGTGCCACAGTAAGAGCATTCGTCTCTACCGGGCGGGCCGATGTGGGCATCGGCACTTCGTTCTAGGGTCGGATGAGGTGTCATCGCGAGATGCTCGCCCTCTATCTCCCCATATCCCGGTGGCTCTCCGCCACGGAGAACCCCAATTCGCCGATGTGCGCCGCCAGGCGGTGCGCCACCGCCACCGACCGGTGCCGTCCGCCGGTGCAGCCCACGGCCAGCACCAGCTCCGTCCGCCCCTCCTGCCGGTACTGCGGCAGCAGCAGATCCACCAGCGGCGTCAGCTTGTCCCAAAAGGCCCCGGTGATCTCCGCGGCCATCACATAGTCCCGCACCGGCTGGTCCAGGCCGGTCAGCTTTTTTAGCTCCGGCACATAGTAGGGGTTGGGCAAAAACCGCACGTCCAGCACCAGATCCGCCTCCGGCGGCAGCCCGTTCTTAAAGCCGAAGGACAGCACCGTGACGTGCATCGCCCCCTGCTCTCCGCCGCCAAGCAGCGTCCGCAGCGTGCTGCGCAGCTTGGCCGCAGAGAAGGCCGATGTGTCCAGCACCAGGTCCGCCCGCTGGCGCACCGGCGCCAGCAGCGCCCGCTCCCGGTCCACTGCCTCTTCAATAGAGCCGTCGCCGCACAGCGGATGGCTCCTCCGCGTCTCCTTGTACCGGTTTATGATGGTCTTGGTGTCCGCTTCCAAAAACAGCAGCCGGCACCGCAGCCCCTGCCGCTTCAGCTGGTCCACCGCCTCCGTCAGGCGCACGAAGGGCTCCCCGGCCCGTACATCGTACACAAAGGCCAGCCGGTCATACCGTCCTCCCGCCGCCGCGCAGAATTCGGCAAACTTCACGATCATCTCCGCCGGCAGGTTGTCCACGATGTAGTACCCGCAGTCCTCCAGACAGATGGCCGCCCGGCTCTTCCCCGCGCCGGACATGCCCGAAATAATAAGTATCTCCATCGAATTTACCCTAATATCGTTATCTCCCTCACCACAGCCGCTTCAGCACGCGGCAAGGGCGGCCGGCGCCGCCGTACTCCGGCGAAAACCGCCCCTTCTTATGCCTATTCCATGTCTTTCTTAGCCGTTCCATGATGCAGTCAACAAATATTTATGCACAATATACATAAAAATAGCGAATATAAATTCACTCTATGACCCGCACCTCCGGCTCCAGTTCCACGCCGGTCTGCTGCCGCACGCGGCGCTGGATCTCCGCCATCAGGGCCGTCACATCGGCGCAGGTGGCCCCGCCCCGGTTGATAACGAACCCCGCGTGCTTCTCCGACACCTGGGCCCCGCCCACGGCCAGCCCCTTCAGGCCGCACTGGTCGATCAGCGCCGCGGCATAGTGGCCCTCCGGCCGCTTGAAGGTGCTGCCCGCGCTGGGATATTCCAGCGGCTGTGAAGCCTTTCTCCTTGCCAGCAGCTCGTCCATTTTCGCCTTGATCTCCGCGCTGTTTCCCGGCTGCAGCCGGAACACCGCCCGCAGCACCACCGCCTCCGGCCGCTCCGTCAGCAGGCTGTGCCGATAGGAAAAGCGCATCTCCGCGCCCGTCAGCGTCCGGACCCCCTCCTCCGGAAACAGCACGGTCACTTCCTGCACCACCTGCGCCATCTCTCCGCCGTAGGCCCCGGCGTTCATGCACACCGCGCCGCCTACGCTGCCCGGTATCCCGTGGGCGAATTCCAGGCCGGAAAGTTCGCTTTTTTGCGCAAAAACAGCCGATTTTGCCAGTGAAGCACCGCTTTCCGCCACGATTTCTCCATCCGCATCCCCCTTTTTCAAGCCGCACAGCTCCCTGGTGCCGATCACCAGGCGGTCCACGCCGCCGTCGGGAAACAGCACGTTGGTGCCGTTGCCCAGCACAAACGGCCGCGCACCGCCCTCCTGCGCCCGGCTCACCAGCAGCACCAGTTCCTCCCCGCTGCGGGGAAACGCCATGCGCCGCGCCGGCCCTCCAATGCGGAAGGACGTATACCGTCCCAGCGGCACGTCCTTCTCATAGTCCATCTCCGGCAGATAGTCCGCCGTCCATTTGTCCAGCTCCTCGTACCAGCTCATAGTACCTCCAAGCCTTGAAAATACAGGTTTTTTCTCAGTATGCCCCGCTCAGATACGCTTATTCTTCCCCAGCAGTGCCGCGCCGATCAGCCCCGCCCGGTTGCCCAGCTGGGCCTTGACGATCCGCGTCCGCCGGTCCCTGCCGCAGGGGATGCTCTCCCACGCCACGCGCTGCTGTATCGGCAGCAGCAGCTGCTCATCAGCCTCATTGCTGACGCCGCCGCCGATGGCCAGCGTGTCCGGCTGGAAAATATTTACCACATTCACCACGCCGCAGGCCAGATAGTCCACGTATTTCTCACACACCGCCTGCCCCACCGGGTCGCCCTGCCGGGCGGCGATAAAGGCCGACTGGCCGGACACATGGCCGTCATTTTCGGCCACCACACGGGCCAGAATGCTATCCGGATG
Source organism: uncultured Oscillospiraceae bacterium (assembly GCA_934623575.1). GTDB lineage: Bacteria > Bacillota > Clostridia > Oscillospirales > Oscillospiraceae > Vescimonas. The sequence goes on from CAKTVL010000002.1 coordinate 43,037, forward strand.
GGCCGCCAGCGCCTCTGCCGTCATGCGCTTCAGCGCCGTAGCGCTGGCATACTGCTCCCAGCATCCCCGGCGCCCGCAGGGGCACGGCAGGCCGTTCTGCTCAATGACCATGTGCCCCACCTCGCCGGCCATACCGTTGGCCCCGTGGTATATTTTTCCATTGTGCACGATGCCCGCGCCCACGCCGGTCCCCACCGTTATGGTCACAAATCGCTTGCTCTCCCGCCCTGCGCCCGCGTGGTATTCCGCCAGCGCCGCGCAGTTGGCGTCGTTCTCAATATACAGCGGAATATTCAAATATTTATGAAACAGCTTCCGCAGCGGCACCTCCCGCAGCGGCAGGTTGCAGGTGTAGTTGATGGATCCGGAGCGGATCTCCACCGTCCCCGGCACGCCCACACCCACAGAGGCCACGTCGCCCACCGGTATGCCCGCCGCCTTGGCCAGCTCCTGCACCAGCGAAGCCACCGTCCAGGCCAGGCCCTCCCGGTCCACAATGGAGGCCACCTTCATTTTCTGCGTCGCCAGAAGATTTCCGTACTCGTCCACCAGCCCCGCCTTGAGGTTGGTGCCGCCAATATCCACGCCTACATACTTCATTGGTGCTTCGCTCCGTCCTCTGCGGTCTTTTCCTTCAGCATGGCGTCCACCTTGCTGTCAAACTGCGTCACAAAATCCCGCGCCGCGTTGTAGCCGTACTTCATCTGCCGGTTTTTCATGGTGGCGATCTCCACGATGCCCGCCAGGTTCCGCCCCGGCCGCACCGGGATGGTCACGATGGGCAGATGCACGTCCAGCATGGTGTATTTCTCCTCGCCCAGACCCAGCCGGTCGTAGAATTTTCCGTCCTCCCACTGCTCCAGCTGGATGACCAGGTCGATCTCCGTGTCGAACTGCACGGCGCCCATGCCGAACAGCTGCTGCACGTCGATAACGCCCACGCCGCGTATCTCGATGTAGTGCCGGATGATCTCCGGCGCGGTGCCGTACAGGGAGTTGGACACCCGGCGTATCTCCACCGCGTCGTCGGCCACCAGCCGGTGGCCGCGCTTGAGCAGCTCAATAGCGGTCTCGCTTTTGCCGATGCCGCTGTCGCCCAGGATCAGCACGCCCTGGCCGTAGATGTTCATCAGCACGCCGTGCCGCGTGATCTGCGGCGCCGTTACCCGGTTGAGATAGTCAATGAGCTGGCTGGTGACGTCCACCGTGGAGTCCACCGCCCGCAGCAGCGTGCGGTCGTGCTTCTCTGCCATCTGCACCAGCTCGGCCGGCGCGTCCATGTTCCGCGCCACGATCAGCGCCGGGAAGGGATAGCTCATCAGCTGATTGAACACCCGCAGCCGCTCCGCGCCGGTCATGCGGTCCAGATAGCGCATCTCGCCGCGGCCCAGGATCTGCAGGCGCTTGTCGTCAAAATAGTCGTAAAACCCCACCAGCTGCAGCGCCGGGCGGTTCACATCCGATATGGTGATCACCGCCGTGTCGAAATCGCTGCCGCGGTGCAGCACCTCCATGCCGAAGGTCTCCACCATTTTTTTCAGGCTGGCCGGTGTACGTCTCACTTTTTCCATGGGTGCTCCTTCTGCCCAAACGGGCGATTTTACCACTTATAAGTACACCTTAATTATATCTTGTGCGCCGCATTTTCGCAACACTTTCCCGCTGCAAAAAAAATTCGTTTTTTTGTCAAATAACACTTGCATTTTTGGCGCACATCTGTTATTATATCAACTGCTTGCAATGCAAGAGGTATGTTATGACAGCAAGGAGGTGCAACGGATGGCAAAGTGCGAATTTTGCGACAAGGGCGTGACCTTTGGTATCAAGGTGTCCCACTCTCATCGGCGTTCCAATCGCCCCTGGAAGCCCAATGTCAAGCGCGTGAAGGCTGTGATCAACGGTACGCCTCGCCATGTGTATGTTTGTACCCGATGCCTGCGTTCCGGCAAGGTTACCCGCGCGATCTGATCGCGTCTAAACTGCACAGTTAAAAGCTCTGCGACGTGTCGCAGAGCTTTTTGCGTATCCCGAAAAAGCCAGACACCCTGCCTTTTAAGCAGGGTATCTGGTTTTTTTACAGCTCCGGGTCCCAGCTTCTCTTTTCCGTGTATCGGGACGTCTCCGCCTGCGGTCCCTCCGCAGGCGGCACGTCCGTCGGGGCCGCGCCCGCGGTGCGGCGCTCAAAGCCCAGATACCGCGTCCCCTGGAAGGTCAGCTCGCCTGCATCGCCCTCGACCAGCATACCGTACTCCCGCCCGGGGACGTGCAGCTCCAGGCGGTCGCCGCTGTCAAACTGGAAGGTCGCGTAATACGTCGTGGAGGTGCTGGTGTGCATACCGCCGGTGTTATTGCTGTGGTGGTGAACATCGGTATTCTGCCGCTTGGCGACAACAGCCGCCTGCACCGTCAGGCGCGGAGAATTGTTGTTCTTGTGCCAGGTGCCAATGCCCTTTACCGCTAAGGCGATGAAGCAGACGATGACGATGGCAAATATCGCGAAAACAAACACCTGCATGATGTCGAACCCCGTGTCAAAGCCGAACCAAAACCCCATATTCGTTCTCCTTCCGTATTTATAAAATTACTTTGCTTTACGCCTTCTTCAAATGATGAGCCGCAGCCTTCAGCATCAGCTTCTTGGTACCCACCGTGTCAAAGGCCACTTCCAGCAGCGCGTCGCCGCCCATGGCCCGGACGGAGAGCACCAGTCCCTTGCCGAAGGCATCATGCTCCACCGTCTCCCCTGCCTGCAGCTGCATCGCCGGCACCGCAGGTGCGGCGGTCGCCTTGGAGGCGGCTCCGGCGGTGCGAAGCGACTCTGCGCCGGGCGTTTTCCGGGCGGTGCCGCGGCCGTAGGAGCCATAGCTGCCGCTGTAGACGCCGTAGCTGTCCTGCCCCCTCCGGCTGCCGCCGTAGGACATGTCCCCGTCATCCTCGTCCCACGCCTCGCTGCGGGGCACCGGCTTGGACAGCCACTCCATGTTGTCCTCCGGGATCTCGTTGAGGAACCGGGAGGGCATGCAGGGCGTGGTCTTGCCGTACAGGGTGCGCTGGCGGGCGTTGGTCAGCGTCAGCTTCTCCCGGGCGCGGGTCATGGCCACATAGCACAGCCGCCGCTCCTCCTCCATCTCGTCGCCGTCGCCCATAGCGCGGTTTCCCGGGAAAAGGCCCTCCTCCATGCCCACCACGAACACCAGCGGGAACTCCAGGCCCTTGGCGGCGTGCATGGTCATCATGGTCACGCAGTTGTCGCCGTCCACTCGGCTGTCCAGGTCGGTGTACAGCGCGATCTCGTCCAGGAAGCCGGACAGGCTGGTCTCCGTGCCCTCCGCGTTCTCCAGGTACGTCAGGATGCTGGAGCGCAGCTCCGTCACGTTCTCCAGGCGGCCGCGGCTCTCCATATCGTCCTTCTCCTGCAGCGCGGGCACATAGCCGCTGCGCTGGCAGACGTAGTCGTAGAACTCCGGCAGCTCATACTTCGGCAGACTGCCGCGCATTTCCTCGATCATATCTGTAAAGGCTTTTAGCTTTGCAGCCGCGTTCTTCAGGTCCGGGAACTCATCCGCCCGCAGGAACACGTCATACAGCGTCAGGCCGTTCTGGGCGGCGATGACCTGGGCCTTGTCCACCGTGGTCTGGCCGATCTTCCGGGCGGGGACGTTGACGATACGCCGCAGGCGCAGGTCGTCGGTGGGGTTGTTGATGACGCACAGATAGGCCAGCATGTCCTTGACCTCGGCCCGGTCAAAGAACTTCAGGCCGCCGTAGATCTTATAGGGCACGCCGCTGCGCTTGCAGGCATATTCCAGCGCGTTGGACTGGGCATTGGTGCGGTAGAGGATGGCACAGTCGCCCCAGCTGCCGCCCCGGCGGTAGTACATCATGATCTGCCCCAGCACGAAGCTGGCCTCGTCGCTCTCGTTGAAGGTGGTCTTTACCGTCACCAGCTCGCCGCGGCCGTTCTCCGTCCACAGCGTCTTGCCCTTGCGGCCCTGGTTGTTGCGGATCACCGCGTTGGCCGCGTCCAGGATGTTCTGGGTGGAGCGGTAGTTCTGCTCTAGGCGGATCACCCGCGCGCCCCTGAACTGCCGCTCAAAGCTGAGGATATTGGTGATGTCCGCCCCGCGGAAGCGGTAGATGCTCTGGTCGTCGTCGCCCACCACGCAGATATTGCGGGCGGGGCCGGTCAGCAGCTTGGCCAGCTCATACTGCAGGGCGTTGGTATCCTGGTACTCGTCGATCAGCACATAGCGGAACTTGTGCTGGTAGTATTCCCGCACGTCCGGCGCCGTCTGCAGCAGGTACACCGTGTGCCACAGCAGATCGTCGAAGTCCAGCGCGTTGGCGTCGTGCAGCTTCTTGTTGTAAAGCATATACGCTTTACCCATCCTTATTTTACGCCAATCGTTGATGGCCTGCCACTGCTCCAGGAAGGCTTCCGGCGATTGCATGTCGTTTTTGGCGCGGGAGATGACCGTCTGCACCTCCCGGGGCGGGAAGGACTTCTCCTCCAGGCCCAGCTCCTTCAGAACGTCCTTGACCACCCGCTTGCTGTCGTCGCTGTCGTAGATGGTGAAGCTGCGGTCGAAGCCGATGCGGTCGATGTCCCGGCGCAGGATGCGCACGCAGGCGGAGTGGAACGTGGAGGCCCACACGTCGGCGGCCACCTCCTCCCCCAGCATGCGGCCCAGGCGCTCCTTCAGCTCGTTGGCGGCCTTGTTGGTGAAGGTGATGGCCAGTACCTCCCAGGGGCGGGCCGGCTCCACCGCGCACAGATACTCCGCCAGGGGGCGTTGGCTCTCGTCCGGCGCGGCGGCGTACTGCTCCAGAAATGCGACCTCATCCTCGCTGATGGGGATGGGGATCTCCTCCGTGTCGCTGCCCCGGCCATAACGCAGCAGGTTGGCCACCCGGTGGATCAGCACCGTGGTCTTGCCGGAGCCGGCGCCTGCCAGCAGCAGCAGAGGGCCCTCCGTGGCCAGCACACCCTGCCGCTGCTGTTCGTTCAAATTCTGATAGTCCGCCGCGATGGCGTCGCGCCGGGCCTTGATAAACCGTCTTTCCAGATCCGTCATGGAGGTGCCTCGCTTTTCTCATTCTCTGTGTCCCCTATTCTAATACAGATTTCCCATTCGGTCAACCGAAAATGAAATTTTATAGAAAATTTGTTCGATTTCTCTTGACAAGAACGTCTGTTCGATTTATACTGTGACCAGAACAACAGTTCGAGCAAGGAGGACACGAGTATGACTACTTTCGGTTTTATCATCACGCTGCTGGGCGCCGGCTCCATCGCCGCCAATGTGCTGCGTCTCATCGACTGCATCGACAAGCCGCAGCCCCGTCGCCGCCGCACGGCGTAACAGGCCATGGAGCTGCTGGACAAGCTGGCCATTCTGTCGGATGCGGCCAAATACGACGCCGCGTGTACGTCCAGCGGCGTGCGCCGCGGCTTCCGCCCCGGCATGATCGGCAACACCACCTCCTCTATCGCCGGATGCTGCCACAGCTTTTCCGCCGACGGGCGGTGCATCACGCTGCTGAAGGTCCTGCTGAGCAACGCCTGCGTGTACGACTGCAAGTACTGCGTCAACCGGCGCAGCAACGACACGCGCCGCGCGGCCTTCACGCCCCGGGAGCTGGCGGAACTGACCATCGGCTTTTACCGGCGGAATTATATCGAGGGGCTGTTTCTCTCCAGCGGCGTGCTGCGCAGTCCGGACTACACCATGGAGCAGATGATACAGGCACTGCGTATCCTGCGGGAGGACTACCGCTTTAACGGGTATATCCACGCCAAGGCCATCCCCGGCGCGGCGCCGGAACTGGTGCGGCAACTGGGGTTGCTGGCGGACCGTCTCAGCGTCAATATCGAGCTGCCCAGCCAGCGAGGACTGCAAACACTGGCCCCAGACAAGTCAAAGGAGGCCATTCTGCGGCCCATGGGCCTGATCCGGGACGGTGCGGCGCAGAGCAAGGCGGAGTTGGCCAAGTACAAGCACGCACCGGTGTTCGCTCCGGCCGGGCAGAGCACCCAGCTGATCGTAGGCGCCACCCCTGACACCGACCGGCACATCCTGCATCTGACGGAGTCGCTGTATCAGAAATACCGGCTGAAGCGGGTGTTCTACTCCGCCTATGTACCAGTGGTGGAGAGCAGCCTGCTCCCCTCCCCGGACACCAAACCGCCGCTGCTGCGGGAGCATCGCCTGTATCAGGCGGATTGGCTTTTGCGGTTTTACGGCTTTCAGGCCGCCGAGCTGCTGGACGACGCCCACCCGGATTTCGACCCGCGGCTGGACCCCAAGTGCAACTGGGCGCTGCGCCATCTGGAGCAGTTTCCGGTGGATGTCATGCGCGCGGATCTTGAAACGCTGCTGCGCGTCCCCGGCATTGGCCCTGTCAGCGCCCGGCGCATCGTGTCCGCCCGGCGCTGCGGCGCGCTGCGGTTCGACGACCTTAAAAAGCTGGGAGTCGTGCTGAAGCGGGCGCAATACTTCATCACCTGCGGCGGCAAGCTGCCAGAGGGCCTGCGCTTCTCTGCCGCCACACTGCCGCTGCAGCTGGAGCGGCTGGAGCGCGGCACACTGCCCGCCGAGCAGGCCGAACAGCTGTCGCTGTTCGACCGGGTAGGAGAAGCGGTATGAGCGACGTGATCTACCAATACGACGGCAGCCTGGACGGGTTTCTCTGCTGCGTGTTCGAGAGCTACGTCTATAAAGAAAGCCCCGCCGCCTTCTGCTGCGGCGAGGATCCCCTGTCCCTGTATGAGGTGCGCACGGTGATCACCCAGCCCGCCTACAGCCAACGGGTCAGCCGCGGCATCGAAAAGCGGTCCCCTAAGGCGCTGACCATCGTGCGGCATGGGTTTCTGACCTGTCTGCCGGACAAGGAGCTGCACCTATATGCCTTCATCCGGAAGCTTCTGGCGGAGGGCCCGGGCTTCATGCGCGATCTGTCCGACCCGGCCTGCTATTCCCTGTACCGCGCCATTCGCCACATGAATGGCGAGTTGGAGAAGCTGCGGGGCTTTGTGCGTTTTTCGGATTACGGCGGTACACTTGGGGCGGAGATCGCACCGAAAAACCGCGTGCTGCCGCTGCTGCGGGGACATTTTTGCCAGCGATACGCAAACGAGCAGTTTTTCATCTTCGATCGCATGCACAAGGAGCTGCTGCTGTATGCAAACGGGCGCTCTCGCATCACCCATGTGGAGGACTATCAGGCCGTCCTGCCCGAGGGTGAAGAGCTGTTCTACCGCTCTCTGTGGAAGCGCTTTTTTGAGAGTGTGACCATCCGCGAGCGGGAAAATCCCCGGTGCCAGGACACGTTTCTCCCCAAGCGCTACCGCGGCCTGATGACGGAGTTCCAGCCGCTGGAGCATGAGCGCCAGCGGATAAAGGACCAGCAAGCCCGGCCCGGCCTTTCCGAACAAAGAAAGCGGGCATCCATCCCGCCTGACGGCGGCACGGATGCCCGCTGCGGCGCAGCGCCGCACTCTCCCCCCTGATCCTGTTCCGCAGGGTCATTTTCCCCTTTTCTTCCCCCTGTCCTGCTCATTCCTCTGCCAGCAGTTCCCGCAGCTTTTGCAGGCTGCGGCGCTCCAGGCGTGATACCTGAACCTGCGAAACATGTAAAATACGCGCGGTCTGCTCCTGGGTCAGTCCCCGGAAAAAGCGCAGCAGAATCGTCTGCTTCTCCTTATCCGGCAGGGACTCCACGGCGTCGCGCAGGGCGATACGCTCGATCAGCGAGACGCCCGGCTCCTCCGCGCGGAGGGTGGACTCCAGCGTCAGGCCCTCGGTGGTCTCCTGCTGCAGGGATTCCGGGGCGATCATAGCCATGTCCACCGCCGCGATCTCCTCTGGCGTCATGCCGGTCTCCTCCGCCAGCTGCGACAGCTTCGGCTCACAGCCCAGGCGGCTTTGGAGCCGTTCCCGCGCCGACCACAGCATCTGCCCCTTCTCCCGCATGGTCCTGCCGACCTTCACCGGGCCGTCATCCCGCAAAAAGCGGCGTATCTCGCCGGCGATCTTGGGGACAGCATAGGTGGAGAACTGCGTCCCGTATGTCAAGTCAAACCCCTTTACTGCCTTGACAAATCCGATGCATCCAAGCTGGTACAGATCCTCTGTCTCCACGCCGCAGCCGTTGTAGCGCCGGACGATGGACCAGATCAGGCCCGCGTTCTCGGTCAGGAGCTGTGCCTCCGCGCCGTTATCGCCCTGCTGCGCACGCTCCAGCAGCGCTAGCCGGTCGCTCATCGATCCGCTGACAGCCGCCGCGCGATGCGCTTGCGCATCTGCACCGTGGTCCCCTTCCCCGGCACGGACCGCACCACCAGCCGGTCCATAAAGCTCTCCATGATGGTAAAGCCCATGCCGCTGCGCTCGCTGCCGCCTGTGGTATACATGGGGCGGCGCGCCTGCTCCACGTTCTCGATGCCGCGGCCCCAGTCGCGGATGGTGATCTCCAGCACGCCGTCCTTCAGCAGCTTCAGCTTCATGACCACCTTGCCCAGCCGGTCCGGATAGGCGTGCACGATGGCGTTGGTCACCGCCTCGCTGACCGCGGTCTTTATATCCCCCAGCTCATCCAGCGTGGGGTCCAGCTGGGCGGCGAATCCCGCCGCCGCGATGCGGGCAAACGCCTCGTTGCTGCTGCGGCTGAGGAATTCTACTGTCACATAATTCTCCGCGCGCGTCATTATGTACCCTCCTTATTCAATGGTCATCATGCGTCCGATGCCGGACGCCTCAAATACCTTTCGCGGCTGTTGGGCCACATGGCAGAGCTGCACCGTGCCGCCCAATTCCCGCATACGCTGCCAACCCCGCAGCGCCACGGCGATGCCGGAACTGTCCATAAACGTGACGCCGGAGAAGTCCAGCACCAGCGTCAGCGGCACCGCACGCTCGATCTCCCGCTCCAGGCTGTCCAGCAGCCCTTTTGCCCCATGGTGGTCCAATTCACCGGACAGGAAAAATTCCAGTCGCTGGCCTTCACTTTTTGCCGATACTTCCATAGCGGATGCTCCTTCGTTGACATGTCCCGCGGTCAGGCGCGCCCTGCCGGGCCGCTGCGCGGGTATCGTTCATCGGGGGATTTCTTCTTGTTCACTGTACTGTCGTGATTATACGCGCCAGACGGCGCGTAATTTGTCGAATCGTGTCGGATGCACGAAAAAATGTTAAAAGATGCGGCTCGTGCCCCGTGCTGCCTGTCGAGACTGGACCGTCTTTGTAAAAAACAACGCCGCCGCGGAACACCGCGGCGGCGTTGTTTTTCTATTCTCGCTGACAGTCAGCGTGTTTTTTCATAAATGGCTGGCAAAATGTCTGTAATGCTTATACGCCTTACATCTTCATCGCTGCAGCGGATTCATCCAGTTTGGCGATCAGAGCGCGGGCCTTTTCCGCCTTCTCGCGCTCGGCGTTGACCACGTTCTCCGGCGCGCGGGAGGTGAAGGACTCGTTGGCCAGCTTGGCCTCGATGCGCTGCAGGTTCTCCTCCGCCTTCTTGCGCTCGGCGGCGATGCGCTCCAGCTCCTTGGCGATGTCCACCAGCTCCGCCATGGGCATATAGACCGTGGCATCGTGGGTGGCCACGGTCACCATGCCGGTCAGGTCGGCCGGTGCGGCGGTCAGGACCGCCAGCTCGCTGGCGTAGGCCATGCGGGTGATGAAATGCGCACCCAGCTTGTAGTTCTCCGGCTGGGCCGTGACGATGATGACCTGTGCCTTACGGCTGGGCGGCACATTCATCTCGGCACGGCGGGCACGGATGGCGGAGATGGCGTCCTTGACGGCCTCCATGGCGGTCTCGGCCTCCGGGAAGTGCAGCGCTTCCTGATACTCCGGCCACTTTGCGGAGATCAGATAGTCGCCCTCGTGGGGCAGCGCCTGCCAGATCTCTTCGGTGATGAAGGGCATGAACGGGTGCAGCAGCTCCAGAACGCGCAGCAGCACATAGCACAGCACATTCTCCGCCGCCAGCTTGGCGCTCTCGTCCTCGCCGTTGAGCCGGGTCTTGGTCAGCTCGATATACCAGTCGCAGTAGGTGTCCCAGATGAAGTCGTAGATCTTGGCGGACGCCACGCCCAGCTCGTAGGCCTCCAGATTGTCGGTGACCTCGCGGATCAGGGTATTCAGCTTGCTCAGCACCCACTTGTCCTCCAGCTCCAGCTTCTCCGGCAGCTGCACCTTGTCGATGGACAGGTTCATCATCACAAAGCGGCTGGCGTTCCAGATCTTATTGGCGAAGTTGCGCATGGCCTCGCACTTCTCCACAAAGAAGCGCATATCGTTGCCGGGGCTGTTGCCGGTGATCAGGTTGAAGCGCAGGGCGTCCGCGCCGTATTTGTCGGCCATCTCCAGCGGGTCGATACCGTTGCCCAGGGACTTGGACATCTTGCGGCCCTTGTCGTCGCGGACGAGGCCGTGGATGAACACGGTCTTGAAGGGCTCCTTCTTCATCTGCTCCATGCCGGAGAAGATCATGCGTGCCACCCAGAAGAAGATGATGTCGTAGCCAGTGACCATGACAGAAGTGGGATACCAGTACTTCAGGTCCGCGGCGTCGGTGTCGGGCCAGCCCAAGGTGGAGAAGGGCCACAGGGCGGAGCTGAACCAGGTGTCCAGCACGTCCTCCTCCCGGGTCAGATGGGTGCAGCCGCACTTCTCACACTTGGTGGGGTCCTCGCGGCTGACGTTGATGTGGCCGCACTCGTCGCAGTACCAGGCGGGGATCTGGTGGCCCCACCACAGCTGGCGGGAGATGCACCAGTCATGGACGTTCTCCATCCAGTTGATATAGGTCTTGGTGAAGCGCTCGGGCACGAATTTGATGGTGCCGTCCTCCACCACGCGGATAGCCTCCTTGGCCAGGGGCGCCATCTTCACGAACCACTGGGCGGAGATCAGCGGCTCCACGTCGTTGTGGCAGCGGTAGCAGGTGCCCACGTTGTGGGAGTACGGCTCGGTCTTGACCAGATAGCCCAGCTCCTCCAGGTCGGCCACCACCGTCTTGCGGCAGACGTAGCGGTCCATGCCCTGGTACTTGCCGGCGTTCTCATTCATGGTGCCGTCGTCGCTGATGCAGCGGATGACCTCCAGATTGTGCCGCAGGCCCACCTCAAAGTCGTTGGGGTCGTGGGCGGGGGTCATCTTCACCGCGCCGGTACCGAAGCCGATCTCGCAGTACTCGTCGCCCACGATGGGGATCTCGCGGTTCAGGATGGGCAGGATGCAGGTCTTGCCGATCAGGTGCTTGAACTTCTCGTCCTCCGGGTTTACGGCCACGCCGGTATCGCCGAACATGGTCTCCGGACGGGTGGTGGCGATGACGATGTCGCCGCTGCCGTCCGTCAGCGGATAGCGGATATACCACAGGTTTCCGGGCTTGTCGGTGTACTCCACCTCGGCGTCGGACAGGGCGGTCAGGCAGTGGGGGCACCAGTTTATGATGCGGCTGCCCTTGTAGATCAGGCCCTTCTCGTACAGCTCGCAGAAGGTCTCGCGCACGGCGCGGGAGCAGCCCTCGTCCATGGTGAAGCGGTCACGGCTCCAGTCGCAGGAGGCGCCCATCTTCTTCTGCTGCTCCACGATGCGGCTGCCGTACTTCTCCTTCCAGGCCCAGACGCGCTCCAGGAACTTCTCCCGGCCCAGATCGTAGCGGGTCAGGCCCTCGTTCTTGCGCAGCTCCTCCTCTACCTTGATCTGGGTGGCGATGCCGGCGTGGTCGCTGCCGGGCAGCCACAGCGCCTCGTAGCCCTGCATCCGCTTGAAGCGGGTCAGGATATCCTGCAGCGTGCAGTCCAGGGCGTGGCCCATGTGCAGCTGGCCGGTGACGTTGGGAGGCGGCATGACGATGGAAAATGGCTTCTTGTCGGGGTTCGGCTCCGCCTTGAAGCAGTTGCCGTCCATCCACAGCTTGTAGATGCGGGATTCCACGTCCCGCGGGTCGTAGACCTTGGGCAGTTCTTTCATATCTGTACTCCTTTTCGGTATTTGGCAAAACAAAAAGTCCGCTCCGTTTTGCCAGTGCAAAACAGGGCGAACATAACGTCCGTGGTACCACCTGTATTCGGGATAGACCCGCTCTCATGGGTGCAGCAACACCCCGCCCCGGTAACGGAGGGCACCCCGTCGCAGCCTACTGTCAGTTCAGCGCGAAGCTCAGGGACGACTTGGGCGGCGCGTCACGGGCGCTTACACCTGCCGCGCCCTCTCTTGGCATCCGCTGACCGCCTACTGCTTCCCGTCATCGCTCTTTTCGTATGGGGGAAGTATACTATATTCGCGGAAAAAAGTCAATAGGGAGACGGCGCGGGTTATTCCAACTTTTGTGTGGGATTTTTATTTTAGAGGCCCATTTCGACTGAGCGATTCCTTCCAACTTTTGTGTGGGATTTCGGTTTTAAGCCCCGATTTCGGGTGAGCGACTTCTCCCAACTTTTGTGTGGGATTTCTTCTGAGTAAACGAATTACATAAAAAGAAGCTGGTATCCAGTGCGGACACCAGCTTCTTTTTTATTGTTCGTCTTTTTTCTCTTCAGCATCGAGGGCTTTCGTCAGAAGCCTCTCAACAGCCATAGTCATTGTTTGCCCCTTATCCTCTGCGTATGCTTGAAGGCGCTCGTAAACGCTTTTTTCGATGCGATAGCAGATAGGGACACTATCCTTTTTCTGTCTTGGCACTCTGGCTCACCCCTTACCCTATTCCGAAAAATCTGTTGAAGAATGCGACCAGCTTCTCCGTTACAATCCGTTTCTTCTCTGCACGATTGCCACCGCCAAAGCGCGACATGGGAGGCAAAAGGTTGTCGATATCCATGCCGGTCGTTTTGACAGCACCATCGCGGAAAGCGTTTGCCATAAACTGTCTCGTTTCGGCATCCCTCAAACGTTCCTCAGCAATCAACGTGGCGAGTTGGGTTTCCTTTTGGGTAGCTACATAGTCGTGCCACTCATTGATTACATCATCCACCTCGTTAATACCAGCAAGGAACCCTTGAATAAGCGCTTTCTTGCTGCGAAGTTCGGAACTGGACTCCACGGCTTTCTGAATAGCGATGGCAATTCCCTTGTCCTTGCCATGGCTGTCATGGTATTTCTGCATGAGGATAAGAATGTAGTCGATATTGATTTCGATTTGCTTGATAAGCTCGATTTCAAACACAACATCATCCGTGATGTCCTCTTTTTCATGTCCAGAACGACCACGCCACTCATCATACAGGTCTTGATAGCGGCCCATGTAGTCCTGCATATCGCGCTCTGAGAGTATCTCCTTGCCGTTGAAATCGTCAAACGCCACCAACAGATTCCGCATACGCAGGATAGCGCCAAACAGCCGGATAAACGTCTTTTGCCGGTTTTCGCCAACGATACGGACATCACTAAGCGGGAAGTTCTGCTGTAAGGCCGCAATCATATCCACATAGCCTTCGTTGTATTTGCCCTTTTCGTCTGTATAGCCGTTGTAATAGTCGTCAAAAGGCCGCAACGTTACGACGCCGTTGGTCGTAGCATCGCTGAAACGCGCTATGGCAGCGTCTGTACGCTTTTGCAGATTGCGGAAGCATACGATATTACCAAAGGTCTTTATGGAGTTCAGAATACGGTTTGTGCGGGAATACGCCTGTAAAAGTCCGTGCATCTTCAGGTTCTTATCAACCCACAGTGTATTCAGTGTGGTGGCATCAAAACCTGTCAGGAACATATTTACCACAATGAGCAGGTCAAGTTCCTTGTTCTTCATCCGCAGGGAAATATCCTTGTAGTAACTCTGGAACCTATCGCTATCCGTACTGTAATTTGTATGGAACATCAAATTGTAGTCACAGATAGCCATGTCAAGAAAGTCGCGGGAACTTTGGTCCAGCGCGGAGGTGTCTTCTGAGTTCTCCTCATCCAAGATGCCGTCTGCTTCTTCCTCGTTTGCCCCATAGCTGTAAATCAAGGCAATACGCAGTTTCTTGCTGGGGTCGGCAGCCATCTGGCGCTTAAACTCTTCATAATAGAGCTTGGCCGCTGTGATAGAGGAAACGGCAAAAATGGAGTTGAAGCCACTCACACGCTGCTGGCGCTTGATTTCCTCTACATCGTCCTGACGTTTGGCAGAAGCTACTTCGCCGATGTTCTGCAGCACATTGAAGGTGTAGCTTTTCTCATTGCGGTAGGTTTTCTGATTAAATCTTTCCAGTATGTATTCCGTAACCAGCGTAATGCGCTCAGGCGTGAGGAACGTTTCCTCGCGCTTGATGTCCCACACCTGCTTGTCATCAATGTCCGGCTCCTCTTTCATCGTCTGGACATAGTCCACGCGGAACGGAAGCACGTTCTTATCATTGATGGCATCTACAATGGTATATGCGTGGAGCTGCTCACCAAAGGCCTGCTCAGTCGTCCGCAAGGTCGGGATTTTGCCGTTACCCGCATTATCCGTAAAGATGGGCGTACCTGTAAAGCCGAACAGATGGTATTTCTTGAAGTAGTTAGTGATGGCAAGGTGCATTTCACCGAACTGGCTGCGGTGGCACTCATCGAATATAATGACCACCTGCTTATCAGCCAGCGGATGATTTGCGTTTTTCTTAATGAATATCGCCAATTTCTGAATGGTAGTAATAATGATTTTTGCGTTGGGGTCACTAAGCTGCCGCGTCAGAATGGCCGTAGAGGTATTACCGTTGGCCGCGCCCTTTTCGAAACGGTCATACTCCTTCATGGTCTGATAGTCCAAGTCCTTACGGTCTACCACGAACAGCACCTTGCTGATATACGGCAGGTCTGCGACAAGTTGGGCCGTTTTGAAACTGGTCAAGGTCTTGCCGGAGCCGGTGGTATGGAAAATGTATCCACCGCCCTGCACTGTACCATATCGCTTGTAGTTGGTGGCGATTTCAATGCGGTTAAGAATACGCTCCGTAGCAACGATTTGATAGGGGCGCATCACCAGCAGGAGTTCTTCAGACGTAAAAACGCAATACTTGGTCAGGATATTCAGTATCGTTGCCTTGGCAAAAAACGTCTTGGTGAAGTCCATCAGGTCGGGGATAATACGATTCTTGGCGTCCGCCCAAAACGATGTAAACTCAAAGCTGTTGCTGGTCTTGCCGCGCTTTCGCGCCGCAGAAGAGTTGAAATCCTTGATATGCCCCAAGCGGGTCGTGTTGGAGTAATATTTTGTGTTCGTTCCGTTGGAGATAACAAAAATCTGCACATAGTCGAACAGGCCGCTGCCCGCCCAAAAGCTGTCGCGCTTGTAGCGGTTGATTTGATTGAATGCCTCGCGGATAGCTACCCCGCGACGCTTCAACTCCACATGAACCAAAGGCAGTCCGTTGACGAGAATGGTCACATCGTAACGGTTATCGTGGGCAGCGCCCTCTGCCTGAGAAACGGTATATTGGTTGATGACCTGCAGCGTATTGTTGTGAATACACTTTTTATCAAGGAGGCGAATGTTTTTTGACTCGCCCGTATCACGCTTAAATGCCTGCGCTGTATCACCATCCTGTATCCGGCGGGTCTTCTCTTTGATACCTTCATTGGCATTGGCGATATTCTGCTGGAAGAAACGCTCCCATTCGCCATCGGTAAACTGGTAGTTATTCAGCTTCTCCAACTGCTTGCGAAGGTTGGCAACGAGGTCTGCCTCAGTGTGGATGGGCAGGTAAGTATAGCCCACCTCACACAGCAGGCGTATAAACTCTTTTTCCAGTTGCGCCTCGCTCTGATATGCCTCAGCTCGCTTAGGGAGGGGCGTATATTCAGATACAACGGTGTTTTCTGTGTTTTGGGCGATAATGTTATATTGGCTCATAATGGTTGTCTCCTTTTTGCGCTTGAGCTTCTAAATAGCAAGCCGTCCGCACCAATAAATGTATTTCACATATTGGCATTTCTTGTGGGCAAATCACTACCCACTTTTTTGCAAAGCCCTCTGCAAAATCGCCCGCCTGCATAAGTCCAAAGGTATAGTTAGCTCCTGTTGAATACTCATCATATAAGTATGTGAATATCTTTTCCAACTGATAAGATGTTCCTTGTGGCATCGTCTTGGGAAGTTCTCTCAGCGCGTTATAGGCCGGGATATTAAACAGTTCCTCAAGGTTTTCTATACCATCACAAATCTGTGGAATGGCATCAATAATCGCATTTCTGTACTCTGAAACAGATGCCAGATTCTTTTGAATTGTCAGGGGACAAGTCAAATCGCCAATCATATCGTCAATCTCCCCAGTAGATTGATAGCGCAAAGCCAATACTTCTTTTATGGATGTCAACACCTCAACTGGGCTCACGTTTCTCTTGATATGTTGCTCTCTCCACTCTGCTTCAGCTTTTCGAATAGACTCTTCTGCCCAACTGATTGCCAATGACAATTTCTCATAGCGACTTGAAATGTAGTCTTTTAACACTTGCAACGGAAACTGTATATTTATGATTTCATCGGAAGCCGTTGTATAAACTCTAATTCCCACCATGTTTGGCGTTCCCATAAAGCGATTAAGTGTCCTGTTTACGATTACCCACGGTGAATACTGTTTCTCATTTTTTCGCAGAAATGTGGGGTGGCTTGTATCTGTGGGGTGAGCAAAGGCAAGTGTGCGAACATACTCGAAAAAGCGGTCATCTGAAGGAACTGGTTTGTCGGGGTTATATACAGCGCTGTTAAGATAGGTGTCTTTGAAAAAGTACAGTTCGCCACTGTTTCTTTCAAATTTCGGCAAAACACCTACAAGGACATCCAAAACGGCATCACGTAGCATAGCTGCAAACATGAGAAAGATAATAAAGTCTTCTTCTGTGCGAGGAAAATTCGAATGCTTATTCAGATATGCGACGCAGGTGTCAATACGGTCCATTGCAGCACACAGCAAGTTGAAATTCCCGCGCAGCTCACCTTCTTGAAAGATAGGTGAAGAATTTATTACTTTACGGAAGCGTTTATTTAGCTCAGGATGCAGAAATTCTGTCATGTAGATATCCTTTCCTTAAACGTTAGCAGCTTGTCCCGATAGTATTCGTACTGCTTTTGCCGCGCTTCGATTTCGGCAGGTAATCCGGCGGTTAAGTCGTTGCAGAGGGTGTCAAATCGGTCAAGGATAGAAACGATACGCTGCTGCTCTTGCAGATTAGGAATCGCAAACTGTATTTCAGCAAGTGCTCCACCGCTTATGTGAGGGACACCTGCACCTCGCTTCATGGCATTCAATTCTGTTTCTCTGTTTTTCAAAATATAGAAGAGATATTTTGCTGTAACCAACGACGGATTGTTTTCATAGCCAAAGCCATCCGTGATAAAGACTGGTTCATTCCAATATGATACAAACCCTGCGGATGCTCCGCTTCTTGCTACGACAACAATTTCGCCGGCGTGATTGGCTTTGTCAATGTAATACGCCGGTTCCTGACCTCCAAGGATAACAGGGATATTCCCTGTCCTTGAATCTTTCTTTGTAATGTATTCTCCACGGAATGATGTCGAGATTTCATCCAAAGACAACCAAGCATATCCAAACACATACTGAATGAGCTTAATTATGTTCTGTCTGTCTGTCTGTCTGTCTGTCTGTCAAAATTGTGGAGCCGGACTCAGCAAATGTCAAGAGCATATCCCGATAATATTCGTACTGTTTTTGTCGTGCTTCGATTTCCGCAGGTAGGCCAATGTTCAAGTCGGAACAGATGGCATCAAAGTTGTCGAGAACTTCTATAAGGCTCTTTTGAACTTCAAGCGACGGCAGCGGAATTTTGTAGTCCAGAAATCTCTTGAATTCCAGAGAATCTACCGTGCCGCCCTGCTTCTTGGTTTTAGCCAATATATCAGGACTTTTTCCCTGTATTGCGTGAAAAGCATAGCGAGGCAGTACGCCTTCACCGGCTACTAACATTTTAATATCCTGATTTACCGTGGTTTCAAAGGGCACAAATGCCACAGGAAGGGTATGCTTTAGAATGCCGGAACGAGTAACAACAGCAATTCCGTTCGGGGGATATACAGTCATAGATGCTTCACTGATTGCTTGTTTGGTAATATGGTCCGCTGTATCCTCCAGTGTGGGTACTTTCATATCCTTTGATGTTATCCACGGTATCGTACCATCCTCCCAGTAGTCCAAGTTATCCATAGACGGTGTTTTCCCGCCGGACCAAGCGCCAAGTTCTCCAATCGTGATAATTTTTGCGCTGTCGTGCGGCCTATCAAGCAGTTTATCCCGATAATACTCATACTGCTTCTTACGGGCGGTAAGCTCGGCAGTTAGTTCAGCTTTAAGGCGCTCTGTTTGCTCGGCAAAATCATCTAATATGCGGACGATTTCACGCTGGACTTCAATGGGCGGTAGAGGAATTCTGATTTTATTGAGAACCTTTTGGGTAAGACTCGGAACCCCGCCGGCTGTATTGTATTGTTCTAAATGTTCTGATTGCAGACAATAGTACACATATTTCGGAACAGCTTTTTCTGTGTTAATATCAGTATAAAAGATAGTGTCCACGTTCCAGAAAGGCTCCTCGACGTAGTATAACTTGTCTATTGAGCCTTTTCTTGGAATTAAAACAGATGGCTTATTATACGCATAATGGTCTATATAGGCCATTATGCCACCAGAACCATAGACGGGATAACTACCTACTCCAAAGTGTTTATAGTCCCCTCCGTTTTTGATTGCGAGGAAATCTATTAAATTGCAATACTCTACCCCGTCAGGACAAAGTTCACACATCAATTTGTCAAGCCTTGTCATTTCAATCCCTCATATACCTTTCTCCACGAGCGTTTCTCCACCTGTCTTCTAAGATAATATTCCTTAGAATCAATATAGCCTTTATCAAGTCGTACTTTTGCGATAGGCTCAAAAGCGCAACCATAATTCTCAAGAACGGGAGTAAAGTCGCTGGTAATAGCGCAGGGTACGGTTGCATGGTTTTTACCCTTGGCATCACCCAGCCTCAATGAGACTTCCCTTAGAGAAAGTTTTTTGAATCCATGTTCAAAAAACAAATAACATACTCCGCCTTTTCGAGCTTCGGACTCATAAGCTAAACAATCAGGTTCTTCGTATGTAATCCTGTCAATAAAAGATTGCTCTTCATGTGACAGCGGCAGTCCATCATTGACTTTTTTAAGTATCTTGTCAAAGCCAAAATGAATGCCATCAACTATCCGCAAATACTCTGCAGGATAGACTGTAGGAATAAAGCTGCTACCATCGTCATAAGCCCAAAAGGTCAGCAGATTGTTTTTCGCACCCCACTTTTTTGCTTCTGCTCTTGCGGTTTGAGAACTATCAGCCCAATAAGACAGTCGCTGCCCCGGAAAGAGTTGGGAGTATCTGTTATCTTTTCTGCTTACTCTCAGATTTCCTGTGTGCAATTCACTTATCGTTTTTCCGTAGTAGCTGTCTCTAAACGCTATACACCTGAAGAAGTTAAAATCATGAGACTCTATAAGTGGCAAGTCTTTATGCTTCCAAATATCAATGCCGAAATACTGATTCGGATATAGCTCACCCATACGTTACCCCTCAATCTCCGCGATGACTTTCTGTATTTCACACCGCAGGACATTTTCCCGCGCCACGATTTCCTCGATTTCAGCGTTCAGCTTGGCAATGTCGATGACTTCACGGGTATCCTCCGCCTCCACATAGGTGCTGACGGAAAGGTTGTACTCCTGCTCTCTGATTTCCTCGTATGTGGCACGGTGGCAGACATGGGGGACATCCTCGCGGGCCATGAAATAATCTACGATATGCTCGATATTCTCCGCTGTCAGCTTATTGTTGTTTGTGACTTTGATGCACTCCTTGGATGCATCAATAAACAGCGTTGAGTTGTCCGGTTTGCTCTTTTTCAGCACCATAATGCAGGTAGCAATGGAGGTCCCGAAAAACAGGTTGCCGGGGAGCTGGATAATGCAATCGACAAAGTTGTTGTCGATAAGATACTTGCGGATTTTCTGTTCCGCACCGCCCCGGTACATAATGCCGGGGAAGCAGACGATAGACGCCGTTCCGTTGTTGGCGAGCCACGACAGCGAGTGCATCACAAAGGCAAGGTCGGCCTTGCTCTTGGGTGCCAGCACACCGGCAGGCGAGAAACGAGGGTCATCAATGAGCAGGGCATTTTCATCACCGGCCCACTTAATAGAGTAGGGCGGATTTGAAACAATGAGCTCAAAAGGTTCGTCGTCCCAGTGCAGCGGATTGGTCAGCGTATCATCGCAGGCGATATCAAACTTGTCATAACCTACATCGTGCAGGAACATATTGATACGGCACAGGTTATAGGTGGTAATGTTAATCTCCTGCCCATAGTAGCCGATACGGACGCCCTCCGGCCCCAGAATCTTGGTAGCCTTCAGCAGCAGAGAGCCAGAACCGCAGGCGGGGTCATAGACCTTGTTCACCTGTTTCTTACCCACTGTGCCGAGCCGCACCAGCATCTCAGACACCTCGCTGGGCGTGTAGAACTCGCCGCCGCTTTTGCCTGCGTTGGACGCATACATGGTCATCAGGAACTCATACGCATCACCAAAGGCATCTATCTGGTTTTCCTTGAACTCGCCCAGCTTCATGTCACCAATGCCGTTGAGCAGCTTACAGAGCTTTTCGTTGCGCTTGGCAACAGTAGCCCCCAGCTTATTGCTGTTTACATCAAAGTCATCGAACAGGCCGGCGAAGCTGGCTTCGGAAA
Source organism: uncultured Oscillospiraceae bacterium (assembly GCA_934623575.1). GTDB lineage: Bacteria > Bacillota > Clostridia > Oscillospirales > Oscillospiraceae > Vescimonas. The sequence continues at coordinate 63,745 of CAKTVL010000002.1, forward strand.
TAGTTCCTTTTGCGGATTCTTCAATGTGGTTAAACACCTTTTCCAGCGTTTCGTTTAGGTTTTCATCCTGTGCGGCTCGCTGCCGAACATTGCAAAACAGCTCGGAGGGCAACATGAAGAATCCCTTAGAGTTTATCATTTCATCCCGAATCTCCTCTGCAACGCTGTCAGGGAGCTTCGCATAGTCGAAATCCGTATCGCCAGCATCAATCTCGCCGGCATTTATGTAGGAAGTCAGGTTTTCGGAGATGTAGCGATAGAACATGGTGCCAAGGACATAACTCTTAAAGTCCCAGCCGTCCACGCTGCCACGCAGCCCATCCGCGATACTCCAAATCGCACGATGCAACTCATCACGTTCCTGTTCTCTCTTTATATCAGCCATGGTCGTTCTCCTTTTCTGCCGTACTCTCTATACTCGATTATAACAAAATTCACGCTTTTGGCAACCATGTCGCCCATTCAAATTACCGTTTCCAGTATACACTCTACCATCACAAAAAGCAATAATTATATTGCAGTTTCAATCTATATTTCAGAAAATTTATTCGAAAAAACGCAAAATACCCCCTTGCACAAATCAAACATTTGTGCTATTCTATGGACACGGTATACCAAAAGTAAATAGCGTAGTCTTCATCAATTATTTGAATACATTTCCCCGGCACATTATTTTTGATGAATTTGAGAGGTATACCACGATGAAGACTGTGAATCACATTCGACTGACTCCGGATGATATGGAGGAGGTCATTCCCATTCCGCACCTGAATTTGCGCGGCATAATTGAAGATGCCTGCTATCGACCCAAGGCAGGGCATCCTTACTTACTGTTCTCCTGCCATGTGGAGGACTACCGAAATCGAAAATGCCGTTTCTGCGGCAGTACCGCCGTTCACGCACACGGCCAAACAGGGGCTCCGCGCCGCATTCACGATGTCAACAGCGGACGCACGAAGGTCGATATAGACCTAACGGTGCAGCGGTACATCTGTAGCGAATGCGGAAGGTCTTTTTCCCCGCCATCGCCGGACATTATGGAGAGCCGGCATTTGACAAGGCGGCTTTATGACGAAATCAGACACGAGGCGTTTACCAAGCCGCTGAGTACAGTCGCCCTGAAATACGGCTATTCCGACACCATCATCGGCAAAATTTTTGACGAGTATTCCAAAGAGTTGGATTCAGCCCATGGCCCTGTTATCGCTCCCCGCGTATTGGGCATTGATGAAAAGCACATCGTCCATAATATGCGGGCCATCTTTACGGACATTGAGAACCGTGTTCTGCTGGAGATGTGTCCCGACAACAAGAAGGATACCGTCATTGCAGCCATTGAGAGCATGGTCGGCTACGACACCAATATCGAGGTCGTAACGATGGATATGTCCTGTGGCTATCGTACTTATGTGCAGGAGTGCTTGCCCAATGCCGCCATCGTCGTGGACAAGTTCCATGTCTGCCAGTCCGTATATGAGAAAATCGCCAAAGCCCGCAGCAAAATCATGGCCTATATCGGCGCCCTCATCCAAGCGGAGCCGGAGGGCGGCGCAAAGAAGCAGATGATTGCGGTACGGAACCTCGCCCAGACGAACACCTATCTGTTCAAGTTCAACGCCAAGAATCTCGCCAAGAGTGAGAGGCGTATCAGCGCAATGGCAAATATCTGCGCGACTTTCCCTGAGTTCAACCATCTGCGGCTTATCAAGGAACGCTTTGACCGCATCTACACCGCCCCTGACCGCAAGACGGCAGAGGCATACTGCAAGGAATGGGCAGAGCTTATCCCGCCCTCTGGCTGCCGTCAAATCGAGGCATGGAAGAAGCGGTTCGAGGTGGAGCCGGAGCTGTTTGACGACCTTCGTTCGGCCAAGAACACCCTCACGAGGAAGTGGCACGAGGAAATCTTCAATTACTTTGAACCCAACCGTCGCTTTACCAATGCCGTAACGGAGGGCTTGAATCGGATGGTGGAGGACATGAGCCGCATGGGGAACGGGTACAGCTTTGAACGGCTGCGTGCGCGGGCTCTTTACAGCGACAAGGTTGCGGCTCTCGTTGTCTACACGATGCAGACGGAGAGCGTCCCTGTTGCCGAGGAGTCTTCTTACAACAAGCCGCCTCACGCGATGGGATATATGTCGTTCCTTTCGTTCTCGAAGCCGAAGGTACACTGGGAAACGGTCTACTCTATGAAGCCGGAGTTTGCGCCGCAGGAAGACTCGCTGCTGGCCTTCAGCAACTATGTCCGTGAGGACGATGACAACGGTGAATGCCAGTTGCAGGATGGGTCCTGTGCGGCAGAAGAGCAGGAGGTGGAGTAACATGGCAATGGCAGATGTACGGATTGACATGGAAACCGCCCTGTACGAGCAGATGGCCGCGCTGTGCGCCAAACTTGGCACCACCGTTGAGGCGACGGCGGTACGGTTCTGCAAGGAATTCGTGCGGACGGAAACGCCTCCCGTGTCTGAGTCCTACGCCTCTATGAGCGTGGAGGACAGAATCGACTTTATTGCTCAGAATATTCTGAGGGAATACAATTCCAAATGATGCAAAAAAGATACCCCTGTGAGGATTGACCTCACAGGGGTTCTCTTTGTTCTTCAGGCACCGAGCGTGCCGCTGCGTAGTGCCTCAACCAGCGGCAGCACCTGCCACTTGGGGATGGTGTACTCGTTGCCATCCAGCAGCAACAGCCAGTATACCTGTCGCTCCAGCAGCAGAGTCTTGTCCGCGTTCCATCGCTTGATGCCGACCTCATAGACGCCATCTCCCGGCAGCTCCACATCGAACCGTCGGCCTTTCGGTGTCTTTGGCGGCCACTGATATTGCAAGAACTTGCGGGCAAAGCGGTACTTGGGGTCTGGACCCACGATGCGGGACACATAGGGATACGCCCGCGTGTTGGGAATATGCGGCACGAATATGGAGTAGCCCCAGTACCAAAGGTCATCGTCGTCCTCGCACGGAGGAACATTGTTTCTGTGGCTCGTGTCCATCGGAGTTGCCCTCTGCCGCCTACGACTCAAACCCCGGCGGCGTCAGCTTCCGAAGGATTTCCGCCGCTTCCTCGGCGGTGTAGTGCTTGTAGTAGGCATCCAGTGGATGCAGCATCTCCTCGTAACGCAGGGTCGCTATCTCGTAGCCCTCCATATCGCCGAGGTGTTTTGCCTTCTGCTTCAGCAGGCTCAGTTCGTTGGGGCGGATGTCCTCCAAGGGCAATTCGCCTGACAGGATTTTCTCCTGACGCGGCGTGTACGCCGTCCCATACTGAGGTTTGTACTCTACGCTGTCCCTGTCTTTGAAGGAAAAATACGGGTCTTTTCTGCTCATAAAAATCACCTCCTGTTACAGAAAATTCTATAACAGGAGGTCTTAAATTGGTAGCACACGAGAAAAGAAACCCAGCACAACTTTTTTGCGCCGTTCCCACACAAAACGATTTAGCTCTCAGCTCCCTGCTTTTTCCCGCCCAACCCACACAAAAGTTGGGATACCCACGGCGCGCCGTCTCCCTATTGTGTATGCTATGTACTTACCGCTTGTTGGACTTGATCCAGATGCCCTGCTTCTCCGCGTTGGCGATAAGCTCATCGCGGAACATGGGGTGGGCGATGGAGATCAGCTTCTCCGCCCGCTCCCAGGTGGAGCAGCCCACCAGGTTCACGCCGCCGTACTCGGTGACGATATAATACGCCTGGCTGCGGGGATCGGTGACGATGTCGCCGGGGGACAGCAGCGGGTTGATGCGGGACTTTACGTTGCCCTGCTTATCCGTGAAGGAGGACGTCAGACAGATAAACGCCTTGCCGCCCCGGGACAGGGCCGCGCCCTCCAGGAAGTCCAGCTGGCCGCCGGTGCCGCTGATCTGCCGGGTGCCGGAGCTCTCGGCACAGATCTGGCCGTACAGGTCCACGGAGATACAGTTGTTAATGGAGACGAAATTGTCCTGCTTGCCCACGTTGGCCGGGTCGTTGCAGTAGCTGATGGGATAGGTGACCACGCCGGGATTCTCCCGGATCCAGTCGTACAGGTCCGGCGAACCGATAGCCAGGCCGAAAATGCTCTTGTAGCGATCCAGCTTCTTCTGGTTGTTGGTGATCTTACCGGCCTTGTACATGTCCAGATAGCTGTCGCACAGCATCTCCGTGTGGATGCCCAGGTCCCGCAGGTCGCTCTTGGCGATCATCTGGCCCACGGCGTTGGGCAGCGAACCGATGCCCAGCTGCAGCGTGGAGCCGTCCACCATGTTCTGCACCACATACTCAGCGATCTTCATCTCCGCCTCGTTGGCGGCGGGAGACTTGACGCTGGGCAGCGGGCCGTGGGGGCCCTCCACGATCATGTCCACATCGCTGATGTGGATGCACTCGTCCAGTCCGCCGTAGACCCAGGGCAGGTTCTCGTTGATCTCCAGGATCACGATGTCCGCCTTGTCCAGCGTGGAGCGGGCGGAGGCCGTGGCGCCGGCAAAGTTGAAGTAGCCATGCTCGTTCATGGGCGTCACCGCCATCATGGCCACGTTGACGGTGAGGAACTGGCTGTAATACCAGCTGAGGTTGCGAAACACCATCGGGTTGAAGTTGCACAGCCCGCGGTCGCAGAGCTTGCGCTCATAGCCGGACATGTGCCAGCTGTTATAGACAAAGTGCTTGCGCTCCGGGTCGCACTCCACCATCTGGATCGGGTCGAAGATCAGGTATCCGCGGATCTTGACCTCGCGCAGCTCGTCCTTTCTCTTGGCAATGGCGGCGTCCATCAGGGGCGGAAAGCCCGTGCCCATGGAAATGTCGATCCAGTCGCCGCTCTTTACCACCCGTGCCGCTTCCTCGGCGGTGCATAGCTTGCGCTTGTATTCCGCTGTGTAGTCAAACGGTCTCGCCATAGTGTTCTCCCTTTCCGCGTATTGCTGATTTACTTTGTTAATTTTATCACTCACCCGACTGTATGTCAACAGTTTAACAATTTTTTCTCACCGGAATAAGTAATTTCTTCCGGCGCTTTTTCCGCCGCGCGCCCGGCAGCCGCGCAGAAAAATGCCCCGGCCGATGGCCGGGGCGTTTGCTGTGGATACTTACTTCTCCGCGCGGCGCTTGTAGGATTCGTATTTCTCCTTGGCGGCCTCCTCCGCCTCGGCAAACAGCACCTTGGCGTTCTCCGGGAAGCTCAGCTCCAGAGACGCATAGCGCACCTCGCCCTTCATAAAGTCGTACAGCGGCATGGTGGGTTCCTTGCTGTCCAGCGTGAAGGTCTTGGTCTCCGGACTGTAGCGATACAGATTCCAGTAGCCGGAGTTGACGGCGTCCTTCATCTCCTGCTGGACGTTGTTCATGCCCTTCTTGATGCCGTGGTTGATGCAGGGTGCGTAGCAGATGACGATGGAGGGACCCTTGTGGGCCTCGGCCTCCTTGATGGCCTTGATCAGCTGGTTGGGGTTGGCGCCCATGGAGCACTGGGCCACATAGACGTTGTCGTAGGTCATCAGCAGCATGCCCAGGTCCTTCTTCTTGGTCTTTTTGCCGCTGGCCTGGAACTGGGCCACCGCACCCACCGGCGTGGCCTTGGAGGACTGTCCGCCGGTGTTGGAGTACACCTCGGTGTCCACCAGCAGGACGTTGACGTCCTCTCCCATGGCGAACACGTGGTCCAGACCGCCGTAGCCGATGTCATAGGCCCAGCCGTCGCCGCCGTACATCCACATGGTCTTCTTGGACAGGTCCTTTTTCCGCTTCAGGATCTCATCCACGATCTTCTGCTCGTCGGCGGAGAATTTTCCCTTCTCCAGCAGGGCCACCAGTTCCGCCGTGGCGGGGGTGGAGGCATCCAGATCCTCATAAGTTTCCAGATACTTGGCGATGGCGGCCTTGACGCCCTCGTCCCTGGTCAGCGCGTCCAGCTCCTTGACATAGCCGGTAGCGCAGTCGCGCAGCTGCTTCACCGCCAGGCACATGCCGTAGGAGAACTCGGCGTTGTTCTCAAACAGGGAGTTGGACCATGCCACGCCCTTGCCCTCGGCGTTCTTGCAGTACGGCACGCAGGGCATGGCCGCGCCCCAGGCCTGGGTACAGCCGGTGGCGTTGGCCAGGTACATCTTGTCGCCGAACATCTGGGTCAGCAGCTTGATGTAGGGCGTCTCGCCGCAGCCGGCGCAGGCGCCGTTGAACTCCACCAGCGGCTGCTTGAACTGGCTGCCCTTCAGGGTGAATTTGTCCACGCGGGAGGTCTTTTCCGTCACAGTGGTCAGGAAGTTCCAGTCGGTCTGGTCCAGGGACACCTCGTGGGTGGGCACCATCTTCAGCGCCTTGCCGCTCTTGGGGCAGGAGGCCACGCAGCTGCCGCAGCTGGTGCAGTCCAGCGTGGACACGCCCATGGTGTACTTCAAGCCGGCCAGGCCGGGGCCCTTGGCGTCCACCAGCGTCATATCCGCCGGCGCAGCCTTGACCTCACCCTCGTCCAGCAGGAAGGGCCGGATCACGGCGTGGGGGCAGACGAAGGAGCACATATTGCACTGCAGGCACTCGGCGGCGTCCCACACCGGCAGGTGCGTGGCGATACCGCGCTTCTCGTACCTGGAGGTGCCCAGCGGCATGGTGCCGTCCTCCATGCCCTTGAAGGCGGAGACAGGCAGGTCATCGCCCTTCTGGGCGTTGATGGGCACCAGGATGTTCTTGATGACATAGGGCAGGCTCTCGTCGGCGGGCTTCAGGGCCGCGCCGGTGAGGTTCGTCCACTCAGGCTTTACCTTTACCTCCACCAGGGCGTTAATACCGGCGTCCACGGCGGCGATATTCATATTGACGACCTTCTCGCCCTTGAGACCGTAGGTCTTTTTCACGGCGGCCTTCATGTGCTCCACGGCGTCGGCCACGGGGATGACGTTGGCCAGCTTGAAGAACGCTGCCTGCAGCACCATGTTGGAACGATTGCCCAGACCCAGCGCCTGGGACTCCTTATTGGCGTCGATGATGTAGAACTTGATGTCGTTGTCGGCGATGTACTTGAGGATCTCGCCGGGGACGTGCTGCTCCAGCTGGTCCTCCGTCCACTCGCAGTTCAGCAGGAAGCTGCCGTGGGGCTTCAGCTCGTGGATGATGTCGTACTTGGTCAGGTAAGTCTGGTTGTGGCAGGCGATGAAGTCCGCGTTGGAGACGTAATACGTGGAGCTGATGGGCTTCTTGCCGAAGCGCAGGTGGCTCTTGGTGATGCCGAAGGACTTCTTGGTGTCGTACTCAAAGTACGCCTGGCAGTACATATCGGTGGTCTCGCCGATGATCTTGATGGAATTCTTGTTGGCGCCCACGGTACCGTCGGAGCCAAGGCCCCAGAACTTGCAGGAGATGGTGCCCTCCGGCTCGGTCAGCAGGGGCGCGCCCACCGGCAGGGACAGGTGGGTCACATCGTCCACGATGCCGATGGTGAAGTGGTTCTTGGGCTCCTCCAGCAGCAGGTTGTCGAACACCGCCTTGATCTGGGCGGGGGTGGTGTCCTTGCTGCTTAGACCGTAGCGGCCGGCATAGATGGCGGGACGGTCCTTTTCGTTGATGTACGCGGCGCAGATGTCCTCGTACAGCGGCTCACCGATGGAGCCGATCTCCTTGACGCGGTCCAGCACGGCGATCTTCTTCACCGTCTTGGGCATGGCGGCCATCAGGTGCTTGCGGGAGAAGGGCCGGAACAGGTGCACCTGCAGGAAGCCAACCTTCTCGCCCTTGGCGTTCAGGTAGTTGACCACCTCCTGGGCGCAGCCGCCCACGCTGCCCATGGCCACGATGACGCGCTCGGCGTCGGGCGCGCCGTAGTAGTTGAACAGATGATACTCCCGGCCGGTCAGCTTGCTGATCTGGGCCATGTAGTCCTCCACGATGTCCGGCAGCTCGGCATAGGCCGTGTTGTTGGACTCGCGCAGCTGGAAGTAGATGTCCGGGTTATCCACCAGAGAGCGCATCCGGGGATCCTCGGGATTCAGAGCGTTGGCGCGGAAGGCCGCCAGGGCGTTGTAGTCCACCAGCTTGGCCAGCTCGTCGTACTCCAGCGCCTCCACCTTCTGGATCTCATGGCTGGTGCGGAAGCCGTCGAAGAAATGCAGGAAGGGGATGCGGGCCTTGATGGCGCTGAGATGCGCCACACCGGCCAGGTCCATGACCTCCTGCACGCTGCCGCTGGACAGCATGGCAAAGCCGGTCTGGCGGCAGTTCATCACGTCGGAGTGGTCGCCGAAAATAGAGAACGCGTGGGTGCCCACGGTGCGGGACGCCACATGCAGCACGCCGGGCAGCCGCTCGCCGGAAATACGGTGCATGGTGGGGATCATCAGCATCAGGCCCTGGGAGGCGGTGAAGCTGGTGGCCAGCGCACCGGCCTCCAGCGCGCCGTGACAGGCGCCGCAGGCGCCGGCCTCGGACTGCATCTCCACCAGCCGCACCGGCTGGCCGAAGATGTTCTTCTTACCCTTGGCGGACCAGGCATCGGCGTGCTCGGCCATAGGGCTGGACGGTGTGATGGGGTAGATGGCGGCTACCTCCGAGAACGCATAGGCGATATACGCCGCCGCTTCGTTGCCGTCGCAGATCTTCATGAGCTTACTCATAGTTTCTTTCCTCCTATTCATGTGCTCCCGCCACCTCAAGCGGGTACATCAATACGGGGGAAATTATAGCACTGAATCATTCAATAATCAATGCAGCAGGGGCGATTCTGTGAAATAGCCACAAAATTGCCCCTGCTTTTGGTGAAAAAAGCAACTAAAAAATGAAAGGATCACCTTCCAGCGAAACGTGTCCGCCGCTGACGGTCACACGGCCGCCCAGTTGACCTTCATACACACCATCGGCCACGGGCACCGCCGCGGTCCCTCTGCTGCCGGAGAGGTCAAACACGCCTGTGACCTCCCCCGCCTGGGACTTGTAGTGCCCGATGACCGCGCCGCCGCTGACCTCGTACCATACCGCGCCGGAGAGGGGCAGCGCCGCCTTCATGGCCTTGCACTGCCGCAGGAACGCCGTCAGATCCGCGCGCTTGTCGCCGAAATTGTCGTCCGCATCGAACAGGCCCACCCGCTTCTGCGGCGCGAACTCCGTGCCGCCGTACAGCAGCATGCTGCCGCGGCAGAAGTACAGGAACGCCAGCCAGTGCCGCAGCCGGTGCTCGTCCTCCAGCTGCGCCGCCAGACGCGGCGTGTCGTGGTTCTCGCCGCAGCGCATCTTGATAAACCCCGCGGGATATGTCAGCTCCTGATAGTTCAGCATGTCGATGTACTGCGCCAGCGTGTTCTTCCCGGTCAGCGCCCCCTCAAACCACGGCCATATATCATAGTCGTAGGTCATGTCAAAGGCCCGGTACAGCTCCGTGTCCGTGGCGCAGTAGGCCCCCTGCTTCCGCAGCCCCAGCACATGGGCGCCGTGGACGCTCTCCGCCAGCCAGATGCAGCCGGGGCGCACCGTCTCCACCTCCTGCCGGGCCTGTACCCAGAAGTCCACCGGCACGCTGCTGGCCACGTCGCAGCGGAAGCCGTCCACGACCGCCGCCCACTGCTTCAGCGTGTCGATCTGATACCGCCACAGCTCCCTGTGGCGGTAATCCAGGTCCACGATGTCCCACCAGTCCGCCACATGGCGGCTGGGCCTTCCCTGCTCGTCCCGGAAAAACCACTCCGGGTGGGTCTTGGCCAGCACGGAGTCCGGCGACGTGTGGTTATACACCACGTCGATGATGCACTTCATGCCCCGCCGGTGTATCTCACCCACCAGGTGGCGGAGGTCCTCCTCCGTGCCGTACTCCGGGTTCACCGCCCGATAGTCCCGTATGGCATAGGGACTGCCCAGCGTCCCCTTCCGGCCCTCCTCGCCGATGGGGTGGATAGGCATCAGCCACACAATGTCCGTGCCCAGCTCCCGCAGCCGGTCCAGGTCGCCCTCCAGCGCCCGGAAGGTGCCCTCCGGGGTGTGGTTCCGCACGAACACACTGTAGAGCAGCTGATGGGCCAGCGTCTTGTCCGTTGTCTTTGCCATACCGTCGCCTCCTTAGTCAAGCAGCTTCAGAAATTCGTCCTCTGTCAATACTGGGATGCCCAGCTCCTGTGCCTTCTGCAGCTTGCTGCCGGCGTTCTCGCCCGCCACCACATAGGTGGTCTTTTTCGAGACCGACCCGGCGGCCTTGCCGCCCCGCTTTTCGATCATGTCCGCCGCCTCATCCCGGGTGAACTTCTCCAGCGCCCCGGTCAGCACGAAAGTCATTCCGGCGAAACGATCGTCAAGTGCTTTCTCTTTACACGTCATGTTGACGCCCGCCGCCTTCAGCCGCGCCAGCAGATCCTGTGACTGGGGGCTGGCCATCCACTGGCAGATATACCGGGCCGTGATGGGCCCCACATCGTCGATGGCCGTCAGCTGCTCCTCCGTGGCCGCTTCCAGCGCCTCCATGGTGCCGAAGCGCAGTGCCAGCACCTTGGCCGCCTTCTCCCCCACCTGCCGGATACCCAGCGCGTTGATCAGCCGCCACAGGTCGTTGTCCCGGCTTTTGGCGATGGCGTCTACTACGTTCTGGGCGGACTTCTTCCCCATGCGGTCCAACGCCTCCAGCTGCTCCGGCCGGACGCCGTACAGATCGGCGGCGTTGCGCACCAGTCCGCTGTCGATCAGCTGCTGCATCACCGCCGGGCCCATGCCGTCGATATCCATGGCGCCCCGGCTGGCAAAATGCGTCAGATACCGCAGCAGCTGCGCCGGACACTCCGCGCCGGTGCAGCGCAGTGCCACGCCGTCCTCGTCCCGCACCACCGGCGCGCCGCACACCGGGCACGTCTCCGGCAGGAAATACGGCTCCGTCCCGGCGGGACGCTTGTCCATGACCACCTCGATGATCTCCGGGATGATCTCCCCCGCCTTGCGCACCAGCACCGTGTCCCCGATGCGGATGTCCTTCTGGGTGATATAGTCCTGGTTGTGCAGCGTGGCAAAGGTCACCGTGGTCCCCGCCAGCCGCACCGGCTCCAGCTCTGCCTTGGGCGTCAGCACACCGGTGCGGCCCACCTGGATGACGATGTCCTTCACCACCGAGGGCTTCACCTCCGGTGGATATTTATACGCGATGGCCCACTTGGGGAACTTTGCCGTGCTGCCGATGACCTCCCGGTCATGCAGATCATCCAGCTTCACCACCGCGCCGTCGATGTCAAAGGGGAACTGCTCCCTCCCGTCGCCTAGCGCCGCGATCTCCGCCAGAATGTCCTCCAGCGTGCTGAGCCGCTTGTGGGGGATGACCTTGAAATGCTGGCTGGCCAAATAGTCGATGGTCTCCGTATGGGTGGCGAAGGTCCTGCCCTCTGCCAGCTGCAAATTGAACACCGCGATGTCCAGCCGCCGCTGGGCGGCGACCTTGGGGTCCAGCTGCCGCAGGGAGCCGGCGGCGGCGTTGCGGGGATTGGCCATCAGGGGCTTTCCCTCCAGCTCCCGCCGGGCGTTGATCTCCTCAAACACGCTGCGGGCCATATAGACCTCGCCCCGGACGATGAGCCGCGGCAGCTTTTCCGTCAGCGTCATGGGAATAGACCGAATGGTCCGCAGATTCTCTGTCACGTCCTCCCCCACCTGTCCGTCGCCCCGGGTGGCGCCCCTGACGAACACGCCGTCCCGGTATTCCAACGCCACAGACAGTCCGTCCACCTTGGGCTCCACACTGTAGGCCGGATGCTCCAGCGGTATCTTCTCCAGAAAGCGGCAGACCTCCTCGTCGTTGAACACGTCCTGCAAACTCTCCAGCGGCACGGCGTGGCGCACCTGCTGGAACTCCGTCAGCGTCTCGCCGCCCACCCGCTGGGTGGGGGAATCCGGCGTGATCTCCTCCGGGTGCGCCGCCTCCAGCTCCTCCAGCCGCCGCATCAGGTGGTCGTATTCATAGTCCGACATGGTGGGCGCGTCCAGCACATAGTAGAGATAGCCGTTCTCCGTCAGCGTCTTGCGCAGCGCCTGTATCTCTTCACGATAGTCCATAATCCCGTCCTCATCCGTTGTTCATAATGTACTCGTCGGCATAGTCCTCGATCTTATCCTCCGTGGTGCTGAAGTAGGTGTACGTCTGGGGCACGTTCCCCACGATCACCGTCTCCGCCACGGAGATCTCGTTGCTGACCTTGGTATAGGTGGTGATCCCCGGCAGCAGGATGCTCACATGGACGTCCACATCCAGCAGGATCTGGTGCTTGGTCTGGTTGATGCCCGCCGCCGTGAACCGGTCCCGGAATTTAGCGGTGGCGGTGCCCACCGTCTCCATCTTCACCGTCAGCTTCGGCCCCCGGCCCGCCAGCAGCGGCGAGCCGGTCAGCGTCCCCAGGGGGATGGCCAGCTCGCTGGCGGACACCTGCCCCAGCCGCGCCAACACATCGTCCGCCACCGCCGCCTGCAGCCGGTTGAACTCCGCCATGTTGCTGCTCAGCGCCGTCACCCGGCCCTCACTGTCCTTGTCGAACCGCACCAGCCGCTCATAGTCCATCCAGCCGTTGTCCACGGCGTCGTTCACCGCCGCCACCACGATGCGGCTTACGGTGTTGGAGCACCGCGCCGTGGCCAGGTTCACCAGCATGGGCCGCAGGTGCAGCAGTATGGCCGTCAGCAGCGCCACCACCGTCAGCAACACGATCGCCGTCCATATCCGCACGCGCTGTCGCTTCGTCAGCCGTATATACCGCAGCCGTCCCACGGCATCTCCCCCCTTACGCCTCCGCCGAAGCACCGGCGTCCGCTATGGGAGTCTATGCCGCCACGGCTTTTCCTCATTCCTGCCAGCCGTTGACGATCTCCTTGAAGAATTTGCCCCGCTCGGCAAAGTTCCTGAACTGGTCGAAGGCCGCGCAAGCCGGCGACAGCGTCACCACGTCCCCCGGCTTCGCACGGTCGCGTGCCGCCTCCACCGCCGCGGTGAAGGGCGTCACGTCGATGATCTCCGGGTGGCCCGGCGCATAGCCCGGCGCGCTCTCCACGGCGGCACGGATCTTGTCCGCCGTGGCGCCGCACAGCACCAACAGCTTCACATGCGCCACCACCTCCGGCCCCAGCACCTCAAAGGGGATGTGCTTGTCGTAGCCCCCGGCGATCAGGATGACCTTCTCCCGGAAGGACCGCAGCCCCGCGATGGTCCGGGAGGGGCTGGAGGCAATGGAGTCGTTGTAATACCGCACGCCCCGGTACGTCCGCACCAGCTCGATACGGTGTTCCACGCCGCCGAACTCCCTGGCAAAGGCCCGTATGACCTCGTCCGGCACCAGGCCGTCCACGGCGGCGATGGCCGCCATGTAGTTCTCCACGTTGTGTACGCCGGGGATCTTAATATCCTCCGTGGTCATAATGACCCGCTCGTGGCCGCCGCTGCGGCACACGATATCTTCGCCCCGCAGAAACACGCCGTCCGCCGCCTCGCCCTGCCGGCTGAACAGCCGGACGCGGCCCGGTGCGCGCCGGGACTGCTCCGCCGTGATGGCATTGTCCGCGTTGAACACCGCGATGTCCTCCCGGCCCTGGTGGCGGAAGATATTCTCCTTGGCGGCCACATACTCCGCCATATCCCGGTGCATATCCAGATGGTTGGGGGCCAGGTTGGTGACCACCGCGATGTGGGGGCTTCTGGTCATGGTCATCAGCTGGAAGCTGGACAGCTCCAGCACGGCATAGTCCGTCTCCAGCATCCCGTCCGCCTCGCACAGCAGCGGGTGGCCGATATTCCCGCCGATCCACACGCGTTTCCCTGCCTTTCTCAGCAGTTCTGCGATGATAGTCGTCGTTGTCGTCTTGCCGTCAGAGCCGGTCACCGCGATGATAGGGCACGGGCACACCTGGAAAAATACCTCCATCTCGCTGGTCAAAACCGCGCCTTTTTTCACACATTCCGCGATCTCCGGCACGTCCGGGCGCAGTCCGGGCGTCCTGAAAATAACGTCCGCGTCCAGGCCTTTCAGGTATCCCTCGCCCAGCTGCAGCACGCAGCCCAGCGCCTCCAGCTTCTCCGCCTGGTCACCCATCTGCTCCCGGGTGCGTTTGTCGCAGGCGGTGACCCGGATACCTTCTGCCGCAAGGGTCTCCAGCAGCGGCGTGTTGCTGACGCCGATGCCGATAACGGCCACCTTTTTCTCCCGCAGGCTCTCTATATACGCATGCAATGTCATGTAACATCACTCCTTTTGCTGTCGCTTCTGATTGGTTTATTATACCTCTCCGCCGCCGATTGTACAACAAAAAATCGCACCCCTTCGGGTGCGATTTTTCAGATCTCCACGTCAAACGGCTCGCCCAACGTCACCGGGCCGCCGATGGCCGCCGCAATGACCGTGCCCGCCCGTCGGGTGACCGACGCGCTCACGATGCCCGCCGGCTGCCGCAGCGCCGCGGAGAATGTCCCCTCCCGGCCCTGGCTCATGGCGACGACGCTGGCCAGCGTACCGCTGCCGCAGCTGCCCTCAAACACCAGCGTTCCGGCCTCCGGCACCTTCACCAGCGGCGTCATGCTCTCGCCGTTCAGAAAGCACACGCCGTAGGCCTGCAGCTCCGGATACGCCGCAAAAACCGACTCTGCCTGGGCAAAAAACGCCTGGCTGGGCGCCACGTCCCGGACGATCAGGTGGGCGATGCCGCCCAGGTGGACCAGCGTGCCGGGCACACCGTCCACATCCATCTGCTCTACGGACCGGGGCAGCGGCATCTCCGCCTCCGCCGTGCCCTGCTCCATGTCCACCGCCACCGCGATGGGATGGTCACAGCCGCTGACGGACAGGTGCATGGTATGCCGCCCGATCAGGCCCTTCTGCTTCGCCAGCAGGAAGCCGTAGGCCCGGGAAGCGTTGCCGCAGAACTCCCCCGCCTCCATCTCCATGTGGCCGTTGGGGAAGATAAAGCCCACCTGCTCCGCCTTCAATCCTTCGATAGTCATTAGCTTGGCGGCGATGGCGGCGCATTCCGCCTTTTCCACCGGCGTCAGAACAAAAAGCGTGATATTTCCCGCGGGATCTGCCCGCACGATACGATACTTGTTCATCTCTGGTATCTCCCCAGGAACTGGCGGGTGCGCTCCTCGCGGGTGTTCACCATCACCTCTTCCGGCGTGCCCTCCTCCACGATGACGCCGTCCGCCATGAAGATCACGCGGTCGGCCACGTCCTGGGCAAAGGACATCTCGTGGGTGACGATGACCATGGTCATGTGCTCCTCCGCCAGGTCGCGGATCACCTTCAATATCTCGCCGGTCAGCTCCGGGTCCAGCGCCGAGGTGGGCTCGTCGAAAAACAGGATCTCCGGGTCCATAGCCAGCGCCCGGGCGATGGCCACGCGCTGCTGCTGTCCGCCGGACAGCTCGCAGGGATAGGCCTCCGCCTTCTCAGACAGGCCCATCTTCTCCAGCAGCTGGCGGGCACGCGCCTCGGCCTCCGCTTTATCCCGGCCCAGGACACGGACCTGCGCGTCCGTCAAGTTCTTCAGCACCGAGTAGTGGGGGAAGAGATTGAAGCTCTGGAACACCAGTCCGAATTTCTCCCGCACCTTTTTCAGCTCTTCCTTCCCAGCATAGACCGCCTTGCCGTCCTCTCCCGTCCAGACGGCCTGCACGTCGTCATAGAGCATCTCGCCGGCATCCATCCTGGTCAGCAGCGTGGCGCAGCGCAGCAGCGTGGACTTCCCGCTGCCGGAGGGGCCGATAATGGCCACCACCTCGCCCTTCTCCACGGAAAGGCTGATGTCCTTCAGCACGTGCAGCGTCTCGTCGTTAAAGCTCTTCTGCACATGGTTCATCTGTAACAATTTCATGCGGCCGCCTCCTTACTGATAATAGCTCATCTGCTTCTCCACTTTGCCCATCACAAAGTCCACGATGGCGTTGAACAGGAAGTAGAACACGCCCGCCACCAGGAACGGTGTGAAGCTGGTCTCGGAGTTGGCGATCTGCTTGCCGATGGTGAACATCTCCTGATAGGACACGGTGAACGCCATGGAGGTGTCCTTCACCAGTGTCACCACCTCGTTGGTGATGCTGGGCATGATGCGCTTGAACACCTGCGGCAGGATGATGTGGATAAAGGTCTGGGTCTTGGTGTAGCCCAGCACCTCCGCCGCCTCATACTGCCCCACCGGCATGGACTCAATACCGCCGCGGTAGATCTCCGCGAAATAGGCCGCGTAGTTGATGGCAAAGGCGATCACCACCGGGATCAGCTTGTTGCGGGCCACAGCCATACCAAAGAGGTAATACGGGCCGTAGGTCACAGCCAGCAGCTGCAGCATCAGCGGTGTGCCGCGGAGAATGGAAATGAAAAAGCGGGTGATGCCGGAGATGATCTTGCTCTTGCTCATGCGCAGCAGTGCGACGATCATGCCCAGCGGCAGGGAAAAGAGAAGCGTCAGGAAGAAAATGGCGCAGGTCTTGGAAAGCCCGTCTCCCATCTTCATGATCATGGTCAGTAAGGTCATATCGTATCCTCAACTCACAGGCTCCCGGAGGCGGTTTTCGCCCCCGGGAGTCCCGGTATTTTTTATGTTATGCGCGCCGTCCGTCTCAGCCCAGCAGGGTCAGGTTGTTGACGATGTCGGGGTACTTGGCAGCGATCTCGGCATAGGTGCCGTTCTCCACCAGCTTGGCTACGGCGTCCTCGATCTCCGCGCACAGCTCGGCGTCGCCGGAACGGAACGCGATACCGTACTGCTCAGCGCCCAGACCCTCGTCCAGAACGGTGAAGCCGGCGTTCTCAGCCGCATAGGAAACCGCCACAGGCTTGTCCACGATCACGGCATCCACAGCGCCGCCGCCCAGCTCGGTGAAGCACTTCAGGAAGCTGTCGCAGGTGGTCAGATTGCCGAAGGTCGCCGCCAGGTCGGCCAGATCGCCGCCCTCAGCCAGCAGTGCCTCGCCGGAGGTACCCAGCTGCACGGCCACGGTCTTGCCGCTGAGGTCCGCGGAGGACTTGATGTCGCTGCCCTCCTTGACCATGATCACCTGGGTGTTGTCATAGTAGGGGGTGGAGATCACATAGCCGGCTTCCTTCATGGAATCCAGGATGGTCATGCCGGACCACACGAAGTCGCACTCACCGGCGTCCAACTGCACCAGCTTCTGATCCCAGTTCACGGGGAACACCTTCATCTCCCAGCCCATCAGGTCGCAGACGGCCTTGCAGACCTCCACGTCGAAGCCGGTGTAGTTACCGTCGGAATCCATATAGCTGAAGGGGGGATACTCTGCGTCGATACCCATGATCACGGTCTTGGTACCGTCGGCGCTGTCTGCGCCGTCCTTGGAGGCATCATCCTGGCTCTTGCTGCCGCAGGCCACCAGGGACAGGGCCATCACCATGGCCAGAACAAATGCGATCAGTTTTTTCATAATTCTTTCTCCTTTTCTGCCGGTATATACCGGTTTTGTGCTCTTGCTGCCGGTATATCGGCGGCGGTTGTTTACTACGCTATCAATTTACCACTTTACCAAGCTAATGTAAATAGTTTTGTATTCCATAAAATCACGAGCTTTCCCTCCATCAATTGTGCAAAACCGCCAAATCGACCTTTGAAACCGCCAAAATGCGCCGCAGGAGCAGCGGAAACGGCCGGCAGGAAAAGGGCGCAGCGTCTACCGCTGCGCCCTCCGTATGTCGGTGCGAGTATGCCTATAAGCCGGGTTCTGTTTTGATAGTCATCTATCTACGCGCATCGTCGCCGATGCGCTCCAGCCACCTCGGGAGCGGCCGGGCCGGCCTGTTGCTCCCATACCGGTGTTGCTCCGGATAGAGTTTACAGCGACGGTCGCTTTCACACGCCGTCGGGTGAGCTCTTACCTCGCCTTTCCACCCTTACCTCGTCGGTGCGGACTCCATATCCTTCGTCTCGCCGCAAGCGGCAGGCCGAAGTCATTTCGCCGCACCTCCTCTCCCCACAAAAACTACGTTTTTGCGGGGGCCCCATTTCTGGGGAAATGACGAGGCGGTATATCTCTGTTGCACTTTTCCTGAAGTCGCCTTCGGCGGGCGTTACCCGCTATCCTTGCCCTGTGGAGCCCGGACTTTCCTCATGGACGGGCTTTCGCCCTGTCCCCGCGACTATCCAGCGTACTCGCAGGTTTGATTCTACCCCAACCCACCGGTGAAAGTCAATGAAAACTTCACCGTATCCGGGGTATCAGCAGCATTCTGTCCGGGACCGCCCCCTCCTCCAGCTGGTTGGCGGCGCGGATCAGCGCCTCATCCGTGCGGTACTGCTTTGCCACGTCCCACAGCGTCTCCTCCGGCGTCATGCGCCGCAGGACCAGCGACGGCCTGCGGCCGCTGTCCTCCTCCGGCAGCAGCTGCACCGCGCTGACCGCCCGCAGCGTCTCCCGCGGCGCGGCGGACGGCGATAGGCTCACGGTCTGGCGCAGGTCGCAGCCGCCACCGGTAAAGGTCACCTCCGGCGCGCCCAGACAGGCGCACACACGCCCCTCCGGCAGCGGCAGCTGCGCCGTCCGCTCCGTAACGGCCGGGGCCTCCTCCTCGTCCAGATACAGCAGCCGCAGCTGCACCTGGGCACAGGGCGTCCCGTCCTCCGCCGCCGCGCCGGCGCAGCCCTCGTCCGTGACGAACACAAAGGGCCGCTGCCGCCCAAAATCCAGATGTTGGGTCACCTCCTGCCGCTCCACCGCCTCCGGCGCCAGCGGCAGCGTGACCTCTGCCAGCTCCGGCTGGGCCGTGCAGCGGGTGCTGTACAGGTCCGTGACGCAGGAGACCGTCTCCTGCCGCGTGGCCCGCAGCAGGAGACGCAGCTCCGCCGTGACGGTGAAGCCCGCCGTCTCCTCTCCCCGCAGCAGCCGCGTCTCGCCGCACAGCAGCTGCGGCAGCGCGGATACGGTCAGCTCCTCTCCCTCCACGGGGCTGTCCACGATCTGCGACAGGGGGATGTGCCCCGTGTATGTATGCAGCCTTTGCTGCTGGCAGCGGTACAGGGCGCACAGCAGCAGCTCTCCCTTGACCAGCAGCTTGGTCCCCACCACCTGGCAGGAGTCCACCCTGGGGTACAGGCGGCACAGCAGCAGATCCTCCGGCGCCGGCTGTCCCGCGGGCACCGTTACCTCACCGGTGACCGCGCACTCCCGCACCGCCATGGCAGCGGTCAGGCAGAGCTGCCGCTCCTGCCGCCGCAGCCGCAGGGACGGGTCCTCGCCCGCGCCCACGCACAGACGCACCGTGGTGCAGCGATAGCCGCTGACCGTCCACTCCGGCATCAGCCGCAGGCGCAGACGCCGGGGCGTCAGGGCCTGGGCCTCGCACAGCAGCAGCCGCCCGGCGGCCCACAGCACCTGGCAGGCCGCCAGCGGACGGTTTTCCGCCCCGCAGACAAAGGGCACCGACTGCGTCAGGCTCCGCAGTCCCACGCTCTCCTCCGATGTATACAGCACCGCGACGCGCACCTCTCCCCGCAGCTCCAGACTGCCGTTCCGCGCCGCGATCTCCCGCAGACACAGCGTCCCCGCCGTCTCCACGATGCGCCCCACATCCGGGCAGTAGTCGGCGATGACCGTCTCCAGCGTCTCCTCATGGGTCAGCGTCAGCCGGGGCGCGTCGTCCCAGCAGGTGATGTCCTTCCATTGCAAGCCACATTCCATGTTCCAGCCCTCACATTCCTATGGTTTGCTGCCATTATATGTGAGAACGGCGGCCATTATGCCGCCGCGCCGAACAGACGGCGCAGCAGCCCCCGTAGCCCGCGCGGTGCCCGCCAGACGATGATCCTCATGCCCTCACCTCCTGTCTCTCAGGCACGCGATGCCGCAGGCGATCAGCAAAAATGACACCAGAAACATCAGGCACCCCACCGGGAACACCGCCGCGATCAGGATGCCCAGTCCCAGTCCCAGCGCACACACGCCCAAAAATCCACATCCGTTCCATCGCCGCACGGCACTCCCCTCCCCACTGTTCCAGTATATGTGCCCCTTCCGTCCGCGTGCGCGGCAGCAAGCCTTATGCACGAACACCACACCACAAGAATACGCAAAAAAGCGCCCCGTGCGGGGCGCTTCTGCGTCTTGTTCACTTCTTCTGCCAGGCCTGCACGTCCTTCAGCTCCTCATAGAGCCGCAGATAGCTCCTGTGCCGGCTGGCGGGGATGTCGCCGTCCCTGACGGCCTGCAGCACGCGGCAGCCCTTCTCCTTGGTGTGGGTGCAGCCGGTAAAGCGGCACTGGTCCACATACGGCGCAAACTCCGGAAAGGTCTCCGGCAGGTGCTGCTTCAGCTCCAGATCCAGTTCCTCCGTGTCAAAGGAGGAAAAGCCCGGCGTGTCGATGACATACGTCCCCCCGCCCAGGGAGAACAGTTCCACATGGCGGGTAGTGTGCCGCCCGCGGCCCAGGGCCTTGCTGACCTCCCCCACCGGCAGGTGCAGCTCCGGCAGCAGCCGGTTCAGCACGCTGGACTTGCCCACGCCGGAGTTTCCGGTAAAGGCGTTCAGCTTACCGTCGATGGCCGCGCGCAGCGCCGCCATGCCCTCCCCAGTCTCTGCGCTGATGCGCAGCACCGGGATGGCCGACCGGCTGTAAATGCCGTACAGCTCCTCCGCCGGATCCAGATCGCACTTGTTCAGGCACAGCAGCACCTGACAGCCCTTCAGCGCGGCGATGGCCGCAATGCGGTCGATGAGATACGGCTCCGTTACCGGTATGGCGGCGGAGGCCAGTATCACCAGCTGGTCGATATTGGCGGCAGACGGCCGGGAAAAGACGTTGCGCCGCGGCTCCACCGTCTCCACAAAGCCCTCGCCGCCGCCCAGCTCGCGCACCTGCACCCAGTCCCCCACCAGCGGGCTGAGCCCCTCCCGGCGGAACTTCCCCCGGGCACGGCACTGCAGCGTCTCCGTACCGGTGTTCACATAATAGAAGCCGCTGAGGGCCTTCTCAATGCGCCCCCGGCTCAAAAGCGTATCTCCTGAATGGCCGATACCTTGGTGGCCTCGGTGTTCATGCTGGTAAAGTAGGCGCACACATAGGAGCTGCCGCCCGCCTTGCCGGTGAAGGTATAGGACACCGTCCCCATGGCCGCGTTGATATACTGGCTGTCCTGGATCACGCCGTCCTGCTCAAACTCCACCTTCAGCATCCCCTCCATGTCGCTGGGCATGGTGAACTCCACCACCTTGGTCACCAGAGCGTCCTGGTCGTTTTTCTGTCCGCTGACGGTAAAGTTGATCTTGGTGCCGCCGGGCACCTCGCTGGTGGGCTCGATGCTCTGCTCCACCACCATGCCCGGGTTGGACATATTGAACGGGTCGTAGGTGATCTCCCCCACGGTCAGGCCCAGGTCCTGGGCGTTCTTCACCGCCACGGCGATCTCCTGCCCCGTGAATGTTGGCACCGTCACCTTCTCCGGCCCGGTGCTCACCCGCAGGATGACCTCCTGTCCGACGGTCAGCGCCTCGTCGGCCGCCGGCACCGTCTCGATGACCACGTCCGCCGTGTACCTGTCGGAGGCCACCGGCTCCGTGGTGATCTTCAGATTCAGTCCCAGGTCGGTCAGCAGCACCTTGGCCTGGCGGTACTCCATGCCCACCACGTTCTTCATGGGCACCTTCTCCGGCTCGGCAGCCACATACACCTGGATGACCAGGTTGCTCTTGCGGGTGCGGCCCGCCGCCGGGTCCTGCTCCACGATCTGCCCCGGCTCATACGCATCGGTGGTCCGGGTGCCCTGCACCTCGATCAGGAAGATGTCCTTGACGCCCTCCAGCTCCTGGGCCTCCTCCACAGTCTTGCCACGGACGTCGGGCACGGGGTAGCTCTTGTTGCTGCCCGCGGGGCCAAAGTCCCCAAGGATCAGCTTGAACAGCAGCACCACCAGCAGCACCGCCGCAGCAAAAATGCCCGCGATGATGGCGATAGACTTCTTGTCCCGGTGGGGCGGCTCTTCCTCCTGCTCCCGCTCCCGGCGCAGCTCGCCGGTATGTTTTTTCACCGCCGAGGCCACCTGCGCCGTGGGCAGCGGCATGGTGGGCTCGGTGTCCGGCGCCGGCGTGGTCAACTCCTGCCGGATATAGTCCATGTCCACAGAGGGGTCCCTGCGGAACTTCTCCAGGTCCTCTATCATGGCATCCGCCGAGGCGTAGCGCTTATTGGGGTCGCTGTTCATGGCCTTCATGCAGATCAGCTCCAGCGGCTCCGGTATGCTGGGATCGATGTCCCGGGGCGCCAGCGGCACGGAGCTGAGGTGCTGTATCGCCACGGACACGGCGCTGTCCCCCTCAAAGGGCAGCCGCCCGGTGAGCATTTCATACAGCACCACGCCGGCGGAATAGATGTCGGAGCGCGCGTCGATACGGTCGCCCCGCGCCTGCTCCGGCGAGATGTAATGCACCGAGCCCAGCGCCTCCTGGGTCAGCGTCTGGCCCTGGTTGGCCAAACACGCGATGCCGAAATCGGCCACCTTCACGCTGCCGTCCCGCAGGACCATGATGTTCTGGGGCTTGATGTCCCGGTGGATGATGCCCCGGCTGTGGGCGTGGCTGAGTCCCCGCATGATCTGGGTGATAAAGTGCAGCGACTCCCGCCAGTCCATGCGGCCCCGCCGCTCCATGTACTGCTTCAGCGTGATGCCGTCGATCAGCTCCATGACGATGTACTCCATGTCCGGGTTGGTGGACACATCGTACACCGACACGATGTTGGCGTGGCTCAGCTGGGCCACGGCTTGCGACTCATCGTGGAACCGGCGGCGGAAATCGGCGTTGTCCGCCAGGTCGCTTTTCAGTATCTTGATGGCCACAAGGCGGTTGAGCCGGTGGCACCGGGCCTTATAGACGTTGGCCATGCCGCCGGAGCCGATCAGCTCCAGTATCTCATAGCGGTCGTCCAGCATTTTTCCGATATACTGATCCATGTGGTCATCTCCCTTCCTCGTTCAGCAGCAGCACCGCCGTGATATTATCCGGCGCGCCCCGCTGAAGCGATATTTGCAGCAGGTGATCCAGACAGTCGTTGACGTCCCCGTCGTGGAGCACCTCAAACAGCATCTCCTGGTCCGACACCGTGTTCACCAGCCCGTCGGAGCACAGCAGCAAGAATTCGTCCTTTTTCCAGGGCAGCTCGAACGTATCCGCCCTGGCGTTGATGTCCGGGCCCAGCGCCCGGGTGATCAGATTGCGGTTGGGGTGGTTCCGGGCCTCCTGAGGCGTCAGGTCTCCCTTGGCCACCATGCTCTCCACCACCGAGTGATCCCGTGAGATCTGAAAAATGCCCTCCGGCGTGATGTGATAGGCCCGGCTGTCGCCGATATTGCCGATCACCGCCATATCCGGCCGGGTCACGGCGCACACCAGTGTGGTGCCCATGTGCTGGTATTCCGCGTTCCGCGCCGCCTCCTGCCGTATGGCATCGTTGGCGCAGGCGATGGCGCTGAGGATGACCTGCCGCAGCTGCTCTGCCTCCATGTCATCCCGCAGGGCATCGCGCAGCGCCTCCTCAAACCGCGCCACGGCGATGGCGCTGGCCACCTGGCCGCCGGTGGTGCCGCCCATGCCGTCGCAGACCACGGCGGCGTGCAGCGCCCCTACGTCGAAAGCGGCATACGCGTCCTGATTCTCGCTGCGCACCAGGCCGGTGTTGGTGATCCCCCATATCTTCATCGTCGCTCACAT
Source organism: uncultured Oscillospiraceae bacterium (assembly GCA_934623575.1). GTDB lineage: Bacteria > Bacillota > Clostridia > Oscillospirales > Oscillospiraceae > Vescimonas. The sequence goes on from CAKTVL010000002.1 coordinate 87,368, forward strand.
CCTTCATTCTGTAAAGGTACACAGCCTTACAGCTGGCCCCGTTCCTGCATTTCTTTCCGTCTCAGCTGCCCGCAGGAGGCGTCAATATCCCCGCCCAGGCTGCGCCGCACCGTGGCTGTGACGCCCAGGCTCTCCAGCTTCTGCTGGAAGGCCGCCAAGCGCTTGCTGGGCTTGTAGGGGCTCTCCACCACGTCGTTCAGCGGTATCAGATTCACATGCCCCGGCATGCCCTTCAGCTTCTTGGCGATCAGCTCCGCCTGCCAGTCGTGGTCGTTGACACCGTCGATCATGGCATACTCAAAGCTGATGCGCCGTCCCGTCTTTCTGAAATACCGGTGGCAGGCGGTGAACAGTGTCTCCACATCATACGCGCGGTTCACCGGCATGATGCGGCTGCGGGTCTCGCTGTCCGGCGCGTGGAGCGAAACCGACAGTGTCAGCTGCAACTGCTTCTCCGCCAGCGCGTCGATCCCCGGCACCACGCCGCAGGTGGACAGGCTGATGTGCCGCATGCCGATGTTCAGCCCATGGGGGCTGTTGACCAGCTCCAGAAACCGCAGCACGTTGTCCATGTTGTCCAGCGGCTCGCCGATGCCCATCAGCACGATATTGGACACCTCCAGCCCGCTGTCCAGCTGGGTAAACAGCACCTGATCCAGCAGCTCCGACGGCTGCAGATCCCGCACCTTTCCCGCGATGGTGCTGGCACAGAAGGCGCAGCCCATGCGGCAGCCCACCTGGGAAGAGATGCACACGGTGTTGCCGTGGTGATACTGCATCAGCACCGTTTCGATGCAGTTGCCGTCAGCCAGCTCCCACAGGTACTTGATGGTGCCGTCCAGCCGGGACGTCTGCTTCCGGGCCACCGTGGGCGCCGTGATGCAGCACGTCTCCGCCAGCTGCGCGCGCAGCGGCTTGGACAGGTCGGTCATCTCGTCAAAGGAGCGCACGCCCCGGTGCAGCCAGGTGAACACCTGCCGCGCCCGGAAGGCGGGCTGGCCCATGCCCTTAAAAAAGCTGGCCAACTGCTCCTCTGTCATGGATTTGATGTCGGTCATAGTCCTCACTCCCCGGCGTCACCCCTGGCGGCGCAGACGGCAGATGTAAAACCCGTCCGTCCCGCTGCGCTGCGGCCACAGCGTCACATCGCCGGGGCAGCTGCCCAGGCCGGGCAGGGTAAACGCCTCTTTTGCAAATTCCGGGTGCCGTGCCAGAAAACCCGACACCACGCCGCCGTTCTCCTCCGGCAGCACCGTGCAGGTGGAGTACACCAGCACGCCGCCGGTCCGGACATAGGCGGCCACATTGTCCAATATCGCGCTCTGGATCGGCGGCAGCTGCCGCAGCAGTGCCGGGTCCTTCCAGCGTATATCCGGCTTTTTCCGTATGATGCCCAGCCCGGAGCAGGGCACATCGGCCAGCACCACGTCAGCCTGGCCCTCCCAGGCGGCATGGCGCTCCCGCCCGTCGGCCAGCGCCGTGCGCACGATAGTCACGCCCAGCCGCGCCGCGCCGCCCTCGATCAGCTTCAGCTTGTGGGGATGGATGTCGCAGGCGCGTATCTCGCCCCGGTTCTCCATCTCCATGGCCATGGCGAAGGACTTGCCGCCGGGGGCGGCGCACACATCCAGTACCCGATCGCCCGGCTTCGGCCCGGCGGCGATGGCCGCCAGCCGCGCCGCGGCGTCCTGCACCGTGCAGCGCCCCTCTGCGAAGGCCGGCAAACGCTCCATATCGCCTGTCCCGGTGACCTCAAAGCAGCCCGCCAGCCACGGATGCGCCGTCAGGCTGACGCCCGCCTCCCGCAGCTCCGCCGCCAGCGCTTCCGGCGTTGTTTTCAGCGGATTCGTCTGTATCACCGTGGGCACCGGCTCGTTGTCCAGGCGCAGGAACGCCTCGGCCTCCTGCTCTCCCAGCAGCGCCGTCAGGCGCTCCACCAGCCACCTGGGGTGGCTGTACTGCACCGCCATTTTCGACGCAAAATCCTTCTGCGGCAGCGTTGGTAAAGCGTTTTTACTTGTCACACACTTCCGCAGCACCGCATTGACCATTCCCGCGGCGCGGGTCCTTCCCCGCCGCTTTACCAGCTCCACCGTCTCATGCACCGCCGCCCGGTCGGGCACCTTGTCCATGAAAAGGATCTGGTATATGCCCAGCCGCAACACACAGGCCACCACCGGCTCCAGCCGTGCCGCCTTCTGGCTGCACCAGGCGTCGATATAGAAGTCCAACAGCGTCCGGTTCTGCACCACGCCGTAGGTCAGCCGGGTACACAGCGCCGCGTCCCGGGCGTCCAGCCCGCTCTGGGCGGCGATGCGCTTCAGGCTGCCGTCAGACCACGCGCCCCGGCGCTCCATCTGCAGCAGCGCCTCCAGCGCCGCGTCCCGGGCATCCCGGGGCATCACAGTCCCAGCGGCACCGGATGGCCGCGGAGATAATCCGCCGCCGCCATGCGCTTGCCGCCCTCCCCCTGCAATTCAAGGATGCGCAGTGTCCGGCCGTCGCCGCAGGCGATGGCCAGCCCGCTCTTGTCCGCCGTCACCACGCTGCCTGCGGGAGCGGAGGTCTCCTCTCCCACAGCGGTGCGATGCACCTTCACCGGCTTGCCCGCCAGCACCATGGACGCGCAGGGCCAGGGCACCAGCCCCCGCACCTGGTCGTGCAGCTGCTGCGCCGTTTTAGTGAAATCCAGCGGCGACAGGCTCTTGTCCAGCATGGGCGCGTAGGTGTGCGCCGCGTGATCCTGCGGCGTCCGCGTCACCGTGCCGTCCTCGATCTGTCCGATGGCCTCGTGCAGCGCCTCCGCGCCCAGCTCCGCCAGCCGCGCCGTCAGCGTCGGCGCGTCCTCGTCGGGGTCGATGGCCGTCTCCCGGCACAAGATCACGTCTCCCGCGTCCAGATCCGGCGCCATATACATGATGGACACGCCGGTGCGCGCCTCCCCGTTGAGGATCGCCCAGTTGATGGGTGCCGCGCCCCGATACTTGGGCAGGATAGACGAGTGGACATTGATGGCGCCGTATCTCGGCGTGTTCAGGATGTCCTCCGGCAGGATGCGGCCATAGGCCGCCACCACGATCAGCTCCGGCTGCAGGGACTGCACCAGCGTCAGCGCCGTGCCGTCCTTCATCTTCAGCGGCTGATACACGTCCAGTCCCTGTGTCAAGGCATATTCCTTCACAGGCGGTGCGATCAGCTTCATTCCACGGTTTTTCGGCTTATCCGGCTGGGTGAACACGCCGCAGATCTCGTGGCCGTCCTCCACCAGTCGTCTCAGGGACGCCACCGCGAACTCCGGTGTGCCCATAAACAGAATTCGCATTACTCGTCCTCGTCTCCCTCGATCTCGTACTCATCGGCGTGCTCGTCCAGCCACCTCTGCAGCTCTTCGCCCTCCATGAGCCGGTCCGTATGCTCCACGAACAGGTGTCCGTCCAGGTGCTCGATCTCGTGGCAGAAGCACCGGGCGGTCAGCCCCTCGTCCTCCGCCTCGAACCAGTTGCCGTCCCGGTCCTGGGCCCGCACGCGCACCACCTCCGGCCGCGTGACCACGCCGTACTTTCCGGGCACGCTGAGGCAGCCCTCCAGCCCGGTCTGCTCGCCCTCGGTGTGGATGATCTCCGGGTTGATCAGCTCGATCAGCTGGTCGTCCTCGTCCAGCACCACGCACACCCGGCGCAGCACGCCCACCTGGGGCGCGGCCAGACCCACGCCGCCGGATTCCTCCAGCGTGTCCGCCATATCGTCCAGCAGTGTGTGCAGCCGGCTGTTAAAATCCGTCACCGGGCGGCACACCTTGGTCAGGCACTCCTCGCCCTGCAGTGCGATCTTTCGTAAAGCCATGATGTCTACCTCTATTCTTCTAAGATTCAGTCCATTTTGTCGCAGTCCGTGTAAATATGCAGCCGTCGGTTCTCCGGCCGCTGGGTAAAGGCCCGCATGAACCCCGCCAGCAGCTCCCGCACCGGCGCGGTGTTCTGTCCCAGCACCAGCAGCCGGTAGCGATACACCCCGTTGACCTTCACCACCGGGGCCGGTGCCGGCCCGATGATGGTCAATCCCAGCGCCTGATAGGGCGACCTCCGCGCCGCCTCCTCCATCCCCTGCCGCAGCAGCTCGATGGCGCGCCGCACCGGCGTCTCCTCCTGCCCCGTCACCGTCACGGTGAACTGGTCGGCAAAGGGCGGGTCACTGCGCAGCCTCCGCAGCGCGATCTCCGCGCGGTAAAACCGGTCGTAGTCCTGCTCGGCCGCCGCCTGTATCACGTCGTTTTCCGGCGTATAGGTCTGTATCACGGCCCGTCCGGCCTTCTCCCCCCGTCCGGCCCGGCCCACCACCTGCGTCAGCAGGTTGAAGGTCCGCTCCGCCGCCCGGTAGTGGTCCACATACAGTGACAGGTCGGCGCTGAGCACCCCCACCAGCGTCACATTCTCAAAATCCAGCCCCTTGGCCACCATCTGGGTGCCCAACAGGATGGGTATCCTCTTTTCCTCAAATTCCCGCAGCAGCGCCTCGTGCCCCGCCGACACCGTGTCAGCGTCCATCCGCAGCACCTCCGTGCCGGGAAACAGCTCCCGCAGCTCCTCCTCCACCCGCTGCGTGCCGAAACCGATGTGCTTCAACCCGCCGCCGCACTCCGGACACTCCTCCGGTGCCTTCTGGGAATAGCCGCAGTAGTGGCACATCAGCCGGTCGTTGGCGCTGTGGTAGGTGAGATACACGCTGCACCGGGGACACTCTGGCACATAGCCGCACTGGGGGCACAGCAGCTGCCGGCTGCTGCCCCGCCGGTTCAGGAACAGGATGCTCTGCTCCCCGGCGTCGATATTCTTGGCCAGCTCCTCCTGCAGCGGACGGCTGATCACCGTGCTGTGTCCGCTGCGCAGCTCCTGCCGCAGGTCCGCGATGCGTACCCTGGGCAGCGACTGCCGATTGTACCGCTCCGTCAGCTCCAGCAGGTCATACTCCCCCTGCTGCGCGTGGTAGAACGTCTCCACCGTGGGCGTGGCGGAGCCCAGCAGCAGCCGCGCGCCCTCCTGGGCGCAGCGGTACTTGGCCACGTCCCGCGCGTGATAGCACGGCGCGTTCTCCGACTGGTAGGAGCCCTCCTGTTCCTCGTCCATGACGATCAGCCCAAGGTCCTCCAGCGGCGCGAACACCGCCGAGCGGGTGCCCAGCACGATGTGTGCCTCGCCCCGGCGCAGCCGCTTGAACTGGTCATAGCGCTCCGTCATCCGCAGCCCGCTGTGCAGCAGCGCCACCTCGTGGCCGAAATACGCGGTGAACCGCGCCATCATCTGCGGCGTCAGGGCGATCTCCGGCACCAGGATCATCACGGACTTGCCCATTTTCAGCAGCTCCTGGGCCAGACGGATATACACCACCGTCTTGCCGCTGCCGGTCACGCCCCGCAGCAGCGTCACCCCCGGCTTCCCCTCCCGGATCTGACCCAGCAGCGTGTCACATACCCGCTGCTGCTGCCCGTTCAGGGTCAGGGGCGTCGCCTTCATCGCGTACTTCTGCTGGGAGATACGATACGTCTCCTGCTCCCGGTAGGCCACAGCCCCCAGCTTTTCCAGCGCGTTCAGCGTCTGCCGCGTCACACCGGTGAAATACGTCACATCGTGCAGCGCCGTTTCGCCGTTCTGCGCCAGAAACGTCACCGCCTCCCGGCGGCGCTGGGACTTTCCGGCCAGGGCCAGCGCCTCCTCTGCAGGGACGGCCAGCCGCGCAAACAGCACCACCTTGTCCTGCACCCTCCGCCGCTGCTCCTTCTGGCACAGCAGCACGCCCTCCTTGGCCATGCGGCGCAGCAGCGGCTCCGTGTCGTCGCCCAGCGCCTGGCACAGCTTGTCCGTGGTCAGCGGGCCGTCCTGCAGCATCCGGCACACCGCCGCCTCCCGGGCTTTCAGCTCCGCTGGCTCCCGCAGCAGCGTCCACGTCTCCCGATAGTGATACCACACGGCGGCGGGCAGTACGGTGCGCAGCGCGTCATAGAACGTACAGAAATACCGTCTGGTCATCCACAGCGCCAGACGCAGCTCCTTCTCCGTGATGACCGGCTCGTCGTCCAGCAGTGACCGGACCGCCTTCAGCGGCTTGTCCGGCACCGCCTGGTGCAGCGACAGGATCATCGCCTCGCTGAGCCGGTTGCCGCGCCCGAAGGGCACCAATACCCGGCAACCCACCTGCCCCGGCAGCTCCTCCGGCAGCAGATAGTCGTATACCTTGTCGATGGCGTAGGTGGCCGCTTGTACGGCCACCTTGGCGATCACGGCCACATTAGGCCTCGTCTTCCTCGATCACGGGGTCGCTGACGTACTTGCCCTCAGCCACCTCACCGATGGCCAGCGTCACGGGCTTCTCCTCCAGATGCTCGCCGGTGACCTCCGCCTCGGCGGCGATCTGGCGGGCGCGGCGCGCCACCACGTTCACCATCATATAGCGGTTGGGGATGTACTCGGTCAGCTTGTTCATAGCGGGATACAGCATAGACATAACGATCATTTCCTTTCGTTTCACATATATTCGGATACGCGGACACGCCGCGTGGGTTCACAGACTTACTTCTCGCTGAGGATGGTGCTCATGCGCTCGGCGGGCTTGCAGTGCTCGGCGCACATGATGGCCCGCAGCTCGTTCACGGCGTTCTCCACCGTGTCGTTGACCACAAAATAGTCGTAGTCCCCGGCCATCTCCAACTCCACCTGGGCGCGGATCAGCCGCTTCTGTATCTTCTCCGGCGTGTCGGTGCCGCGAGCGGTCAGCCGGCGCTCCAGCTCCTCCCAGCTGGGCGGCGCGATGAAGATCCGCACCGTCTCCGGCCGCTTGGCGCACACCTGCACGGCGCCCTGCCGCTCGATGTCCAAAATCACGTCCTTGCCCCGGGCCATGGCGTCGTCCACGTACATCTTGGGCGTGCCGTAGAAATTTCCCACATACTCGGCATACTCCAGAAATGCGTCTGCGGCGATCATGTCCCGGAACTCATCCGCCTGGATGAAGTGGTAGTCCATGCCGTCCTGCTCGCCCTCCCGGGGCGCGCGGGTGGTGGCGGACACCGAGAAATACAGGTCGTCCCGCCCCTGGAACAGCGCGTGCAGCACCGTGCTCTTTCCCACGCCGGAGGGCCCGGAGACAATAAAGGTCTTTCCTATCTTATGCAAGGGTCATTCATCCTCCTCTGTCAATTCTTCCACCGTCATGCCCAGCCGCGGGGCCAGGCGCTCCGCCGCCAGGGCGGACAGCACCACATGGTCGCTGTCCATGATCAGCACCGAGGCCGTCTTGCGCCCGTAGGTGGCGTCGATCAGCATCCCCCGGTCCCGTGACTCCTGCACCAGCCGCTTCACCGGTGCCGAATCCGGGCTGACCACGGCGATGAGCCGCTGGGCGGACACCAGATTGCCGAAGCCGATATTGATAAACTGCATACCGGCCTCCTCACTCCATGTTCTGCACCTGCTCGCGGATCTTCTCCACCTCGGCCTTCATGCTCACCACGTCCTTGGCCACCGCCAGGTCGTTGCACTTGGAGCCGATGGTGTTGCACTCCCGATTGACCTCCTGGATCAGGAAATCCAGCTTCCGGCCCACTGGCTCGCTGCTCTGCAGCATGTCCCGCAGCTGCGCGATGTGGCTGCGCAGGCGCACCGTCTCCTCGTCCACGGCCACCTTGTCGGCGAAGATCGCCGCCTCGGTGAGGATGCGGCTCTCGTCGATGGTGGTGGACTGCAGCACCTCCTGCATCTTGGCCTCCAGCCGCTGGCGGTACGCCGCCACCGTCTGGGGCGACTGCGTCTCCACCTTACCCACGGTGGTCTCGATGGTATCCACCCGGGATGCCACGTCCTGGGCCAGCTTTTCGCCCTCCACCGCGCGCATGGCGTTGTAGGCCGCCAGCGCGTCGTCCAGCACGGCGCAGATGTCGGCGGCGATGGCCTCCACGTCCTCCTCCGCCTTGGTGACGGTCAGCACGTCGGGGAATTTGGCCAGCACCTCCGGCGTGATGTCGCCGGGCAGGGCAAAGGCGTTCTTCAGCTGCGTCAGGGCATCGAAATACCCCTTGGCCAGTCCCTCGTTCACCTGTACCACCGCCACGTCGGCGGCGGAGGTGTCGATGGTGACGAACACGTCCACCTTGCCCCGGGAGATGGCCTGCTGCACGCGGGTCTTGATGGCGTCCTCAGCAAAAATATACGCTCTGGGCAGCTTTACGGTGCAGTCCAGGTAACGATTGTTGACGGAGCGCACCTCCACGGTGATGTCTCTGCCGCTGCGCATCTCGCGGGCGCGGCCGTAACCGGTCATACTCTTGACCACGGGATCAACTCCTTATATGTGTAGTAAACGGGGACTCCTCCCCTGTTGTATACTCAGCAAAAACAGATGGGCACGCCGAAGGCGTTGCAGCACAGCGTCGCGCCGCACAGCCGCAGGCAGCTGCTGTCGCCGCAGGCCCCGGTGGTCACGTCGCCGTAGCCCTCCGGGCGATAGGCCGTGCCCCGGCCCTCCAGAATATCCAGCGCCCGCTGGTATTCGGGGTTGTCCGGCGCCATGGTCACCGCGGTCTGGTAATACCGCCGCGCCTCGTCCAGCCATCCCCGCCGGTAGCAGATGGCGCCCTTCAGGAAATTCCACTCGGCGTCGTGGTCGCTCTGGGCGTTCAGCAGCTCCTCCGCCAGATTCAGGTCCCCGCTGCTGATGGCCATGCGCACCCGCTGATAGCGCGACGTATAGCCGCCCTGATAGCCGTTCTGGTACCCGCTCTGATAGCCATAGCCCTGGCCGCCGTAGCGCTGCCCACCGGCGCTGTAGCCGCCGCTGCGCTGCACCTTCCGCTGGGACTGTACCGCCTCATACGCCTCGTTGATCTCCTTCATGCGCTCCTGCGCCAGATCCGCCAGCGGGTTGTCGTGGTAGTTGTCCGGGTGGTACTTCCGCGCCAGGTCGCGGTACGCCTTCTTTACTTCTTCATCTGTGGCCGTACTGGGGACGCCCAGCACCTGATAGGGATCACGCATGGTCCGTGTCCGCCTTTCGTATAGGTTCTTCTCTTCTCCTCGGCCGGTGGAACGTGCCGTTCAGCACCGCCGCTCCCACGGCATACAGTCCCTCGTACACCGTGGCACGCAGGACCGGTGTGTATTTCGTCTCCGGCAGCAGCTCAAAGGCCGCCGCCATGGCCCGCACCGAGCCGTCCAGCGTCAGCGCCAGCGTCTGCCGGTCCGGCGCGGTCAGCGCGCCGTCCTCCGGCGTAAAGCGCAGGGCCAGCGGGTTGTACCCGCCGCTTTTTATGTCCTCCCGCAGGTCGTCCGCCGCGTCCACCAGATACACCCACCGCCCCAGATGGTACAGCAGCTGCTCCGTCACCCGCCGCCGCGCCGGGTCGTCGATGCTCTCCGCCGCCAGCGCCAGCAGCCGCGCAAAGGCGTCCGCCGGCGCGTCCAGCGACGCGCAGCCGTCCTTTTCCAGCACGCCCAGCGCCGTCAGATGCGCCTGCGTGCCCCGGTCGAAGTCCGGCCGCCGCGCCCTGGCCTTCCGGTACGCCGAACGCAGCAGCGCCGACGCCAGCCGGTATTTCAGTCCGCCCCAGAAGCTGTGGTCGGCCACGCCGTCCCGCAGCTGCCAGTAGGACAGGATCACGCTCATATCCGCCGCCGTGTCCAGTGCCGGGTCGCAGGCGGCGCAGCTCCTCTTTTGCAGGGGATGGACGGCGCAGCGTCTGCCGCACGTCTCCCCCGCTCCCTCCGACAGCACCATCGCCAGAAACGTCAGGTCATAGTTCAGTATCATCCGCCCCGCCAGGCCGTACCGCGCGCCCAGCGCGTGGCACAGCCCGCAGTACGCGGCACGGAACGTCTCCCGGTCCTCCGGTGTCAGCCGTCCGTCCGAGGGATGCACATAACCGAACATCCCTTAAAACACCCGCAGGATGGTGTAGGTCAGCGTCTCCTTCCGCCGCGCGTAGCGGTCGTATGCCACGCTGGGCAGGAACGCCAGCACCGCCGCCGCCACGGCGATGCCGTAGCGCCAGCCCTCGGCCAGCCCCTCGCTGAGAAAATACCCCAGCAGGAAGCACACCACCGGCAGCACATACACCAGCGCCACCACGCCCAGCAGCTTCCTCGTGCTGCTCTCCACCACGACCTTCTCGCCGGGCTGGGCGTTGGGGTCGTTCTTGGCCCGGGCCTTGATGGCCGCGCCGGTCATGCCGCACCCTGCGCACTCCTCGCAGTCGTGGCCGCAGGCGCTCTTCCGGGGCACGGAGATCTCCGCGTACCCGCCGGGCAGCAGCTTTTCTACCGTTGCGATCTGTGTCATCGTCTCACCTCTTGAGAATACTCATGCCTTATGCCGCCGGGGGCGTCTCTTCCTCCCCGCTGGCCGGCACGCCGGGCCCGTCCGGCGTATCCGGCTCCGTCTGCGGCGGCGTGTCCGTCACCGTCAGTGTCAGCTCGTATGTGCCGCGCACCGTCACGTCGCTGAATCCGCTGACCGTCACCGTTACCGGCACCGTATAGCTCCCCGGCCCGGTCACAGCGCTCATATCCGCCGTGGCCCGCAGGTCCTCCGCCGCGATCGCCTCGATCTCCTCGCTGAGGCCCCACAGCCGCACCGACAGGCCGCTCTGCGGCACCACCGCGTACAGCCCCGACGGCAGGCTGCTGAAGGCCATATCCGTCACCGTCAATGTCGTCTCGCTGATGCCGTCCAGCGTGATCTCCACCGTGGCCACCTCGTTGCCGTTGACCAGCCAGGTGCCGTCCGGCGGCGTCACCACATAGCTGTTCTGCTGGTGCAGCGCCAGATCGTCCACATGCAGCGTGGCCAGCACCAGCTTGTCGATGGAGGCCAGCACGTCGGCCTCGCCGTTCAGCCGCACCGTCCCCGGCGTAATGTCGCACACGATGCTGTCCCGTGCCGCGCCGGGCACGCCCTCAAACTCCACGGCCAGCCGCACCTCCTTGGTGGTCAGCACCGGCACCTTGGCCTGGATCAGGCTGGCGTTGGTGCGGATATTGTCATTCTCCACCGGATTCCCGTCATAGTCGTACAGCTGCACGTCCACCGTCTGCACCACCGAGCGCGTAGCGCCGCTGATGTCCACCGTCAGCTTGGCGCTGCTGACGTTCAGCAGGTCGTCCCGCTGGGCCCGCAGCGTCAGCACCTGCGGATCCAGCACCACGTCGCCGGTAAAGTACCCCTCGGCCACCTGGCCGATGACCTCGCACTCCACCGGCACCTCCTTGGTGTACAGCTCGCCCACCGTCACCGTGATCTGGCTCAGGCTTGCCTTCTCCACGCTGACGTTGGCCTTCACCACCCCGTCGGGGTAGCTGACCGTATACTCCAGCTGGTGTACGCCCACCGAGTCGATGCCGCTGGTGCTGGCGATCACCCGCACATTCCCGCTGTCCAGCTTCACCAGCTCCCGCTTCGGCCCGCGTATCCGCAGGTCGATGGTGGTGTCGTAGCCCGACAGCAGCATCAGATTCTTGTCCGCCAGCGTGGTATTCTCGCCGGAGAACTCCACCGGGATGTCCCGTATGGTCTTAAAGCTGTCCGGCGCCTTGTCCACGTCCACATATACCCACACCGCGATGGCCACCAGGATGGAGACGATGATCCGCACGGTCTTGCTGCGGTTGAAGCGCGGCTTGCGCTCCTCGTCCTTCTCTCTTCCGGTATCAGAGATCCGTTCCGACATCGTCGTTCTCCTCCTTCCTGTTCAGACCCAGCAGCTCCGCCAGACTGCGGCGGGGCTTGTCCTCCGTGTCCTCCTCCGGCGGCATCAGCTCGTTGCGCAGCAGCTTGCTCAGCGTCTCCGGCTTCAGGTGCCGCTTCAGCATCCCGCCGATGGCCACGGAGATGGACCCCGTCTCCTCCGACACGATGACCACCACCGCGTCGGAGTTCTCGCTCATGCCGATGCCCGCCCGGTGCCGCATGCCCAGGTCGCGGCTCAGGTTCACGTTTTTGCTCAGCGGCAGCATGCACCCGGCGCCCAGGATCCGCCCGTGGCGGATGATCACCGCGCCGTCGTGCATGGGCGCTTTAACGAAGAAAATGTTCTTCAGCAGCTCGGAGGACACCGCCGCGTCCAGCGTGGTCCCGCTGCGCACCATATCGTCCAGGTGGATGTCCCGCTCGAACACGATCAGCACGCCGGTCTTGCTCTGGGACATCTCGCTGCACGCGGTGACCGTCTGGTCGATGGCGGATTCCAGCTCCGTCTGCTGCTGCGGGTCCTTGAAGGCCTTCAGCAGCTTGATATTCCGGCTGCCCACCTTTTCCAGTATCTGCCGGATCTCCGGCTGGAACAGGATGATGATGGCCAGAATGCCCACCTGCACCAGGTTCCGCATGATATAGGCGATGGCGTTCAGCTGCAGTATATCCGCCAGCCACAGCACCAGCAGAAAGGCCACCACGCCCTTGAGGATGTTCTCCGCCCGGGTGCTCTTCACCATCCGCAGCAGGTTATACACCAGAAACGCGATAATGGCGATGTCCAGCACGTCGGACACCCGTATCAGCACCAAGTAATTCCCAATTCTTTCCAATACTGAAAGTACCTTTTCCATACTGCCATCCTTCCCGTCGCGGGTACAAAGTACGCATAAAAACAGATAGTATCATTATATAAAAAGTATTGGGAAAATGCAACAAAAAATTATGTGAACACTTTTGCATTTCAACCAAGCATTTCAAGCAAGGGCGCGGCGCAGCATCCGGGCAAAGGTCTCCACCTGCTCCGCGGTGTTGAACGCCGAAAAGCTGCACCGCACGGTGCCGGTGTCCAGCGTCCCCGCCGTCCGGTGGGCCAGCGGCGCGCAGTGCAGCCCCGCCCGTACCGCCGCACCCTGCCGCGCCAGTGCCTCGCCCAGCACCTCGCAGTCCTTTCCCTCCACCCGGAAGCTCAGCACCCCCGTCTGGGCCTGGTCCTCCGGCGTATAAAACACCTCCGCCCCCGGTATCTCCGCCAGCCTGGCCGCGCACCGCCGGGCCAGCTGCCGCTCCTGCGCCCCGATGGCCGCCGCGCCCCGGCGCTGCACGAACCGCAGCCCCTCCAGCAGCCCCGCGATGCCCGGCATGTTGTGGGTCCCCGCCTCCAGCCGGTCCGGCAGCTCCTCCGGCATCTCCTGCAGGATGGACTGCGACCCCGTCCCGCCCCGCAGCAGCGGCTCCGGGTCCATGCCGCACAGCAGCAGTCCCGTCCCCTGGGGGCCGTACAGCCCCTTGTGCCCCGGCATGGCGATAAACGCCGCCCCCAGCGCCGCCATGTCCACCGGCAGCATCCCGGCGGATTGGGAGGCGTCCAGCACAAGGGGCACGCCCTTCTCCCGGCACAGCGCCGCGATGCGCTCCACCGGCAGCCGATAGCCGAACACATTGGATACATGGGTGCAGATCACCGCGCTTGCCGGGCGCTCCAGTGCGGCGGCGAACTGCCGCACCATCTCCTCCCCGTCAAACAGCGGCCCGTCCGCCACGGCGATCTCCACCCCTGGGATGGCGTGCAGCGGCCGCGTTACGGCGTTATGCTCATACCCGGAGATGACCACACGGCCGCCGGGCTTCACCAGTGTGCGGATGGCGATATTCAGCCCGTGGGTGGCGCAGGAGGTGAACACCACCCGCGCCGGGTCCTCCACGCCGAACAGCTCCGCCGCCAGCGCGCGGCAGGCGTAGTCCGTTGCCTCCGCCGCCCTGGTGGCGGGATAGCTCCCCCGCCCCGGCGAGGACAGCGACGACACCGCCCGGTGCATGGCCCGGGCCACCGTCTCCGGCTTCTGCAGCGTGGTGGCCCCTGCGTCAAAGTAGATCATAGCTCCGCCTCCCTGTACTCCTCATCCTGGCGCACAAACACCTGTCCGGGCGCAAAGCCCGCCTCCCGCAGCAGTCCCAGCGCCGCCTCCGTGCGCATCCTGCCCCTGATCCGCAGCACATACCCGCATCCCTTGCCTGTCAGCCCCATGGGCGCGCGTCCCGCCGCCGCCCGCAGTCCCTTTCGCTCCAGCAGCTGCGCCATGCGCTGCGCCTGGGTCACCGACCGCGCGGTGATCAGATATTCCTCCATACCGGTACCTCCTTTGTACTCATGCCATCCTATGCCCGCCGCCCCAAAAGGTGCAAAAGTGCAAAAAGTCCCCGGAGACCTTCGTCTCCGGGGACTCCCATATTGGCCATGTTGGATATGAAATCGCCCTCCGGCTTGGCCGGAGGGCTTGCTTCACAGCTCTGTTCTCGGCCCCGGCCGGTATTCCTCCGCCGTCACCGCCACGGCGATGCCGCCGGCCGACAGCTCCGTCAGCCGTTCCTGCAGCGCCGCTGTGTCCTCCGCCGGCAGCGACACCTTCAGCCGGATGTCCGCGCCATATTCGGCCTCGTCCACCGTGCCGTCCAGCGTCGCGATCTCCCCCTTCACCCGCTCGAACAGCGCGTAGGGGCACGGTATCTCCGCCGCGGCCCACAGGCCCATCTCCGCGACGCCCGCCGCCGCCAGCGCGTCTCTCGCGCTTTTGGAGTACGCCCGCGTCAGCCCGCCGGCCCCCAGCAGGATACCCCCGAAGTACCGCGTCACCACGCACACCACGTTGGTCACGTTCTCCCGCCGGAACACGTTGAGCATGGGCTGCCCCGCCGTGCCCTGCGGCTCGCCGTCGTCGCCGTAGCGCAGCAGATCGCTGCCGATGAGATAGCACCAGCAGTTGTGCCGCGCGTCGTAGTATTTCTTCTTCATCTGCGCGATGAACTCCCGGGCCTGCTCCTCCGTCTCCACCGGCAGCAGGTGTCCGATGAACCGTGACCGCTTCTCGGTGAATTCCGTCTCCGCCGGGCCGTAGGGTACGCGGAAATCGCTCATTCCCAGTCCTCCTTGGGCTCCGTCCACCCCTCGATGTAGTCCTTCAGCTGCCCGATGACCCGCGGCGTGCACACCGCCACCACGTCCACCGTCTCGCCGTACTCCACGCTCTCCACCTTGGCCTCCCGGTACAGGCTGTCCAGCGCCCCGGCCTTGTCATAGGGCAGATGCAGCGTCACCCGCTTGGTCCCCTTGTCCAGCTTTTTGTCGATGGCCGCCAGCAGCCGCTCCAGCCCCTCTCCGGTCTTGGCGGACACGGACACCGCGTCCCCCTCCTTGTCTCGCTGGAAGGCAAACGCCAGGTCGGACTTGTTGTACACCCGGATGCAGGGGATGCTCTCCGCCCCCAGCTCCCTGATCAGTTCATCCACGATCCGCGCCTGCTCCTGCCACTCCGGATTGCCGGCGTCGATGACGTGCAGCAGCAGATCCGCGTACTCCAGCTCCTCCAGCGTGGCCTTGAAGGCCTCCACCAGCTGATGGGGCAGCTTCCGGATAAATCCCACCGTGTCGGAGATCACCACGTCCAGCGTATCGCTGACGGTCAGCAGCCGCGTGGTGGTGTCCAGCGTGTCGAACAGCCTGTTGTTTGCCGGTATCCCCGCCCCGGTGATGGCGTTCAGCAGCGTGGACTTCCCCGCGTTGGTATAGCCCACGATGGCTACCACCGGTATCTCGTTCTTCTGCCGCCGCTGGCGCTGGGTGGCGCGTACCCGCCGCACCTCTTCCAGCTCCTCCTTCAGCTTGTCGATCTTCCGCCGGATGTGCCGCCGGTCGGTCTCCAGCTGCGTCTCGCCGGGGCCCTTGGTGCCGATGGGCGAGCCGCCGGTGCCGCCCTGCCGCTCCAGATGGCTCCACATACCGATCAATCTGGGCAACAGATACTGGTACTGCGCCAGCTCCACCTGCAAGCAACCCTCCCTGGTCCGCGCCCGCTGGGCGAAGATGTCCAGTATCAGCCCGCTGCGGTCCAGCACCTGCACGCCGCACAGCTCCGTCAGCACCCGCACCTGCGACGGCGACAGATCGTTGTCGAAGATCACCATGGTGGCCTCGCTGTTGTCCACCATGCGCTTGACCTCCTCCACCTTTCCCTCGCCGATAAAGCTGTGGGGGTCGGGCTTCTCCCGGCTCTGTAAGATCATGCCCACGCTCTCGCCGCCGGCCGTTTCCACCAGTGCCGCCAGCTCCGCCAGGCTCTCCTCGTCCGCGCTGTCCCTGCCCAGCACCGGGGACCTCAGCCCCACCAGCACCGCATAGTCCCGCGCGCCCTTCTTGCCTTCCTCAATGGTCTTTCGTTCCATACCCTGCCTCATTCCAATGGTTTTTCACGATTATACCCTATCTTCCCTTAAATGTAAAACGAAAAAAACGGAGCCCGCACCATCGGTGCGGGCTCCGTATGTGATGTGTCCCGTTTACTTGTCCAGGCCGAAGCGCTTGTTGAACTTGGCAACACGTCCGCCGGTATCCACCAGCTTCTGCTTGCCGGTGAAGAAGGGGTGACACTTAGAGCAGACTTCCACGCGAATATCCTTCTTCGTAGAACCTGTCTCAATCACATTACCGCAGGCGCATTTGATAGTAGTCTGCTGATAATTGGGATGGATTCCTTCCTTCATTGCTCATGTTCACCCCTTTCTGGTTCACTCGTCGCCGCGGCTTACGCCGCAAACGCAACTGTGATAATAGCACACTCTCCCCGCGATTGCAAGCATTTTTCGCAATTTTCACAAAGAAATTTCCTCGCC
This sequence comes from uncultured Oscillospiraceae bacterium, assembly GCA_934623575.1. Classification (GTDB taxonomy): domain Bacteria; phylum Bacillota; class Clostridia; order Oscillospirales; family Oscillospiraceae; genus Vescimonas. The sequence continues at coordinate 103,988 of CAKTVL010000002.1, forward strand.
GCAGGCAAAGAAGTACAATATCCGCTCCCGCACCGGTCTTTCCAGTATCCGTTCCAGTGCCCCGGCGTAGGCGTCCAGCTGCGTCCGGTACGCCTCCGCCCGCTGCGGCGCTTCCGCCGCCGTCACCCGGTCGGTCTTGAAGTCCACCACCGCCAGGCCCTCCGGCGTCTGGAATACGCAGTCCGCCACGCCCTGCAGCAGCATCTCCTCCCCCGCAGCCGCCGGGTCGTAGATGGCCGCATCCGTCAGCAGCGCGAAGCGATACTCCCGCCACACCTGCGGCGCGCGGCGTATCCGCTCCGCCAGCGGCGACGCCAGAAAGCGCACCAGCGCCGGTATGTCCAGCGCCGCCGCCTGCTCCGGCGTCAGCAGCCGCTGCGCCGTCAGCGTCTCCGCCGCGGCGCGCACCGCCTCCGGCTCCGCCGCCGTGTCCGCAGGCAGGAACTGCATCATCAGATGCATGGCCGTGCCCCGCTCCGCGCCGGTCAGCCCGTGCCTTTCCTGCATGAACCGCGGCTTCTCCGGCGCGGCGGTCCGCCGGGGCGGCAGCGTCCCCTCTGCGATCTCCTGGTCGATGGCCCGCCCCTTCAGCTGGGTGGCCGTCACCTTGGAGGGCGTCGCCGCGGCCGCATCGTGACCATACCGAAAGGCCAACGCCGCCTCGTCCGGCCGCACGTCCGGCGCCTGCGCAGCCGTTTCCTCCGCCGGCGCCGCCGCGTCCCCGTCCTCTCCGCCGCTGATGTGGTGCAGCCGCACCACCAGGCCCTCCGGGCCGTCCGTCAGCACCGCCGGGCGCATCCCCGTCTCGGCGTGGAACTCCCCCGCCTGCCGGGTGTTCAGCAGCGCCAGCAGCAGCCAGTCGCCGGGGCGCTCCGCCGCCGCCACCGCCTCCGGCGGCACCGGCAGCGCCGCCATGGCGCACAGCTCCTCCAGATGCTTCCCCGGATTCCGCCGGGAACACACCATGATCAGCTTCTCCTGCGCCCGGGTCATGGCCACATACAGGATGCGCAGCTCCTCGGCCTTGGCCTCCCGCTCCAGCGTCAGCGCCAGCGCCGTTTTGGACACGGTCACATACCGCAGCCGCCGCTCGCGCTCCACCCGCTCTGCGCCCACCCCCAGCTGGGGGTGCACCAGCACGGCGCTGTCCGTGCTCTGGTTTTTGAATTTTCTGTTCAGATCCGCCAGGAATACCACCGGGAACTCCAGGCCCTTGGACCGATGCACACTCATGATGCGCACGCCCCCCGCCGCCCGCGCGGCGGTGATGTCCGGCGCGCTGTCCTTTTCCAGCAGCTGCCGCAGGTGGCTCACGCAGTCGAAAAGTCCCGTCCTTCCCCCCTGCACCAGCCGCTGCACGTAGTCGTACAGCGCCGTCAGCCGCGCCTGCCGCGCGCCGCCGTCCTCCATGGCGCCGAAGATGGCCTGCACCCGGCACCGGTCATAGATATACCACAGCAGCTTGTCCGCGGACATCTCCCGCGCCACCTGCCGCAGCTCCTCCAGCAGCGTCAGGAACGCCTGCGTGTCCGCGCTCTCGTCCCGCCGCAGCGCCTCGTAGTAGTCCCCCTCCGGCTGTAAGGCCCGTATCTCCGCCAGCCGGTCGGCGCTCATGCCCACCAGCGGCGAGCGCAGCACCGCGATCAGCGGCACGTCCTGCCGCGGATTGTCCACGATCTCCAGCAGCGACAGCACCACCGCCACCTCCATGGCGGCGAAAAAGTCCTCGCTCTCCCCGCCGTCGCAGGGGATGCCCTCCCGCTCCAGCGCCGCGGTGAACGCCGCCAGCCGCGCGCTGGGCGAGCGCATCAATATCACGATGTCCTCCGGCTCCACCGGCCGCATCCCGCCGTCCGCGCCCCGGACGGTGAACCCCTCGTCCAGCATCCGCCGTATGCGCCGGGCCACGAACCGCGCCTCCGCCTCCACCGGGTCGAACCGCTCGTCCTTCGTGTCCTCCACGCTGAGGTAGTGGAGCTCCACCTCCCGCGCCGCCTCCGGATAGTATGTCGCCCCGAAGTGCAGATACTGCTCCTCCGTATAATCCAGCTCGCCCATTTCCCGGGACATGATGGCCGCGAACACGAAATTCGTGGCGTCCAGCACCTCCCGCCGGGAGCGGAAGTTGCGGCTCAGCACCCGCCGCCGGGGCTGCCCCGGCTGTGCCTTTTCCGCGTCGGCATAGGCCCTGAACTCTCCCAGAAATATCTTCGGCTCCGCCAGCCGGAACCGGTAGATGCTCTGCTTCACGTCGCCCACGGTGAAGATATTCTCCCCCCGCCGCGAGATCGCCCGGAAGATCCAGTTCTGCACCTCGTTGGTGTCCTGATACTCGTCCACCATGATCTCCCGGTACCGCTGTGACACCTGCTCCCCCAGCTCCGTGGGCGTCCCGTCGGGCCGCACCAGCAGCTGCACGGCATAGTGCTCCTGGTCGGAGAAATCCATGGCGTTCCGCCTTACCTTCTCCGCCCGGAACCGCCGGTCGAACGCCTCCGTCAGGTGCAGCAGCGCCCGCATGGCCGGCGCGATGGCCCGCAGGTCGTCCAGCGCCTCCGTCTCCGTGGTCTGATACGGCGCAGCCAGCTTCTCCGCCTCCGCCTTGCACCTCTTCCACACCGCCTGCGCGGCGTTTTTTATCTCTTCATAGCCTTCCCCCCGCACGCTGCCCAGTCTCCCCGGCTTGGACCACACCCGTCCCATGGCGTCCCAGCCCTCCTGCGCCGCCGTCTCATAGCCCCGCAGCATGGCCGCCGCCTCCAGGAACCGCTCCGCATAGGCCTTGTACACCTTCTCGCAGTCCGCCATTTCCTCCACGGCCCGCTCCAGCTGCCCGGCCCAATAGCCCGCGCGGCGCACCGTGTCCTCCATGATGGTCCGGCCGTACACGCTGTCGCTCAGCCGCTCCGGCAGGTCCGACCAGCTCTCCGCCGCCTTCTCCATCCACCGGTCCGGGTAGGGATGGCTCTGCAGCTTTCCGTGCAGCTCCGGCACCAGCTCCGCCAGCGTCCGGTCGTCCCGACCGAAGCCCAGCGTGTCCGCCAGCAGCCGTCCGCCCTCGTCCCCCTGCTCGATCCGCTGGTAGAACGCCTCCAGCGTGTCCGCCAGCGCCCGCTCCTTCAGCGCGTCCGCCTCCGCCTCGTCCAGTATCCGGAAATCCGGCGTCAAACTCCGCCCCGCCACCGGCTCCAGCAGGTGGATGTGCTCCCGCAGCAGTCCCGCGCAGAAGCCGTCCACCGTCTTGATGTCCGCCTGATACACCCGGAACATCTGCTGCCGCAGATGCCCGTTCTCCGGGTCCTCCGCCACCCGCCGAGCCAGCTCCGCGGCCAGCTTCGTCCGCAGCTCGGCCGCCGCCGCCCGTGTGAACGTGATAATGAGGAAGTCGTCGATGTGGCAGCGCTCCTCCGCCATATAGTCGAACACCCGCTCCACCAGCACCTTCGTCTTGCCGGAGCCGGCAGCGGCGGACACCAGCAGCCTGCCGTCCCGGTCCTCCACCGTTTTCAGCTGTTCTGTGGTCAGCTCCTCCTTAGCCACGCTCCGTCACCTCCTTGTCCGCCAGCTGCCAGAAGTCCTCCGGCGTCGTTTTCTTCGTATACCGCGGCTTGTCCCGCTTCTCGTCGAACCAGCAGGCCGACGCAAAGGGGCACCAGTCGCAGGCGCTCTCCTGCGGCCCCCGGCAGTAGGGGTCCGCGTCGATGTTGCCGCCGCCCAGCTCCCGGGCCGCCTGCCGCAGCAGGCTGTCCACATACCGCCCCATTTTTCCCATCTGCGCCGTGTCCGCCAGCACACAGCCCGCTCCGCCGCCCTTTTTCACCGCCGCCGGCAGATAGCACGGCTCCTCCAGCGCGCTGTGCTCCATGGCCGTCAGCACCTCCGGGTCGGACAGCACCATGCCCGTCCGCTGCAATTCCTTCTGCAGCTTCTTTTTCAGGGCCTCCGGCGCGATGGCCCTGTCCCCCCGGCATATCACGTCCCGCGCCGGCAGATACAGCACCCCCGCCGGCTCCACCGGCATGCCGAAATACTTCCCGCCGTGGCGCTGCAGGGCGAACAGATACAGCAGCATCTGTATCCCCAGCCCGTACCGCACGTCCGCCAGGTCGAAGCTCTTCCTCCCGGTCTTATAGTCCACCACCCGCAGATACAGCCTGCCGTCCTTCAGCCAGCCGTCCACCCGGTCCACCTTTCCGGTGACGGACAGCGTGGTGTCCCCCGCCGTCACCGTGATGGCCGGCATCTGCCCGTTCCGCCCGCCGAAGCCCAGTTCAAAGGCCAGCGGCCGGAAATCCGAGCTGTCCAGCTCGTCCAGCACGTTCTCCACGATCATCAGCGCCGTCTCCCGCAGCCGGGAGAACAGATACCGGAACCGCGCCGACTTCTCGCCGTAGCCGTCGATGACCGCCTGGGCGTACTCCTCCGTGTACCGCCGCACCATGGCCGCCAGCGCCGGCCGCTCCGGCCGCCGTCCCAGCCGCTCCACGTCCCGCAGGACGTTCTCCAGCAGATAGTGGATGAACGTGCCCACCTCCGGCGCCTGGAAATCCGCCCTGGTCCGCTCCTTGGCCCGCAGGCCGTACTCCATGAAGTAGCCGAAGTGACAGCTCTTCATCCTGTCCAGCCGCGAGGCGGACATGGCCACCGTGCTGCCGTACAGGCTCCGCACCGCGCCGGGGGACAGTCGTCCCCGGCCCATGGCCCGGGCCGCCGCCATTTTCTCCAGCGTCTCCGCCTCTCCCCGCTCCCGGAAATACCGCCACAGCGCCCCGTCGGGCCGCTGCGCCGCCAGTGCCAGCGCCGCCGCGGGCAGCTCCCTGCGGTACGCGCCGTCCTCCCGCTGCACCTCCACACCGGGAAACAGCCTGCGGATGCGCTCCACCACAAAGGACGGCAGCAGCTTCGCGCCGCTCTCGTCCCCCACGCACCAGGACACCGTCAGCGCCTCCGTGGGCTGGGCCAGCGCCGCATAGATGTTCTGCAATTCGTTGCTCAGCGGGTCGAAGGTGGCGTCCGACAGCAATATCCCCTGCTGCTGCAATATCTCCCGCTCCTGCCCGTCCAGTATCCCGCCTGGCTTCTCCACCGTGGGCAGCACATGGTCGTTGGCCCCCAGCAAAAACAGATACTTCACCGTGTGCCGGTCGTTGCGGGTCAGCGGACTGACCTTCACCTGGTCCAGCGTGGCCGGGATGGTGGCCACCGCGTACTGGCTCAGCGTCAGCCGCAGCAGCCGCGCGAACTCGTCCCCGTCCACCTCCGTGTCGCCCAGCAGCTCCACGAACTGGTCCAGCACGCCGCAGAAGATGCGCCACAGCTGGGCGTACTCCTCCGCCGCCTGCACCTGTCCCTGCTCCAGCAGCTCCTTTTCCCGCCGTTCCAGCACGCCGGGCGTCCCGGCGTCCTCCGCGAACCTGTAAAGCACTTCCGCCTTACCCCGCACGGTTTTATTGGCTTTCATTCCTTCGCTCAGGGGTAAAAACAGCGCGCGCACCTTCCGCCGCACGTCGTTGATCCGCTCCAGTTGCTCCCGGCGATAGGCGGTCATCTCCCCGCTGTAGCCGTCCGGGTCCGCCGTCCAGTCCCGGTCCCTCAGCCACATGCTGCCCCGTATCTCCCAGCGGATGACGTAGTTTTCCAGCAGGTCGCACTCCGCCTCCGTCAGCTCCGTCATGCCGGTCTTGAGACACCGGAACACGTCCTCATACTCGAACCCGCCTGTCACCGCGTCCACGGCGGACAGCAGCAGCGTCAGCACCGGCTGCTGCAAAATGTCGCTTCTCCGGCTGATGTACGCCGGTATGCCGTCCCGGCGGAACACCGCCTCCAGCAGCGGGCCGTACACCTCCATATTCCGCGCCGCCACAGCCATATCCCGCCAGCGGATGCCCCTTTGCGCCAGCCGCCGCAGCTGTGCCGACACATACTCCACCTCGGAGTGGGCCGTGTGGGCCTGATACAGCGCGATAGGCGCGTCCTCCCCCTGCCAGGGCTCCTCCGCGCCGAAAAAGTGCTTTTCCAAATGCGCAAGCGCTGTGCCGCCATCTCTGACAAGGTTTTCCACTTCACACCTGCACCGCTCATTTTTCGCAAGTCTCTTCAGCCTCTGCCGCTGCTGCACGCCGTTGCGGAACAGCTGCGGGTCGCTGTCGTCCCCCAGCAGCGTCACCGTCACGCTGTTGGCCTGCCGCAGCGCTGTCGCAATGATGTCCTCCTCCGTCCGGTTGAAGTAGGAGAACCCGTCGATATAGACGTCCTTCCCCGTCAGATACCCGGCCTCCGGCAGCGCGTCGCACAGCTTCTGCACCCTGGAGCGGGCGTCATGCCCACCGCCGTGCAGCCGCGCGTCGTAGGCGCCGAACAGCAGCGCCGTGGAGCGCAGCTTGTCCCCCGCCGCCCCCGGAACGTCCTTCACCTGCTGCATCAGCAGTTCCGGCGCGATCTGATACGCGTACAGCTCGTCCGCCAGCGCCACCAGCTCCCGCAGGAACGCCGGCCGCTGGGACGGCCGTGAGAACACCGTCAGGTACGACGACACGTCCTGCAGCGCCTTTCGCATGGTCAATATCTTTCCGCCGTTGTCCAGCGTGATGTCCGCCAATCCCCCGGCCTGGGCCAGCACCCGGGTGGCCAGGCTCTGGAAGCTCAGCACCTCCGCGTCCCGGCTGGCAGTGTCCCCCAGCGCCCGGCAGAGATCCAGCTCCGCCTCGTGGGTGGCGTGCTCCGGCACCAGCAGCACCTGCTGCCGCTGCGCCCGCCGCGCCGCGATGGTCTCCAGCACCTGTTTACTTTTTCCCGCGCCGGCCCGGCCCGTGATGATCCGCAGCTCCACTGCGCCACCTCCCCAGTTTTTCCTCTTGCGTCTTTTATCCCCACTATACCAGAAACGCCCGGAAAAATCCACCTTTTGACAAAGACCGCCCGGACAAAATGTCCGGGCGGTCTCCGTATCCTGTTCACTTGTGCCGTATGCAGCCGTTGTCCCACCGCAGCTCTTGCCGCAGCGCGTCCCGGTTTTCCGGTGTCACCGTCACCACCCGCACCCGCGGGTGCAACGCCACCGCCCGGAGAAACGGCGTCTCCGCCTTCTGCAATACCCCCAGCACCGGCAGCTCGCCGTCCAGTGCCGACAGCACCGCCGCGCAGAATCTCTCCGCGCCGGACTCCCCCGGCCCCAGCTCGTCCATCAGCAGCACGTCGCCGCTGCGGTCCGCCAGCGCATCCACGCCCAGCGTCTCAAACCGCGCCGGGTCGTATTTTCCGCAGTAAAACAGCAGGTTCTCCGCCGCCGGCGTCCCGCCCACGGCGGGCAGCAGATGCACCGACGGCCGCTCCAGCACCCCCTCCACCCGGGCCGTGCGGAACCCGCAGGGGCTGTGCCCCTGCAAAAGCTGCCGCACCAGCGTAGACTTCCCCACGCCCTTCTCCCCGGTGAGGAACAGGTGCTCAGTGCATGGGGCAGCCATGCTTCACCTCGCCTGCCGCCTCGCGCCGGGTGGCGCGGACGCAGATCATCTCCCCGGCGATGGACACCGCGATCTCCTCCGGCGTCACCGCCTTGATGGCGGTGCCCACCGGCGTGTGCACGAAGTCGATCTTCTCCTGCGGTATCCCCGCGTCCCGCAGCCGCTGGCTGACGTAGGCCGTCTTTTTCCATGACCCGATGACGCCCACATAGGCCGTCTCCTGCCGCAGCACCTGTTCCTCCGCCTGAAAGTCGTGCTCATGGCCGTTGGTCATGATCACCACATAGTCCTCCGGCGTCAGCATCAGGTACTCCCCGATCCTCTCGAAGCTGCCGCATATCGTCTCGTCCGCCTGGGGGAAATTCTCGCGGGTGGCAAAGCCCTCCCGGTCGTCCATGACCACCGGCCGGAACCCCACCGTGCGCAGCAGCGGCACCAGCGCCCGGGCGATGTGCCCCGCGCCGAAGATGACCGCCCGCTCGCCCACCGGCAGCTCCATGGAGAACACCCCTTCTCCGCCGTCCTGCTCGTCGGTGACACGGGGCAGCGCCCCATCCAGCGGCAGCGCCAGCCAGCCGGGAACGCGCTTGCGCACCCGGTGCAGCACCTCCGCCGCCAGCGCGTCCCAGCCGCTCTCCGCCAGATACGCCGGCGTGAACAGCACCGTCACATCGCCGCCGCAGGCCATGCCCAGCTCGCCGTCCCGGCTGAGCTTGAACTCCTTCACCGCGGGGATCTCCTCCCCGCCCAGCATGGTCTGGGCCATCTGTATGGACCGCAGCTCCACCGCGCCGCCGCCGATGGTGCCGGAGAGCAGCCCGTCCTCCCCCACCAGCATCTGGCTCCCCTTGCCCCGGGGCGCGGAGCCGTCGTCCCAGACGATGGTGACCAGCACGGCGTCCTTCTGCTTTTCCCGCTGGTAGAGCAGGGTCTGGAAGATGTTGTTCATATGCGTCTCCTTTCAAAGGCCATAGGGAGCGACGGTGCCGCTCCCTGTTCGTTTATTCAGCCGGTGGCCTTCACAGCGGGGAGAGAGTTGGCCACCAGCTCGTTATACTGGTCCTCGCTCAGGTCGCAGTGATAGAACAGTTGGAAATAGGTCTGGGTGACCTCATACATATCATAATCCGCCGCCTCGGGGTACAGGACCTTGGCCATCCACTGCATGCCCAGGATGCGCTGCACGCTGGGCGGGAAGCCCATCCAGTTATAGGGCCCGAAGGGCACCTCATAGTACTTGCCGTCCTTGATGGCGGGGATGGTCTGCCAGTTCTCGTTGTCCGCCACGGTGCTGTAAATGCTGCCGGGGGCGAAGAACACGATAGAGGGGTTCCAGTTCAGGATCTGCTCCATGTCCACCTCGTTGCCGGTGCCCTTGCTGGACGGCTCGTCCACCACGGCCAGATTATTGCATAGCATGTCGATGACCTCAGCGTGATAGGATCCCTTGGCGATGACGTTCAGGCCCTCCTCACCGGTGACATACAGCACGTCCGCCTTCTCCACGCCGTCCACAATGGCCTTGACGGTATCATAGGCGTTGCGGCAGTAGTCGGCCAGGGCCTGACCCTCGTTGGGCATAGCCAGCAGGTCGCTGAGCATGGCATAGGTCTCGTCCATGGTGGCCAGATAGGCGTCAATGTGGACAACGGGGATGCCGGTCTGTTCCTGCAGGCCATCCAGGTCCTCCGCAATGCTGTCCTTGGGCTCGCCTACGTCGATGACCACGTCCGGCTCCACCGCCATCAGCGTCTCCAGATTCAGCTCGCCCTTGCCGCCGTACAACTGGCCCAGCAGGGGCAGGTCCAGATATTTCTGGTCGAAATACCTCTTGGCGGTCTCGTCCCACTCGTTGGCCACGCCCACCATCTTGTCCGGGGCGATGGCAAACACCACCATCTGGGCCAGCGGGCCGGACACGGCCACCTTCTGGATGTCGGCGGGCACCTTGACCTCACGGCCGCAGGAATCCGTGAACACACGGGTGGGCTCGCCCTGGGCGTCCTGCCCCTGGTCCGTCTGATCGGTCTGCTTCTGTCCGCAGGCGAACAGGCTGACGCTCATCACCAGCACCAGCAGCAGCGCCAGCAGTCTCTTTGCGTTTTTCATCTGTTTTCTCCTTCTTTCATTGAAAATCTCACTATTCCAAAATGGCGCACGCCCGGAAGCTCCCATGGGAACTCCGCGTCGCCGGTGGAACCAAGTCTTGCCCGGACGTCCTCCTCCGCCGTCTCCCCCTTGCCGTACAGCGTCAGGAAGCGGCCCGCGTCCGCTATCGTCCGGAAGGGCTGGGGAAAGTCCAGCGCCTCCCGCCGCGCCGTAAAGGGGACGCCCTGCGCGTCCAGCACGCCGCAGGCATAGCCGAAGCTGTGCCGCCCCGGCCCCCGGAGCGCCCCGGAAAACCGATGGCGCTCATCGTCCCGCACGATGGCCAGCACCGTGCCCCGGCACTGTCGCCGGGCCGCGTCCAGTATCTCCTCCATGCTGCCGAAAAAGCAGAACACCATGGCGTCGAACTTCTCCGCCGGGGTATAGGCCAATATATCAGTGCACAGCGGCGTCACGTTCGCAACGCCCCGCGCGGCAAGCTCCCGCCGCAGCACCGCCAGCGCCGCGTCGTCCCGCTCCGCCGCCGTCACATGGGCCGCATAGGGCGCCAGCGACAGTGACAGATACCCCAGCCCGCAGCCGGCGTCGCAGATACGGTCCGTTGGCTTCAGTTCCGGCGCCAGCATCCCGGCCAGTCTCTTGTGAAAGTCCGTCCGGCGGCAGGCGTCCTCCATAAAGCCGATGGACTCGGCCGTCCACTCAAACATCCGCGCCGCCTCCCCGTACCGGCAGCAGCGCCGTGCCCTCCGGTGTATCCACCAGCACGGACTCCACGCCGTACAGCCGCCGTATCAGCTCCGGCGTCAGCACCTGCCGTGTCTCGCCCTCCGCCGCCACTGCGCCGTCCTGCAGCGCCAGCACCCGGCGGGAGAACCGCAGGGCGTGCTGCGGGTCGTGGGTGGACAGCAGCACCGTGTATCCCTGCTGCGACAGGGCGCCGACCTGCTCCAACACCCGCAGCTGGTTGCCGTAGTCCAGTGACGCCGTGGGCTCGTCCATGACGAGAATGTCCGACTCCTGGCACAGCGCCCGGGCGATCAGCACCAGCTGCTGCTCGCCACCGGACAGCGTGGCGAAGTTCCGCCGGGCCAGCCGGTCCACGCCCAGCTTCTCCAGCGCCGCCATGGCCCGGCCCTCCAGCTCCCTGGAGGGGCTCTGAAACGGCGACAAATGCCGGGTCAGCCCCATCAGCGCGGTGTCCAGCACCGAATAGCCGAAGGTGGGCCGGTGGATCTGCGGGATATAGGCAATGTGGGCGGCCATCTCCCGGCGGTGCAGCGTCCGCACGTCCCGCCCGTCCAGGGCGATGGTGCCGGTATAGTCCTCCAGCCCGCCCAGCAGGCAGCGGAACAGCGTGCTCTTTCCCGCGCCGTTGGCCCCCAGCACAGACAGGAACTCCCCGGCGGGAACGGAGAACGACACGTCCCGCAGCACCTCCGCCCCCTTGGGATAGGCGAAGGTCAGATGCTCCACGGTCAGCGTCACAGGCGGTCGCCTCCCTTCACCATCAGATAGATAAAGAACGGCGCCCCCACGAAGGCCGTGAGGATACCGATGGGTATCTCCGTAGCGGTCAGACTTCTGGCCATGTTGTCCACCAGCAGCAGAAACGCCGCCCCGAACAGGCAGGCCATGGGCAGCAGCCTCCGGCAGTCATTGCCCACGATCCGGCGGCTCAGGTGTGGGATCACCAGTCCCACCCAGCCGATCATGCCGGACACGGACACCGCCGCCGCCGTCAGCACCGTGGCCGACAGGATCACCGCCAGCCGCAGCCGGTCCGTGTGTATGCCCATGGCCCGGGCCTCGTCCGCCGACAGCGTCAGCAGGTTCATCCGCCACCGGAGCAGCAGCAGCGGTACCAGGCCCACCGCCATGCACACCGCAGCAAAGGTCACCGTGGACATCCGCGTCCCGGACAGGCTGCCCATCAGCCAGTAGGTGATCTCCGGCAGCTGGTTGGTGGGGTCCGCCACCAGCTTGATATAGGAGGTACAGGCGGAGAACAGCGACCCCACCATGATGCCCGCCAGCAGCAGGTTCATCACCCGGCTCCCCCGGGCGTGGCTCCCCACCAGATACACCAGCGCCACCGACAGCAGGCTGAAGCCGAAGGCAAACACCGTGATCATCACGCTGCTCTGCCCCGTCAGGATGGCCAGCGCCGCCCCGGTGCAGGCCCCGGAGGACGCGCCCAGAATATCCGGCGCGGCCATAGGGTTCTGAAACACCGTCTGATACCCGGTGCCCGCGGCGGACAGGGCGCACCCCACCAGGCAGGCCAGCAGGATGCGGGGCAGTCGGACGTTCAGTACCGCGATGGCCATGTTGTCTGTCCACGTCTGCTCTATGGGGAATATCCCGGAGAGCAGTATTTTCAGCAGCTGCGCCAGCGGCACGTCATAGCGCCCCAGCACAAAGGACAGCAGAAACAGCGCCAGCAGCACTGACGCCATGATACATATACTCCGTATCGGGTGCTTTGGTGTCTGCATACGTCCCTCCGTCAAAAATCTCTCTCCCCGCGCCTCGCGCCTCGCTCCCCTCCGCCGCGCCCGCGGTAAAAGCTCCCGTTGAGCCTTTGTAGGGGCCAGCGTCCCCGACGCTGCGCAGCAAGTGCCTTTAGGGTACGGCCCGCTCAACGTTGTCATTGCGAGGAGCGAAGCGCCCGTGGCAATCCGTATCCTTTACATAGGGGCCGATGCCTACGTCCGCCCGCCGCGCCCGCAGGCGCGGAACCCCTTTGCCTTCCTCTTGAGGGGAAGGTGGCGCGCAGCGCCGGATGAGGTGTCATTGTAAGGGCGCTCCGCGCCCGTACCCCAAGGGCACTTGTTTCACTGCGTGGCAATCCGTCCCCCGCCCCCCCGCAGGGGCATTTCGCGCCCCGGCGCGAGTATCTTTCTTTTGGTGTCAAAAGAAAGACACCAAAGAAAACCACTCAGACCTACGGTCTAAGAACCCCTTGGCACGGGGCGACACATCCCTTGCGGATGATCCTACCTCGCGATCACGGCAATTTCCCGGTTTTTCCCCGGTCCAAAGGACTGTGCCCCGTCCTCTTTCCGCTACCGCTTCGCTGCCGCTGCCCGGTGCCACGGTCTGGACTTGTCGTTCTACCGTTTCGGGCCGCCGAGGACGTCGGCCCCTACAACCATCTGCCGTTGTCCCCTCCGTAGGGGCCGATGTCTACGTCCGCCCGCCGCGCCCGCAGGCGCGGAACCCCTTTGCCTTCCCCTTGAGGGGAAGGTGCCCCGCAGGGGCGGATGAGGTGTCATTGCGAGGAGGGCGAAGCCCGACGTGGCAATCCGTATCCTTTTTGTAGGGGCCGGCGTCCTCGACGCAGCGCAACAAGTGCCTTTGGCCCGCGCCGCGCAGCAAGTACCTTTAGGCACATCCGTCCAACCCGAATGACACCCCGGCCCGGCGCCCCGGCCCCTGCGCTGAATTCGCGCGCGGTGTCAAATCAGCGTGAAATAGTGATATTCCACTATTTATAACATATTTATTCCAATCTGCGTATACGCGTTCAAAAAGGTACACGCTGGTACCATTTTTTATGCGACCATATCCCTATTTTGCCGCTTTTTGGTGCGCTATTCTCGCTTTGTCCACGCATTTTCTCATGCTTTCTTGCTTGTTCTATGTTGTTGTCCGCTGTATATTTTACAGAATAACGCGAAAAAAGCAAGTATCTGCGTCCGATATTGTCGCACATTTTGCCAGCAATGGCGTTTTTCTGTTCTTCTCCGCCACCTGCCACCGACAAATTCTCCCTCTCTTCCGCTCTTCTGCGGCCGGAAAACGGCCCCCTCATCGCCGGAAAGCGACGCTTTTCCGGCCGCTATTTCCCGCCCTTTTTCGCCGGTCGCCGGGCCGAAGAATTTCCAGTTATTGGCAAATTTTACTCCATTTTTGTGCAAGATGCATAATCTATATAGTGGTCGTTTGTGTAACTTGATGCCAATTTGTGCGGAATGGCCGTTGACATCGGCGGAGGGCTTTGCTAAAATAGGCCCAACATTTCCGAAGCGAAAGGAGGCGGCCACGATGATGGAGCGCAGGATGAATTCCAGCATGAATAGCATGATGACCGCCGCCTGCGCCGGCGTCGCTTTCTGCTGCGCTTGTGCCGCTTCCAATATCGTCATTCTGTCCGTACTGGGCGCCATTCTGCTGGCGTCCATTATTATTTTCGCCCTGCTGCTGGTCGTTATTTCGTCCAGATACACGCCTTTGGTACGGACAGTCGCATAGACGCTGACAGGATACAGCGAAGCGGCTCCGCCACTGGCGGAGCCGCTTTTTTGTATATCTCCCCTGGGCAGGAGACAAAAATCGTCCGAAAATTCCTGTTGACTACATCATGGAACAGGCAAGAAAGCGTAAGAAAACGCTGAGAACAAGCAAGAACGACCCTTCCGGGCCAAAACAAACGAAAAGGAGACAAGAACCATGAAAAAGAGAGTATTTGCCATGTTGATGGCGTGCGTGATGGCATTCAGCCTCGTCGCCTGCGGCAGCAAGACCGACAGCGGCACCGCCGGCGGTGACACCGGCAGCGCCGAGACCATCAAGCTGGGCGGCGTCGGCCCCTTGACCGGCGGCTACGCCAACTACGGTCTGTCCGTGCAGCACGGCGCAGAGCTGGCTGTCAAGGAGATCAACGAGGCCGGCGGCGTAGGCGGCAAGCAGCTGGAGCTGAGCTTCCAGGACTCCCAGGGCGATCCCGAGAGCGCCGTGGCTGCCTACGGCAAGCTGATGGACTGGGGCATGAACGTGTGCCTGGGCGGCGTGCTGTCCGGTGAGACGGCCTCCGTCGTAGCGGCGGCCAATGCCGACGACATGTTCATCATGGAGACCACCGGTTCCGCCGACAAGTGCATCGACGGCAACGACAAGGCCTTCCGCGTCTGCTTCTACGACTCCTATCAGGGCACCGCTGCGGCGGACTACCTGAAGGACAACGGCCTGGCCGATGAGGTAGGCGTGCTCTATCAGAGCGACAACGACTACTCCGCCGGTCTGTATAATGCCTTTGTGGCGGAGGCCGAGAAGTCCGGCATGACCATCAAGGAGACCCAGACCTTCACCGCCGCTACCGCCACCGACTTCTCCACCCAGGTGAACACCCTGGTGGCCTCCGGCGTCAAGGTCGTGTTCATCCCCTTCTACGCCGAGGAGGCTTCCACCTTCCTGACCCAGGCCAAGGGCAAGTTCGCTGACGACGTGTACTTCTTCGGCTGCGACGGCCTTGACGGCATCCTGGGCAAGGTCAGCCAGGACGTGACCATCGCGGACAACGTGCTGATGATGACCCCCTTCGCCGCTGACTCCACCGATCCCAAGGTCCAGGCCTTTGTGGAGGCCTACAAGGCCGCCTACAACGCCACCCCCGACCAGTTCGCCGCTGACGCCTATGACGCCGTGTACGCCGTGAAGGCCGCTGTGGAGGCCGCCAACGGCAGCACCTCCGGCGCCGATCTGGCCGCCGTGATGACCTCCGTGACCGTGGAGGGCGTGACCGGCACCATGACCTGGAATGCCGACGGCAACACCAGCAAGGCTGCCAGCGCCATCCTCTATAAGAACGGCGTGGGCACCCTGTTCGGCCAGGACAGCGCTGCTGACACTGCCGCCGATGCCGCTGAGGGCACTGACGCCGGAGCCGCTGACGCGCAGGCATAACCAATAATAGCTACCTACCTTCCCCACAATACGTCCCCTGCCCTCCCGGCCAGGCGCCGGGAGGGCGGCGCGGACACCATGCAAAGGAATGACGACTATGACGAATTTGATACAGACTTTAATAAGCGGACTGAGCCTGGGGAGCATCTACGCGCTGATCGCGCTGGGCTACACCATGGTCTACGGTATCGCCAAAATGCTGAACTTCGCCCACGGCGATGTGATCATGGTGGGCGCTTACAGCGGCATTGTGGCGGTGGCGCAGATGGGACTGTCGCCGTGGGTAACGGTGATCGTCAGCATCGTGGTATGCGCGGTGCTGGGCGTGGTCATCGAGTTCTGCGCCTACAAGCCCCTGCGGCAGGCAGCGCCGCTGAGCGTACTGATCACGGCCATCGGCGTCAGCTACCTTTTGCAGAATGCGGCACTGCTGATCTTCGGCTCCCAGCAGATGGCCTACCCCAAGCTGGTGACACTGGGCAGCTTTACGGTGGGCGGTGTGCAGGTGGACGGCATCACGGTGCTGACCCTGGCGGTGACAGCGGTGCTGATGGTGGCGCTGACGCTGTTCATCGACAAGACCAAGCTGGGCAAGGCCATGCGGGCCGTGTCAGAGGACAAGGACGCCGCCACGCTGATGGGCATCAGCGTGGACAGGACCATCACGCTGACCTTTGCCATCGGCTCGGCGCTGGCGGCCTTCGCCAGCATGTTCTACGGGCTGACGTACACATACATCAAGCCCACCACCGGCGCCATGCCCGGCATCAAGGCCTTTACGGCGGCGGTGTTCGGCGGCATCGGGTCTATCCCCGGCGCCATGCTGGGCGGCATACTGCTGGGCCTGATCGAGCAGGCCTCCAAGACGTATATCTCCACCCTGTGGGCGGACGCCATCGTGTTCGCCGTGCTGGTGGCGGTGCTGGTGGTGAAGCCCACGGGCCTGCTGGGCAAGCCCATGCAGGAGAAGGTGTGAGGTGAAGGAAATGCAGCTGACACAAAAGAAGAAGCAGCAGCACGACTGGATCACCGCGGCGGCGGTGGCCGCCCTGTTCGTGGTGATGGGCGCGCTGCTGTATACCGGGAATCTGACCCGGCAGGTGACAAATATGCTGATCCCCACGGCGGTGTACATCGTGATGGCGGTGTCGCTGAACCTGGTGGTGGGCCTGTTGGGCGAGCTGAGCCTGGGCCACGCGGGCTTCATGTCCGTGGGACTGTTCTCCGGGTGCTTGGTGGCCATCGCCCTGAGCACCACCCCCCTGCCCCTTGGGCTGCGGCTGCCGGTGAGCATGCTGGCGGGCGGCCTGGTGGCGGCGCTGTTCGGACTGCTGGTGGGTCTGCCGGCCCTGCGGCTGCGGGGCGACTATCTGGCCATCGTGACGCTGGCCTGCGGCGAGATCATCAAGAACGTCATCACCAACCTGGACTTTACCGGCGGCGCACTGGGCCTGAACACCACGCCCATCTACGCCGGGGCCAAGGACCTGCTGCCCTACGGCGCGGTACTGGTGCTGCTGACGGTGGTGGTGATGCTGAACCTGAAGCGCTCCAAGTACGGCCGGGCCATCATGGCCATACGGGACAACCGCATCGCGGCGGAGTCCGTGGGACTGAACGTCACCTGGTACAAGCTGGCGGTGTTCGTGATCGCGGCGTTCTTCGCCGGGTGCGCCGGCGTGCTGTACGGCCACTCGCTGGCCAATATCAAGGCGGCCACCTTCGACTATAACATGTCCATCGAGATCCTGGTCATCGTGGTGCTGGGCGGCATGGGCAGTGTGCCCGGCTCCGTGATCTCGGCCATCGTGCTGACGGTGCTGCCGGAGGCGCTGCGGGAGGTGGCGGACTACCGGATGCTGGTGTATGCCATCGTGCTGATCCTGGTGATGCAGGCCACGAACAACCCCACGATGAAGCGGTTTTTTGCCTCTGCTAAGGAAAAACTGACCCCCGGGCGAAAGGAGCGTGCGGCGCTGTGACAACGAAAACGAAATTGGTGAGCAGGCCGTCCTCCGTGCTGCTGCCGGAGCGGGACGCGGACAAGTCCCCGGTGCTGGAGTGCGTGGGGCTGGGCGTGACCTTCGGCGGACTGAAGGCGGTGGAGGATTTCGACCTGACCATCGGCCGGACGGAGATCGCGGGGCTGATCGGCCCCAACGGTGCGGGCAAGACCACGGTGTTCAACCTGCTGACCAAGGTGTACCAGCCCACGGCGGGGGCCATCCTGCTGGACGGCAAGGACACCCACAGCATGACCACCGCCCAGGTGAACAAGGCGGGCATCGCCCGGACGTTCCAGAACATCCGGCTGTTCAACGACCTGACGGTGGCGGAAAACCTGATGGTGGCCATGAACGACTCGGTGCGCTACGGGCTGGCGGGCAGCATCCTGCACTTCCCCCGGTATGCCCGGGAGGAGCGCATCGCCCGGGAGCGGACGGAGGAGCTGCTGAGCATCTTCCACATGGAGGACCACGCCGACGAACGGGCAGGCTCCCTGCCCTACGGCGCGCAGCGGCGGCTGGAGATCCTGCGGGCGCTGGCGTCCAACCCCTGCCTGCTGCTGCTGGACGAGCCGGCGGCGGGAATGAATCCGTCGGAGACGGCGGAGCTGATGGAGAACATCCGCAAGATACGGGATACGTTCCAGATCGCGGTGCTGCTGATCGAGCACGACATGAACCTGGTGATGAACATCTGCGAGGGCATCTGCGTGCTGAACTTTGGGCACATCATCGCCAAGGGCACGCCGGCGGACATCCAGGCGGACCCGGCGGTCATTGAGGCGTATCTGGGCAAGAAGAAGGAGGCGAGCGCATGAGCAGCGTGCTGCAGGTGGAGAATATCAACGTGTTCTACGGCAGCATCCACGCGGCGAAGGACGTGTCCTTCCACGTGGAGCAGGGCGAGGTGGTGACGCTGATCGGCGCCAACGGCGCGGGCAAGTCCACCACGCTGAACACCGTGGCGGGGCTGCTGCGCAGCCGCACGGGCAGCGTGCGCTTTATGGGCGAGGAGCTGCGGCACGTCCCCAGCCACAAGCTGGTGGGGCGCGGCATGGCGCTGGTGCCGGAGGGACGGCGCATCTTTCAGCAGATGACGGTGCAGGAGAACCTGGACATGGGCGGCTACTGCCGCAGCGGGGACGTCAGCGGGGACATCGAGCAGGTGTATGAGCGGTTCCCGCGGCTGAAGGAGCGGCGCAGGCAGGTGGCCGGTACGCTGTCCGGCGGCGAGCAGCAGATGCTGGCCATGGGCCGGGCGCTGATGAGCCATCCCAAGCTGCTGATGCTGGACGAGCCGTCCATGGGGCTGGCGCCGCTGCTGGTGGAGCAGATCTTTGACATCATCCGGCAGCTGCACGCCGACGGCACCACCATCCTGCTGGTGGAGCAGAACGCGCAGGCGGCGCTGGCGGTGGCCGACCGGGGCTACGTGCTGGAGACGGGACGGATCGTCTCGGAGGGCACCGGCGCGGCGCTGCTGGAGAGC
Organism: uncultured Oscillospiraceae bacterium; assembly: GCA_934623575.1. Classification (GTDB taxonomy): domain Bacteria; phylum Bacillota; class Clostridia; order Oscillospirales; family Oscillospiraceae; genus Vescimonas. Next base: position 122,743 of record CAKTVL010000002.1, read on the forward strand.
GACGCCATCAAAAAGGCGTATCTGGGCGGTTGACAAGGAAACAGCGGCCGGGCAGGGTCTCCCCTGCCCGGCTGTTTTTTGTGCGGGACGGCGCCGCCGGGCGGCGAAAGCGCATCGGGCGGCACGGCGGGATGGTTCGAAAAGGTATAAAAAACTCTTATGGGCTAACGGGGTTTTGCGCTTGGCAGGGGGATTCGGCGAGTATATAATAAGGAGTGTAAAACGATCGCATTTTCAGCGGACAAAGGAGGGATGGTATGGCGCTGTATACGCCGGAGATGACGCAGCGGGTCACGGTGCTGCTGGGCGAGGCCGGCTGCGGGAAAAGTGAGCTGGCCATCAACCTGGCCAGGTGCTTATTGGAGACGGGAAAGCCGGTGGAGCTGTTCGATCTGGACATGACGAAGCCGTTGTTCCGCATCCGGGAGCAGGCGGACAAGCTGGCGGACATGGGCATACGGTTCCACTTTGAGGAGCAGTTCGCCGACGCGCCCACCGTGGGCGGCGGCGTCATGCGGGCGCTGAAGGACGCGGACAGCTATACGGTGCTGGACGTAGGCGGCGACTATATCGGCGCGCGGGCCATCGGCGGCTATGCGCCGCTGCTGAACCGGGAGGACACGGAGGTGTTTTACATCATCAACCCCTTCCGGCCCTGGTCCACCACGCCGGAGCGGGCCTCGCTGGTGCTGTCGGAGGTGCTGGGCGTGTCCCACATCCGGCCGGAGCGCATCCGGCTGGTGGGCAACCCCAATCTGGGCGGCACCACCACGGCGGAGGACGTGCTGGAGGGCTATCGCCGTCTGACGGAGCTGGTGGAGAAGCTGGACGTGCTGTGCGTGGAGCGGTCCCTGTGCGAGGCGGTGCAGGAGCGCGTGCCGGTGCCCGTGTTCCCCATAGACCGCTATTTGGAATACCAATGGAATTTATAATAAAGGAGAAATGACAATGGCAAAGGTAGAGATCGTGGCGGAGCGCTGCAAGAGCTGCGGCTACTGCATCAAGTTCTGTCCCAAGCACGTGCTGGCGGTTGGCAGAAACGTCAACTCCAAGGGCTATGAGTATGTGGAGCCGGTCCATCCGGAGGACTGCATCGGCTGCGCGATATGCGCGCGGATGTGTCCCGACGGCGCCATCGACGTGTATAAGTAAGGAGGTAAGAGCATGGCAAGAATTTTCATGAAGGGCTGCGAGGCCATCGCCGAAGCGGCTGTGCGGGCAGGTTGCCGGTTTTTCGCCGGGTATCCCATCACCCCGCAGAATGAGATCCCCGAGTATTTCGCCCGCCGCATGCCCGAGGTAGGCGGCACCTTCGTCCAGGGCGAGAGCGAGGTGGCGTCCGTGAACATGGTGTACGGCGCGGCCTCCGCCGGCGTGCGCTCCATGACCTCCTCCTCGTCCTGCGGCATCGCGCTGAAGAGCGAGGGCATCAGCTACTGTGCCAGCGCCCGCGTCCCCATGGTGTACTGCAACGTGCAGCGGGGCGGCCCCGGCGTGGGCGCCATCCAGCCCGCACAGCAGGACTATAACCAGGCCACCAAGGCCAGCGGCAACGGCGGCTTCCGCATGCTGGTGCTGGCCCCCTCCACGGTGCAGGAGGCGGTGGACCTGACCTATAAGGCCTTCGACTACGCCGACCGGGACCGCAACCCCGTTCTGGTGCTGGCCGACGGCGTCATCGGCACCATGATGGAGCCGGTGGAGCTGCCGGAGATGAAGTCCGACGCGGAGATCGCCGCCATCAAGGACAGCAAGCGGAAGTGGGCCTGCATCGGCCATGAGCTGGACTACGCCAACCGGGCATGGATCCAGCCCGGCTGCTGGTCCACCGCCGTGCTGCAGCAGACCAATGAGGACGCCGACGCCATGTACCGCTCCTGGGCGGAAAACGACGTGCAGGTGGAGGAATACTGCATGGAGGACGCCGAGGTGGTACTGACCGCCTACGGCATCTGCGGCCGCATCGCCGCCAATGCCGTGGACGCGCTGCGCTCGCAGGGCGTCAAGGCCGGCATGATCCGTCCCATCACCGTGTACCCCTTCCCCTACGCCGCCTACGATAAGATCGACTACAGCAAGTGCAAGGGCATTGTCAGTGTGGAGATGAGCATCCCCGCCCAGTTTGCCGAGGACGTGAAGGCCGCCGTGAAGGAGCGCTGCGCCGTCACCACCTGCCTGTGCTCCGGCGGCAACATCATGAGCCGCGAGGCCGTCCTTGCCGCCGTGAAGAAAGTAATGGAGGGCTGAACCATGGAAAAGATCTATACCCGTACCAAGACCATCCAGGAGGACAAGGTCTCCGGCTTCTGTCCCGGCTGCATGCACTCCACGGTGATCAAGCTCATCGGCGAGGTGCTGGAGGAGATGGGCCAGGTGCAGAACACCGCCTGCGTGCTGGGCATCGGCTGCTGCGGCCTGCACATGGACTACATCGCCTATGACAACACCACCGCGCCCCACGGCCGCGCCTGCGCCGTGGCCACCGGCATCAAGCGCGCCAACCCCGGCACGCTGGTCTACACCTATCAGGGCGACGGCGACCTGGCCTCCATCGGCCTGGCGGAGACCCTCAGCGCCGCCAACCGGGGCGAGAACTTCACCGTTATCTTCGTCAACAACGGCATTTACGGCATGACCGGCGGCCAGATGGCCCCCACCACCCTGGTGGGCATGAAGGCCACCACCGCCCCCAAGGGCCGCGACCCCAAGGAGCACGGCTATCCCATGCACATGTGCGAGCTGATGAACCAGCTGACCGCCCCCTACTATCTGGAGCGCACCAGCTGCAACACCCCCGCCAACGTGGCCAAGACCAAGGCCGCCATCCGCAAGGCCTTCCAGAACCAGCTGGGCGGCAAGGGCTTCTCCATGGTGGAGATCGTCACCAGCTGCCCCACTAACTGGGGCATGGACGCCCTGTCGGCGCTGGACTATATCGAAGAGAGGATGCTGCCCGAGTTCCCCTTGGGCGTCATCCGGGACAAGAGCAAGGAGGAGGCGTAACGATGGAAAGAAATCTGATGGTGGCCGGCTTCGGCGGGCAGGGCGTTATGACGCTGGGCAAGTTCCTGGCGGAGGCCACCTGCGAGAGCACCGATAAAAACGTGACCTTCTTCCCCTCCTACGGCGCGGAACAACGGGGCGGCACCGCCAACTGCTATGTGGTCATCTCCGACGAGAAGATCGGTGCGCCCCTGGGCGACACCATGGACGACCTGATCGTCATGAACGGCCCCAGCCTCAGCAAGTTCCTGTATAAGCTGGTGCCCGGCGGCACGCTGTATATCAACAGCTCCATCGTCACCGACGAGATCACCCGCACCGACGTGAAGGTGGTGAAGGCCCCCGTGACGGAGCTGGCGCTGGAGCTGGGCAACGCCAAGGTACTGAACATCATCATGCTGGGCGTGTATGTGGGCTATACCCAGGTGGTGCCTGCCGACGTGGTGTGGAACACCATCGAGCACAAGCTGGGCAAAAAGCCCGCCCTGCTGCCCCTGAACAGGCAGGCCTTTGAGCTGGGGCTGAAGCTGGGCGCGGAGCAGCGGTAAAAACGGCGAAAACAGGGTTGACTTTGTCCCTTTAAAGCGTTAGAATTACTCCACAACAGAGCCAGTGCGGCCTTCCCGGCGGGAGGGCCGCGGCGGCGTACCACGGATAAGGAGGACGCACTGTGTACTATCAGGTATCCAAGGAATTTTTTGAAAAGCTGCCCAACGCCTGCTTCGGCGCAGTGGCGGTGCGCGGGCTGGACAACACCCACGAGATCCCGGAGCTGGAGGAGATGCTGGCGGGGAACGTGGCGGAGTGCGAGGCCTATTTCACCGGCAAAAAGCCCAAGGAGACGGAGGACATCCTGCCCTACCGGGCGGCGTTCACCGCGCTGGGCATCAATCCCAATAAGTTTATGTGCTCCATCGAGGCGCTGCTGACCCGCATCGCCAAGGGCAAGGGCTTCCCCCATATCAACGCGGCGGTGGATCTGGGCAACGCGGTGTCCATCAAGCATCGGCTGCCCATGGGCGCCCACGATCTGGACACCATCGCCGACGGGCTGGATGTCCGGCTGGCGGTGGAGGGCGACACGTTCATCCCCTTCGGCTCCACCGAGGAGGAATCGCCGGATGTGGGCGAGGCGGTGTACGCCTGCGGCCACGAGATCCGGACGCGGCGGTGGACCTGGCGGCAGTCCGAGCGGGGCAAGATCACCGAGGACACCAAGGCCATCCTCTTCCCCATCGACGGCTTCTCCGACGTGAACGCGGCAGAGGTGCAGGCGGCGGCGGACGAGCTGGTAGCGCTGCTGAAGAAGTACTTCGGCGAGGGGCTGGAGATCGAGGTCGGTACGGTGACCAGGGAGCAGCCGCGATTCGAGTTTTTCAAGTGAACAAGTGAAAAGGACCGCCGGAGGGCGGTCCTTTTTCTGCTTTTTCTGCGTATCTTGCGTATTGGGAGATCAGACGCCGGAATCGACGGCGGCGCGGAGGGCACGCAGGAAGGAGCGGGCCGCGGCGTCGTTCTTTACGCCGGGGCGCATGGCCACACCCAACTCCCGCCAGCAGGGCGGGTCCATGGTGCGAACGGTCAGGTCGCGGCGGGCGTAGTAGTCCAGCTCCAGGCGGGAAAAGACGGTGCTGCCCAGTCCGGCGGCCACGGCGGCCAGCACGGAGCGGTTGTTCAGGCGGTCGTCGGTGTAGGCGGGGGCGACGTTGGCCTGGGAGAACACGCGGGTGGTGTCGGTGTTGGTGCCATAGTCGGGGATGATGACGGCCTTGTCGGCGAAATACGTCACAGGCACGGGGTCCGGCACGTCGGTGTCCGGCGGCAGGACGGCCAGGAAGGGGTCGTCGCAGAGCTTGATCCAGTCCAGCTCGGCGGCGGTGGAGCGCTTGTCGGTGACGCCCAGCTCCACGCTGCCGTCCCGGAGCCAGTTGTCCACCTGCATGGGGCTGCCGGAGATGACGCTGACGGTGATGTGGGGGTATTCGTTCTTCAACGCCGCCACGGCCTGGGGCACCCAGCGGGAGGAGACGGTGTCCAGCGCCGCCAGGCGGAGGGTGGACTGCTGGGCGCGCTTGCAGGCGCGTATCTCGCCGTTGAGGGCGTCGTAGACCTGCAGAAGGCGGTTGATCTTGGGCATGAGGGCCTTGCCGCTCTCGCTGAGGCGGACACCGCTGTAGCTGCGGTCCAGCAGGCGCAGGCCGATCTCGCTCTCCAGGCTGTTCATCATATAGGTCAGGCCCGCCTGAGAGTAGCCCAGCGTCTCGGCCGCGCGGGAGAAGCTGCCGGCCTGCTCGATCACCGCCAGGGCCTGTAATTTCTGGATGTCCATACGCTCACCGCCTATAACAAAATTCGATAGGTATACTATGCCGCAAGCGGGGCGGTTTGTCAAGAGCGGCGGCGGGAGCGGCTGGGATAAAATGGGAAAATTCCCAGCGGAATGGCCCGGGCGAACCCCCTACTGGGGTTGCGGAACGGGGCAGAATGGAGTATGATACCACTACTCAATAAGAAGCGGCACACAGGAGGCACGGTATGGCGGCAGTCTCGCGGAAAAAGAAAATAGCGGTGATGGCGGGGCTGACGGCGGCGGTGCTGGTGCTGGCCGTGACAGAGCTGCTGGTGGGCTCCTCCGGGCTGTCGGTGGGCGAATGTCTGGACGCGCTGCTGGGACGCGGCGAGACGGCGGCGGTGCGCATCATGCGGTACATACGGCTGCCGCGGCTGCTGGCGGCCATGATCGCCGGGGCGGGGCTGTCCGCCGCCGGACTGGTGATGCAGACGGTGCTGGGCAACCCCATGGCCTCTCCGTCCACGCTGGGCGTGTCCAACGCGGCGGTGTTCGGGGCCAATCTGTCCATTATCGCGCTGGCAGGCGGGTTCCTGTCCACCGGCAACAACCTGAACAGCTATACGGCGGGGGCGGACCCCTTCGCCACGTCGGCGCTGGCCTTCGTGTTCGCGGCGGGGTCGGTGCTGCTGGTGCTGGGGCTGTGCCGGCTGCGCGCCTTCGCGCCCAATGTGGTGGTGCTGGCGGGCATCGCGCTGGGCTCCGTGTGGACGGCGGCCACCACCATCCTGCAATTTTACGCCACGGACGTGGGTCTGTCCGCCGCGGTGATCTGGAGCTTCGGCGATCTGGGCAGGGCCACCTACCGCGCGGACGGGATCATGCTGGCGGTGGTGGCGGCGGGCATCGCGGTGTTTGCGGTGCTGGCCTGGCGCTACAACGCGCTGCTCAGCGGCGGCGACGCGGCGGGCAGCATGGGCGTGAACGTACCGCTGCTGCGGTGGGTATCGCTGCTGCTGGCCTCTCTCATCACGGCGGTGTGCGTGTCGTTTTTGGGCATGATCGGCTTTGTGGGCATCATCTGTCCCCACGCGGTGAAGCGCCTGGTGGGACAGGACCACCGCTGGGCACTGCCGGCGGCGGCGCTGTGCGGCAGCGCGCTGCTGCTGGCGGCGGACGCGGTGAGCCGGTGCCTGGGCAGCGGCTCCGCATTGCCGGTGGGGGCCATCACCTCCCTGCTGGGCGCGCCGTTCTTCCTGGCGCTGATCTTCGGCAAAAAGGAGGGCGGTGTATGCTGACGGTGGAGCAAGTGACCTTCCGGTACGACCGGCGGGGGCCGGCGGTGCTGGACGGCGTGAGCCTGACATTGGACACCGGACAGGTGGGCGTGCTGCTGGGGCGCAACGGCTGCGGCAAGACCACGCTGCTGAAGGCGCTGCTGGGGCTGTGCGTCCCGGAGGCAGGGCGCGTGACCTTCGACGGCGCGGCGCTGACGGACATGAAGCGGCGGCAGCGGGCACAGGTGGCCGCCTATGTGCCGCAGATGCTGGAATTCGGGGCGCTGTCGGTCTACGACGCGGTGCTCAGCGGCCGGGTGAGCCGCTTCGGCATACAGCCGGGGCCGGCGGACATGGCGGCGGCGGAGGCGGCGCTGGCGGACATGGACCTGACCGCGCTGGCCGGACGAAACGTGCAGACGCTGTCCGGCGGCGAGCGGCAGAAGGTGGCTATCGCCCGGGCGCTGGCCCAGGAGCCGCGGCTGCTGGTGTTCGACGAGCCAACGGGGAACCTGGACGTGGCCAACGAGCAGCGGATACTGCGGCAGGCACGGCGGCTGGCCCGGACACGGGGCATCACGGTGCTGTGCACGCTGCACGACCTGAACCAGGCCATGGCCTACGGCGACAAGCTGTTTCTGATGCAGCGGGGCGCCATACAATACGCCGGCGGCAGCGAGATACTGACGCCGGAGACGGTATGGGAGATATTCGGCGCGCGGATGCGCACCGCGGACATTGACGGGCAAAAAATACTGATAGGAGTGACGGAAGATGATGAGATCTAAGAGAACGTGGGCACTGGTGCTGGCGCTGGTGATGGTGCTGGGCCTGCTGTGCGGCTGCGGCGAGAAGCCTCAGGAGGACAACACAACAGATCAGCCGGAGACCGTGACGGTCACCGACATGATCGGGCGGCAGGTGGACATCGTGCCGGGCAGCTACCAGCGGGTGGTGTGCATCGGCGCAGGCGCGCTGCGGCTGTACAGCTATGTGGGCGACGCAGCGCTGCTGTGCGGCGTGGAGGACATCGACAACACCACGCTGGCCGAGCGGCCCCAGATGTTCGACGGCGTAGCGCGGCCCTATGTGATGGTCTACGGCGACACCTTCGCCGCGCTGCCCTCCTGCGGCGTGGGCGGCCCCAACGCACAGGCGGCGGAGGCGGAGAAGATCCTGTCCTGCACGCCGGACATCATCATCTCGGAGTATGAGGACACCGAGAAGGCCGACGCCCTGCAGCAGCAGGTGGGCGTGCCGGTGATCACCATGCGCACCGGCGTGGACGGCGTGTTCGGCGACGCCTTCAAGGGCTCCATCACCCTGCTGGGCCAGGTGTTCGGCAAGGAGAGCCGGGCAGCGGAGCTGCTGGCCTTCGTGGACAAGGAGACGGCGGACATCCAGGCCCGGACGGCGGACATCGCCGAGGACAGCAAGCCCGCGGTGTATATCTGCGGGCTGGGCAACTGGGGCACCACCAACCACCTGATGACCACGGAGAAATACAGCACCTTCGACGTGACCAATATCAAGAATGTGGTCACCGACCTGGGTGCGGAGGGCGTGCAGCCCATCGAGGCGGAGAAGTTCACCGCTCTGGGCGCGGATATGGACATCATGCTCATCGACGCGGCGGCGGTAAAGAACATCAAGCCCCTGTACGCCGAGGACAACGGCCTGTTCGACAGCTGCAAGGCCTGGAACGACGGCAAGGTGTATCTGGAGATGGCGTACAACGCCTACTACACCAACTTTGAGATCGCGCTGGCCAACGCCTGGTTCGCCGCCAAGTGCGCATATCCGGAGCAGTTCGCGGACATCGACATGACCGAGAAGCTCAACGAGGTCACCGGGGCCTTCCTGGGCAAGGGCATCGCGGAGGACATCTATCGGATGCCCAACAGCTTCGGCGGCTATCAGCAGATCGACACGGCCACCTTCTTCAGCTGAGGACGGCGGTATGATCGACAAGCGGGAGGTTCAGGCGTTCTTTGACCGGCTGGCGCCGGAGTGGGACGCCGGTCTGGTGCGGAACGAGGCGGTCATTGCCAAAATTCTGGACAACGCCGGGGTGCGTCCCGGCTGCACCGTGCTGGATGTGGCCTGCGGCACCGGCGTGCTGTTCGGCGACTATGTGCGCCGCGGCGCGTCGCAGGTGACGGCCATCGACCTGTCACCGGAGATGGCGGCGCGGGCGGCGGAAAAGGCGACGGGGACGTGCGTCTCCGTGGTCTGCGGGGATGTGGAGTCCGACCGGCAGGTCCGGGAGCGCGGGCCATACGACGTGGTGATGGTGTACAACGCCTTTCCCCACTTCCCCGACCCGGCGGCGCTGATACGGACGTTGTCGGGACTGGTGAAGGACGGCGGGCGGCTGTCCATCGCCCACGGCATGAGCCGGGCGGCGCTGGACGCCCACCACAGCGGCTGCGCCAGGCCGGTATCGCTGGGACTGCCCCACGAGGAGGAGATACGCGCGCTGATGGCGCCGTATCTGGACGTGGATGTAGCGATCTCCGACGGGGAGATGTACCAGGTCTGCGGCGTGAAGCGAGCATGAAAAAAAGCACCCCGGAGGGGGTGCTTTTTTTGTGCTCATTTATGCCCTGGGGATGTCGGCAAAGCGGAGGGGCTTCTCCTGCCCGTCCAGGACGCGGATGGCGCCGGCGGCCAGGGCCTCCAGCTCGAACTCGCCGGCCATGACCTCTACCGGCGCGATGAAGGAGGTCTTTCGGGTCAGGTACTCCGCCACATAGGCGGAGTGGGCCAGGCCGCCGGTGAGGATGATGCGGTCCACCCGGCCGTCCGCCGCGGCGGCCAGGGCGCCGATGGCCCGGGCGCAGCTGTAGAGCATGCCGTCGTAGACCTGCTTGGCGCGGGCGTCGCCGGCGGCGATGCGGCGCTCCACCTCCTGGGCGGAGGCGGTGCCCAGATGGGCCACCAGGCCGCCCTTGCCGCGGATGAGACCCATGATGTCCTGCTTGGTATACCGGCCGGAGAAGCACATGGCCACCAGCGGCTGAAGGCTGACGCCGCCCATGCGCTCCGGGGCGAACATCCACTCGTCGTCACGGACGCCGTCCACCATCTTGCCGTCGATAAACAGCCGGGCGGAGCCGCCGCCGCCCAGGTGCAGCACGATCAGGCGGCAGTCGGCCAGGGGCTTGTGCAGTACCTTCTCGGCGCAGCGCAGGGCCATGGCGCGGCAGTTGAGGGCGTGGCCGATCATGGTGCGGGGCAGGTCGGGGTGGCCGGAGACGCGGGCCTCGTCGGTCATCTCGTCCACGGTGACGGGGTCACAGATAAAGGCGGGGATGCCCAAGGGCTGGGCAAGGCGCAACGCCAGCACGCAGCCCAGGTTGGAGGCGTGAGCCGCGTCGTGGAGGGTGTACATATAGTCCACCATGTTCTGGTCCACCTGATAGGTGCCGGCGGCGCAGAAGGGCAGCTGGCCGCCCCGGGCGCAGATGGCGTCCAGCGTGGTCAGATCCACCTGGTGGGCGGACAGTTCCTTTTCGATGGCGGCCTGGCGGAAGTCCGCCTGGTCCATGACCCAGGAGAAGGGCTGCAGCTCCTCCCTGCTGTGGCGCACGGTGGCGTCAAAGAGCTTTTCCTCGCCGCAGAACAGCGCGAGCTTGGTGGAGGTGGAACCGGGGTTGATCACAAGAATACGACGACTCATAGTCAATATAGCCCCAAAAAGGGCGCTCCTTCCCTGTAGTATCTGCCGCCATTATACCCGCTTTTCCCCGCAGCGGCAAGGTGGAATTTTCGTGGGGGTATCAGGTTTGCTGTGAGGAGTCGGCGGCGCTTTTCGTCAGCAGGCGGACAGCGTATTTCAGGAACATCTTCACCGCCGGCGAGGCGTCGGAGTGGGAGTGCAGCGCCGCGCCCAGGGTGATGCTGGCGGGCGGGTCGATGGGGATCATGGCGACATCGCAGATACGCTTTTCGGTGATGAGCTTGTTCATCACGCTGACACCCAGGCCCTGCTCCACCATGGACATGGCGGAAAAGTTCTCGATGGTGGTGTAGCGGATGTTGGGGGTGATGTGACGGCGGGCGAACAGGGTCTCCACGTCGTCGTCACAGCCCAGGGCGGGCATGATGAAGCTGTCGCTCTCGCAGTTTTTCAGCGGGTACACCGGGGCGTTGGCCAGGGGATGGTCACGGGGCAGCAGCGCCAGCATGGGGTCCTCGGCCAGGGGTATCCACTCGAAGGGCATGTTGTCCTGATAGCTGAAAAAGCCGATGTCGGCGGTGCGCTCCTCCAGCCACTGGGAGACCTCCTGCCATATTCCCTCCATCAGCTTGATCTCCACATGGGGATAGTCCTGCTGAAAGGCGCGGATGACGGCGGGCAGCCAGTGGGTGGCGATGCTGGAATAGGCGGCGATGGTGACGGTGCCGATCAGCAGGCCGTTCATCTGGGCGGAAAGCTCGAAAATGCGGTCCTCCTGGTGGAGGAATTCGCGGATCACCGGCAGCAGCAGCTGGCCGTTGGCGGTGAGGGCCACGCCCTTGGTGCTGCGGCTGAACAGCGAAAAGCCGATCTCCTTCTCCAGGGCGGAGACAAGCTGGTTGACGCCGGAGGGCGTGTAGCGCAGCATCTCGGCGGCGCGGGAAAAGCTGCCGGTCTCGGCAGCGGCCAGAAAGGCGCGGCAGCGGGCGGTCTCCATAGAAGGTCCCTCCTTTTTTTCATTACCATCGGGCAACAAGGGAAATCTCTTGTCAGCAGATATTAGTATTACTTACAGGCTATATAACAAAATGCAGCTTTACTTTTCCTGTGAAATATTCTACTATATTGCCAAAGAAAAGACAAGGACCTGAACGAGAAAAATCCCATCACCTACATACAAAAATCACTTCAAGGAGGATGTTACCATGAAAAACATTTCTACCAACGTCGCTATCGCTATCGTTTCCCTGGTGCTGGTCTTCGCGTCCGCATTCCTGATGACGGCTCCCGAGGCCGGCATGCGCCTGATCGGCGGGTATGTCACCCTGTTCTGGGCGCTGGTGTTCACCGTTTTCACCACCCGTGCGCTGCTGCTGGAGCGCAGCCGTGAGCTGAAGACCGAGGCCAAGGACAGCAAGTCCGCACACGCCGCCGCATAAGTGAGAGCACAAAAAAAGAAGCACCCGGCCGGGTGCTTCTTTTTTTGCCGTGACCGCAGAAGGAGCGCCCCTCGGGGCGCTCTTCCTGCATTTTATCCGGTGCGGGGTAGGTCACCGGGGAAAAAGCATCAGTCCTCGCGCTTTTTGCCGGTATAGGCCAGGCCGGCGGCGGAGGTCAGGGCCATGCCCACATACAGGGCGATACCGGCGTCAAAGGTCTTGGGAGAACCCTTGGTCTCGGTGGTGTCGGTGGTGGGGGCGTAATAATAGTAGTTGTTGGAGGGCTTCTCGGGGGTGGGCGTGTACGGCACCTCGATCTCCTTAGAACCATTCTCCCCTGCCGCGCTCTTGGAATCGTCCGTCGCGGTCAATTTGCCGTTTGCATTGACCAATCCGGACAAATTGCCGCTCGTCTTGCTCATGTCCACCGACTCATTCAGCTGCCGCAGCACCGGGCCGCAGTTCTCCGCAGTATTGCTATCCAGCGTGATCGACGTCTCGCCCGTTACCTTGGTCGCTGCGGCGATCTGGATAATGCCGCGGGTACCGACCTTCTCCTGCGGTGCGGTGCCTGCCACGTCGATATTGCTGAACTGGTTGCTGCTGATATTGACCGACTCAACGTTATTGGTCAGAGTGCTGTTGCTGCTGGTCATAATAGCACCGCCGCAATTTTCAAAACGGTTGCCGGTGATATTCACCTCTTTGCCCGCAATGTCCTTGATGGCATAGTTGTTATACACGTTCTTGAAGGTGCAGCCGGAAATGGCCGTAGTACCGTTGCCGTTCCACGTCGTCAAAGCCACATTATCAAAAGAGCAGTCCGTGATGGTAAAGCTCCCGGTATTTTCAAAAAACAGCTGCCCGCTGGGCGCAGCGTCCTTTGTAAAGACGCCCTTCCATCCACTGTTGATGCAAATCTTAACATCAGCCGGCACATAGACAAAATTTACGTTCTTGATGGAGATAGAAATATCCCTTCCGGTAAACAGCTGGAACTGCGCCAAGCCGTTGTTTACACGCTTAGGAGTATTGCCTGTAGCCTCCGTCTTAGGACAATCGGCACCCAGCATGTGGTGGCTGTCAAAGCAGCCGCTCACCGGGGACCACTTTACCGTCAGCTTTCCACCCGCAGCCTTCTCATGCGATGCGCCGTCGAAGGTAACGCTCGTTGTGCTCTCGGTCACATTGAGGGCCTTGAGGAAATCATCCAACGTAATGGTCCCATCGTCCGCCCAGCTGACGCTGCACAGGGCCAGGGCCATGACCAAGGCCAATACCACACTTACACACTTTTTCATCATTTGTTGCCCCTTTTTAGGTGAATATTTCCGCAGGAAATCTCGTTTTAAGTTCGTTAAAACGTCAAAGCAGGAGTACTCCTGCGGATGAACTGATTATACCACAATTTCCGTGGTTGTCCATAGGTTTTGTGAATTTTTACCAGATTTTCTGTTGCCGGAAATCATTTTTACAGGAAAATTGGAAGAAAATGGAAAAATTACAGGACGCCGAAGTGCTCCAGAAGGATCTTGACGCCGATGAGGATCAGGATCGCGCCGCCCACGAATTCGGCCTTATTCTTATACCTGGCTCCGAACACGTTGCCCACATAGACGCCGGCCAGCGAGATCACAAAGGTGGTGCAGCCGATAAGCGCCACCGCCAGACCGATGGACACGGACAGCTCCACCATAGAGAGGGTGACGCCCACGGCCAGCGCGTCGATGCTGGTGGCCACGGCCAGGACCAGCAGCTCCTTGTGCTTCACCTGCCCGTCGGAGGGCGCTGCCTCGTCCTCGTCGTCCGCAGCGCGGCTCTCGCGGATCATGTTGCCGCCGATCCACGCCAGCAGCACGAAGGCGATCCAGGGGGCCAGCTTCGTCACATAGTGGGCGAACTGGGAGCCCAGCAGCCAGCCGAGGGTGGGCATGACCGCCTGGAACACGCCGAAATACAGCGCGATCAGCAGGGCGCTCCGCTTGTTGACCTTGTCCGGCATGGCCAGGCCCTTACAGATAGCCACGGCAAAGGCGTCCATGCTCAGGCCGATGCCGATGAGGAATATCTCCAGCAGTGTCATGGCAGCTTCTCCTTATAAAATGACCGGCACAGGACAGTTGATCTCCATACTGTCCGGGGTGACCCGGCAGGACCAGGCGGCGATGCGGACGCCGGCGTCGCGGGCGCGGCGCAGCGCTTCGCCAAAGGCGGGGTGGGTGTCGTCGTTGGGGGAAAAATCGGTGACGCCGGCCATCTGGATGACGAAAAAGGCCGTGGCGCGGTGGCCCTCCCCTACCGCACGGATCAGCTCATGGAGATGCCGGACGCCCCGCTCCGTGGGGGCGTCGGGAAAGCGGGCGTGGCCGCCGGATTCCAGCGTGACGCCCTTGACCTCCACCAGGTGCAGGCCCTGGGGCCCGGTGAGGCAGAAATCCAGGCGGGAGTCGCCGTAGCGGTACTCCGGCCGGACGTCCTGCGCGGTGGGGTCGAAGGTGCGGGCAAACTCGGCAAAGGCGCGGTTGGGCGCCTGGGCGTCCATGTTGATCAGCAGGCCGGACTTGTCCACGGCGACGAGGTCGTAGGGCGTCCTTCGCCCGGGCGTGACGCCGGGGGCCAGGTACACCGGCGCGCCTGGCACCAGCAGCTCGCGGCAGCGGCCGGTGTTCTTCACATGGCAGACCGTCTCGCGCCCGTTGACATCCACCATGGCGATGAAGCGGTTGGGCCGCGAGAGAAAACGCCCCTGCACCACCTGTTCATACCGCACGACATCGCCCCCGGATCATGGAATAGAATGTTAGTATAGCACAGATACTGGCAGAAGAAAAGCCCTTTTCCGGGCAGGAAAGGGCGGTTTTGTCTGTTTGTGTATTCCGTCAATGAACCAAAAAATTTTTTAGGCGTTCTTACAATTTTGTAGATTTTGCCGTTTTTTGCGTTGCATTGCTACCAAATGTTTGGTACAATGCAGGTAATCTTTATTAGTATGGGAGGGAATTCAACCTATGCCTGAGTATTCCAACCTGTTCGTCGTGCTGATGGGCCTGGGAACGGTGTTCGCGGGCCTGCTGTGCATCATCCTGCTGGTCACGCTGATGAGCTGGGTGTGCAGCCGCACCACCGGGGCCAAGGCCGCGCCCAAGGCCGCCGCGCCCAGCGCACCGGCTGCCGCGCCCGCCGCCGGCGCTGTGACCCCCGCGATGATGGCCGCCGTGGCCGCCGCCATCGCTGAGGACATGGGGACTGACGTCTCCGCCATCCGTATCGTATCCATGAAGAAAGTGTAATGTGTGAGGAGGATTTCACCATGAAAAAGTACAGAGTCAACGTCAACGGCACCGTGTATGAGGTCGAGCTGGAGGAGATCACCGGCGCAGCGCCCGCTGCCGCCCCCGTGGCTGCTCCCGCAGCGCCCGCCCCTGCCACCGCACCGGCCGGCGGTGAGAAGATCGCCGCGCCCATGCCCGGCACCATCCTCAGCGTCAACGTCGCTGCCGGCGATGCCGTGAAGAAGGGCCAGGTGCTGATGATCCTGGAGGCCATGAAGATGGAGAACGAGATCATGGCTCCCTGCGACGGCACCGTGACCTCCGTGGCCGCCGTCAAGGGCGCCGCCGTGGAGTCCGGCGCGCTGCTGTGCACCATCGGCTGATGCCGGAGGGCTGCACATGGAAGCTATTGCCAATTTCTTCGTAAGCACCGGCTTTTACCAGTTTTTCCAGGGCGACAACTGGAAGAGTGCCATTATGCTGGTCATCGCCGTGGTGCTGCTGTTTCTGGGTATCGTCAAGAAGTTTGAGCCACTGCTGCTGGTGCCCATCGCATTCGGTATGCTGGTGACGAACCTGCCCGGCGCGGAGATGTTCCACGAGATCCTCTTCGCCGGCGGACACGTCCACTGGGATCTGTTCGGCGGCAGCCCCATCACCGCAGAATTCCTGGCGGAGATGCAGGCCGCCGGCGTGGCGGACGCCGTGCTGAGCTCCGTCACCGTGGGTCAGACCATCTCGGTGGGTCTGATCGACATCCTGTATCTGGGCATCAAGCTGGGCATCTATCCCTGTCTGATCTTCATGGGCGTGGGCGCCATGACCGACTTCGGCCCGCTGATCGCCAACCCCAAGAGCCTGCTGCTGGGCGCTGCCGCGCAGCTGGGCATTTTCCTGACATACGTTGGCTGCCGCCTGCTGGGCTTCACCGGCGCGGAGGCCAGCTCCGTAGGCATCATCGGCGGCGCGGACGGCCCCACGGCCATCTTCGTCACCGCCATGCTGGCCCCGGCCCTGCTGGGCCCTATCGCCGTGTCGGCCTACTCCTATATGGCCCTGGTCCCGGTGATACAGCCGCCCATCATGAAGGCGCTGACCACCAAGGAAGAGCGCCAGATCGTCATGAAGCCCCTGCGTGAGGTCAGCAAGAAGGAGAAGATCTTCTTCCCCATCGTGGTCACGGTGTTCGTGGCCCTGCTGGTGCCCTCCGCCGCGCCGCTGATCGCCTGCCTGATGCTGGGCAACCTGGCCAAGGAGTGCGGCGTGCTGGATCGTCTCAGCAAGACCATGCAGAACGAGCTGATGAACATCGTCACCATCTTCCTGGGCGTCAGCGTGGGTGCCACCGCCACCGGCGTCACGTTCCTCAGCCCCAAGACCCTGGCCATTATGTGTATGGGCGTGGTGGCCTTTGGCTTCGGCACCGCCGGCGGCGTGCTGCTGGCCAAGTTCATGAACCTGTTCCTGAAGGAGAAGATCAACCCCCTCATCGGCTCCGCCGGTGTGTCCGCCGTGCCTATGGCCGCCCGCGTCAGCCAGAAGGTCGGTCAGGCGGAGAACCCCGGCAACTTCCTGCTGATGCACGCCATGGGTCCCAACGTGGCCGGCGTCATCGGCTCGGCCATCGCCGCGGGCGTGCTGATCTCCCTGTTCGGTTAATAGGAGGTAACTATGGAATTTCTGTCTAACAAGCCCCTGCTGATCACCGATACCATCCTCCGCGACGCCCACCAGTCCCAGGCGGCCACCCGCATGACCATCGAGGACATGCTGCCCGCGCTGGAGCAACTGGACGCCATCGGCTACTACTCTCTGGAGTGCTGGGGCGGCGCCACCTTCGACGCCTGTATGCGCTTCCTGAACGAGGATCCGTGGGAGCGCCTGCGCACCATCCGCAAGCATGTGAAGAACACCAAGCTGCAAATGCTGTTCCGCGGCCAGAACATTCTGGGCTACAAGCACTATGCCGACGACGTGGTGGATGCCTTCTGCGCCAAGAGCATTGAAAACGGCATCGACATCATCCGCATTTTCGACGCGCTGAACGACGTGCGCAATCTGGAGCAGGCCATCAAGTCCACCAAGAAATACGGCGGACAGGTGGAGGCCACCCTCAGCTACACCATCTCTCCCATCCACAACGAGGCCTACTTCGTCAAGCTGGCCAAGGAGCTGGAGGGCATGGGCGCGGACGCCATCTGCATCAAGGACATGGCCAACCTGCTGCTGCCCATGGAGGCCTACTCTCTGGTCAAGGCGCTGAAGGAGACGGTCAGCGTTCCCATCCATCTGCACACCCACAACACCTCCGGCACCGGCGACATGACGCTGCTGATGGCGGCCTACGCCGGCGTGGACATCGTGGACACCGCCCTCTCCCCCATGGCCAACGGCACCTCCCAGCCCGCCACCGAGTCTCTGGTGGCCACGCTGAAGGGCACGCCCCGGGACACCGGCCTGAGCCTGGAGAAGATGTCCGACGCCGCCGTCCACTTCCGCAAGGTGGCCCAGCGCCTGCAGGACGCCGGCATCCTGGACCCCAAGGTCCTGCGGGTGGACACCAACACCCTGCTGTATCAGGTGCCCGGCGGCATGCTGTCCAACCTGATCTCCCAGCTGAAGCAGGCGGGCAAGGAGGACAAATACTATGACGTACTAGCAGAGATCCCCCGCGTCCGCAAGGACTTCGGCTATCCCCCGCTGGTGACCCCCTCCTCTCAGATCGTGGGCACCCAGGCCGTGATGAACGTCATCATGGGCGAGCGCTACAAGACGTTCCCCAAGGAGTCCCGCGCCATGCTCAAGGGTGAATACGGCAAGCTGCCCGGCGAGGTCAACGAGGAGGTCCGCGCCAAGGCGGGCATCGCCCCCGAGGACGTGATCACCTGCCGTCCCGCCGACCTGCTGCAGCCGGAGCTGGAGAAGTACCGCCAGGAGTTCAAGGGCCTGGCCAAGTCCGATGAGGACGTGCTGAGCCTTGCCCTGTTCCCCCAGGTGGCGCCCAAGTTCATCGAAAAGCGCGACGCGCCCAAGACCGCGCCCGCTGCACCTGCCGCTCCCGAGACCAAGAGCGCCGACGCCAATGGCGTCCGCGAGCTGTATGTGGAGTGGAAAAACGGATAATTCTTCTTTCCTTTCCCTTATGGGAGCAGGGACCGTCCCTCCGGCGGCCCCTGCTCCCACTTTTTTCGCTAAATTTGCAAAAAAACACTTGCATTATGGTGCGGCATCGACTATAATAACACCGTTAACAGGATATGCACCTTTAGCTCAGTTGGTAGAGCACCTGACTCTTAATCAGGGTGTCCAGGGTTCGAGTCCCTGAAG
>CAKTVL010000003.1 GCA_934623575.1 uncultured Oscillospiraceae bacterium
TCATCGCCGCTGTATATGGTCATACCGCCGATAATCTCCGTCCACTTCTCATCCTTGTCCGTGTCGCCACTGCTCTCATTGCAGATGAGAAAGGTCCCGCCGGGCTTCAGAACCCGATGGACCTCCCGGAAACACTGCAGCAGATCCGGCCAGAAATAGACCGTTTCAAAGGCCGTGACGGCATCAAACCAGTCCTTTGCGAAGATCATATCCGCCACACTGCCTTGCAGGACGGCACAGCGCCCCTCCGCGATGGCGGTCTCGTTGACCTTTTTCGTCTTCTCTACGCTGACGGGAGAATAGTCGATGCCCTTCACGATACCCTGCGGGCATTTTTTCAGCAGCCTTTTCATGTTTGCACCGCCGCCGCAGCCACAGTCCAGCACCTTGGCATCCGGCGCAGCATTCAGAAATTGAAGTCCCCAGCGCGCCACAGGGCTGTGACCCAAATTCATCATGGCGACCATGAGCTTTCCGCCGAGGCCCACAGGTTTGCGGGTGTTTTCGAAAAACGACATCCTTCGTCACTCCTTTTCCAGAACGATGATCTTATTGGAAATATTCCGCACGGCGGGCAGCTTGTCCAGCAGCTTATAGATCGGCACAAACGCCGCCATGCCCTCTGTCAGGCTGCGCTCCTCCACGAATCCAAAATCCGGCAGCAGCGCCGCAAGAGCCGGGCCGTCTTTCACGCCCCAAGTAAATTTCGCATGGCTTGCGTCAATGGATTTCTCCTTGAAGTGCCGCACCATCGCAGGATTCATGGTTTCCACAAATACGGTGGCTTTGGAAAAGCGACTGGAAATCACCGCAAAAATTTGCTGCACATCTTTTGCGTTCAGGTACATGGTCAGTCCCTCAATGACGATCAGCACCGGCACATTCTGCTCGCTGATCTCGCCGCCCCAATCTTCCATGGCGGACATGGCGATCTGTGAAATCGTGCCGCTCTCCGGCAGGAGCTTCTCCCGCACCGCCATTGTCTCCGGCAGGTCGAGGTTATACCAATGCGCATAACCTGCCATCCGATAGCACCGGGTGTCCAGTCCGCAGGCGATGTTAACCACCACCGCACCGGGGTGCGACGCAAGCCACGTTTTTGCCAGCCGGTCCAGCACGATGGTCCGGGCAATGACGCCGCTGCGCATGGCCGTATCCTTGTCCGCAAGGGAAAAATCATAGTCCAGCTTTTCGATGAGTTCTTCCGCTTTTGCGTCGTGGATCGCACCTCTGCCGTTGCTCTCTTTCGCCCTTGCATAAACGGTTTGCAGCATGGTCTCCGGCACGCCGGAGAGCTTGATCTTTTCTTTCATGCTATGCTCCCTCTACTTGTTAGTTCGCTCTAACCAATGTGCGCGGCGCGTCAGTTAGATTAAGCTAACCACCGCCCTTTTAAAAGGCCGCAACTCTGCGGCCCGTTCTATTCTGCTCACCTGCAAAAGCCACTGCGCGCCCTCCGCGTATACCTGCAGCTGCTTTTCGGCCATATTGTAGCACCGCAGGATGGCGCTGTCAACTACGCACGGGGCAATTCACCAAATAGAAAAAGCGAGTATCCTTAACAGCATTCCTGCTGTAAGAACACTCGCTTTGGTGCGCGAGGCGGGACTTGAACCCGCACGCCCGGAATGAGCACTAGAACCTGAATCTAGCGAGTCTGCCAATTCCACCACTCGCGCGTCGAACAAGTGAGATTATAGTATGTTCTCCCCGAATTGTCAACCCCTATTTTGAAATTTCTCAAAAAATATTATCCGCCCTTTTCCGGGCAAAAAAGGAGACGCTCCCGCGTCTCCTTTTTGCTCTGTGTATACCCGGCTCAGCCGCCCAGGAAATCGTCTATCCCGGCGTTGGGATCGGTCTCCGGAGCCAGCGTATCGTTCTCGCCCGGCATGTTGAAATCGTTGTCGTCCCCATCATTGCCGAAGAAGCCGTTCCAGCCGTTGAGCATCATGAAGGCATCCTCCACCACGATCTCGTCGTGGCCCTCGATCAGCTCGCGCTGGTAGTTCAGCACGGAGCCGGTGACGGTGGTGATGCTGCCGTCGTCGTTGGCCATGTTGACGGTGTAGGTGGGCGGGGTGTGCATGGTGCAGATGCCGGTAGGCGCGTTATCCGCCGCCACCAGGGCCGTATACGCGCGGCTGCCGCGGACGTCCTGGGTGCAGTATTCCGACGCCAGCATGCCGCTGTCGGCGCAGACCGTCACGCTGGTCAGGCCGGAGCAGGAGAAGAAGTCCTTGTTGGGCAGATCCTCATGGATGGCGCTCATGACCTTGCGGAAGATGGCAGAGCAGGGATTGCCGCTGGCCACGATGCGCTGGTTGTGCTCATAGCCCGCCCACACGGCGCAGCTGTAGTAGGGCGTATAGCCCACGAAGTAACGGTCCTTATTGCTGTTGGTGGAACCGGTCTTACCGGCGATGTGCATGCCGCTGAACTGAGCCTCATAGCCGGTGCCGTTCAGGGCGGCCTCCTGCAGCAGGTTGTTGATCAGCGCCGCGGTGGTGTTCTTCATCGCCACAGCGGACTGTGCCTCGTTC
Organism: uncultured Oscillospiraceae bacterium; assembly: GCA_934623575.1. Taxonomy (GTDB): domain Bacteria; phylum Bacillota; class Clostridia; order Oscillospirales; family Oscillospiraceae; genus Vescimonas. Next base: position 2,544 of record CAKTVL010000003.1, read on the forward strand.
TCCAGCACCACGTTGCCGTTGGCGTCCTCCACCCGGACGAAGGTGCGGGGCTTGGTGTACACGCCCTCGTTGACGAAGGCGGCGTAGGCCGCAGCCATCTCCTCGGTGGTGACGCCCTTCTCAAAGCCGCCCAGCGCCATGTTGCCCACCTGCTGGGAGTCGGTATAGGTCAGGTTTTCAAAGCCCAGCTTGTCCACCAGGAAGTCATAGGAATTGGTGACGCCGTAGGCCAGATTGGTGCGCACGGCGCAGGTGTTCAGGGACTGCGCCAGCGCCTTGTGCAGCGCCGTCAGGCCCTGATAGCGCCAGTTGGCGTTCCGGGGCCACACCTCGCCGTTGAGCAACATGGGGTAGTCGTCGATGACGCTGGCGCCGTTGATGGTACCGTCATCCAGTGCCGGAGCGTAGGTGGACAGGGGCTTGATGGCAGAACCGCACTGCCGGGCATTGACGGCCCAGTTCCAGCCGCGGTCCACCAGCTTCTCGCCGGCGCCGCCAATCATGGCCACCACATAGCCGTTGGTGGGGTCCACGATGGTCAGCGCGATCTGCAGCTGGTCCTCCACCTGCTCGCCGGCGGAGTTGGTGTAGCTGCTGGTATAGGGGATGTTGTCCAGGTTGTAGCACACATCCTCTGCGATCTTCTGGTACTTGGGATTCTGCGTGGTGTAGATCTTATAGCCCTTGCTGTAGACCATGTTGATGGCCTGGTCATAGGCGGAGACGGTCTTTCCCTCGCTGTTGACCTTCTCGGTGATGCCCAGCTTCTCCACCAGCGCCTCGGCCACGTCGGTGATCATGGCATCGGTGAACCAGGAGTTGCTGCCCTTGATGGTGGGGGTGCTGTCATCGGCAGGGCTGTCGGTGTCGTCCGTGGTGTCGTCGGGGGTGGGATCGGTGACGGTGCCGTCACTGCCCACATACTTGCCGGAAATGGTAAAGCCGTTGGCGAACTGGATATCCTCGTTCACCGCCGCGTCATACTCTTCCTGGTCGATCTTGCCCTGAGAGAGCATCTCGCTGAGGATGGTCAACTGGCGCTCCCGGTTGTTCTCCCGCGTCCAGGAGCTGATGAAGGGATCGTACATGGAGGGGTTGTTGGTGATGCCCATCATGCTGGCACACTCGGCCAGCGACAACTCGGACACGTCCTTGCCAAAATACACCCGCGCCGCCGTCATCACGCCGGAGCAGCGCTGGCCGAAGTAGACCTCGTTCAGATAGGCCTCCAGGATCTCGTCCTTCTCGTAGCGCTTTTCCAGCTCCAGCGCCCGGTAGATCTCCGTGATCTTGCGCTTGACCGTCACCTGATTGTCGCCGGTGACGTTCTTCACCAGCTGCTGGGTGATGGTGGAGCCGCCCTGCACATTCTTGCCGAACAGAGTGTATACGATGGCGCGGGTGGTGCCCTTCCAGTCCACGCCGTGGTGCTTCTCAAACCGCTTGTCCTCGATGGCGATGGCGGCCTCCTGCAAATACTTGGGGATGTCCTCCAGATCCGTCCAGATGCGGTTCTCCGAGTTCAGGTACAGCGTCTGGTACATGACCCATTCGCCGGTGTCGGGATCCTGGCTGTACAGCTCCGTGGACACCTTCGTTTCGAACTCGTCCAGATAGACCTCCACCTTACCCCGCATGGTGCTGTTGATATACGCCATGAAGATACCGGAGAAGATGGTCAGCGTCACCACGAATACCAGCAGCAGTGTGCCGATGATCCGCCCGGCCTTCCGCCAGCCGTTTCTCTGTTGGGGCGTCATATTGCGGACGCGCTCCTGCGCCTCGTGCTGCACGCGCCGCGCGCCCTCCTTCGCTTCCGTTTCTATGTGCCGGGCGCTCTGCCGGATGCGTCCCATAAAGTCGGGGGACGACGACCGTCTGCGCTTGTTCTCACTCAAGACAGGGCACCTTCCTTTCTCTTTGATGTTCCTGTTGTTGCTTTGTACGGTGAGCGGCATGTTTGCATACCGACCCAGTATAAGAGATATTCTACCATACCTGTCAACTGCAAAAAAAGAGATTTTTTGTTAAATTATGCCTTTCCCGGCAGGCTATTCCCGTTATTCTCCCCCGTTTTCCGGTTTTTCAGTCCCGCATGGGGCATAAATTGCCGAACAGTTCCTCTTGCGTTTTTCCTCCGCTTCGGGTATACTATGGGCAACAAGACAAAGGAGGACTTTCCATGAGCGAGGAATTCGGCCCCAATTTCATCACACTGACGGATGAGGACGGCAACGACATAGAGCTGGAATACGTGGACGCACTGGAGCTGGACGGCCAGACCTACATGGCGTTCTTCCCTGTGGTGGAGGACGACGCGGACGAGGAAGCCGCCGAGGAATACGGTCTGGTGATCCTGAAGTCCGTGATGGAAAACGGCGAGGAGCTTCTCAGCACGCTGGACAGCGACGAGGAGCTGGACAAGGTCTACGACCTGTTTATGGAGCAGATCCTGTCCGACGAGGAGGAGTAATTTTTCGTCCTGCCGATGACGGGACGCCGCCGGTTGAGCCGGAAAATTGACTGGATTTTTCGCCAAGACGAGGCGCGGCGGTGCAGCCATACTTTGTGTATGGCAAAGCGCCGCAACGAAGTATTGGCGGAAAAGATGAGCGATGGGCAGCGGTTCTATTTATCCTGACATTGGTTATACGGGACGTCGGATCGGTAGATGGTTTGCAGGCCTCCCGCCTGCCTTCTGCGGGCGGACGCTGGAAGCAGTAAAGTCGGCCGGAGACGACCCACCTGCGAGCTGTGCAGGTTATAACATGGCCGCTGCCTGTCGCTGAACCAACAAACCCTCTCCCTGCTGGGAGAGGGTTTGTTGGTTCAGCGATGCCGTTGGTTTCAGGCCAAGCACAAAACGGCCGCCTTTCCCGCCGTTTGCCGTTATTTTCGCAATGTTCACAAATTCCCAGGGTTTCCCCCTTGCGGAAAGTGCCGGTATACGATATAATGATTGGGTATGCTGCCAATCACGGGCGTTTTTCGCCCAAAATCGATAGGAGTGAAGTATTCAATGAGCGCATCAAGAGAAAAGAAGAGCCGGCAGGATCTGGCCGCGCAGGGCGTCACCGACCCCAAGAAGATCCGCGAGGCGGAGGAGAAGGCCAAGGCCCGCAAGACCAATACCCTGTATGGTATCATCGCCGGCGTGTTCGTGCTGGTAGCGGCGCTGCTGCTGGTGTACAATTCCGGCGTGCTGCAGCGCAATGCCACCGCCGTGACCATCAACGGTGAGAAGTACACCGTGGGCCAGGTGGAGTATTTCTACGCCAACGTCAAGAGCAACATCCTGAACAGCGGCTACGCCTCCCTGTACGGGGTGGACACCTCCAAGTCCCTGGACGATCAGGTGATGAGCGACACCGCCAAGGCCCTGATGCAGGTGGAGGACGAGGGCGACGTCACCTGGGGCCAGTTCCTCCGCGACTACGCGGTGGACCAGCTGACCACCGTGGTGCTGACCGCCAAGGAGGCCGAGGCCAACGGCATGGGCGCCGATGACCACACCGAAGAGGAGGTGGCGAACACCATGGCCCAGGTGGAGTCCTACGCCAAGCAGAACGGCTACTCCACCAAGGACTATCTGAAGCTGATCTACGGCAAGAGCATGACCGTGGGCACCTTCAAGGAGATGGTCAAGCTGACCGATATCGCCAGCCACTACCAGAGCCACTACTCCGAGGAGCTGAGCTACACCACCGCCGATCTGGAGGCATATTATCAGGAGAACCAGTCCACCTTCGATGTGGCGGACTATGAGTCCCTGTACTTCAAGGGCACGGCCGACAGCACCACCGATGCTGACGGCAACACCGTGGCCGCCACCGACGAGGAGAACGCCGCCGCCAAGGCCCAGGCCGAGAGCGACGCCGCCGCCGTGCTGGCACGCGTCCAGGCCGGCGAGTCCCTGGAGAATGTGGCCAAGGACTACGAGTCCGCCACCTTCAGCCACACGGAGAGCGGCAGCAACAGCGGCGACGACATGGGCACCTGGCTGTTTGACAGCGCCCGTGTGGACGGCGACAGCACCGTGATCACCACCGACAGCGGCAGCCGCGTGCTGGTGTTCCACAGCGCCGGCCGTCAGGACTACGCCACCAAGGACGTGCGCCACATCCTGTTCATGGTGAACAAGAGCGATCTGGACAGCACCTCTGAGACCTATGACGCCGATCTGCAGGCCCGTCAGGACGAGGCCAAGGCCAAGGCCGAGGACGCCCTGGCCCAGTGGAAGGCCGGCGACGCCACCGAGGACAGCTTCGCGGCCCTGGCCAACGAGCTCAGCGAGGACGGCGGCAGCAACACCAACGGCGGCCTGTACACCGAGATCTACAAGGGCCAGATGGTCACCGAGTTCAACGACTGGTGCTTCGATGCCAGCCGCCAGGCCGGCGACACCGGCATCGTCTACAACGAGAACACCGGCTACCATGTGATGTACTTTGTGGGCGACGACATCCCCTACTGGCAGGTGCAGGCGGACAGCGCCCTGCGCAGCCGCGACACCTCCGCCTGGTTGGAGGAGCTGCTGGCCAGCGCCACCGTTGAGCAGGGCTCCGGCATGAAGAACCTGGCCTGATCACCCATGGACGAGCGCTTTCTCAGAACTGAAATGATCTTAGGCGCACCCGCTTTGGACAAACTCCGCCGCAGCCATGTGGCGGTGTTTGGTCTGGGCGGTGTGGGCAGCTACGCCGCTGAGTGCCTGGCACGCAGCGGCGTTGGCACGTTGACACTGGTGGACCAGGACACGGTATCCGTATCCAACATCAACCGCCAGCTGTGCGCGCTGACCTCCACCGTGGGGCAGTACAAGGCGGAGGTCGCGGTGGCGCGCGTGCGGGACATCGACCCGGACACGGTGGTATACCCGATCTGCGCCACCTATGACGCCGCCCATCGGGAGGAATTTTTCTCCCGGAAATTCGACTACATCGTGGACTGCATCGACCTGGTCAGCTGCAAGCTGGACCTGATCCAGCAGGCCCACCTGCGGGGCATCCCCATCCTCTCCGCCCTGGGCACCGGCAACAAGCTGGAGCCGGAGCTGCTGCGCATCGCCGACATCTCCCAGACCTACGGCTGCCCGCTGGCACGGGTCATGCGCAAGGAACTGCGCAAGCGGGGTTTTTCCCACCTGAAGGTGGTGTTCAGCCCCGAGGAGCCCCACGAAACGCAGCAGCTGGAGGCCCCCTCCCCCGGCCGACGCAGCGTTCCCGCCAGCGTGGCCTGGGTTCCCTCCGTGGCCGGGCTGCTGATGGGCGGCCGCGTGGTCCGCGACATTATAGAGGGCGGAGGTCTTGTCCCATGATACTCACCGGTGCTCTGGTCAACTGCGCCGCCATCGTGGCGGGCGGCATTCTGGGCACCCTGGGCAGCCGTCTGATGCCGGAGAAAATGAAGGAGACGGTGCTTGCCGCCACCGGACTGATCTCCATCGGCATCGGCATCTCCGGCGCCATCGGCAGCAATAACCAGCTGATCCCCATTCTGGCACTGGTGCTCGGCTCCGTGCTGGGCGAGCTGCTGCACATCGACAGCGGCGTGACGCGCGTCGGCAGCTGGCTGCAAGCGCGTTTCGGCCGGTTCGGCCCCATCACTGAGGGCTTCGTCAGCGCCTCCCTGGTGTTCGCCGTGGGCGCCATGGCCATCATGGGCGCGCTGGACAGCGGCCTGAAAAACGACCACAGCATCCTGCTGGCCAAGTCGGCTATCGACCTGGCCACGGCGGTGGCCTTCGCCGGCTCTCTGGGCATCGGCGTGGCCTTCTCCGGCCTGTCCGTGCTGGTGGTGGAGGGCGGCATGGCCCTGCTGGCCTCCCTGCTGACCGGCGTGCTGACGCAGGCCGTCATCACGGAGATCACCGTCACCGGCTCTCTGATGCTCATCGGCATCGGCCTGAACATGCTGGGACTCACCAAGCTGCGGATCATGAACATGACGCCGGCGCTGCTGCTGCCCATTCTGCTGTGCCGGTTTATGTAAGCGGCACAGCCTGACGGAAGGAGCGTATACTATGACATTTGAAGGCTACACGCAGGAGACGCTGGATTTCCTCTGGGGCATCCGCTTCAACAACGAGCGCGGCTGGTTTCTGGACCACAAGCAGGACTACGAGAAGTACCTGCTCTCCCCCACCCGGGCGCTGGGCGAGCAGGTCTACGACGCCCTGCACGCCCGGTATCCCAAGGAGCCGTTTATGCTGAAAATGTCACGGATTTACCGTGATATGCGGCGTTTACACGGCCAGGGGCCGTATAAGGATCACCTGTGGTTCTGCATCCGCGCCGGCGGCGAGGACTGGACAGGCCGTCCCACGTTCTATTTCGAGATCGCGCCGGACTACTACAGCTACGGCATGGGCTTCTGGGCCCCCAAGGCATCCCTGATGGAGGCCTATCGCCGGGGCATCGACAGCGACCCCGCCGCCCTGGAAAAGCTGGTCAGAAGGTTCAATAAGCAGGACGTTTTCCGGCTTTATGGCCCGGAATACGCCCGCAAAAAGGGCGAGACCACCAAGCTGCTGACACCGTGGTACAACCGGAAATCCATTAACATTCAGCACGAGCTTCCGCCGGATGAGCGTATTTTTCAGCCGGAGCTGGCGCAGGATATTATTGACGGATTCGACGCACTGATGCCTCTGTACAAGTACTTTGACGCCCTGTGCGCCCAGGCGGACAGCCAGTAGACTGCTTGTTGACTGCAACGATTTTGGGGTTGACAGCAACGGAAAAAGCGAGTAGAATACCCGATATGAATGAGGGAGTAATTCCGCAGCGCCGCTTTTCCCGGCGCGGCGTGGCACACCGTCATCCCGGCGCCCTAGCGTCCGATGTGTCCTGAAAGAATGAGACTCATGCACAGACATACGCCGTCCGTGCATGAGTCTTTTTTTGTGCAAAAGTGCAGAAGTGTCCAAAGCGTGCCTCCCCGCCCTTCGGCAGCGCCCGAGCCGCGCCGCGGGACACGGCGGAGCGTATATCGTACAGCATGAGATGTAAATAGATGGAAAAGGAGTAATAGACTATGGACAAGGAATACAGCCGCAGCCCGCAGGAGGTGCTGGACGCTCTTGGCTCCTCTCCCACCGGACTGACGGAGGAGCAGGCGGCGGAGCGGCTGGCCAAGCACGGCCCCAACAAGCTGAAGGAGGCGGAGAAGCCTTCCGTGCTCCAGCGGTTCCTGGCACAGCTGAAGGACCCCATGCTGCTGATACTGCTGGCCGCGGCGGCGGTGTCCGCCGTGACCAACGCCCTCAGCGGTGAGAGCTTCACCGAGGTGTTCATCATCCTCATCGTGGTGCTGCTGAACGCCGTGCTGGGCGTGGTGCAGGAGAGCAAGGCAGAGGCCGCCATCGAGGCGCTGCAGACCATGACCGCCGCCAAGTGCAAGGTGCTGCGGGACGGCCACCAGGTGGTCATCGAGAGCAGCCAGCTGGTGCCCGGCGACGTGGTGGTGCTGGAGGCCGGCGACGCCGTGCCTGCCGACGGCCGCCTGCTGGAGAGCGCCTCCATGAAGATCGAGGAGGCGGCGCTGACCGGCGAGAGCGTCCCCGTCACCAAGGCGGTGGAGCTGCTGACCGGCGAGAATGTCCCCCTGGGCGACCGGAAAAACATGTGCTACATGGGCAGCACCGTGGTCTATGGCCGCGGCAAGGCGGTGATCACCGCCACCGGCATGGACACCGAGATGGGCAAGATCGCCGGTGTGCTGGCCCAGACCGAGCAGGAGCAGACGCCCCTGCAGCGCAAGCTCAACGAGCTGGGCAAGACCCTGAGCAAGCTGGTGCTGGGCATCTGCGTGTTCATCTTTATCTTTGACCTGGTAGTGGCCGGCGAGTTCACGCTGGAGACCGTGCTGAACACCTTCATGGTGGCCGTGTCCCTGGCGGTGGCGGCCATCCCGGAGGGACTGGCCACGGTGGTCACCGTGGTGCTGAGCATCGGCGTGACCAACATGAGCAAGCAGCACGCCGTGATCCGCCGGCTGACGGCGGTGGAGACCCTGGGCTGCACCCAGGTGATCTGCTCCGACAAGACCGGCACCCTGACCCAGAACAAAATGACCGTGGTGGAGCACACCGGCCCCACGGAGCTGCTGGCCACGGCTATGGCCCTGTGCAATGACGCGGCGCTGGAGGACGGCGGCGCGGTAGGCGAGCCCACTGAGGCGGCACTGGTGAACTTCGCCGCCGCCCAGGGGTTGAAGAAGCCCGTGCTGGAGGAGCGCCAGCCCCGCTGCGGCGAGGCCCCCTTCGACTCCGGCCGCAAGATGATGTCCACCATCCACCGCACGGACACCGGGTTCATCCAGTACACCAAGGGCGCGCCGGACGAGGTGCTGCGCCGCTGCACCAGCTACACCGAAAACGGGCAGGTCCTGCCCCTGACGGAGGAAAAGCGCAGCGCCATCCTGGCCGACAACAAGGCCATGGCCGACAAGGCCCTGCGGGTGCTGGCGGCGGCGGAGCGGCTGTATGACGCCCTGCCCGACCGGCAGGAGCCGGAGGAGCTGGAGCACGACCTGTGCTTCATCGGGCTGGCGGGCATGATCGACCCCATCCGTCCGGAGGTAAAGGCCGCCGTGGCGGAGTGCCGGGCGGCGGGCATCCGGCCGGTGATGATCACCGGCGACCACAAGGACACCGCCGTGGCCATCGGCAAGGAGCTGGGCATCATCGACAGCGCCGACCAGGCCGTCACCGGCAGCGCGCTGGACGGCCTGACCGACGAGGAGCTGGACCAGGCGGTGGAGAAATACAGCGTGTACGCCCGGGTGCAGCCAGAGCATAAGGTGCGCATCGTCAACGCCTGGCGGCGCAAGGGCGCTGTCACCGCCATGACCGGCGACGGCGTCAACGACGCCCCGTCCATCAAGTCCGCGGACATCGGCGTGGGCATGGGCATCACCGGCACGGACGTCACCAAGAACGTGGCGGACATGGTGCTCAGCGACGACAACTTCGCCACCATCGTCTCCGCCGTGGGCGAGGGCCGCCGCATCTACGACAATATCCGCAAGGCCATCCAGTTCCTGCTGGCCAGCAATATGAGCGAGGTGCTGGGCGTGTTCTTCGCCACGCTGCTGGGCTTCACGCTGCTGAACCCGGTACACCTGCTGTTCATCAACCTGATCACCGACTGCTTCCCCGCCCTGGCCTTGGGCCTGGAAAAGGGCGAGCCGGACACCATGACCCGCCCGCCCCGGGACAGCAAGGACGGCATCTTTGCCGGCGGTCTGGGCGTTGACATCGTGTACCAGGGCGTGCTGATCACCATCATCACCCTGGCGTCCTATATCATCGGCCACTGCATGGAGGTGGGCTATTTCGAGATGCCCAAGGGCGTGTCCGACGACGGCATGACCATGGCCTTCCTGACCATGAGCATGTGTGAGATCTTCCACAGCTTCAATATGCGCTCCCAGCGCAAGAGCGTGTTCTCGCTGCCCAGCCACAACAAGGTGCTGTGGGGCGCCATGCTGGGCTCCCTGGCGCTGACCACGCTGGTACTGGAGGTACCCGTTATCGCCAACGCCTTCGGCTTCACCCCCGTGGACTGGGCGGAGTACGGCGTGGCCCTGGCCCTGGCGGTGCTGGTGATCCCCATCGTGGAGTGCGTTAAATTCTTCCAGCGGCGCGCGGCCCGCAAAAGGGCATGACGCCCGCGGAGCACACCCTCCTGCTGCGGGCCATACAGGCGCTGCTGGAACGGCAGGCCCCGGTCCTTGTGGCCATCGACGGCCGCTGCGGCGCCGGGAAAAGCACGCTGGCGGCACAGCTGCAGGCGCAGCTGTCCTGCCGGGTGTTCCACATGGACGACTTCTTTCTGCGCCCGGAGCAGCGCACCGCCGCGCGGCTGGCGCAGCCGGGGGAGAACGTGGACCACGAGCGCTTTCTGACGGAGGTGCTGCTGCCGGCCCGGCGCGGCGAGGACGTCACCTACCGGCCCTACCTGTGCGCGCGGCGATCGCTGGACGCACCGGTGGCGGCTCCGGCCGCGCATCTGACCATCGTGGAGGGCGCCTACGCCTGCCACCCGGCCCTGTGGGAATATTACGACCTGCGGGTGTTCCTCACCGTGGACAGTGAAGAGCAGCTGCGCCGCATCCAGGCCCGCAACGGCCCGGAGCGGGCGATGCAGTTCCGGGACCGCTGGATCCCGCTGGAGGAGGCGTATTTCGCCGCCTTCGACGTGGCCGCCCGGTGCGATATGCTGCTGCACGGCTAAGCATACACAAAAAAAGAACGCCCTCCGGGCGTTCTTTTTTTGTGTCGTTCTTTACCGGGCGTTGTAGGCGGCAATGCCCTTGGCCAGCAGGTCCATGGCCCGCTCCAGGTCCGCCTGCTTCAGCACATAGGCGATGCGGATCTCGTTCTTGCCCTTGCCGGGGGTGCCGTAGAAGGGCTCGCCGGGGGCGAACATCACCGTGTCGCCGTTGTCGTCGAATTCCTCCAGCAGCCACTTCTGGAAGGCGTCGGCGTCGTCCACCGGCAGGGCGGCCATCAGGTAGAAAGCGCCCCTGGGGCACTCGCAGACCACGCCGGGGATCTCCTTCAGCTTGCGCACCACGGTGTCACGGCGGCGCTTGTACTCCTCGCGGACGGCGGCGAAGTAGTCGGGGCCAACGGTGTACAGCGCGGCGGAGGCCACCTGGTCCAGCGTAGGCACGGACAGACGGCACTGGGCGTACTTCATGGCCTGGGCCATCAGCTCCTTGTTGCGGGAGATCATGCAGCCGATGCGGGCGCCGCAGGCGGAAAAGCGCTTGGAGACGGTGTCGATGACGATGACGTTCTCTGCGGCGTCCTCGAACTCGCCCATGGATTGCAGGGGCTCGCCGGCGTAGACGAACTCGCGGTAGGCCTCGTCGCCGATGATGTAGAGATCGTGGGCCTTGGCCACGTCCACCAGCATGCGCATCTCCTCCGGCGTCAGCACCACGCCGGTGGGGTTGCCGGGGTTGGTAACCATGATGGCGCGGGTGTGCTCGTTGATCTCCGCCTCGATCTTGGCCCGGTCGGCGTAGTGATAGCCGTCGTGAGGGGAGGTGGGGATGGGGTGGATCCTGGCACCGCAGGTGTAGGCCATGGTGTTATAGTTGGGATAGAAGGGCTCGGGGATGAGGATCTCGTCGCCGTCGTCCAGGATGCAGTTCATGGTGATCTGCAGCGCCTCGCTGCCGCCGTTGGTGATGAGGATGTCCCCCGCGTCGAAGTGCATGCCCAGGTCTGCATAGTACTTGCGGATGGCCTCGATCAGCTCGGGGATGCCGGGGGACGGGGCGTAAGCCAGCACCGGCAGGTCGAAGTGCCGGACGGCGTCGAAGTACGCCTTGGGCGTCTCGATGTCCGGCTGGCCGATGTTCAGGTGGTAGATCTTCTTGCCCTTGGCCTCTGCCGCCACCGCGTAGGGGTGGAATTTACGCATGGGGGACAGTCCGCACTTCAGGACCTTGCTGGAAAACTTCATAGCAGCTCCTCCTTCATACATGTTGCTTTCTCTTTTCTCGTATGGCTATAGTAACGCTTTTTCGTCATTCTTGCAAGAGAAAATTCCGCATACGGACACGAAAAAAGGCCGCCCGCAGGCGGCCTTTTTCGTTATTTCGTCTCCTCAGTTCATCTGCTTGCGGCGGCTCAGGTTCACCGTGCCGTCGGTCATGGAGTTCAGGGAGTCCAGGCTCTTGCCGGTGCCCTCGGCCACGCAGGAGATAGCGCCCTCGGCCACCACGGTGTGGATGCCGGTGCGGGCCTCGATCAGCTTATCAAAGCCGTCCACCAGGCTGCCGCCGCCGGTCATAACGATGCCGTTGTTGGAGATGTCGGCCACCAGCTCGGGCGGGGTGCGCTCCAGCACGCCGTGAACGGCCTCCAGAATGCGCTCCACCGGCTCCTCAAAGGCCTCCAGCATCTCGGTGGAGCTGACGTTGATGACCTTGGGCAGGCCCGTCACCAGGCAACGGCCCTTGATCTCAATGGTGGCCTCCTGCTCCTTGGGGAACACGCAGCCGATCTGCATCTTCATCAGCTCCGCCGTGCGCTCGCCCACCAGCACATTGTGCTTGCGGCGCATATACTTGACGATGGCCTCGTTGAACTGGTCGCCGGCCACCTTGATAGAGGCGCTCTCCACCACGCCGGAGAGGGAGATGACGGCGATGTCGCTGGTGCCGCCGCCGATATCCACCACCATGTGGCCGTCGGGCTTAGCGATGTCGATACCGGCGCCGATGGCGGCGGCCACAGGCTCCTCGATCAGGTACACCCGGCGCGCGCCGGCCTGAATACCGGCGTCCACCACGGCGCGCTCCTCGACTTCAGTGATGCCGGAGGGCACGCAGATGATGACCCGGGGCTTGAACAGCTGGAAGCCGCCCACCACCTTGTGCAGGAACTCCCGCAGCATACGCTCGGTCATGTCGTAGTCGGAGATGACGCCCTCCCGCAGGGGGCGGATGGCCACGATGTTGCCGGGGGTACGGCCCAGCATGGCCTGGGCGTCGGCACCCACCTTCAGCAGCTTGCCGGTATTCTTGTCGATGGCTACCACGGACGGCTCGTTGAGCACGACGCCCTTGCCCTTCACATACACCAGCACGGAAGCAGTACCCAGGTCAATGCCAATATCTTTTGCAATAGAACACATATGCTTGCACCTCTGTTCTCTTATCTTTCGTTTCGGGCGGATGCGCCCGGTAGTCTCACAGCTTCTTATTATACCGATTGGGAAGGAATAATGCAACTGTCAAATGAAAATCGCCGCATTTTCTGTATTCTATACGGAATCCCCCCGGTTCATACCTCAGTGGTCCCTGGCCATGGCCAGCGTCAGGCACACCACGTCCGCCGCGCCGGCGTTCTTCAGCACCCGGACGCACTCCGTCAGCGTGGCGCCGGTGGTGACGATGTCGTCGATAAGCAGAAAGCGCCTTCCCGCGATGCTCTCCGGCTCCACCGGCTCGTAAGCGCCCAGCACATTGGCCCGGCGCGCCGCTGGATCGTCGATGCCCGACTGCGCCGGGTTGTCCACCACCTTGCGCAGCGTCTCCTGGGGCTCCACATGCCAGTCCACGCACAGGCTGGCGCACAGCATGCGCGATTGGTCAAAGCCGCGCTTTTTCAGCCGCCTTTTGCTGACCGGCACCCAGGTCACGGCGTCGAACCGGTCGGCATAGACCTCCGCCGCCTTCTCCGCCATCAGCATACCATAGGCGTTCAGGTGCTCGATGCGCCGCTTGAACTTGAAGTCCAGAATGGCGTCCCGCACCCGCCCCTCGTAGTACAGCGGCGCGGCGCACTCCCCAAAGCTGCCGGTGCGGACCTTGTCGCAGCGGGGCAGCTCCTTCTGGCACCGCTCGCAGATCAGGGCCTTCCCCGCCGCCTTGCCGCAGAAGGGGCAGCGCTGCGGGAAGAAAAAGTCCAGCAGTCCCTTTTGGGCCTTCTCCAACGATTCGTTGATGCTATTGGTGTCGCTCATACCTGTCCCTCCTTCAATCTGCGGCGCAGGCCGCTGTAGCGGCGCTGCTGTTTGTCGTTTTCAGCCATCTGTGCCAGCACCGCGTCGTCGCCGGCGATGACCAGCAGTCTCCGGGCGCGGGTAATGGCCGTGTACAGCACGCCCCGCACCAGCAGCGACGGCGCGGCCGCCGCCGCTGCCAGGATCACCGCCGGATACTCGCTGCCCTGTGATTTATGTACGGTAATAGCGTAGGCCATGTCCAGCTGGCTCAGCAGGTCGGCGGTATACACCGCCGTGCGGTCGTCGAACCGCAGGGTGATCAGCTCGCCGGAGGGGTCGATGTCCTGAATGACGCCCACGTCCCCGTTAAAAATACCGCTGCCGGCGCTGCCGTCGTCCTTCTCCCACAGCACGTCGTAGTTGTTCTTGGTCTGCATGACCCGGTCCCCCACGCGGAACACCACGTCCCCCCACTGCTTCTGCCGCTTGCCCCGCTCCGGTGGGTTCAGCGCCGCCTGCAGCGCCCGGTTCAGCGCCGCCGTGCCGCAGGGCCCCTTCCGGGTGGGCGAGAGCACCTGTATCTGCTCGGCGGGGATGCCCATGTTCCTGGGCAGCCGCTCCCGGCACAGCTCCACCACCGTCTGCACCAGCCTGTCCGGCGCCCGGCGGCGCAGGAAGAACAGGTCCCCCGCGCTGCTGTTCTCCAGCGGCGGCAGCTGCCCGCGGTTGACGGCGTGGGCACTGCGGATGATGGCGGACTGCTCCGCCTGGCGGAACACCTGGGTCAGCGACACCGCCGGGATCACGCCGCTGCGCAGCATGTCCCCCAGCACGTTCCCCGGCCCCACCGAGGGCAGCTGGTCCGGGTCGCCCACCAGCACCAGCCGGCTTCCCGGCCGCAGCGCCTCCAGCAGGGAACGCATCAGCTCGATGTCCACCATGCTCATCTCGTCCACGATAACGGCGTGGGCCTCCAGCGGGTCCTGTGCGTTTTTCTTAAAGGCCGTCTGGCCGGTCATCTCGTTGTAGCTCATGCCCAGACAGCGGTGGATGGTCTGGGCCTCCCGGCCCGTGACCTCTCCCAGCCGCTTGGCCGCCCGGCCGGTGGGCGCCAGCAGCGCCACGTCCAGCCCCATGCGCTCGTACAGGGCCACGATGCCCCGCAGGGACGTGGTCTTGCCGGTGCCGGGGCCGCCGGTCAGCAGCAGCACGCCGCCCTCCGCCGCCAGGCGCACCGCCTGGCGCTGCAGCGGCGCGTAGGCCACGCCCTGGGCCTTCTCGATGTCGTCGATGACCCTGTCCGCGTGGGACAGCCGCTCCACCGGCGTGCGCACCATGGCGAGCAGCCGCTCCGCCACGAAGGTCTCCGCCTGATACAGCCGGGGCAGGTAGCAGCCCTGCACCCCGGCGATGGTCTGCTGTACCACGCCGAAGCCCTCGATCAGCTTGTCCAGCGCCAGCTCCAGCTCATCCGGCAGCACGCCGATCATCTGCGCCGTGGCGGACAGCAGCTTCTCCCGGGGCAGGAACACATGGCCGTTGTTGGCGTTGTAGTCCAGCTCGTAGGTCAGCGCCGCCCGCAGGCGGCAGGGATCGTCCCCGCCGAAGCCCAGGCTGATGGCGATGGCGTCCACCACGGAGAACGCCACGCCGTACTGGGCGCGGGAGAGGATATAGGGGTCGTCCCGCAGCGTCTGTATGGCGCCGTCGCCATACGTCCGCTGCAGGGGCATAGCCAGATACACCGGCAGCTCATACCGGGCCAGAAATTCCATCAGCTGCCGCAGTCCCGTCAGCGCCCGGAAGGCCGCGGACAGCTCCTGGGCCCTCTGGGCGGTGACGCCTTTGATGCACCGCAGCCGCTCCGGCTCCTGCTCGATGACCAGCAGCGTGTCCGCGCCGAAGCGCTCCACCAGCCGCCGGGCCGTGGCCGGGCCGATGCCCTTCAGGATGCCGGAGGACAGGTACGCGATGGTGTCCTCCTCGCTGCGGGGCAGGCGGCGCTCCACGCTCTCGGCGGTCAGCTGGCTGCCGTGTACGGGGTGCACGCTCCACACGCCGGTGACGGTCATGCCCTCTCCGGCGGCGGCGCAGGGGATGCAGCCCACCACCGTGATGGGCTCGTCCTCGCCCTCCACGGCCAGCAGCAGCACCGTATAGCCGTTTTCCTCGTTATGAAAGATCACATTTTCCACGGTGCCCTCAACGGTCACGCGCTCGCCCACGGGCTTCACCTCCCCGCCTCATTTGTCTGCTTCTCTGTGTAGTACGCCGCCAGCTCCCGGGGCGTTAAAAGCTTTGTTTCCGCGCCGGACAGCAGCGCCGCCGCCCGGCGGCCCTCCTCCGTCAGTCCGCAGTCCACCAGCAGCACCGGCAGACGGCGGCTCTGGGCCAGGCGGCGCAGCGTCACGTCCAGCCCCGCGCCGTCGCCCCGCAGCGGCACCAGATAGACCGCGTCCACCGGGTGCTCCCGCCACAGCAGCAGCGACACCGCCAGCCACAGCAGCGTGGTCACGCCGATGGCCGCCAGCGCGGAGATCACACCGTCCTGCAACAGCGTCATTTGTGCCACCTCCCCCCTGCCCTATCCTATGCGACGGAGGGAGCGGCGGTCACTTCAGGTATTTTTTCAGATACTGGCCGGTGTAGGAGCCCGCGCAGGCGGCTACCTCCTCCGGCGTGCCGGCGGCCACGATGGTCCCGCCGCCTACGCCGCCCTCCGGGCCCAGGTCGATGATATAGTCCGCGCACTTGATCACGTCCAGGTTGTGCTCGATGACCAGCACGGTGTTGCCGCCGTCGGTGAGCCGCTGCAGCACCTCCAGCAGCTTGCGCACGTCGTCGGCGTGAAGGCCGGTGGTGGGCTCGTCCAGGATATACATGGTGCGGCCCGTGGCCCGGCGGCTCAGCTCCGTGGCTAGCTTGACCCGCTGGGCCTCGCCGCCGGAGAGGGTGGTGCTGGGCTGGCCCAGCTTCACATAGCCCAGCCCCACGTCGCACAGGGTCTGCAGCTTCTCGCAGATATTGGGCACGGCGGAGAAGAACTCCAGCGCCTCAGCGGCGGTCATATCCAGCACGTCGGCGATGTTCTTGCCCTTGTAGCGCACCTCCAGCGTCTCGCGGTTGTAGCGCTTGCCGTGGCAGATCTCGCAGGGGACGTACACGTCCGACAGGAAGTGCATCTCGATCTTCAGCATGCCGTCGCCGCCGCAGGCCTCACACCGGCCGCCCTTGGTGTTGAAGGAGAAGCGGCCGGGGCCATAGCCCCGGGCCTTGGCGTCCGGGGTGGCGGCAAACAGGTCGCGGATGAGATTGAACAGGTTGGTATAGGTGGCCGGGTTGGACCGGGGCGTCCGGCCGATGGGGCTCTGGTCGATGGCGATGACCTTGTCCAGCTGCTCCATGCCCTCGATGGCGTCGTGCTTGCCGGGCCGCACCTTCATGCGGTTCAGCTGCGCGCCCAGCGCCTTGAACAGCACCTCGTTGACCAGCGAGGACTTGCCGCTGCCGCTGACGCCGGTGACGCAGGTGAACGTCCCCAGGGGGATGGACACGTCGATGTGCTTCAGGTTGTTCTCCCGCGCGCCGCGGACGGTCAGCAGCCTGCCATTGCCCCTGCGGCGCTGTGCCGGCAGGGGGATGGTGCGTTTGCCGCTGAGGTACTGGCCCGTCAGGCTGTCAGGGTTCGCCATGACTTCCTCCGGAGTACCGCAGGCCACCACCTGCCCGCCCAGAGCGCCTGCGCCGGGGCCGATGTCGATGAGATAGTCGGCGGCGCGCATGGTGTCCTCGTCATGCTCCACCACGATCAGGGTGTTGCCCAGATCGCGGAGGCGCTGCAGCGTGGAGAGCAGCTTGTCGTTGTCCCTCTGGTGCAATCCGATGGACGGCTCGTCCAGGATATACAGCACGCCCATCAGGCTGCTGCCGATCTGGGTGGCTAGACGGATGCGCTGGCTCTCGCCGCCGGACAGCGTTCCGGAAGCGCGGGACAGCGTCAGATAGCTCAGTCCCACGGACTGCAAAAAGCCCAATCGTGCGTGGATCTCCTTCATGATCTGCGCGGCGATGATCTGCTGGTTGCCGCTCAGCTCCAGAGCGTCGAAAAAGGCCAGCGCGTCGTCTACCGGCAGCGTGGTGGCGTCGTAGATGGACCTGCCGCCCACGGTGACGGCCAGCGCCTCCGGCCGCAGCCGCCGGCCCTGACAGGCCGGACAGGGGCACGGGGTCATCAGGCCCTCGATCTCTTTCTTACTGGCGTCGGACTGTGTCTCCTGATACCTGCGCTCCAGGTTGTTGCAGATGCCCTCGAAGGCCTGATACAGCACGCCCTTGCCCCGGGGCTGGTCGTAGTGCAGCTCCAGCTTCTCGCCCCCGGTGCCGTAGAGTATGACGTTTTTCACCTCGTCGCTGAGGCTGTCGTAGGGCTGGGTCAGGGAGAAGCGGTATTTCTTGCTGAGGGCCTCGAAGTACATACGACTGATGCCGTCGGAGCGGATGGAGGCCCAGCCAGTGGCAGTAATGGCGCCCTCCAGGATGGATTTGCTGCCGTCGGGGATGATGAGGGCCGGATCAGCCTTTAATTGCAGGCCCAGGCCGGTGCAGGTGGGGCAGGCGCCAAAGGGACTGTTGAAGGAGAACAGACGGGGCGTCAGCTCCTCGATGGAGATACCGCAGTCGTCACAGGCGTAGTTCTGGGAGAAGGTGATGTCCTTCTCCTCCCGCAGCAGGTTCACCGTCACAAGGCCGCTTGCCAGGTTGGACGCCGTCTCCACCGAGTCCGTCAGGCGGCCGGTGATGTCCGGGCGCACGATGAGCCGGTCCACCACGATGTCGATGCGGTGCTTCAGGTTCTTCTCCAGTGGGATGTCCTCGGTCAACTCGTACATGCTGCCGTCCACTCTGGCCCGGACGAAGCCGGACCGGCGGGCGTCCTCCAGCACCTTGGCGTGCTCGCCCTTGCGGCCCCGCACCACTGGCGCCATCACCTGGATGCGGGTGCCCTCCGGCAGGGCCATGATCTGGTCGATGATCTGGTCCACCGTCTGGCGGCGGATCTCCTTGCCGCAGTGGGGGCAGTGGGGCGTGCCCACTCTGGCCCACAGCAGGCGCAGGTAGTCGTAGATCTCTGTCACCGTGCCCACGGTGGAGCGGGGGTTCTTGCTAGTGGTCTTCTGGTCGATGGAGATAGCCGGGGACAACCCGTCGATGTAGTCCACGTCCGGCTTATCCATCTGTCCCAGAAACATCCGGGCGTAGCTGGACAGACTCTCCACATACCTCCGCTGCCCCTCGGCATAGATGGTGTCGAAGGCCAGCGAGCTTTTTCCGCTGCCGGAGAGTCCCGTCACCACCACCAGCTTGTCCCGGGGGATGGTGACGTCGATATTTTTCAGGTTGTTCTCTCTGGCGCCCTTTACGAAAATTTCAGTCTGCATGGTATGCCTCATTTCTGCACATATTGTTGCAGATAAGTGTAAATTAACTATTTTTTACTGTCAACAGGGAATCAAAAGGTCACACGATGATGTCCGCCGTCCCGGCCCGCAGCAGCGTCAGCAGCGCCTTGGGATCGCACTCCACCTGATAGCCGATCTTCCCGGCGGAGACGCAAATGGTGTCGTATTCCGCCGCCGTCTCGTGGAACACCGTGGGGAACTGCTTCTTCATGCCCACCGGGCTGCACCCGCCGTGGACGTAGCCCGTCAGGCCCAGCAGCTCCTTCTGGGGCAGCATGGCGATGGACTTCTCCCCCACCGCCCTGGCGGCCTTTTTCAGGTCCAGATTCTCCGCCACCGGGATGTCGAACACATAGTATGCCCCGCTGGCGCCCTTTGTCACCAGCGTTTTGAACACCCGCTCCGGTGGCTGGCCCAGCGTCTGCGCCACCGACACGCCGTCGATAGGCCCCTCCGGGTCGTAGCTGTGGGCGGTGTAGGGTATCTTCTTCTGCTCCAGCGTCCGCATGACGTTGGTCTTTTCCTCTTTGTTTTTTGCCATAGGAACAGCCTCCTTATCTTGTCACAAATACAGCGCCATCAGGGCCAGCAGCAGGATATGCGCCGGGTAAAAGGCGTAAAAGCCGTACTGCACCGCCCGGTTGGAAAATCCCCGCTCCCCGTTGTACAGCCAGAGGGGCGCCAGCGCCGCCAGCGACCACAGCTCGATGGACACGCCGCCCATAATGCCGATGCTGAACACCGCCAGTCCCACCGCCTGCACCGCCCGCTTGGCCGCAGGGCCGTAGGGCGCGCGGCGGTCGGCGTAGAACAGCGCCGCCAGCAGCATCCCCCAGCCGCCGTAGTCCGTTTCGGCCGCCTCCAGCAGCCAGAAGGCCGCCGTCATGGCCGCGCCGGTCAGCACAAAGGCCCACACCGCGCGCTTTTTCAGTGCCCACTCCATGAGCCAGCACACCGCCGCGCCGATAAGCAGCGTCCACAGCACGTTCTGGGCGTAGGGATACCACACCGTGCCGCCCACCATCAGGTCGAAGGGGATCTCCGACAGCAGGGCGAACACCAGCAGCCGCAGGGCGTATTTCCCCCGGTCGCGGGTATACACGCAGCCCTCGGCGATCAGAAAGCAGAAAATGGGGAAGGCCACGCGGCCGATGCAGCGCATCCACATGGTCCCGGGGAACAGCGTCGCCCCCAGGTGGTCGATGCACATGGTGCAGACGGCGATCAGCTTCAGGAAGAAGCCGCTGATACCTCGAAAGCGCCCGTCTCTCATTTTTTATCTCCGTTGGCCAGCAGGATCACGCACCCGAACACGCAGGCCATGCCCAGCACCGTCCACACGGTCAGCGCCTCCTTGAACACGAACACGCCCACCAGCGTCTCCACCACCGGCTCGATGTTGGTGATGATGGACGCCCGGCCGCTCTCCACGCCCTCCAGGCCCCTGGTGTAGAAGATGTACGGCAGCACGGTGGCCACCAGCACCACGCCGCAGGCGCCCACGGTGCCCTGGGTGCTGGCGAACACCGCCGGCAGCGCGGCGAAGTCCGCGAAAAACAGGGAGCCAAGCCCCGCCACCAGAAACGTCCAGTAGATCATGGTGTAGCTCTCGTAGTGGGCCAGTCCGTAGTGGGCGAACACCGTGTAGCTGGCGTAGCACAGGCCGGACAGCACGCCCAGACCGATACCCGCCCAAGAGGCGGTCATGTCGCCGCCCAGTATGCCGCTGACCATGACGCAGCCCAGCAGCGACACCACCAGCGCGATGAGCTTGCGCTTGGTCAGCGGCGCTTTCCACAGCACGGCGCTGAAGAGCACCACGAAGGACGGCGCCAGATACAGCAGCACCGCCGCCACCGACAGGGAGCACATGGTCTGGCACTGGAAGTACACCAGACTCAGCGTCAGGATGCTGACAAGGCCGGAGCACAGGAAGATGGGCAGGTGCTTGAGCTTAATGCGGAACACCTGCCGGTGGAACAGGGCGAACACCACCGTCAGCACCAGCAGCGTGCCGAAATTGCGGATAAACACCCGGTTGCCCAGCTCCACCCCCGCGCCGGTGAGCATGCGGTTGAAAAAGCCGATGAAGCCCCAGCACACGGCACTGAGGATCACATAGACATAGGAAATGTATTTTTTCATGGTCGTGTTCTCTATTTCTCCCCCCGCAGCTGGATGATCTGGTCCCGCAGCAGGGCGGCGTATTCGAATTCCAGCATGCGGCTGGCCTCCTTCATCTCTTTTTCCAGCCGCGCGATGGTCTCGGCCCTCTCGCGGTCGGACAGCTTCTTCTTCGACAGCTTGGAGGCCTCCTCGGCGCTGCGGCTGATCTCCACCATCTCCCGGACGCTCTTGCGGATGGTCTGCGGCACGATGCCGTGGGCCTTGTTGAAGTCGTCCTGCAGCTTGCGGCGGCGCTCTGTCTCGTCCATGGCGGCGCGCATGGAGGGGGTGATGGTGTCGGCATACAGGATGACCAGTCCCTCGGCGTTGCGGGCGGCGCGGCCGATGGTCTGGATCAGGCTGGTCTCGCTGCGGAGGAAGCCCTCCTTATCGGCGTCCAGTATGGCCACCAGCGACACCTCCGGCAGGTCCAGTCCCTCCCGCAGCAGGTTGATGCCCACCAGCACGTCGAACTCGCCCAGCCGCAGGTCGCGGAGGATCTCCATGCGCTCCAGGGCCGACACGTCGGCGTGCATATACCGCACCCGGATGCCCAGGCCGCGGAAGTGGGCGGTGAGATCCTCGGCCATCTTCTTGGTCAGGGTGGTCACCAGCACCCGCTCGTTCTTTTTCTCCCGGGCATGTATCTCCGCCACCAGGTCGTCGATCTGTCCCAGCACAGGCCGCACCTCCACCCGGGGGTCCAGCAGTCCCGTGGGCCGGATGACCTGCTCCACGATCTGATCGGCCTGCTGCTTTTCAAAGTCCCCCGGCGTGGCGGAGACGAACACCGCCTGGGAGAACCGCTCCTCGAATTCCTCGAATTTCAGCGGCCGGTTGTCAAAGGCGCAGGGCAGGCGGAAGCCGTAGTCCACCAAACTCTGCTTCCGGGCGTGGTCGCCGTTGTACATAGCCCGCACCTGGGGCAGCGTCACGTGGCTCTCGTCCACGAACAGCACAAAATTCTCCGGGAAGAAGTCCAGCAGCGTCATGGGCGCGCTGCCCACCGGCCGCTGGGAGATGACCCGGGAGTAGTTCTCGATGCCGGAGCAGTAGCCCAGCGTGCGCATCATCTCCACGTCGTAACGGGTGCGCTGGTCGATGCGCTGGGCCTCGATGAGCTTGCCGTTGTCCTCAAACCACTTTTTGCGCTCCGCCAGCTCCCGCTCGATCTCCTGCGCCGCCCGCTCCAGCTTGTCCTTGGGGGTGACGTAGTGGCTGGCGGGATACACCGCCACGTGCTGCAGCTGCTTCATGGCCGCGCCGGTGACCGGATGGAACTCCGTGATGCGCTCGATCTCGTCGCCGAAGAACTCCACCCGAATGGCCCGGTCCTTGTAATACGCCGGATACAGCTCCACCGTGTCGCCCCGGACGCGGAATACGTTCCGCTGGAAGGCCACGTCGTTGCGCTCGTACCGGTCCTCCACCAGCCGGCGCAGCAGCTCGTCCCGCTCCATGGTCATGCCGGTGCGCAGAGAGATCATCATCCGGGCGAAGTCGTCCGGCTCGCCCAGACCGTAAATGCAGCTCACCGACGCCACCACGATCACGTCCCGCCGCTCCAGCAGCGCGCAGGTAGCACTGAGCCGCAGGCGGTCGATCTCCTCGTTGGTGGAGGCGTCCTTCTCGATATAGGTGTCCGTCTGGGGCACGTAGGCCTCCGGCTGGTAATAGTCGTAGTAGGACACGAAGTACTCCACCGCGTTGTTGGGAAAGAACTCCCGGAATTCCTCGCACAGCTGGGCGGCCAACGTCTTGTTGTGGGCCAGCACCAGTGTGGGGCGGTTGACCCGCTCGATGACCTTGGCCATGGTATAGGTCTTGCCGCTGCCGGTGACGCCCTTGAGCACCTGGGCCCGCAGGCCGTTCTCCAGCCCGCTGGCCAGCTTGTCGATGGCCTGGGGCTGGTCGCCGGCGGGCTGATATTCGGATACGACTTTCAAATCAGGCATGTGTGTCTCCTGTCAAAACTGCAATAGGCCGCTCTCGGCCATGGATACATAGTCGCCGTCGGCCACCACGATGTGGTCGGCCAGGCGGATCTGCAGCGGCGCAAGCGCCTCCTGCAGCTGCCGGGTCACCAGCACATCCTGCTGGGAGGGCAGTGCCACGCCGCTGGGGTGGTTGTGGGCCAGAATGATGCTGCTGGCCCCGGCGTACAGGGCGTTCTCCACCACCTGCCGCACGCTGACCGGCGAGGCCGCCACGCTGCCCTTGCTGATGCAGCGGCAGGTCAGCAGCTTGCCCTTGGCGTCCAGACAGACCTGATACAGCAGCTCCTGCCGCTGTCCCGCCAGCAGCTCCATAAAGTACGCGCCGGTGCGGTCGGTGGAGTTCAGCACCTTCTGGGGCAGCGTCGAGCACCTGGCCCGCAGGGCGATGTCCCCGGCCAGATGCAGCAGCACCGCGGCGTTCTCCCCCACGCCGTCCACGCCCGTCAGCTCCTCCGGCGCAGCGTTGAGCACGCTCTGCAGCGAACCGAACCGTTTCAGCAGCCGGTGCGCCGTCTCGTTGGTGTCCTGCCGGGGGATGGCGTAAAACAGCAGCAGCTCCAGCAGCTGGTGGTCCTCCAACCCCTGGGCGCCCACCGCCAGATACCGGCGCTTGCTGCGCTGTCGATGCCCGTCGTGCAGTCCCACAGCACGTCCCCCCTTCCGGCGGAAAACCGCCAAATCCTCGACTGTATAGTATACCACACTTCTTCGCCGCTCACAAGCACTTTTCCCCGCCGCGCCGCCCGGTTTCGACCATCCTTCTTGACTTTCCCCCGCCGCTGTGGTATAGTCTCCCCGCTGTCCGCCGCCACCGGGGGACGGACAGGCGTTCGCGGATGCGCCGTTAGGTCTTTGAAGGGGCATCCTGTGGGCGCATTTTTTGTTTTTCGGAGGTTTTTGACATGGCTTGGCTGTATCTGTTGATCGCCGGCGGTCTGGAGGTATTCTGGTCCACCTGCATGAAGCTGTCGGAGGGCTTTACGAAGCTCTGGCCCTCGGTCTGGACGGTGGTGGGCATGGTGGTCAGCTTTTTCTTCCTGTCGCAGGCCACCAAAACGCTGCCCATGGGCACCGCCTACGGCGTCTGGACCGGCATCGGCGCCCTGGGCGCGGTGATCGTGGGCATCCTGGCCTTTCACGAGCCCGTCAACGCCCCGCGTCTCATCTTCGTTGGGCTGCTGCTGGTGGGCATCGTCGGGCTGAAGCTCACCGCATAAAAAAAGACCGCGAACGCGGTCTTTTTTCTTGTCACGCCTTGGGCAGGCTCCACCGGAACACAGCCGCGCAGATGCGCAGCACCACCGTCACGCCGCAGCCCACCAGCAGCGCCAGGCTCCGCCCGCCGCTCCACAGCAGCAGACAGGCCCCCGCCCCGGCCAAGGACGCGCAGGCGTAGATGTGCTTGGTGAAGATATACGGCCGCTCCATGCAGCACACGTCCCGCAGGACGCCGCCGCCCACGCCGGTGAGCATGCCCATGAACAGCACCAGAAACGCGTTGTCCCCGCCGCCGGCCTGTATGGCGATGGCCGCGCCGTGGGCGGAGAAAATGCCCAGGCCGATGGAGTCCGCCACCAGCAGCGCCGCGTCCCAGGTGCGGTGATCCCCCTGAGGCCGAAAGCGCTCCCACACTAAGAACACCAGCAGCGACGTTCCCACCGCCACCAGCGCCTGCAGCGGGTCCCGCAGCGCCGCCGGCGGCGTCTGCCCCAGCATGACGTCCCGCAGGATGCCGCCGCCCACGGCGGTGGTCATGCCCATCATGGCCACGCCGAAGAGGTCCATGCCCTTCTTCACCGCCAGCGCCGCGCCGGAGACCGCAAAGGCCACCGCGCCGATCAATTCAAAGTAAAACTGAAAATCCAGCATAGATATGCACGCCTCCACCTGCACCCACTGTACCACAAAGCCGCCGGTGCGTCAAAGCCTTATCGCGAAAACACCCATATAAACCCGAAGGGACAGGCCAAAAGGACCTGTCCCTTGTGTGTTCGGGTTTAGGGGGAGAAATAGGGAAAATAGGAAGAAAGAATCAAAAATGTTCGGTTCGGGAATTAGCGGTATTCCCTGAACGCGTTCGTATAGTAGCACAGAAAGTCGCACTTGTAAAATTGATTCTCATCGCTTAAAATATAAGTCATAGCTTATATTTATCGTCTTGCCGCGTCTATTTGGTGGACAATTTGCGTAAGGATGTACATTATGGAGGGACACTATGACAAATTCGGACATCGAGACCTTCTGGGCGGTGGTGCAGCACGGCACCATGACCGCCGCCGCGGAGTCGCTGTATATCACCCAGCCCACGCTGTCCATGCGCATCCGCGCGCTGGAGGAGCGGGTGGGCACGCCGCTCTTCGTCCGGGGCAAGGGCCAGCGGCGCATCGCGCTGACGGAGGCCGGGCAGAAATTCCTGACGCTGGCCCAGCGCTGGCAGCAGCTGCTGGCAGAGACGGAGTCCCTGGCCGAGCTGGGCCAGCGGGCCTATCTGCGCATGGCCGCCACCTACACCACCAACCAGTATATCCTCCCGCCGGTGTACAAGCGGTTCCTGACCCTTCGCCTGCCGGTGTCCCTGTGGATCCACACCCTGCGGGACGTGGACATCGCCCAGTCCCTGCTGAACCACGAGCTGGACTTCGCCTTTATCGACAGCAACACCGTCTTTGACGACCGGCTGACCGTCCGCCCGGCCTTCCGCGAGCCGTTCCTGCTGCTCTCCCCGCCGGACAGCCGCTACGCGGAGGAGGTGGATCCGGCCTCCCTGGACGTGGCCGACGAGCTGCTGGTGACCTGGGACCCGGAGTTCATCCGCTGGCACGACCGCTGGTTCGGCGCCGGCGCCCGGCCCATGCTGTACGCCGACACGCTGCAGGCCGCGGACTTCCTGCCGCCCACCGAGGGCCGCTGGGTGGCCGCCCCGGCCATCGCCGCGGCCTCCCGCATCGGCAAGAGCGCCAAGGTCTGCCGCTTTACGGCGCCGCCGCCGGACCGGGTCAACTACCTGGTCACCCGCGCCGGCGAGCCGCTTTCGCCCCAGGCGCTGCGATTTTTGCAGGAGCTGAAGGACCATCTGCTGACCCTGGACAACGTCCAGGTCTACCTGTGAAAAAAGCGCAAAAAAATGTCGGCGCAATGGGTTGACAGGGGGTCCTTTTTGGCATAACATAGGTATATTGAATACAGACGTCCGGTAGGTAAGGCTACCGCGAGGGATACGGACTGCTGCCGCGAAGTGGTGGAGACACCATCAGAGGGTTTGAGCAGGTGCCATCGAAACCAAGGTGGCATCTAACGCAGTTTCACCGCCCCGCGATGCTAAAGCTTGTAACGGTGCGGAAATAGGGCGCATTGGCGCGGTTTTACGGCACGCAGCAGGCTTACAGCACCTGCTGCGTGTTTTTATCAGGAAGGAGGGAACAGGCGTGATCGATTATCAGGAGGAGCTGGAGCAATACAAGGAACGGATAGACGAGCTGGCCACGCAGAAGCGCTATGCCGAGCTGCGCGACCTGTTCCTGCCCATGGAGCCGGCGGATATCGCCCTGCTGCTGGAGGAGGGCAAGCAGGAGCAGATGCCCCTGCTGTACCGTCTGCTGCCCAAGGAGACGGCGGCGGAGGTGTTCGTGGAGCTGGAGCCGGAAAGCCAGGAGATGCTCATCAACGGCTTTTCCAACACGGAGCTGACCGAGGTGCTGGACGAGCTGTATCTGGACGACGCCGTGGACATCGTGGAGGAGATGCCCGCCAGCGTGGTCATCCGTATTCTGGACAAGGCCACGCCGGAGATGCGCAAATCCATCAACGAAATTCTGAAATATCCGGAGGACTCCGCCGGCTCCATTATGAACATGGAGTTCCTGTCCCTGAAGAAGGACATGACGGTGGCGGACGCCTTCAAGCGCATACGGCGCATCGGCGGCGAGCTGGAGACCATCAACATCCTGTACGTCACCGACCCCACCCGGCGCCTGCTGGGCGTGCTGTCCGTCCGCGATCTGCTGCTGGCGGACGAGGACGACCTGATCGAGGAGATCATGGACCCCGACGTGGTGTGGGCCAAGACCACCGACGATAAGGAGGACGTGGCGCAGGCGCTGAGCAAATACGACTTCCTGGCCATGCCCATCGTGGATCTGGAAAAGCGGCTGGTGGGTATCGTCACCGTCGATGACGCTATGGACGTTATCGAGGAGGAGACCACGGAGGACTTCGAAAAGATGGCGGCTATGCTGCCCTCCGACAAGCCCTATCTGCGCGCCGGCGTGTTCGCCACATGGAAGGCGCGTCTGCCGTGGCTGATGGTGCTGATGCTGTCGGCCACCTTCACCGGCATGATCCTGAACCACTACGAAAACGCGTTGGCGGCATGTCTGGTGCTGAACGCCTATATCCCCATGCTGTCGGGCACCGGCGGCAACTCCGGCACCCAGGCGTCCGTGGCGGTGATCCGCGCCCTGAGTCTGGACGAGGTGGACTTTTCGGACGTGTTCCGGGTGCTGTGGAAGGAGCTGCGGGTGTCGCTGCTATGCGGTGTGTGCCTGGCGGGCGCCAACTTCGTGAAAATGCTGCTGGTGGATCGGCTGCTGCTGGGCAACGATGCGGTGACGCCCATGGTATGCCTTGTGGTGTGCCTGACCGTCCTGTTCGTGGTGATATTTGCCAAGTGCGTAGGCTGCTCCCTGCCGCTGCTGGCGGAGAAGATCGGCCTCGACCCGGCGGTGATGGCCAGCCCGTTCATCTCCACCATCGTGGACGCCACCAGCCTGCTGATCTATTTCAGCTTCGCCTCGGCGCTGCTGGGCATATAAAACCGCGAATATCTATCCCGCTTGCGGGCAAAAATAAAGTCAGGCTTCGGCCTGACTTCTATTTTTACGGGAGGAACCACTATGAACAGAGCTTGTACCAACGACGGGTGCGCCTGCACCCCCAACGCGTCCATCAAGTGCACCGTCACCAACTGCGCCCACCACTGCAAGGACGTGAACAACTGCGGCCTGACCTCCATCCAGGTGGGCACCCACGAGAGCCGCCCCACCATGGACCAGTGCACCGACTGCCAGAGCTATCAGAAGTGCCAGTGACCCCGCGCCCTGCGGGGCGCATACATAAGGGGGTGACGCCATGGGTCCCAAACTGAGATACGCCCTGTCCGGCGCGGCGGCAGGGGCCGTCAACGGCCTGTTCGGCGGTGGCGGCGGTATGGTGCTGCTGCCCCTGCTGTCCGGCTGGTGCGGCGTGGAGGGCAAACGCTCCTTCGCCACCTGTGTGGCGGTGATCCTGCCTCTGTGCGCCGTGTCGGCGGCGGTATATCTCCTGCGCCAGCCCGTGGACCTGTCCGGCGCGCTGCCGTACCTGATCGGCGGTGCCCTGGGCGGTCTGGTGGGCGGACGGCTGTTCCGCTGCGTCAGCGTGGCGTGGCTGCGGACGCTGTTCGCCGGCTTTCTGGTGTACGGCGGCGTGAGGTACCTGCTGTGACGGCCTGGCTGCTGCCGCTGGCGGCCGGCTTCGCCGCCGGTATCCTGTCCGCCTGGGGCGTGGGCGGCGGCACGCTGCTGCTGTTGGTGATGACGCTGCTGCTGGACGTCCCCCACGCCCAAGCCGCGGCGGTGAACCTGCTGTTCTTCCTGCCCACGGCGGCCGTGAGCGTGGCCGCCCACCGGCGGAACGGCCTGCTGGACGGCCCCGTCCTGCGCGCCGCCATCCCCTGGGGCGCGGCGGCCGCCGCAGGCGGCGCGCTGCTGGCCGCGTCGCTGGACACCGACGCCCTGCGCCGCCCCTTTGGCGTCTATCTGCTGCTGGCCGCCGCCGGCACCCTGCGCCAGCTCTGGCAGGCGCGGAAGCCCCGCTGACCCCAAATTCCGACAACATTCCGTATATTCCCATTCTTATATTCCATTTCGTAATCGAAAATTGGCGTAAATCTATCGAAAACTCTCGTTCTGTGCAAGAACGCTCCCCCTCTGGCAGGGGAGCTCGAGGGGGCAGCGGCCCGCCTCGAATCAGATCAAATGTCGTGCTAAGCCTTGCTTCGCAAGGCGTGCATTGAGCGCAGCGAATATTTTTGCACTGCGGAGCGGCGCAAAAATAACGGCATTACGCAAGCAACCCAAGAGCTATTAGCTCTTGGGCTGCTTGCGGGGCAAGGCTCTCGCCTTGCCCCTGGTCTTTCTCTGTGAAGTGTCACCCTTCCACCGGGTAGAGGTACACCTCCGCGTCGAAGGTCCGCCCCTCCCGCTGCACGGTCAGCACCACCGTCTCCCCCACGATGTGGGTGCGGCGCACCGCCAGCAGGTCGTTGTTATGGTAGACCTGCACGCCGTCGGCCGCCAGGATCACATCCCCCTTCTGCAGCCCCGCGGCCGCCGCCCCGAAGTTCTCGGTAACGGAGTCGATGACCGGCCGGGTAGTGCCGTCGCTCTGCTCCGTCTCCATCACAGAGACGCCGATGGACGGCATCCCGTGGAAGCTGCCGGTGGCCGCGATATCGTTGATCACCGACACCACGCGCCCGGTGGGCACGGCGAAGCCCAGCCCCTCCACCGTGGCAGAGGTATCCGACACGGTGTTGCTCATCTTCAGGGTGTTGATGCCCACCACCTGGGCGTACTCATTGATCAGCGGGCCGCCGGAGTTGCCGTT
The DNA here is from genome assembly GCA_934623575.1 of uncultured Oscillospiraceae bacterium. Lineage (GTDB taxonomy): Bacteria > Bacillota > Clostridia > Oscillospirales > Oscillospiraceae > Vescimonas. The sequence goes on from CAKTVL010000003.1 coordinate 32,280, forward strand.
ATTCAGGGCGGCGGTGGTCTGCAGCAGGGTCATCACCCGGCCCTCCATGGTCACCTGCCGGTCGATGGCGGAGATGATGCCCTCCGTCAGCGTCCCCAGCAGCTCCACGCCCAGAGGGTTGCCGATGGCATATACCGTGTCGCCCACCACGCACGCGTCGCTATCGCCCAGCGTGGCCGCCGGCAGGCCGGAGACGTCCGGTATCTTCAGCAGCGCCAGATCTTCGGTGCTGGAAAAGCCCACCAGCTCCGCCTCCATCTGCTCGCCGCTGTAGGTGGCCACCAGCACGCTCTTCCCTCCGGCGATCACATGGGCGTTGGTAACCACATAGCCGTCCTCGGACAGGATGACCCCGGTGCCGATGCTGGCCTTCTCCCCCAGGTCCGTCAGCACCAGCACCGTGGACGGCGCCACCTGCTGATACACCTGCTGGATGGTCAGCTTGTCTCCGTCGGCCTTCTCGCAGAAGAACCGCCGGTCCGGCTCGATGTCCGCCCGGGGGATGGTGGGCACATCGCTGCCGAAGATGTCCACGATGCTGCTGGCATCGTGATCCCCGTCGCCGAAGTCGTATCCCCCGTCGTAGGGACTGTCCCCGCCTCGGATGGCCGAGACGATGGCCACGCCCAGCACCGCGCCCACCAGCACGGCCATGATCACCAGGAAGATCCACAGTCCCCTGCGGCTGTGGGGCTTCTTCTCCGGCGCAGCGGCGGGCACGGCGGGGGCCGGCATGGGCCGGGGCTGCACATAGCAGTCCCTTACCTCCCGCCCCTCGTCCGGCCGGACGTACCAGCTGACCACCTCATTGGGCTCCTGCTCCGGCGCAGGCGGTATGGGGGTATTATGGTTCTCGTCGTACATATCAAAGCACCTCTCGCGGCGTGCCGTGCGCCATCTGCATGGTAAAGGTAAATGCCGTCACACCGTCCTGGCTGGTCACGGTGATCTGCTCCTTGTGCTGGGCCAGTATGGTCTTGACGATATACAGGCCCAGGCCGTAGCCGTCCTTGTCCTCGCTGCGGGACTTGTCCGACTTGTGGAACCGCTCGAACAGCAGCGGTATCTCCTCCGCCGGGATGGTGGGGCCCAGGTTCCGGACGGTGACAAAGGCCTTCTCGCCGTTGACCGTCAGCCCCAGATACAGCCGGGAGCCGGGGGTGGCGAACTTGGCCGCGTTCTCCAGCAGGTTGTAGATCACCTGGGTGATCAGGTCCCGGTCGCCCTGGACCATGACGGAGTCCTCCGGGATCTCCGCGTCCACATCCAGCCCCCGGTCCGTGATCTTCTTCTCCATGGACAGCAGGGCGATGCGGGCGGATTCGCACAGGTCGAACTCCTCCTTCCTCATCTCCTTGTTCTGTATCTGGGAGATGTCCAGCATCCGCCGTACCAGACGGCTGAGGCGGCGGCTCTCGTCGGAGATGATCTGCAGGTACTGCTTCTCCTTCTCCGGCGGGATGGTCCCGTCCAGAATACCGTCGGTGTACCCGGCGATGGTGGTCATGGGCGTTTTCAGCTCGTGGGATACGTTGGCGATAAAGTCCCGGCGCTGGCGCTCCGTCTCCTGCAGGGAGTCCGCCATGGCATTGAAGGCCGCCGCCAGCTCGCCGATCTCGCCGCAGTCACCGGTCTCCTGCATCCGCACGTCAAAGTTGCCGCCGGCATAGGCCCGGGTGGCCTTGACCATCTCCGTCAGGGGCTGTATCTGCCGCATGGACGTCACAAAGCTGGCCACGAACGCCAGTATCAGGATGATGGCGCTGGTCATAAAGAACAGTCCGATGAACGAGCGCCACATCTGCATCAGCTCCGCGCTGTTCATCACCGCCAGCACCAGTCCCAGGGTGCTGCCGTCTCCGTCCGTCATGGGCACGCCCGCCACGAACTGCTTTTTCTCATATACGCCCACGGTGCTGCGGCCCTCATACAGCTGGTCGCCGCCCAGCACCGTCTGGGTGATCTCCACCGGGATGGTGATGCTCTTGCCGCCCAGGTCGCTGTCGGTGGTCAGCAGCACATTGCCCTCGATGTCGCAGATCAGGAAATCCACGTCCGTCATCCGGGAGGCCACTCCCGCCAGAGTGCGCAGCGCCTCCTCCTGGTCCCGCTCGGCGTCGTCGGCGGCGGTAAAATACCCCACCGACAGCTGCGCCACCAGCACCGCCCGGTCGCGCATCTCCTGCCGCTTTTCCGACACGGTGTAGTTATAGCTCAGGGCGTAGAAGGACACGCCCAGCAGCGCCATGGTCAGCACCACCATGCCGGCGGTCAGCATGAACTGCCGCCAGTACAGGCTGTCGGTGATCCGTTTCGCTCTCTCTCGCATGGCGTTACTTCACTTCGAACTTATAGCCCACGCCCCAGACGGTTTTCAGCTCCCACTGGTCGGAGACATTCTCGATCTTCTCCCGCAGGCGCTTGATGTGTACGTCCACGGTGCGGCTGTCGCCGAAATAGTCGAAGCCCCACACCTCGTCCAGCAGCTGGTTGCGGGTATACACCCGGTTGGGCGTGGCCGCCAGGTGGTACAGCAGCTCCAGCTCCTTGGGGGGCGTATCCACCTTCTTGCCGTCCACCAGCAGCTCATAGCTGTCCAGGTTGATGACCAGCTTGTCGAACACCAGCTTCTTCTTGGTGTCGTCGGGGATCTCGCTGCGGCGGAGCACGGCGTTGATGCGGGCCATCAGTTCCTTCATCTCAAAGGGCTTGACCAGATAGTCGTCCGCGCCCATCTCCAGTCCGGTGATGCGGTCGCCCACGTCACTCTTGGCGGTGAGCATGATGATGGGGGTCTTTCCCTTTTCCCGGATGTGGGCGCACACGCCCCAGCCATCCACCACGGGCAGCATGATATCCAGCAGCACCATGTCGGGGGCCTGCTTGTCGTACTCCTCGATGGCCTTGCCGCCGTCGTAGGCGCTGCGCACCTCAAAGCCCTCTTTTTCCAGGTACATGCGGATCAGGTCGGATATATTGCGGTCGTCCTCGACCACCAGAATGTTGCGTGCCATAGGTATCGTCCTCCCGGTCAATATCGTTGGGTATATCTTACATCCTGCGGGATAGGGTTTTCCTGAACAAATTGTGAATATCCCGTATAACTAAGGGATTATACCACGATTTTGCCGGATTGTCACGCATTTCCGATGGTCACCCCCGTATAATACCACTCCAGTATCTCCTGCCAGGTCTTTCCCTCCCTGGCCAGCTGGTTGGCGCCGTACTGGCTCATGCCCACACCGTGGCCATAGCCGGTAACGCGGAAGGCCACGCCCGCCGCGTCCGCCGCCACAGTGAAGCAGGCGGAGCGCAGGGAGAAGATGGTCCGCACCTCCGTTCCCTCGATATCCGCGCCGCCTATACGCACCGTCTCCACCCGGCCGGAGCCGTTCTCCGTCACGTCGCCGAACCACTTGTCCGGCGTGCCGGCAAGCTTCAGCTCCGGGTGGGCGGCCAGCAGCAGCTGCCCGGCCTCCTCTGCCGAAAAAGTGACGGTACTATAATAATTCGGCACATTTTCCGCACTTTCCGGGCTGGAAACACTGGTAAGATAGGGCAGGTCGCCGGACCAGACGTCCCCGGCGGCCGCCGTTTTCCCCGCCGATGAGGAGTGGAACACCGCCAGGATCGGCGCGCCGTTATACAGGGCCACCTGGCCATCGGTGTCCGCCACGGCCTGGGTGACGCGGGCGTTGAAGGGGAGAAAGTCGGAGGCCCATTTTTCTTTGGCATCGGCTTCGGAGAGGTAGGCGCTGCAGCAGGTGTGGTCGGTGCAGAAGTCGGCGTCGGGGTGCACCTCCTTGCGGCCCTTGGACAGTTGGTAGTAAATATAGCTGCGCTCGGCGGCGGCCTGGGCCTTGAGGGCCTCCAGCTCGAAGGAGGCGGGCATCTCGCCGCGGACCACGCCGATCAGGTAGCTTTCCAGCGTCATTTGTTCCACTTTTGCACCATTTTTTATGCTTAAGGTCACATTTTTGTCCCATTTTGTCTCGCTCGTTTCCGTGTCGGAAGGGGGCGAAGCGGGGGCGAGAAGGTAGGCGCTGCCGAAGAGCAGCGCGGTGAGGACAAGGGCCGCGGCGGCGGTTTTTTTCATGGCGGAGACCTCCTTTTTTACACGATATGCAGGGCCTGTCCGGGGCATGCATAAAACCGGAACGGCGGGAAATACTTTCCAAAACAGGCAAAAAAGGCGGTTGACAGCAGCATGGAACAAGCAAGAACGACATGGAATAACGCAAGAACAGAGCAGAAAACGCCGGAAACGACGTCGTTTCCCGGCGAAATGAGCGCTTTTCAGGATATAGTATCTGATATGGACGAAAAATTAGGCGTCGGCACATGCTTCGACATGACGGGGCGGGAGCTGGTCATCGGCGGCCGGGCGGCGCGGCTGTGGGTGGTGAACGGCTACGCCCAGGAGGACATACTGGAGCGGATCATCGCCGGGTGGCTGGCGCTGGGCACGCTGGAGGGCATGACGGAGATGGCGGATTTCTGCCGCCGGTATGTGTCCGCCTGCGACGCCCGGACGACAGACGACCGGGGTCAGGCGGTGATGGCGGTGTTCGCAGGAAAAACGTTGGTGGTCATTGAGGGGCTGTCCGGCGGGCTGCTGATGGACGTGAAGCAGTTCCCCACCCGATCGGTGGAGGAGCCGGACACCAGCCGGGTGCTGCGGGGCAGCCACGACGGCTTCGTGGAGAATCTGATGCAGAACGCGGCGCTGCTGCGGCGGCGGGTGCGGGACACCCACCTGCGGCTGGAGCGCTTGCAGCTGCCGGAGCGGTCGGGCACGGACGTGGCGCTGTGCTACATGGACGGGCAGGCGGACCAGGAGCTGGTGCGGGCGCTGCGGGAGAAGCTGGAGCACATACAGGTGGGGTCGGTGGCCATGAGCCAGGAGACCATCGTGGAGGCCATCGCGCCGCGGCAGTTCTGGAATCCCTTCCCCAAGGTGCGGTTCACGGAGCGGCCGGACGTGGCCACGGCGTGCATCATGGAGGGGGACGTGGTGGTGCTGGTGGACAACTCGCCCTCGGCGCTGCTGCTGCCCACCACGCTGCTGCGGTTCAACGAGGAGATCAACGACTACTACTTCCCGCCGCTGATCGGGACGTATTTGCAGATCGTGCGGACACTGGTGCTGCTGCTGACCCTGTTCATCACGCCGTTGTGGTATCTGCTGGTGAAGAACCCCGACACGCTGCACGAGAGCCTGCACTTTCTGCTGGTGCAGGACGAGTACTATGTGCCGCTGATCGTGCAGCTGCTGCTGGTGGAGCTGATCATCGACGTGCTGAAGATCGCGTCGCTGAACACGCCGGACGTGCTGAGCAACTCCTTCAGCATGCTGGGGGCACTGATACTGGGGGATTTCGCGGTGCAGGCCCGGTGGCTGGTGCCGGAGGTGCTGGTATACATGGCCTTTGTGGCGGTGGCCAACTATGCCCAGCACAGCTATGAGATGGGATACGCCGCCAAGCTGTGCCGGATGGTGCTGCTGGTGCTCATCTGGCTGTGGGACTGGTGGGGCTTCGCGGCGGGCGTCGCGCTGACGCTGGTGCTGATCGTAACGGCCAAGCCGCTGGTGGGCAAGGGGTATCTGTACCCGCTGATCCCCTTTGACCGGAAGAAGCTGGCGCGGCTGCTGTACCGGCGGCCGGTGGGGAAGCATAATACCTGAGGGGGTAGGGCAAGCAAGGCGCGCGGAGAGCGCACACCCCATCCGGCCCTACGGAGGGTTATCGGAAATCCATACGGATACGGGGCAACGAAAAAAGGAAGCCGGGGGGCTTCCTTTTTGCTTTTTTCAGTTTTCATAGAGGATGTCGCGGGCGACGGGGCGGTAGAAGAGCTTTTCGGCCTCGTCGAAGTCGTGGGTCTGGCCCATGATCCACATGAGCTTGGCCACGGCGGCCTCGGTGGTCATGTCGTAGGCCTCCAGCAGGCGGAGGGCGCTTTTCAGCCGGCCGCCCACATGGTAGACGGCCAGGTTGCTGCCCTCGTTGGGCACCTGGGTGGTCATGACCACCAGCTTGCCGCGCTGTATGCCACGGCGGATGATGTCGAAATAGCTGGCGTCGCCCTCGTATTCCGGCAGGCCGCCCACGCCGAAGGACTCGATGACCAGACCGTCGAACCGGTCCAGCATGAATTCCAGCACGGCGGCGGGGGTGCCGGGGATCAGCTTCAGCAGGCCCACCCGGTCGTCCAGCGTGTCGAAAAACAGCGGGCAGGGGTAGCAGGCGCAGCGCATATATTGCAGCAGGTGCTCGTCCTGCACCACGGCCAGGTCCGGGTAGTTGACGCTGGAAAAGGCCTGGAAGCTCTTGGAGCAGGTCTTGCGGGCGCGGGTGCCCAGGATGACCTTGCCGTTAAAGACGATCTGGACACCGCCGCAGCCGCGGCAGGCGTAGAGGAAAGCGTCGGTCAGGTTGCGCTTGGAGTCGGTGCCGTCGAACCAGATGGGCTTCTGGGCGCCGGTGAGGACGATGGGCTTGGGGCTGCCCTGCACCAGATAGCTGAGGGCGGCGGCGGTGTAGGCCATGGTGTCGGTGCCGTGGGAGATGACGAAGCCGTCGTAGCGGTCGTACTGCTCCCGGATGGTCCCGGCCACGCCCAGCCAGTGGGCCGGGCGGATGTTGGTGCTGTCCAGGCTGTAGAGCTGGACGCAGTCCACATGGCACAGCTGGCCGATGCGGGGGACGAAGGACAGCAGCTGGGTGCTGTTCAGCTCCGGCGTCAGACCGGAGGGGGTCATCTCGCTGGCGATGGTGCCGCCGGTGCCGATCATAAGGATGTTCTTCATGCTCACACCTCCCGGCCGTCCATGGCAGCGACGCCGAAGCGGACCGCCAGCTCGATGCGGCGGCGGGCAGCGTCGTCCGGGGCGGCGTCGTATTGGGCGCGGAGCTCCCGGAGGAACAGGCCGCGCAGGGTGTCCTCGCCGCATTTGTCCCAGAGGTCGCGGCGGACGGTGGTCTCGTCCCGCAGCTGCAGGGCGAAGAAGCGGGGGGACAGCGTCTCGGCCAGCAGGGACAGGCGGGGCGGCTGGTCCGGGGCGCCGGTAAGGCGGATGCGGTAGACGTCCTGGGCCGTGTCGTGGGGCAGCAGGCGCTCCAGGGCGGAGAGGGCGTCGCCGTCGGTGATGTCCGCCTGGGCGATGCAGTAGCGGCGCTGGGCGAAGGGGATGAAGCGGAGATCGGCGGCGCCGGGGGCGAGCTCGCCGAAGAGGAAGCCCTTGTCGCCCAGCTCGTCGAAGCCGCGGCCCTCGATGCAGCCGCAGTAGGCGTAGGGCACGGCACCGGCGGTGAGGATGCCGGTGCAGCCGTGGACGTGGCCCAGGGCCAGGTAGTCCAGGCCGCTGGCGGCGATGTCCGCGGTGCGGAGGGGACGGTAGCGGCTGTCGGCGCCGGTGACGTCGCCGTGGAGCAGGCCGATGTGGACAAGGCCGTCCTGCGGGGCGGTGAAGCCGGAGAGGACGCGGTCCGCGGGGCACTCCGGAGCGGTGAAGGCCGCGCCGTGGACGGCGCAGCCCAGGGCCGGGAAGGTGAAGGCCTGCATCCGATCCTCTGTAAAGATATGGACGTTGTCCGGCCAGAGGGTGCGGGCGTAGGGGCTGTCGGGGGTAAAGGGATCGTGGTTGCCGGGGGCGACGACCACCTCGCCCCGGAAGCGCTCCAGCGCCTGGGACAGCAGGGGCGCGGTGTCGCCGTAGAGGGCGGCGCTGTCGAAGAGGTCGCCGGAGAGCAGCAGCAGGTCCGCGCCGTGGTCGTTGGCCCAGTCCACCAGGCGCTCAGGGGTGCGGCGGCTCTCCAGACGGCGCTGGCGGGCCTGCTCCGGCGTCAGGGCGCCGAAGGCGCTGTCCAGATGGAAGTCGCCGGCGTGAACGACCCGGAGCACTTACGCCTCCTCGGGCTGCCAGCCCTTGCAGACGTCCACCCACTGGACGAAGTTGCTGCCGCAGCAGTGCTCCAGCTCGTCGCAGGTCAGCTCGATGGCGCTGGCGGCGCTGCCCACGGCGGGGAACACGGTTTCAAAGCGCTTCAGGGAGACGTCCAGGTAGGTCTTCACGTCCTCGGGCAGGGCGAAGGGGCAGACGCCGCCCACGGCGTGGCCGATGCGCTCCACGGCCTCCTCGGCGGTGAGCATCTTGGCCTTGGCGCCGAAGAAGTGCTTGTATTTGCTGTTGTCCACCTTGGCGTCGCCGGCGGCGACGATGAGGATGGGGGTCTCGCCTACCTTGAAGCTCAGGGTCTTGGCGATGCGGGCGCCCTCCACGCCCACGGCCAGGGCGGCCAGCTCCACGGTGGCGCTGGAGACCTCGAACTCGCGCATACGGTCGGCGACGCCGTAGGGCGTCAGGTATTCTCTCACTTTTTCAACAGACATGGCGGTATTCTCCTTTTCTTGCGCGTCTCCCCAGCGGGGAGGCGGGACGTAGTACTTACTTGATGGTGATGCGCTCCACGGCGGTGCAGAGACCGGTGTCGCTGCTCAGGGTGAACACGCAGCCCTGGGCGGTGCAGGGGCCGTCCGCCGCCTGGTAGCGGCCGGGCAGACCGCCCAGGAAGAATTCCACGGACTGCTCCGGGCGGATGCCCAGCACGGAGCGGTCAGGGCCGGTCATGCCCAGGTCGGTGACGTAGCCGGTGCCCTGGGGGAACACCTGCATATCCGCCGTGGGAACGTGGGTGTGGGTGCCCCAGAGGGCGGAGACGCGGCCGTCCAGGTAGTAGGCCAGGGCCAGCTTTTCGCTGGTGGCGCCGGCGTGGAATTCCACTAAGGTGAAGGTGGGCTTGTCATCCGCCCGGGCCTTCAGCAGCTTGTCGGCGGTGGTGAAGGGGTTCTCGGCGTTGAAGTCCAGGTCGCAGCGGCCGATGAGCACCAGCACGTCCACGGTGAAGGCGCCGCAGTCGATGCGCTGCAGGCCGTGGCCGGGGGCGCGGCCGGTGAAGTTGGCGGGGCGGAGGATATAGCGCTCCTCGTCCAGATAGGACGCGATCTGGGGCTTGCCGAAGGTGTGGTTGCCCAGGGTGATCACGTCCGCGCCGGCGGCGAACAGGGCCTCCGCCTGGGCGCGGGTCAGGCCGCTGCCGGAGATGTTCTCTCCGTTGACCACGGTGAAGTCGATATGGTGCTCCTTTTTGAATGAACGCAGCTTCTTTTCCAGCAGCTGCAGGCCTGTCTCGCTGGCCACATCGCCCAGCGCCAATACGTTGTATTCCACGGAAGATGCCTCCTTGCTCAGTCGTTCCAGCCGACGATCCTCGTCAGCTGGCGGTTGGTGTAGTAATAGGCGGACGCGGGGAAATTCCGCAGGTCCGCGGTGTTGGAGCAGAGCAGATAGTCGATCACATTGCCGTCAGCGTCCTTAATGGTGTCCAGGATGACGGTGGTGTGGTTGGCCGGCTCGTCCACGCCCATGGTGATGATGTCGCCGGTCTGGCCGCTGAAATAGGGCGCATTGACCACGGCCACCAGGCCGCTCTCCCGCGGCGCGGCGGCGTAGTCCAGGAACCAGCCCACGTTGACCCAGGGCAGCGTGGTCTGGCTGGCGCTGTACCAGTACCAGCCGGTCTCATAGCCGCCGGAGGTGTCCATGGGGATGCCGCCGGCCGCCAGCACCTGGGAGCCGAAGTTCATGCAGTTGCCGCCGTATTCGTCATAGGCCCGGAACGCCGGGTTGCGGCTGCCCACCCAGGTGAGCATATACTGCCGGGCGGCGGTGCGGTCGTAGGGATGGTCGGCGGCGACGGCGGGGACGGCGGCGTCACGGGGCAGGTCGCGGCGGGATGCTATGTAGTCGGTGATGGCGGGGAAATTCCGGTCCTGATGGGTGGTGCGGTCGTAGTCGGCGCTGTAGTAGGGGTTGTCGTCGGACCAGTGCTTTACGATGCGCCAGCTATCGCCGGTGCCCCGGAGGGTGAAGGTGTGCTCGATGCCGAACTGCTCAGAGGGCAGGCCGCCCAGGCCGGCGAAGCAGACCACGTTGTTCTCCTTCAGCACCACGTCCACGTCGCCCGGAGTCTCCTCCGAGGGCGTCAGGGAGACGCAGCGCAGGGCGTAGCTGTACGAGGTCATGGTCAGGTCGATGGGGGACAGCTTGCGGATGACGCACAGGCCATGCCAGATATTCTTGTGGTAGAGGACCTCCTCCGCGTCGGCGAACAGGGCGGCGGGGTCGATGACCTGCAGACTGGCGATGGACTGGTAGTAGCACTCCATGAAATCCAGCAGCAGCAGCTCCTGGCCCACGGTCATACCGTTGGCGGCCGCGCCGCTGATGCGCTCAAAGTCGGCGCTGACGGTCTGGGGCTCGCCGCCGCTCCAGGGCGCGCCGGCGGTGCGCTGCCAGACCTTGTCCTCCTCCACCTCAGCGGTGAGGTGCTGCTCCTCCGGGGGCACGGTATCCTCCGGCGGCGCGTCGGTATCGCCGGTAATGGTAAAGCAGGCGGTCAGGCTCAGCAGCATGGCCGCCAGCAGCAGCAACAGTACAAAACGTTTCATAGCTTTCCTCTCCCTTCGTGGGGCCGATGGCGTTTCCTCCTGTGTCTGTGTCTGTTCTATGCCTGCACATTATAGCAAAAGAAAGGCCGCTTCGCAACGCGAAGCGGCCCCTGCAAAGATTAAATTTTTATTTCGCGTACTCCACGACCTTGGTCTCCCGCAGGACGTGGACCTTGATCTGGCCGGGATACTCCAGCTCGCTCTCGATGCGCTTGGCCAGCTCGCGGGCCAGAATGACCATCTCGTCCTCGCTGACCTGCTCGGGCCTGACCATGACGCGGACCTCGCGGCCGGCCTGGATGGCGTAGCTCTTCTCCACGCCGGGATAGCTGCCGGTGATCTCCTCCAGCTTTTCCAGACGCTTGATGTAGTTCTCCAGATTCTCGCGGCGGGCGCCGGGACGGGCGGCGGAAATGGCATCCGCTGCCTGCACCAGGCAGGCCACCAGTGTCCGGCACTCCACGTCGCCGTGGTGGGCCTGGATGGCGTGGATGATGTCCTCTTTTTCCCGATACTTGCGGGCGTATTCCACGCCCAGCGCCACGTGGGTGCCCTCGAACTCGTGGTCCAGGGCCTTGCCGATGTCGTGGAGCAGACCGGCGCGCTTGGCGGCGGTGACGTCCGCGCCCAGCTCGGCGGCCATCATGCCGGCGATGTGGCTGACCTCGATGGAGTGCTGCAGCACGTTCTGGCCGTAGCTGGTGCGGTAGTGCAGCTTGCCCAGCAGCTTCTGCAGCTCCGGGTGCAGACCGCGGACGCCGGTCTCCAGCACGGCGCGCTCGCCCTCGGCGCGGATGACGCCGTCCACCTCGCGGCGGGCCTTCTCCACCATCTCCTCGATGTGGGTGGGGTGGATGCGGCCGTCGGCGATCAGCTTCTCCAGCGCCAGGCGGGCCACCTCGCGGCGGACCGGCTCGAAGCAGGAGACGGTGATGGCCTCGGGGGTGTCGTCGATGATCAGATCGGCGCCGGTGAGGGTCTCCAGCGTGCGGATGTTGCGGCCCTCGCGGCCGATGATGCGGCCCTTCATCTCATCGTTTGGCAGGGGCACCACGCTGACGGTGATCTCGGCCACATGGTCGGCGGCGCACCGCTGGATGGCGGTGGCCACGATCTCGCGGGCGCGCTGATCGGCCTCGTCCTTGGCACGGGCCTCGATCTCCTTGATCTTCAGCGCCGTCTCGTGGGTGACCTCGGACTCCACCTGGGCGATCAGGTAATCCTTGGCCTGATCGGCGGTGAAGCCGGAGATGCGCTCCAGCATTTCGGTCTGGCTGCGCTTGATGAGCTTGATCTCCTCCTGCTCCTTGTCCATGGCGGCATGCTTCTGGGCAAGGGCTTCCTCTTTCTTCTCGATCATCTCGGTCTTGTGGTCGAGATTCTCTTCCTTCTGCTGCAGACGGCGTTCCTGCTTCTGCTGCTCGGCGCGGCGTTCCTTGACTTCCTTCTCGTACTCGCTGCGGTTTTTCAAAATCTCTTCTTTTGCTTCCAGGAGTGCTTCACGCTTCTTGTTTTCAGAGCTCTTGATGGCCTCGTTGACGATACGCAGAGCTTCCTGCTCGGCGTCTTCGATCTTGCGCTGGTCGTTCTTTTCCTTGCGGCGGCGGATCAGGGTGCAGGCCGCAAAGCCCAGAACGAAGGCGACAGCGAACGAGAGGATGGCCACGATCCAGCCTGTTGTGGTCATGGTACATTCCTCCTATGTTGTGATGGGTATTTTGTGTCGGCACAAAATGTGGTGCCGGATGATAACCGGGGCGAAAAGGCTCCTAAGCCCCGATGATGATCCTTTACTATATTAAACATGTTATGGTCAACTGTCAAGGGCAAAGTAAACTTTTCTGCTGTCGATTTTCAGACAGGATGTTGAGTTTGTAGGGGGAAAAATCTATCGGCGGAGAGATCTTTCGCCAGGACGAGGCGCGGACGCGCCGCCATACTTTCTGTATGGCAAGCGGCCGGAACGAAGCGGTGGCGGGGGATGTCCCGCCGGGTCACTCAATGAAATCCGCGTAGGCATACCCCAGCCGGCCATTGTACCCCACCGTGTACCAGTCCTGATAGCGGCCGTAGACGGTGAGGGACGCGCCGTTGGGCAGAAGGGCGACCACCTCCGCCCGGGTGCCGGGGGCGGCGCGGAGGTTCAGGGGCCCGCCGCCGGGGGTATGGACGGTGCCGGGGCGGGGCGTCAGGGGCGTGACAAAGGGCAGGGAGAAGTACTCCGTCAGAGAGAGCACCAGGTTGGCGGCGATGGACTGGATGCTGCTCTCGATCCAGCGGGCGTCGGCGGGGTTGTCGTGGTAGCCCAGCTCCAGCAGGACGGAGGGCATGTAGGGCTGGCGCACCTCGCCCAGGGTGGTGGTGGCCCGGGCGTAGACCTGATCGGGCAGCGGATAGATGGATTTGAGGTTCTTCACGAAGATGTCCGCCGCCCGGCGGCCGTTGGCACTGGTGGGGTAGTAGAAGGCGATGACGCCGCGGACGGTGCCCTCGCGGGTGCCGTCGGTGCTGCCGTTGGAGTGGAGGGCCAGGTAGAAGTCGTAGCTGCCGGAATTGGCCAGGCGGATGGACGAGGCGGCGGTCATGTCGGGGGTGTTGCGGGTGAAGCGGATGGTGTTGGCCAGAAGATAGGGCTCCATGGCATCGGCGATGAGGTTCATGAAGTACTCCTCAGAGCCGTTTCCGGTGATGTAGGGGTTGTACTCCTGGGTGGACGGGCTTAAAAAAATACGCGGCATGGCAGTTTTCCTCCTATATTTTCTTGTACATTGTATGGATATATGCCGGGCTTTGTGCTATACTTAAGAGAAATTTTCCCGCGAAAAGGAGTATTTGCCATGAAAGCTGCCAGACCGTATCCCATCGTCACCATCACGCCCAAGGGCGAAAAGGCCATCACCGGCGGGCACCCGTGGGTGTATGAGGGCGAGGTGCTGGCTGTGGCTGGCGCGGCGGAGGACGGCGCGCTGGTGGACGTGGTGTCCAAAAAGGGCAGCTGGCTGGGCTGCGGGTTCTACAACAGCACGTCCAAGATCCGGGTGCGGCTGGTGACCCGGAACGCCAACGACGACCCGGCGGGCGACGCCTTCTGGGAGCGGCGGCTGCGCTACGCCTGGGAGTACCGCAAAACGGTGATGGGCGAGACGGACAGCCGGTGCTGCCGCATCATCTTCGGCGAGGCGGACGGCTTTCCGGGATTGACAGTGGACCGGTTCGAGGGCGTGCTGGTGGCCCAGGTGCTGAGCCTGGGCATGGAGCGCATCAAAGCGCGGGTGCTGTCCCTGCTGGTGCGCCTTCTGCGGGAGGACGGGCAGGCGATACGGGGCGTATATGAGCGCAACGACGTGGCCATCCGGGAGCTGGAGGGCATGGCCCAGGGCAAGGGCTGGCTGGCTCTGCCGGGAGAGGAGCTGCCGGAGGGCACCACCGAGGACATCACGGAAAACGGCATCGCGTACACCGTGGACTTCGAAAACGGGCAGAAAACCGGGTTCTTCCTGGATCAGAAGTATAACCGGCTGGCGGTGGCCAGGCTGGCCAGGGGCAAGACGGTGCTGGACTGCTTCACCCACACGGGGTCCTTCGCGCTGAACGCCGCCAGGGGCGGGGCAAAGCACGTCACCGCCGTGGACGTGTCGCAGTTCGCGGTGGACTGCGCAGCAGAGAACGCCCGGCGCAACGGGCTGGGCGGCGTGATGGAGTGCGTGTGCGCCAACGTGTTCGACCTGCTGCCGCAGCTGGCGCAGCAGCCACGGAAATACGATTTCATCATTCTGGACCCGCCGGCCTTCACCAAGAGCCGCCGGACCATACATAACGCCATGACCGGGTACAAGGAGATCAACTACCGGGCCATGAAGCTGCTGCCCCGGGGCGGGTATCTGGCCACCTGCTCGTGCAGCCACTTCGCGTCGGAGGAGCTGTTCGTGAGGATGCTGCGGGAGGCGGCCCACGACGCCGGGGTGCAGCTGCGGCAGATCGAGGCGCGGCAGCAGTGCGCCGACCACCCCATCCTGTGGGGTGTGGAGGAGACCAATTATCTGAAGTTTTATATCTTTCAGGTGGTGTGACGGGGTTTTTGTTGCCATCGCGGCAAACGTGTGGTATTCTGCTGTGTATGGCATTTTCCCGCGAAGGAGGCGGTTTCTTGACGGAGTTACAGGACAAGCGGCTGTTCCTGCTGGACATGGACGGCACCATCTATCTGGACGACCGGCTGTTTGATGGCGTGATCCCCTTTCTGGCGCGCATACGGGAAAAGGGCGGGCGGTATCTGTTTTTGACCAACAACTCCTCCCGGGGCGTGGAGAGCTACATGGAAAAGCTGGCGGGCATGGGCATCGCCACCAGGCCGGAGGACTATCTGACCTCCGTAGACGCCACCATCGAGGCGCTGCGGCGGGACTATCCGGGCAAGCGGTGCTATGTGCAGGGGACGGCGTCCTTCCGCGGCCAGCTGGAGGCGGCGGGGATACCCGTGGCCTGCGGCCGGGAGGACGGCGCCGAGGTGCTGGTCAGCGGCTTTGACCGGGAGCTGACGTTTCAGAAGCTGGAGGACGCCTGCATCCTGCTGAACCGCGGGCTGCCCTGGCTGGCCACCAACCCGGACTGGGTATGCCCCACCTGGTACGGCAGCGTGCCGGACTGCGGCAGCGTGTGCGAAATGCTGCATCGGGCTACCGGGCGGGAGCCGGTGTTCATTGGCAAGCCCCAGCCGGCCATGGCGCGCCTGGCGCTGGTGCGGACGGGCTATCCGCCGGAGGCGGCGGTGCTGATCGGCGACCGGCTGTACACCGACATCGCCTGCGCGGCAAATGCGGGCATCGACAGCATTTTCGTGCTGTCCGGCGAGGGAAAGGCCGGGGACATAGAACAGGAGGACATCCACCCCACCTGGGTGTATGACGATATAAACGCGGTATTCCGCGCATGGGAGGAAACACCATGAAGCTCAGTTACAAACGCACGATACTGGTCGGCTTTGCCTTCTTTCTCATCTGCGCCTTCTGGCAGGCCTATGACAACACCGTGCCGCTGATCCTGACCAACAAGTTCGGCATGAGCCAGACCTGGTCCGGCGTGATCATGGCCATGGACAACGTGCTGGCGCTGTTCCTGCTGCCGCTGTTCGGGCACATCTCGGACAAGTGCACCCACCCCAAAGGACGGCGGACGCCCTTCATCGTGGTGGGCACGCTGGTGGCCGCCATCGCGCTGATCGCGCTGTCCTTTGCGGACAACGCCCAGCTGAAGCGGCTGGACAAGGTGTCCGCCATCGACGACCCGGCGGCGCTGTCGGTGATCTATCAGGAGCAGAAGGACGCCACACTGCTGTCCCCCAGCGGGGAGAGCTTTATCCTGGGTCACAAATTCACGGAGGCGGAGTTCACCGCCATCCGCAGCCAGACCGTCAACAGCGAGGGCAAGACCGTCACCGACCCGGCGTACACCAACTGCGTGGTGCCGGCGCGGCAGGCCTGCGCCCGGGACGTGGCGGCGGCGCACCCCGGCGCGCTGGCGGTGTTCGTGGCGCTGCTGCTGATCATTCTGCTGAGCATGGCCACCTTCCGCTCCCCGGCGGTGGCGCTGATGCCGGACGTGACGCCCAAGCCCCTGCGGTCCAGGGCCAACGCCGTCATCAACCTGATGGGCAGCGCCGGCGGCATCATCGTGCTGGCGCTGGGCATGGTGTTCGCCACGGCGTCGGTCAGCAACAGCATGATGAGCTACACCGGCTATTTCGGCGTCATCGCGGCGCTGATGCTCTCGGCACTGGTGGTGTTCATGCTGACGGTGCGGGAGCCGGAGTGGGCCGCGGAGATGCAGGCGCAGTCCGCGGCGGCGGGCATCACGGACGAGGCGGACGAGACGCCCGGCGGCGAGGGCCGCAGGCTGTCCGCCGACGAGGTGAAGAGCCTGCTGCTGATCCTGCTGAGCATCGTGCTGTGGTTCTTCGGCTACAACGCCGTGACCAGCAAGTACTCGGTGTACGCCAGCAACATCCTGCACAAGGACTATAACCTGACGCTGATCATCGCCCAGGCGGCGGCCATCGTGGCCTATCTGCCGGTGGGCTTCATCGCCGGGAAGATCGGGCGGAAAAAGACCATTCTGGCGGGCGTGGTGATGCTGACCGCGGCCTTCGGCGTGGCAGGCTTCCTGACCGCCGACAGCCCCACTATGCTGATGAACGCCATGTTCGCCCTGGCGGGCATCGGCTGGGCCACCATCAACGTGAACTCGTTCCCCATGGTGGTGGAGCTGGCCAACGGCAGCGACGTGGGCAAGTACACGGGCTTTTACTACACGGCGTCCATGGCGGCGCAGGTGGCCACGCCCATGGTGTCCGGCCTGCTGATGGATAAATTCGGGATGCACGTGCTGTTCCCCTACGCGGCGGTGTTCACGACGCTGGCCTTTGTGACCATGCTGTTCGTGAAGCACGGCGACCGCAAGGACGCGCCGGTGAAGGGCATCCCAGCGGAGACGGACGCGGCGGAGAACGCCGCGGCGGACATCGACACAACGGTGGAGGAGTTGACGAACGAGTGATGAAAGCAATCCTTATTATCGTGATCGTATTGCTGGTGCTGTTCTGGCTGTATCTGCTGTGCCTGCGGTGCAGGCGCGGCCATGCGGACTGGGCGCACTTCAGAAAGTGGCGCTATGCCCACCGGGGCCTGCACGACAGGGAGAAGGGCATCCCGGAGAACTCCATGGCTGCCTTCAAGCGGGCGGCGGCCAACGGCTTCGGCGCGGAGCTGGACGTACACCTGATGAAGGACGGCAGGCTGGCCGTGATCCACGACGCCAGCCTGCTGCGGACGGCGGGCGCGGAGGTGTTTATCGAGGACCTGACGGCGGAGGAGCTGGAAAATTACCGGCTGGAGGGCACGGAGCAGCGCATCCCCCTGCTGGAGGAGGTGCTGCCGCTGTTCACCGGCCGCGCGCCGGTGATCGTGGAGCTGAAGGCCGAGCGGGGCAACGCCGAGGCGCTGGCCGCGGCCACCTGTAAGATACTGGACAAGCACAAGGGCGAGTACTGCGTGGAGTCCTTCGACCCCCGGTGCCTGATGTGGCTGTGGCAGAACCGTCCGGACGTGATCCGGGGCCAGCTCAGCGAGAACTTCACCGCCCACGGCGACGCCCAGGACCTGCCGGGCGGCATCCGGTGGATATTGACCAACCTGCTGCTGAACGTGCGGACACGACCGGACTTCATCGCCTATCGGTTCGAGGACCGGGGCAACCTGTCGCTGAAGCTGTGCCGGAGTTTTTACAAGGTGCAGGAGGCCAGCTGGACCGTGCGGGACAAGGCCGTTATGGAGCAGGCGGAGGCGGCCGGGAATCTGGTCATCTTTGAAAATTTCGACCCCAGGGGGTAAGAGCGTATGCGAGTGATCACGGGAACTGCCAGAGGCAGGGTACTGAAGGAGCTGGAGGGGCTGGAGACCCGTCCCACCACCGGAAAGGTGAAGGAGAGCCTGTTCTCCATCATCCAGTTCGACATCGAGGGGCGCCGGGTGCTGGACATGTTCGCCGGCACCGGGCAGCTGGGCATCGAGGCCCTGAGCCGCGGCGCGGCGGAGTGCGTGTTTATCGACCGACGGGCGGACGCGGTGAAGCTGATACAGGAGAATCTGGCGCTGTGCCGTCTGGCGGACCGGGCCAGGGTGCGGCAGGGTGACGCACTGCCCTATCTGCGCAGCGGAGAGAAGTTCGACATCGTGTTTCTGGACCCGCCCTACGCCAGTGGGCTGCTGCAGCAGGCGCTGACGGACATCGCGGCGTTTGACATTTGCCGCGCACATGGTATAATCATAGCGGAGAGCGCGGCGGACACGGTGCTGCCGGAGATGCCCGCGCCCTATGCCCTGTATCGGGAATACAAATACGGTAAGATCAAGCTGACGGTGTACCATCGCGGCGGAAACGAGGAAGCGGAATGAATATCGCCATTTACCCCGGCAGCTTTGACCCCATCACCCTGGGCCACCTGGATATCATCCGGCGCGCTGCCCGGTGCTTCGACAAGGTGTGCGTGTGCGTGATGGTCAACTGCCAGAAGAAGCAGCCCATGTTCACGCCGGAGCGGCGGCTGGAGCTGATCCGCCAGTCCGTGGCGGATGTGCCCAACGTGGAGGTGGAGAACTGGAGCGGCCTGCTGGCGGACTTCGCCCGCGAAAAGGGCGCGCACATTCTGGTAAAGGGCGTGCGCAACTGCGCCGACTGGGAGCTGGAAAACCAGATGGCGCGCATCAACGCCGGCATCTGCCCCGGACTGGAGACGGTGCTGCTGCCCGCCAGCGCGGAGTACGAGCACTTTAGCTCCACCATGGTGCGGGAGATGATCCGCTACCATCAGCCACTGGAAAAGTATGTACCGGCGCCGGTCGCCGAGGAATTGACGCGGCAGCAGGGGTGAGCCTCCCGCCGCCGACAAAAAGAAAGGAACGGACTGCACCATGGAAGAGAAAGATGTACAGCGCCTTCTGGATATGCTCTATGGCATGATCGACGAGGCAAAAAGCGTGGCCTTCAGCTCTGACAAATGTATCATCGTCCGGGACGAGGCGCTGGATCTGCTGGACGAGATCCGCGCCAAGCTGCCTCTGGAGCTGAAGAAGGCGCAGGAGCTGATCGCCGCCCGCAGCGAATATGTGGCCGGCGCAAAAAAAGAGGCGGAGAGCATGCTCCGTCAGGCGGAGCTGGACGCCCGCACCATCGTATCCGAGAGCGAGACGCTGCAGCTGGCGCGCCAGAAGAGCAGCGAGATCATCCGCCGCGCCGAGGATCGCAGCAAGGAGCTGTATCACGTGGCCAACACCTATACCGAGGACGCGCTGCGCCGCACGGAGGAGGCCATCCAGGCCGCGCTGACCGAGGTGCAGGAGTCCCGCGCCCGGTTCCGCGCCGCCAGCAAGGAGCAGATGCAGGCACAGCGCCAGCAGCTGAACAGCTCTGCTGCGGAAAAAGGCGGCGACAGCCAGCAGTAAACCGGCGGCGCTTTTCCACCGGAAGGGCGGCGCGGGCTGTATACTTTGTGGAAAATCTATAAAAACTGCGTAAATTTTTCTCCGATTTCCACAATGCAGCATTATATTGTACAGTTGCAGACCGGCAGACACAAAATCTTGTGTCTGCCGTTTTTTTGCGCCTTTTGCTCTGGAACAGGTGTTTCAAATCCGGCGGAAAAACCGGCGAAGCCTGTGGAAAACTCCGGCTTTGCGGCGGTTGGTAGACATAATTTGCGCTTGCATTTCCATTATGGATTATGTATACTAACCTCATTAGTGGTGAATTGTGGGGGCAATATCCACATTTGTGGGGAAGTGGCCCACGGTTTTCCGCCGGGGGACTATTTTTTTCGGAAGGAGGCGGCTCTATGACCGGTCAATATGCACACAGCATCGACGCCAAGGGGCGCCTCTTTATCCCCGCCGCCCTGCGCCGGGAGTTGGGGCAGACGTTCCATGTGACCATGGGACAGGATCACTGTCTGTCCGTCTACTCCGACGAGAGCTGGGCGGCCTTTATGGACAAGCTGAAGGCGCTGTCCTACAACGAGGTGAAGAAGCTCCGCGCGCTGTTTGCCTACGCCGCGGACTGCGAGCCGGACGCCCAGGGGCGCATCCTGCTGCCCGCCAAGCTGCGGGAGTATGCGGGGCTGACACGGGACGTGGTGGTCATCGGCAGCTTCGACCGGGCGGAGATCTGGGATGCCGGGCGCTGGGCAGCGCTGGAGAGCGAGGCCTTTGACTCCGGCGAGCTGGAGAGCGCCATGGCGGAAATGGGGCTGTGAGCCGTATGTGTGAAAAGGACTACGGCCATGTGCCGGTGCTGCTGCACGAATGCCTGGACGCGCTGGCCATCCGGCCGGAGGGTATCTATGTGGACGGCACGCTGGGACGCGCCGGTCACTCGCTGGAGATCGTAAAGCGGCTGACCACCGGGCGGCTCATCGGCATCGACCGGGACGAGACGGCCATCGCCGCCGCGCAGGAGCGGCTGGCGGACTACGCGGACAGGGTCACGCTTGTCCACAGCAATTTCGACCGCATCGGCGACATTCTCGCCGAATTGCACATAGACGGGGCGGACGGCATGCTGTTCGACCTGGGTGTGTCGTCCCCGCAGCTGGACGATGCGGAGCGGGGCTTCAGCTATATGCACGACGCGCCGCTGGACATGCGAATGGATCGCTCCGCGTACCTCACCGCCCGCGAGGTGGTGAACGGCTGGAGCTACGAGGAGCTGCGGCGCATTCTGTTTGAGTACGGCGAGGAGCGCTACGCCCCCGCCATCGCAAGACGCATCGTGCAGACGCGGGAGCAGCGCCCCATCGAGACGACGCTGGAGCTGGTGGAGGTCATCAAGTCCGCCATGCCCCCGGCAGCGCTGCGGGAAAAGCAGCACCCGGCCAAGCGGAGCTTTCAGGCCATACGCATCGCCGTCAACGGCGAGCTGGACGCCCTGCCGCCCATGCTGGAGGCCGCCACGGCGCACCTGAACCGGGGCGGGCGGCTGGCGGTGATCTCCTTCCACTCGCTGGAGGACCGGATCATCAAGAAAACCCTGCAGGAGCTGGCCACCGGCTGCACCTGCCCGCCGGAATTCCCGGTGTGCGTGTGCGGCAAGAAGCCCAAGCTGAAGCTGGTGAGCCGCAAGCCCATCGTGGCGGACGAAGCAGAATTGGAGCGCAACCCCCGCGCCCGGAGCGCCAAGCTGCGGGTGGCGGAGAAGGTATAAGACACCGGATAGCGTCTGCGGCGAGATATTTTTCGCCGGGACGAGGCGCAGGCGCGCTGGAATACTTTGTGTATTTCAAGCGCATGCAACGGAGTATCGGCGGAAAAGAGCCGCCGCAGGGAAAGGAGGGAGTTTTTATGGCAAGTTATAAGCACAACGGCACCTACGGCAGTCTGGCCTACGATCTGGACGCGCTGGCGCGGGAAAAGCAGTTGGACGACGCCGGGAAGCTCCCTCAGAAAAAGACGCGGCCGGCACAGCCGGAGGTGCAGCCGGTACAGCGGCGGCAGACGGCGGCCAGGGCCGCGGTGCGCCCCTCCCCTGCCCTGGCGCTGGGAACGGTGCTGGTGGTGGGCATGGTGATCGCGCTGATGCTGTGCTATGTGAAGCTGACGGGCATTTCGGACAGCGTGTCCTCCATCAAGCGGGAGATCTCGGCGCTGGAGGAGGAGCATGTGGCGCTGCTGACGGAATATGAGCGGACCTTCGATTTGGCCACGGTAAAGGCGGCGGCGGAGGAGGCCGGGATGTCCAAGCCCAGCAGCGGGCAGATCGAGTACATCGACCTGTCCGGGGCGGACAGCGTGGAGGTATATGCAGCGGGCGGCGCGGCGGTGCTGGACGACTTTGTGGGCAAGGCCGAGGAGCTGTGGGCATATATTGTGGAATATTTCCGGTAAGGGACAATATAGTGTAAGCGCAGGGAGTAAGAAGGCGACTTCTTGCTCCTTGCTTGGCCTATAAGAGGGGGCGGACACAGGGCGCCGCCCCGGAAAAAAAACAGTTTTTTACGGCGAAACAGGAGGCTCAGCGTGGCAGAAAAGCGGAATCCGGAGCGAAAAAATGAGAACATACGGCGGGCCAACCGGGTGATACAGACCCGGTCCTTCGTGCTGATGATCCTGATGGGCGTGGTGATGTTCGCGCTGCTGTTCTTCCGGCTGTTCGACCTGCAGATCACACAGCATGAGGAGCTGCAGAGCAAGGCAGTGAGCCAGCAGACCCGGCGGACGGTGGTCACGGCCTCCCGGGGCACCATCTACGACGCGGCGGGAAACATTCTGGCCATCTCCTCCAGCGCGGAGACCATCATCCTCTCGCCGCTGGAGATCGACAACGCGGTGAACGACAAGGAGAAGCCGGTGAGCTGGACCAAGGACTCGCTGGCGGCGGGTCTGGCGGAGATCCTGGGCAAGGAGCCGTCGGCCATCCGCAAGCGGATGGACAACGTCAAGTCCCAGTACGAGGTCATCCAGCTGCGGGCGGACGAGGACGTGGCCGCCAAGGTGCGGGAATATGTGGATGAAAACGACATCGTGGGCGTGCACTTGGTGGCGGACACCAAGCGCTACTACCCCTACGGGTCGCTGGCGGCCCAGGTCATCGGCTTCGTGGGCGACGACAACACGGGCCTGTACGGGCTGGAGGCCTATTACGAAAAAGAGCTGGAGGGCCAGAGCGGCCTGGTGATCTCCGCCAAGGACCAGGCGGAGAATGACATGCTGTACACCTACGAGCAGTACTTTGCCGCCAAAAACGGCGGCGACCTGACGCTGACCCTGGACACCACCATCCAGTACTATCTGGAAAAGGGCATGGAGGCCATGATCGACAAGTTCTCCGCCGCCAACGGCGCCAGCGGCATCGTCATGGACGTGAACACCGGCGGCATACTGGCCATGGCGTCCTATCCCAACTATGACCTGAACGATTTCCTGACGGTCAGCGACCCGGCGCTGCTCTCCCGCATCAGCGATGAGGAGGGCGGGTTCAAGCTGTCCGACGCGCAGCTGACCCAGTGGCGCAATAAGGCGCTGAACGACACCTATGAGCCGGGCTCCACCTTCAAGATCCTGACGCTGTCCGCGGCGTTGGAGGAGGGCGTGGTGGATAAGACCACCACCGTCAACTGCGGCGGCAGCGTGAGCATCTCCGGCTACACCATCCACTGCTCCAACAAGAACGGCCACGGGCTGCAGACGCTGATGCAGTCGGTGGGGAACTCCTGCAACCCGGCGTTCATCAACTACGGACTGCGGATCGGCAACGAGAAATTCTACGAATACATGCGCTCCTTCGGGCTGATGAACACCACGGGCATCGACCTGGGCGGCGAGGCGGTGGGCGTGTTCGCCGCGGATAACAGCTTCACCCAGCTGGATCTGGCCTGCTACGCCTTTGGCCAGAACTTCACCGTGACGCCGCTGACGCTGATCTCGGCCCAGGCGGCCTGCGTCAACGGCGGGTACCTGCACACGCCGTATCTGGTGGAGCGCATCACCGACAGCGACGGCAATGTGACCTATCGCCACGACAGCACGCCGGTGCGGCAGGTCATCAGCGAGCAGACCTCCGCCACGGTGCGGGAGTGCCTGGAGTATGTTGTCTCCAGCGGCACCGGCAAGAACGGGCAGGTGGCGGGCTACCGCATCGGCGGCAAGACCGGCACGGCGGATAAGGGCCAGAGCGGCGACGTGGTGGTGTCCTTCCTGTGCTTTGCGCCGGCGGACGACCCCCAGGTGATCATGCTCATCACCATGGACACCCCCAGCCGCGCCACGGGCACCTATGTCTCCGGCGGCAACATGGTGGCCCCCACGGCCAGCTCCGTGATGGCGGAGATCCTGCCCTATCTGGGCATCGAGCCCAGCTACTCCGCCGAGGAGCTGCTGGGCATGGACACCACGGTGCCCAATGTCATCGGGCTGACGGTGGACCAGGCCAAGGAGAAGCTGAAGGATCGGGCGCTGAGCTACAAGATCGTGGGTGACGGAGCCACCATCACCGACCAGACACCGGCGGGCGGCGCCATCATCCCCGGCAAGTCCAGCGTTATCCTCTACGCCAACGCGGAGAAGCCCACGGACAAGTGCGTGGTGCCCCACCTTATCGGCAAGACGCCTTCCGAGGCCAACACCTCTGCCACGGCGGCGGGGCTGCTGATCCGGTTCTCCGGCACCACCGGCAGTGAGTCCAGCTCTATCCGGGTGCTGAGCCAGTCCATCGACGAGGGCACGGAGGTGGACGCCGGCACGGTGATCACCGTGCAGCTGGGCGACACGTCCGTGACGGACTGACACCACACGTTTTGCGCCCAACAGGGCACGCCGTTCCCTTTTGCGGAGCGGCGATGCGTGGTATAATAGCATTTACTGAATAAATGCAAAGGAGAGTTGACCATGAAGCTGCATGAGCTGTTGAAGGGGCTTGACATTCTATCGTACACCGCCGATATGGACGCGGACATCCGGGAGGTGCAGTACGACTCCCGCCTGGTGGAGGGCGGCGACCTGTTCATCGCCGTGCCCGGCGCGGCGGCGGACGGCCACCGGTTCATCCCCATGGCGCTGGAAAAGGGCGCAGCCTGCGTGCTGTGCGAAAAGGCGCCGGAGGGCGATGTGCCCTACGTCCAGGTGGCGGACAGCCGCCGGGCGCTGGCGGTGGTGGGCGGCAACCGCTTTGACCATCCCGCCCGGGAGCTGACCATGATCGGCGTCACCGGCACCAGCGGCAAGACCACCAGCACCTATCTCATCAAGAGCATACTGGAGCAGAAGGCCGGGGCCAAGGTGGGCCTTATCGGTACCATACAGAACATGATCGGCGACCAGGTGCTGCACACCGAGCGCACCACGCCGGAGTCCTTCGAGCTGCAGAAGCTGCTGCGGGAGATGGCCGACCAGGGCTGCACCCACGTGGTGATGGAGGTGTCCTCCCACGCGCTGATGCTGGACCGGGTATACGGCATCCGGTTCGCCGTGGGCATCTACACCAACCTGAGCCGGGATCATCTGGACTTCCACCACACCATGGAGGCCTATTGCGACGCCAAGGCGCTGCTGTTCCGCCAGTGCGATCTGGGCATCTACAACGCCGACGACCCGTGGGCGGCGCGCCTGATGGCCGGGGCCACCTGCCCCCGGCGGTTCTCCTACGCCGTCAGCGGACAGGCGGATCTCATGGCCAAGAACGTGGCGCTGCACTCCGGCAGCGTGGACTTCGACGCTGAGGCGGACACGGAGTGGTGCCACGCCCATGTGGGCATCCCGGCGCTGTTCACCGTATACAACACGCTGGACGCCATGGCCTGCTGCTGGAATCTGGGCGTGCCGCTGGCGGAGTGCGCCGACGCGCTGGAGAAGAACCACGGCGTCAAGGGCCGCATGGAGATCATCCCCACGCCGGGGACGGACTTCACCGTGCTCAACGACTACGCCCACAAGCCTGACGCGCTGGAGAAGGTGCTGCAATCCGCCAAGGAGTTCGCCAAGGGCCGGGTGGTGGCGCTGTTCGGCTGCGGCGGCGACCGGGATAAGACCAAGCGGCCCGTTATGGGCGAGATCGGCGCGCGTCTGGCGGACTTTGTCATCGTCACCAGCGACAATCCTCGGACGGAGGATCCCATGGCCATCATCAACGACATCCTGCCGGGTATGGTGGGCTACGACACCCCTCACGCGGTGATACCCGACCGGGTGGAGGCCATACACTATGCCATGGACCACGCGCAGCCGGGGGATGTGATCGTGCTGGCCGGTAAGGGGCACGAGGACTATCAGGAGATCGACCACAAGCACTATCCCATGGATGAGCGGGTGATCGTGGCGGAGCATCTGAAGGAGATGCACAAATAAAGAAAAGACCTCCGCGCAGCGGAGGGAAGGAGCAAGGTATTATGGGAATTATGGAGATCGTGCTGCCCATTGTGGTCAGCTTTGTGGTCACCGCCGCGGCGGGCAAGCTGCTGATCCCGGCGCTGGTGAAGCTGAAGGCGGGACAGTCCATCAAGGAGATCGGCCCCACCTGGCACATGACCAAGCAGGGCACCCCCACCATGGGCGGACTGATGTTCATCATCGGTATCGGCCTGACCATTCTGGTGCTGGGCTGGCGGCGTATGCTGGCCGGCAGCTTCGTGCACCTGTACGTCTATCTGTTCGCGCTGGTGTTCGGTGCCATTGGGTATATCGACGACTATCAGAAGGTGAAGCACCACCAGAACACCGGACTGACCGCGCCGCAGAAGTTCGTTCTGCAGCTGGCGGCGGCGGTGGCGTTCCTGTGCCTGATGCGGTACGAGGGGATGCTGAGCCCCAACCTGTATATCCCCTTCTGGAACACCCACATCGTGCTGCCGTGGCTGGTATACCTTGTGTTTGCAGCGTTTGTCATCGTGGGCACGGTGAACGCCGTGAACATCACGGACGGGCTGGACGGGCTGAGCAGCAGCGTGACGGTGCCAGTGGGACTGTTCTTTCTGGTGATGGCGGTGGTGTGGCCGGGATTTGAGCAGCTGGGGCTGTTCTCCGGGGCGCTGGTAGGCGGCCTGCTGGGCTTTTTGCTGTACAACCACTACCCTGCCAAGGTGTTCATGGGCGATACGGGGTCGCTGTTTCTGGGCGGTGC
Source organism: uncultured Oscillospiraceae bacterium (assembly GCA_934623575.1). GTDB lineage: Bacteria > Bacillota > Clostridia > Oscillospirales > Oscillospiraceae > Vescimonas. The sequence goes on from CAKTVL010000003.1 coordinate 58,947, forward strand.
CGTGGCGGCGTTGGCCTTCGCCTATGATATGCCGCTGGTGCTGATTTTGGTGGGGATCGTGTATATCTGCGAGACACTGAGCGACATTATCCAGGTGGCGTATTTCAAGGCCACACACGGCAAGCGCATCTTCAAAATGGCGCCGCTGCACCATCACTTTGAGATGTGCGGCTGGAAGGAGACCAAGGTGGTGGCGGTGTTCACCACGGCGAGTCTTATCGGGTGCGTTATCGCTTATTTCGCCGTTAAATATCGCTTTGCTGTTTAAAAACGTTGTTGACTGCATTTTAGAACAGGCAAGAACGTAATGGAATAGGACGAGAACGAGGCGATGCGGCGGCGTAAACCGGGGACGGCAGGCGCGGGCGCGGGAAAAGCACGCGGCGGTTTTTGAGGAAGGAGGGAGAGCATGACCCGGGAGGAGCTGCAGGCGCGGAAGGCGCAGCAGGCACACATGCGGCAGGTGGAGAAGCGCCACAAGGAGGCCGCCAAGGGGCAGATGGATCTCCCCTTCCTGATACTGACGCTGCTGCTGACGGCGGTGGGACTGATCATGCTGTTCTCCGCCAGCTTTCCCCGGGCGTACTACGACACCGGGGACGGCGCGTACTACTTCAAGCGGCAGGCCGCCTTCGCGGCCATCGGCCTTGTGGCCATGTTCATGGTCAGCAAGATCAACTACCAGCGCTGGCGCGGCGCGGCGCGGCTGCTGGTGGGGCTGGCGCTGTTTCTGCTGATATTGGTCATCATCCCCCACAACCCGCTGGCCATTACCGCCAACAACGCCACCCGGTGGCTGGGCATCAAGGGCGTGTTCCAGTTCCAGCCGTCGGAGATCGCCAAGCTGGCGGTCATCGTGTACTTCTCCGACACCATCTCCAAAAAGCGGGAGAAGATGCTGACGTGGCGGCAGGGCATACTGCCCTATGTGGCGCTGCTGGCGGTCATCGGCGTGCTGATGATGCTGGAGCCCCACCTGTCGGGCACGGTGCTGATCTTTGCCACCGGCGCGGTGCTGATGATCGTGGGCGGCATACAGGGCTGGCTGGTGGCCGCCGGGGTAGGCGGCGTCAGCGTGCTGGGCTACCTGTTTATAAAGCTGGCGGAGAGCGGCGTTATCAAGTATGGCGCGGCGCGTATCGAGATGTGGCACAACCCGTGGGAGGACTACTACGGCGACGGCTACCAGCTGGCGCAGAGCCTGATCACCATCGGCTCCGGCGGCCTGCTGGGCGTGGGACTGGGCCGTGGACGGCAGAAGTTCCTGTACCTGCCGGAGCAGTACAACGACTTCATTTTTTCCGTGGTGTGCGAGGAGCTGGGTCTGATCGGCGCGTGCGTCATCATGCTGATCTTCTCCATGCTGATCCTGCGGGGCTTCTGGATCGCCCTCCATGCCCGCGACCGCTTCGGCGCGCTGCTGGTGGTGGGCGTGATGACCCATCTGGCCTTGCAGACATTTTTGAACATCGCCGTGGTGTCCGGCTTCGTGCCCACCACGGGCATCTCCCTCCCCTTCTTCAGCTACGGCGGCACGGCACTGTGTTTGCAGCTGGTAGAGATGGGCATCGTGCTGAGCGTATCGCGGCAGATGCCCGCGGCACGGGCGGGATAAAAGCACAGAATCCGACAACAAATCGTAATATTTGGCAGATAAAATACAGAACGTATCGAATTTTTAGGTATGAGCCGCTCAAGGCGGCTGGCAGGAGCAACCGTATGAGAGTGATATTTACCTGCGGCGGCACCGCGGGACATGTGAATCCGGCGCTGGCGCTGGCGGGCTATATGCGGGAAAAGGATCCCGCCACCGCCGTTCTGTTCGTGGGCACGCCCACGGGCATGGAGCGGGAGCTGGTGGCCAAGGCGGGGTACGACTACGCCGCCGTGGAGGTCAGCAGCTTCCAGCGGAAGCTGAACGCCGAGGGCATCCGCCACAACCTGCACACCCTGCGGGTGCTGGCCTCCTCCGGGCGGCAGGCACGCGCCATCCTGCGGGATTTCAAGCCCGACCTGGTGGTGGGCACCGGCGGCTACGCCAGCTATCCCATGGTGAAGGCGGCGGCCAAGGCCCACATTCCCACCGCCGTACACGAGAGCAATATGGTGCCCGGCCTGACCACGAAGATGCTGGAGGAGTACGCCGACGTCATCATGGTGGGCTTTGAGGACTGCCGCCAGCACTACCGGCACCCGGAGCGCATCGCCGTCACCGGCACGCCGGTGCGGGGCGATTTCTTCCGGCTGAGCCGGGAGGAGGCGCGGAAAAAGCTGGGCTTTGACGACGACGCGCCCCTTGTGGTATCCTTTTGGGGAAGTCTGGGCGCCAGCCACATGAACGAGGCCATGGTGGACTTCTTCCGCCGGGAGGACGCGGAGGGCTACCCCTTCCGCCACATCCACGCGGCGGGCAAGGGCAGCTGGCCGGTCATGGAGCAGAAGCTGCGGGAGCTGGGTCTGCCCCGCTCCCCGCGTCTGGACGTGCGGCAGTATATCTACGACATGGACGTGGTGATGGCGGCGGCGGACGTGGTGCTGTGCCGCGCCGGTGCCTCCACCATCAGCGAGCTGACGGCGCTGGGCAAGCCCACGGTGATGGTGCCGTCCCCCTATGTGACCAACAACCACCAGGAGAAGAACGCGCGGCTGCTGGAAAGGCACGGCGGCGCGGTGGTCATCACGGAACCGGAGAGCACCGGCGACGGGCTGTACGACGCCGTGGCGGCCATACTGAACGATGGGGAGACGCGGGCGCGCATGGCGCAGGCCATGCATTCGCTGGGCATCCCCGACGCCACGGAGCGCATTTACCACACGGTGATGGCGCTGGTGAAGAAGTAAGACAGGCACCCCTCTCCCCTGTCCGGTCATACAATGGCGTAGCTGTTGGATGAGCGGAGAGGGAGGGTATATGGGATATATCACGATCGAGGGCGGCGTGCCGCTGCGGGGCGAGGTGACGGTGCAGGGGGCCAAGAACAGCGTTCTGCCCATTCTGGCCGCCGCACTGCTGGCGGGGGACGTGTGCCGGATAGAGGGCTGTCCGCACCTGAGCGACGTGGAGTCGGCGGCGGACATCCTGCGGTACTTAGGCTGCACCGTGCAGTGGGACGGCGGCGACCTGCTGGTGGACAGCACCACACTGACGCGGTGCGACATCCCCCAGACGCTGATGCGGCGGATGCGCTCGTCGGTGATCTTTCTGGGGGCCATACTGGCCCGGTGCGGCTGGGCGGAGCTGAGCTATCCCGGCGGGTGCGAGCTGGGGCCGCGGCCCATTGATCTGCATCTGTCGGCGCTGCGCACCCTGGGCGCGGAGATCGACGACGCCGGCGGGACGCTGCGGTGCCGGGCGCGGCAGCTGACGGGCGGGCAGATCATGCTGGCCACCCCCAGCGTGGGTGCCACGGAGAACGCCATGCTGGCCGCCTGCGGCGCGGAGGGCGAGACCGTCATCTGCAACGCGGCGCGGGAGCCGGAGATCGCGGACCTGCAGGCGTTCCTGTGCGCCATGGGCGCGGAGGTGCGGGGCGCAGGCGGCTCGGTCATTACGGTGGCGCCAAGGGCGCTGCACGGCTGCGTCCACCGGGTGATACCGGACCGGATCGCGGCGGCCACCTATCTATGCGCGGCGGCGGCCGCCGGAGGCGACGTGACGCTGCGGAGCACGGAATACCGGCACCTGGCCGCCGTGACCACGGCGCTGCAGCAGGCCGGGTGCGCCGTGGACTGCGGCGAGGAGTACATACAGCTGACGCGGACGGGGCCGCTGAAGGCCGTGCCACCGGTGCGGACGGCGCCCTATCCGGGGTTTCCCACCGACGCGCAGGCCATACTGATGGCGGCGCTGCTGCGGGCACAGGGCACCACGGTATTCGTGGAGAATATCTTTCAGAGCCGGTACCGTCATGTGCCGGAGCTGACGCGCATGGGCGCGGACATCCGCACCGAGGGGCGGGTGGCCGTGGTGTGCGGCGTGACACGGCTGCACGGCACCGACGTGGTGGCCACCGACCTGCGGGGCGGCGCGGCGCTGGCGGTGGCGGGGCTGTCCGCTGCGGGCAGCACCACGGTGCAGGGCGTGGGACACATACACCGGGGGTATGAGGACCTGCCCCGGGACCTGCGGGCGCTGGGCGCGCGCATTTGGGAAGAGAACTGACAGACAGCGGAGGACAACGGACGATGGCAAGGCGCAGACGGTACAACCACAAGCGGCGGAGAGGGAGCATGAGCTTCCTCTACAAACTGCTGGCCTTTGTGCTGATCTGCACCGCCATCGCCCTGGCACTGACGCTGTTTTTCCGCATACGGACCATCGACGTCAGCGGCAACGAGCGGTACTCCAGGCAGGAGATCATCGACGCGGCGGAGGTGAAGGAAGGGGACAATCTGTTCCTGATGAACAAGTACAATGCGGCGGAGCGGATACGGCAGGCGCTGCCGTATGTCGAGACGGTGCAGTTCCGGCGGACGCTGCCGGACGGGCTGGCTATCATCGTGACGGAGTGCAGCGACCCGGCGGCCATCGTGCAGGACGGGAAGGCGTATCTGCTGTGCAGCACGGGGAACATCGTGGACGAAATGGCGGCCGCAGCGGCCAAGGGGCGCATGCAGGTGAAGGGGCTGACGCTGCTGGAGCCGTCCGTGGGGCAGAAGGCCACGGCGGCGGAGGGGCAGGAGCTGGCGCTGGAGCAGCTGCTGGCCATCATGCAGGCGCTGGACGCGCGGGACATGACGGCGGAGGTATCGCTGCTGGACATGAGCGACCCGGCGCAGCTGACGCTGCGGTATATGGACCGGTTCAACGTATGCCTGCCCTGGGAGGCGGACTACGGCTACAAGCTGGACTATCTGCAGGCGGTGGTGGAGAAGCTGGAGGTCAACGAGAAGGGGACCATCAACATGATGCAGGATGGAAAGGCAAGGTTTATTCCCGAATAAATCGCATCGGTTGCTTTTTCGCGGGATTCCGCGGCGAAGGGCGGAAAGTTTTTTGGCAAAATGGGTGCTTGCACTTGACGCTTGCGCGGATTCGTAATACAATACAAGATATAGCATTTACTTGGAGATAATCCGTCATTTTCATACAAATTATGGCAGGAGGAGCAGACATGGCTTTTGGATTGGAAACCGGGCCGGAGAATGTGGTCAGCATCAAGGTCGTGGGCGTAGGCGGCGGCGGCAACAACGTGGTCAACCGCATGGTACGCGGCGGCGCCCAGGGCGTTGACTTTGTGGCGGTCAATACGGACAAGCAGGCGCTGAACGCATCCAGCGCTACCTATAAAATTCAGATCGGCGAGAAGCTGACCGGCGGCAAGGGCGCCGGTTCCAACCCCGAGGTGGGCCGCAAGGCCGCAGAGGAGAGCCGCAACCAGATGGCCAAGGCGCTGGAGAACACCGACATGGTGTTCATCACCGCCGGCATGGGCGGCGGCACCGGCACCGGCGCGGCTCCGGTGGTGGCCGAGATCGCCCGGGAGGCGGGCATCCTGACCGTGGGCGTGGTGACCAAGCCCTTCGGGTTTGAGGGACGCCGCCGCATGACCCAGGCGGAGCAGGGCATTGAGGAGCTGCGCAGCAAGGTGGACTCGCTGGTGATCATCCCCAACGAGCGGCTGAAGTACGCCACCGACCAGAAGATCACCTTTGCCAACGCCTTTGAGATCGCGGACGACGTGCTGCGACAGGCGGTGCAATCCATTTCCGACCTGATCCGGGACACCGGGTTCATCAACCTGGACTTTGCGGATGTGACGGCTATCATGAAGGACGCAGGTCTGGCCCACATGGGCGTGGGCCGCGCGGCCGGCAAGGGCAAGGCCGAGGAGGCCGCCAAGATGGCCATTTCCTCCCCCCTGCTGGAGACCTCTATCAACGGTGCACGGGGCGTGCTGATCAACGTCACCGGCTCTATGGACATCGGGCTGGAGGAAGTGGAGCAGGCCGCCACGCTGGTGCAGCAGGCGGTGCATCCCGACGCGCTGACCATCTTCGGCGCCACCTTCGACGAGACGCTGGACGACGAGATCCGCGTGACGGTCATCGCCACGGGCTTCGACGAGGGGCAGCAGGAGGCCAACGCGGCGGCGGCACAGCCGGCGCAGGCCCAGGCCGACAGCAACGGCGCGCCCCAGCCCCTGGACGAGGTGAAGGGCGAGCAGGGCCAGGACGAGATGGACAAGTCCTTCGACGAGATCCTGCGGATATTCAACAAGGACAAGTTCTGAGAGATGAAAGGCAGACGGCGTGAGCCGTCTGCCTTTTTTGTTTTTTTGGGGGGTGTAAAGGGTATTGGGAGGTTTTGTGGGGGTGGCGTGCAGGAAATCTCTGCGGGCGGGCCGATGTACCTAAAGGTACTTGCTGCGCGGCGTGGGCATCGGTCCCTACGGAGGGGACGGATTGCCACGTCGGGCTTCGCCCTCCTCGCAATGACAGGGCATGGGTCAGGCGGAGAGGGGGATGGGGACCCAGACGGAGGTATAGTCGTCCTCAAAGACCAGATATATGTCGCTGGTCAGGTCTACGTCGGCGCTGTCCAGGTCGTAGGTGCAGAGGAACACGCCGTCGCCCTCCGCGGAGGCGGTGACATCGTCCACAGGCACCCACATCTCAAAGCCGTCATCGTCCACCCAGATAAGATCGGGGAAGGTCTGGTAGTCCCCCTCCTCCACCACATAGGCCAGCAGGGACAGGTTCTCGTGGTTCAGCTCGGTATAGGCCACCACGAAGGCGCTGTCCCGCAGAGTGAAGGACTCGCCCACCGACACATACTGGCGGTCGGGGTAAGCCTCCTCAGAGGGGCCGACGGTGGCCCAGCCGTCGTCATAGACCGGATAGTCCGGCGTGATGGGGGCCAAATTGTAAAAAATGCAGCCGCGCAGCACGGCAAACAGCACGATCACGACCACGGCCACGGCGATGAAGGTCGCGGCGGAGGATGGATTTTTCCTGACAGCAGGGCGGCGGATATGGGGCCGGGGGCGGCGGGTCTGGTTTTCGTAGCAGACCTTCTCCTCGTGGCACTCCTTCTGCTCGTAGCAAACCTTCTCCTGTTCGGCGTAGTGGACGTCGCCGTCGGCGTCCACCCACTCCCGGCGGGGCGGGCGGTTATAGGCGCCGCACTTGGGGCAGAAGCCCTCACGGGAATCATAGGTCTTGCCGCAGGCCTTGCAGCGGATGGCAGGCATAGGCGGTCCTCCCTTCTGGAATTTCTGCCCCCATTATACAGGAGCGGCGGCGGAATGTCCATCACCTTTCGGTTGCGGCGGGAAAATAGCCGGGAAACTTCAGGTTGCGGAAAAAACGTCCCCATACCCTGAGGGTACGGGGACGTTTCTTACTCTACCAGGCCGTATTTGACCTTGATGCGGTCCAGCTTTTCCAGCATAGGCTCGGCCAGCACCAGCAGGAAGAACACCGTGGCCGCCGCGTGGACGCAGTCCACCGGGAAGCCGGTGACGTAGTAGGGCGCGACCACCTTCCACTCCAACGTGTGAGCGTAGATCAGGGCGGCGACGGGGTTCATGATGCCGCCGTAGATCACCACGGCGGAGAGGGCGCCGAAAACGCACAGGGCGGCGCGGCTGCGGCGCAGCCAGCCCTTGCGGAACAGCACGCCCGCCAGGAAGCCGATGATGCCCATGGCGAACATCTGGAAGGGCGTCCAGGGGCCCTGAGAGAACAGGACATTGCTGGCCAGCATGGTCATAGCGCCCACCAGAAAGCCGGTCTCGCCCCCCAGGGCCACGCCGGAGATGATGGTCAGTGCCAGCACGGGCTTGAACTGGGGCAGCATGAAGAAGGCAGCGCGGCCGGCCACGCCCAGGGCGCAGAGGGTAGCCACCAGCACCAGCTCACGGGCCTGGGGCTTCCGCCCCTCGAATACCAGGAAGAAGGGCACCATGCACTCCAGCAGCACGGCGAAGGCGATGGGGTAATAGGCGCTGTTGCCGAAGTAGAAGAAGCCCACGTACAGCGTGGCGGGGATGCACAGCAGGATCAGCACCGCCGCCAGCCGGGTGCGCTTGGTCAAGCGGCGCTTCTGCACCGGCGTCTGAAGCAGTGTAAGGGGCTTGGAGCGGCGGCCCACGGCGGCGATGCAGCCGAAGAGCAGGAGGATGAACAGGCCGTAAAGGGAAAGTGCCTGCCAGCCCGCTTGGGACAGCGTGCCGCCGCCCACCAGGGCGGTGAGATCGGTGTGTTTGGCGGCGATCCAGAAGATCGCCAGGGCGCCGGCGCCGCAGACGGCGGCGATGGCCTTGCGCCACCAGGGAAGCTTTTTGGGCTGCCAGGCGGCGGACTCCTCCGCCACCGGCGGCAGGGGGTCGTAGGACGTCTCCAGCACCGGCTGGGGCGGGACCTGACCGCCGATGACGGCCAGGACGTTCTCCACCGTGACCGCGCCGGGGCAGACATCCCGGGCCATGCGGTCGGCGGCGGTGGTATAGAAGCTGTTGCCGGAGAAGAAGGTGCGGGGCGTGCCCTCCGTGACGATGCTGCCGTCGAAAAACAGGGCGCAGCGGTGGGCGTACTGGGCGCAGAAGGCCACATCGTGGCTGACCATCACCACCGCCGTGCCGGCGGCGGTCAGGGCGGAGAGAATGGCGGCGAAGGACTGCTTGAAGGCGGCGTCCAGGCCCTTGGTGGGCTCGTCCAGCATGAGGATATCCGGCCGGTGCAGCAGCACCTTGGCCAGGGCGGCGCGCTGCTGCTCGCCGCCGGAGAGGTCGTAGGGGTGGTGGTCCAGCAGGTCCGTCAGGCGGCAGAGGGACACCACCCGCTCCACCCGGTGGTCTTGCTCATCCCGGGAGACGGCGGCGCCGTCGAAGGCCTCGTAGAGGTCCAGACGGACGGTCTTTTTCACAAAGAGGGCCTGTGGATCCTGGGGCAGGACGCCGATGCGGCCGGTGTGGGACACCGTGCCCCGCTGGGGCGTCAGTGCGCCGGAGAGCAGGCCAAGGGTGGTGGATTTTCCCGCGCCGTTGCCGCCCAGCAGGGCCAGCAGCTCGCCGCGGCGGACGCGGATGTCCAGGCCGCGGACCACGTCCGGCTGCTCCGGCTCGTAGCGGAACCAGAGGCCCTCACCGGTGAGGACGGTCTCTCCGGCGGGGTGGGACGGCTCCGGCGGCAGGGGACGCGGGGGGTGCCCGGCGCACCAGGCGGCCAGGAAGTCCCGGCCGTCCCGGACGGTCAGGGGGCAGGGCAGGTCGCTGTCCACCCCGGCCCAGACGCGGACGGCGGCGGGCATAGCCAGGAACATATCGTGGCCGCGGCCCCGCAGGGCGCGGCAGACGTCCTCCGGCGCACCGGCACAGAGGAGATGGCCGCCGTCCAGCACGGCGGCGTGGGTGGCCAGGGGCAGGGCCTCCTCCAGACGGTGCTCCGTCAGCAGGACGGTGATGCCCAGCTCGCGGTTGAGGCGGCCCACGGTCTGCAAAAAGTCGGCGGCGGCGATGGGGTCCAGCTGGCTGGTGGGCTCGTCCAAAATCAGCAGCCGGGGCTGCAGCACCATGACGGAGGCCAGCGCCAGAAGCTGCTTCTGGCCGCCGGACAGCTCGTCCACCTTTTTGTGGAACCAGTCCTGGATGCCGAAGAAGGAGGCCATCTCCGCCACCCGGCGGCGGATGGCGGGGGTGTCGCAGCCCAGGCTCTCCAGGCCGAAGGCCAGCTCGTGCCAGACCTTGTCGGTGACGGTCTGTTCCTCCGGGGATTGGAGGACGAAGCCGATGTCCGACGCCTGGCGGTGGGGCGGCAGGTCGCCCAGGGGCGCGCCGTCGAAGAGGATAACGCCCTGAGACGCGCCGTGGGGGCGCAGGGCGGGCTTCAGCTGCCGCAGGAGGGTGGTCTTGCCGCAGCCGGAGGTGCCGCAGAGCACCCAGAACTCGCCGGAGCGGATGGTCAGGGACACGTCCGACAGGGCCGGGCGGGTCTGCTGGGGATAGGTAAAGCCGAAATGCTCCAGACGCAGCAGGTCACTCATGGGCACAGCCTCCTTTCCGGGCGGAATACTGCCGTGCGGACAGCCGGTCCATCAGGAGCGGGGTGAAGCACAGCAGGGCGTAGACAACGAAAAAGCTGACGGTCAGCGGGGTGACGGGGCCGGTCAGCAGCATGGGGTAGTACTGAAAGAACAAGCCGCCGGCCAGACCGCCGCCCAGCAGATACACGCCGCAGAAGGTCAGCCACAGGGCCACGGCACCGTCACGGCGGTCAAAGCGGAAAATGGAGAAGGAGGTGCGGCCCGGCAGGCCGTAGCCCCGGCAGCGCATGCTGTCGGCGGTGATAAGGCCGCTCTCCAGGCTCCAGGTGACCACGATGGAGAAGGTCTTCATGGCGGCGCGCAGCCGCTGGGGAAGGGAGCCGTTCCGGGTATCGCGGCCCGTATACCGCTGAGCCCGGGAGACGGTGCGCAGGCGGCGGACGAACCGGGGCACGAAGCGCAGGATCATGCTCAGCAGCAGGGACAGGGCGGGGACCACGCGGCCGAAGAGGTAGACCACCTTGTCGGAGGTGATCACGTCGGTGACGCAGACGAACCACAACGCCACGGAGGCCAGCATGGCCCCGGCGGCCAGACCGTAGAGCAAACTCTCCAGCGTCAGGGGGTTGCCGGAGGGCAGGTAGGTCAGGATAGTGACGCCCTGGTGAACGAAGGCGGGGTTGATCGCCGCCGCCAGCAGCGTCATGGGCAGCAGCCACAGCAGGTGGCGGCGCAGGCCCCTGCCGCCCAGCAGGCGGACCACATAGCCCCCGGCCCCCAGCAGTGACAAGGCCAGGCAGACGGGGTGCATGAAGAACATGGCGCAGGCGATGACCAGGGCGAAGTAGGCAAAGCTCACCGCCGGGTGGCTGGTGCGCAGCGTATCGTCCACGGGATCACCTCCTGACAGAATATAGTCCGCTTTTGCTGAAATCGGCACAGTAACCTATTGATTATACCCTGTTCCGGCGTGTTCCGTCAATCCTGTAAAATATGGGCTATCCCAGGGCCACGTCCAGGATCATCATCACCGTGAAGCCCAGGGCGAAGGCCAGGGCCGCGGCACCGGCACCGGCGGGGGCGGGCAGCAGCTCGGCGGCCACCACATAGAGCATGGCACCGGCGGCGAAGCCCAGCAGCCAGGGCAGCGCCGGGACGATCAGCTGGGCGGAGAGCACCGTCAGCGCGGCGGCCAGCGGCTCCACCGCGCCGGACAGGACACCGCCTGTAAAGGCCCTCCCCTTCCCTGCTCCCGCCGTGCGCAGTGGCAGGGCCACGATGGCGCCCTCCGGCACGTTCTGAAGGGCGATGGCGATGGCCAGCGTCAGCGCGGCGGCCGGAGAGGCCGCCCCCATGGCGGCGTACCCGGCGTAGGCCGCGCCCACGGCCATGCCCTCCGGGATGTTGTGCAGTGTCACCGCCAGCAGCGTCATGGCGGTGGAGCGGTCCGCCGCCGCGGCGGGCAGAAGGCGCTCCAGCAGGCGCAGGAACAGGACGCCCAGCCAGAAGCCACCCGCCGCCGGCACGAAGGACCAGCGGCCCATATCCGCCCAGGCGATGGCGGGCAGCAGCAGGCTCCACACCGAGGCGGCGGTCATGACCCCGGCGGCAAAGCCCTCCAGGCCGCGGTGCAGCGCGGCGGAGGGCGGTCTTTTCAGGCAAAAAACGCACGCCGCGCCCAGCGACGTGCCCCAGAAGGGGAGCAATATCCCCTGAACAGCCGTTGTATCCATGGCACATTCCTTTTCCGCGCCGCCGCCCAGCCGGGCGGCGGCAGCCGATGTTGTTGCGGCGCCGGGCGGCCCCGCACACCGTATTCTATGCCGGCGGCGGGGGAAGGTGCGGGGAAGGCGAAAGCGGCGCAGCTGCTCCGATGCCTGACGCTGCTTTTCCGCGCGGCTGCCGGTGCGGATGCCACACTGGATGTTCTGGGACACGGTCATGTTGGGGAACAGGGCGTACTGCTGAAAGAGCCAGCCTATCCGCCGCTGCTGGGGCGTCAGGTCGATGCGCTGCTCACTGTCGAACAGCGTTTCGCCGTCCAGCACGATGCGGCCGCGATCCGGCGTCATGATGCCGGCGATGCACTTGAGGGTCACGCTCTTGCCGCAGCCGGAGGCACCCAACAGGGCCATGGTGCCGCTGTCTGTCTCGAATTGGGAGCGCAGGGTGAAGCTGCCCAGCTTCTTTTCGATGTCCACCACAAGGCTCATGCGCGCTGTCTCCTTCCCCGGCCCGCCGCGGCCAGCAGATTCTTTTTCTCCAGCATATTCACCACCAGCAGTATCACGGCGGAGATGGCCACGTTCACCAGCACCCATTTCAGGGCCAGGGCATCGTTATTGGTCTGCCACAGCTGATAGACGGTGGTGGACACGGTGGCGGTCTTGCCGGGGGTGTAGCCGGCGATCATGGAGGTGGCGCCGTACTCGCCCAGTGCCCGGGCGAAGGCCAGCACCGCGCCGGCCAGCACGCCCTGACGGCAGTAGGGCATGCGGATGTGCCAAAAGATGTAGGCGTTGGACAGGCCCAGGGTCTGTCCTGCGTAGGCCAGCGTCTCGTCAAAGGCCTCGAAGGCGCCGCGGACGGTGCGGTACATCAGCGGGGTAGATCACCTGGCCGCACATGTCGGCAGTGGCCTCGGCAGCCGGGGTCAATCCGGCGGAATAGGCGTCGGAGGCATAGATGATGCCGCAGTCCACGGTATTTCCACCAGGATAACGTGTCGCCGCGATATGCGCCCGGCAGGGCGCACAGGCGTTTTCTTATTTGCCGAAGGGGCAGACGGGGTAATGGCACTCCCCGCAGCCAAGGCACAGCCCGCCCTCGCCCAGGGCGGCGATGTCTACGCGGGTGACGGGCACGTCCGCCGCGATTTTGGGCAGCAGCAGGTCGAACACCGTGGCGCCGGTGTCCTTGATGAGGCCCTTTTTCACCTCGCTGCCGGTGGAAACGATGCAGGCGGTTTTCCGCACAAAGGGCCGCAGCGCCAGCAGGCGCTCCGCCGCGTCGTTCTCGTGGACCATGCCGGGGGTCATCTCCCAGACGTACAGATGCTCCTTGCCCATGCTGAGCAGCACGGGGATGTCCTCCACCGTGACCACACGGCCCCTGCGGAAGCGGGCGTCCTTGTACTCGTCCTTATACTCGTCCTTGATGATCTGGGTCATGTCGTGGCAGAGCACATGGCCCACCGCGTCCTCGGTCCGTATCAGCTTCATGTCCGCACCATCCCTCTCTCTGCGGTGGTTTTCGCCCCTAATCATACCATTTTCGACAGGTCGGTTTCAAACGCGCTGCGCGGTATGGTCGGATTCCGTTTCGATTTTGTCGGATCATCCTTGACAGGGGCGGCGACAGCGGATATGCTGACAGGGAAAGGAGCTGATGCGTGTGGTCGATGGCAATATCATCCTGTCCGTGGCCAAGGCCATGGAGCTGCTGCAGCTGATGGACCAGGCGGGAAAGCCGCTGCTGTTGAAGGAGCTGGCCGCCCTCAGCGGCTATCCCAAGAGCACGGTGTTCGGCCTGCTGACCACCATGCGTGCCTATGACGTGGTGACGCAGACGCCGGACGGGCGATACGCCCTGGGGCTGCGGCTGTTTGAATACGGGCGGCAGGTGGAGCGCTCCTGGGACATCTCGCTGGTGGCGCGGCCCTACATGGAGCACCTGTGCCAGCAGACCGGCGCGTCGGTGATGCTGTCGGTGTGCGAGAGCGGCAGCGTGATCACGCTGGACCAGGTGGAGACCCGGGGCAGCCTGCGGGTGGTGTCGGACACCGGCTCGCGTCTGCCCATTTACTGCACGTCCCAGGGGAAGGTTTTTCTGTCCCACATGTCCCGCACCGGGGCCGAGGCGCTGCTGCGGAGCCAGAAAATGACCCAGTTCACGCCCCACACCATCACCGACATCCCTGCCCTGCTGCGGGAGGCGGACCAGTGCCGCGCCAACGGCTACGCCATCGAGAACGGCGAGTACAAGATCGGGCTGCGGTCCATCTCCGCGCCGGTGTACACGGTGGAGGGCAAGGTGCGCTACACCGTGGGGGTGATCGGCATGTTCCGCAGCGTCAATTCCGAGGAATTCCACACGGCGGTGGAGCGGGTGTGCGCCACGGCGAGCATGATCTCCACCGCGCTGGGCTATCGGAAGAAGGAGGAGCACCTATGAGCTGCACCGCAGCGGTACTGACCATAAGCGACCTGGGCAGCCGAGGGCCACGGCTGAATCGAAGCGCAAAAGAGCACCCCCGCTCCCGGATAAGGGAGCGGGGGTGCTGTGTTCATTTGCCGCCAGGTCACCGGGCGCGCCGCCGGCGCAGGCCCACGGCGGAGACCGCCGCGCCGCCGCCGGTAAGTGTGACCCCTTCCTCGGCAAAGGCCGCCGCGGGCCACAGCGTCAGCACCATGCACAGCGCCATGAGTATGCTCAGTATCCGCTTTTTATGCTTTTTCCCCTCCATGCAGAAAATCGTCGTGGTTTCTTCCGGCGAACAGGGCCACGCCCTGCTTCAACAGCCCCATCTGGCCCTTCAGGTAGTACTCGTCCTCGAACAGCGCGTAGTGCACGCAGGCCCGGACGAACACGCAGATCAGCGCGGTGATGGTGGTGTACGGGATGCCCAGCTTGGGCTCCAGCTGCCTGGCGTAGGCGGTGCAGCGCTGGTCGAGGCCCGCGAAAAACCTCTTCCCATGCTCAATATATTTGGGATGGGTGTAGACCTGGTACATCAGGCGGTATTTTTTGCCGTGCTCCCGGGCCGTCCAGTAGGGGATCTCCTCGATGTAGCGCATGGCGCCCCCCACGTCGGTGGGGGCCTTGGCCATGAACTCGTCCTCCACCTTGGTCATGCAGTAGTCGGTGGCCTGGACGATGAGGTCGTCCAGGTTGTCAAAATACTGGTACAGCGTGGCGGAGTTGCAGCCGCAGGCGGCGGCGATGGTCTTTATCCCCACCCCGGTCAGGCCGTTCTCCGCGTAGCAGGCGAAGCTTTTTTCCATCAGCTCTATCTTTTTCGCCTGCCGCGCCGCTTCGTTTACTGTGCGCACGTTCGTCCCGTCCTTTTCATTATCTAATCGATTGATTATAGAATAGCATATTCCCCCCGCCATTGCAATAGCCGCAGGCAAATTTTCCCCCACGCGGCGAAAAAAGCGCGAAAAACCGCCGGAAGCCAAAGCTTCCGGCGGCTCGAGGGTAAACGGTATAGACTCAGCGCTTGCTGAACTGAGGTGCGCGGCGGGCGGCCTTCAGACCGTACTTCTTGCGCTCCTTCATGCGAGGATCGCGGGTCAGGAAGCCGGCCTTCTTCAGGATGGCGCGGTACTCGGGGTTCACCAGCAGCAGGGCGCGGCTGATGCCGTGGCGCAGGGCGCCGGCCTGGCCGGACACGCCGCCGCCCTCGACGGTGGCAACGATGTCCACCTTGCCCAGGGTGTTGGTGGCGTTCAGGGGCTGACGGACGACCATCTTCAGGGTCTCCAGACCGAAATACTCGTCGATGCTGCGGCCGTTGATGGTGATAGCGCCGGTGCCGTTCTCAAACAGGTGCACGCGGGCCACGGAGGACTTACGGCGGCCGGTGCCGTACTTGTAGGGATTCTTAGACTGATACATTCTCTTTTTCCTCCTTACTTGACCAGCTCGGGCTTCTGAGCTGCATGGTCATGCTGCTCGCCGGCGTAGATGTGCAGACGCTTCAGGGAATCCTTGGTGACGATGTTGCGGGGCATCATGCCGCGGACGGCCACGCGCATGGCCAGCTCGGGCTTGTCCTGCATCAGGATGCGGTACTTGGTCTCCTTCAGACCGCCCACCCAGCCGGAGTGGGTGCGATAGTACTTCTGCTCCATCTTGTTGCCGGTGAGAACGGCCTTGCCCGCGTTGATGACGATGACGTTGTCACCGCAGTCGGCGTGGGGGGTATAGGTAACTTTGCCCTTGCCGCGCAGCAGGTCGGCGACGATGACGGCGGTCTTGCCCAGGGGCTTGCCGGCGGCATCCACGACGTACCACTTGCGCTCGATGTTGGCCTTATTTGCCATGAAAGTGGACATGGTGATCTTCCTCCAATTTATATAATGTATGCTTTACTTTTTCACGCGCCCTTGTTACAATGCAGGGGCAGAGAAAACGCGCTCAGCGCGCAGGATTATTTATACCACACCGCCGCGCCGATGTCAACAGCATTTTGATTTACGGTGTAAGCATCTCGCATTATCTCTCGTTTTCTCCGAGTATCTCCTGTTTTCTCGCAACGCAATTCCCGTTTTTATGAAGGAGGCTTGACCGTGCAGCATATATTGGGACTTGTCCGCCGCTGTGTGGAGGACTATCACATGATCGAAGCCGGCGAAACGGTGGCCGTGGGCGTTTCCGGCGGTAAGGACAGCCTGCTGACGCTGACGGCGCTGGCGCGCCTGCGCGCGTTCTATCCCCTGCCCTTTCAGGTGGAGGCCATCACGCTGGAGACGGGCATGCCCGGCATGGATTTCACCCCCGTGGCCGACTACTGCGCCGCGCTGGATGTGCCCTATACCCGTATCTCCGTGCCGGTATACGACATCGTGTTCAACGAGCGGAAAGAAAAGAACCCCTGCTCCCTGTGCGCCAAGCTGCGGCGAGGCAGCCTGCATACGGCGCTGACGGAGCGGGGCATCCACAAGATCGCGCTGGGGCACCATCACGACGACGCGGTGGAGACACTGCTGATGAACCTGCTGTTCGAGGGGCGCATCGGCTGCTTCCAGCCGGTGACGTATCTGGACAGGACGGACATCACCCAGATACGCCCGCTGCTGTACTGCCAGGAGCCGGACATCCGCCGCATGGCTTCAAAGCTGGCGCTGCCGGTGGTGAAGAACACCTGTCCCATGGACGGCCACAGCCGCCGGCAGGAGGTCAAGGAGCTGCTGGCGGAGCTGGAGCAGCGCTATCCCGATCTGAAGAAAAAGCTGTTCGGCGCCGTGCAGCGCTATCCCCTGTACGGGTGGGATCTGGAGAAGATGGAGAAGTGAGCGGCTTGCCGCAAGACCTGCAAACTTGAGTTTATTCTATCTGGAGGTGTCAACTATATGAAGTGTCCATTTTGTAATGCAGAAATGCTCGTTGGAAACATTTCTCAAGACCGATATGCTCTAAAATGGGTTCCGTCCGACAAAGATAGAGGATTATTGAATTTCACTCCATTTGTGAAAGGAATCAAACTGACATCAATGAGTGACGGCATAACTGTAAAAGTATTTTATTGTAATAAGTGCAGAAAATTTGTAATTGACCAAGATAATTTGCGTTAATAGTTTAATCCGGTCTGTCTCGCAGAAATGTCCTCTCCCTATATGTACCCTACACCAGCACCCACTTCACCAGAAGCAGCAGCCCCAGCCCCGGCAGGCCCAGAACGCCCACCGTCAGGGCGTTGAACCAGTTGAGGCCCAGGGTCAGCCCGGTGATGGGGGCGGCGCTGTTCAGCAGCCACAATGCCCCCAGGCCCAACGCGCCGTTGACCACCACCCGCAGCGCCAGCTTCAGCGGCCGGCGGAACAGCCGCACCACCGCCACCAGCAGGAACAGGCCCACCAGGGCCAGCGCGGTGATCTCTATACCTGACATATCTCTCCCCCCTTCATGGTCCCGGCCGCCACGCCGTCCTCCGCGTCCTGCGCGGGCGGCACCGGCACCGCGTGCGGGATGCCGGAGGGCACCGGGATGCCGCTGTGCTCCTTGATGCGGCGCAGCAGATAGTTGCTGCGGGCCTTTAGGGCGTTGATCTCGAAGATGCACGCGTCGATGAGCTCGCCGTCGCAGACGTAGTCGAAGCGGATGTACGCCTCCTTCAGCGCCTGGGTGGTGCGGTCCAGCTCCTGCTCCAGCTCGCGGAGCGCCGGGTCTGTGCTGTGCTTTCTGGCCATAGAGTTTCCCTCCACATTCAATGTATCATACGTGCAGTCTGCACATTTATGACTGCTCTTAAACATTCCCAGGGCCACAGCCCGGAAAGGACGGCTATGGAACACGAACACTTCATGCAGCAGGCCATCGCCCTGGCCCGGGAAGCCGCGGCCCACGGCGAGGTGCCGGTGGGCTGCGTCATCGTCCGCGATGGCCAGATCGTGGGCGCGGGCCGCAACCAGCGGGAGGAAAAGCGCGCCGCCGCCTCCCACGCGGAGATGGAGGCTATCGCCCAGGCCAACGCCGCGCTGCACAGCTGGCGGCTGGAGGACTGCGACCTGTATGTGACGCTGGAGCCGTGCCCCATGTGCGCCGGGGCCATTCTCAACGCCCGGATACGCCGGGTGTTCTACGGCGCCCGGGACGACGTCATGGGTGCCTGCGGCGGCGTGCTGAATCTGTTCATGGAGGGCTTTCCCCGGCCGCCGCAGCTGGTGGGCAACGTCTGCGGCGACGAATGCCGCGGCATTTTGCAGTCGTTTTTCCGGGAGGTTCGGGAGAAAACCGCCGCCGGAGCGTATCCTCCCGCGGACATTGTTGATAATTTCACAGAATTTTAATATTTGTAACCGAATTTTTTTCACATCTTCGCGGTACTCTAATACTGCAAGAAGCAAACAAACTTTTTCATCTTCTCTTCCTACCATAGCAGCGGAGCGCCCCCTTCGGCACTCCGCTTTATGGTGCCCGGAAGCAGTGCCCGCGAAAGCGGGCTTTTCTTTTTCTCCGGGCCGTGGTATAATACACCGCGGAACCGATCTTCGACAAAAGGAGCCGTACCATGCACTACGCCCTGCAGCACAAACTGCATATCTCCGGCACGGACAGCCGCGCCCCGGCGCTGGCCCG
The DNA here is from genome assembly GCA_934623575.1 of uncultured Oscillospiraceae bacterium. Taxonomy (GTDB): domain Bacteria; phylum Bacillota; class Clostridia; order Oscillospirales; family Oscillospiraceae; genus Vescimonas. The sequence goes on from CAKTVL010000003.1 coordinate 77,734, forward strand.
GCAGTGGCAGCTGGGGCTGGAAACCATCGCCTTCTCCTACGCGCCCATGCTGGACGAGCCCTCCACCCTGCCCCGCGCGCGTCAGGAGATACAGGGCATCCGGCAGCTGTGGCTCCACGCCCCCTTCGCGGAGCTGATCCCCTGCGCCATCGACCCGCTGGTGCGGGACACGGCGATGCACCGCTTCCGGCAGGCCCTCTCCGCCGCTCAGGCACTGGGCATCCGGCGCATGGTGTTCCACGGCGGGTTCATCCCCCATGTGTACTACCCGGAGTGGTATGTGGAGCAGTCGGTGCTGTTCTGGCGGGAATTCCTGCGGGAGGTCCCGGCGGACATAACGCTGGCCCTGGAAAACGTGATGGAACCGTCGCCGGAGACGCTGGTGTCCATCGCCGCGCAGATCGACGACCCCCGGCTGGGCCTGTGTCTGGACGTGGGCCACGCCAACGCCTGCGTCAGCGAGACGCCGCCTGCGGACTGGATCGCCCCTATGGCCCCGTGGCTGCGGCATGTACACCTGCACAACAACCGGGGCGACACCGACCTTCACGACCCGCTGGACACCGGCACCATCCCCATGGCGCAGGTCGTCGACGCCGTGCTGTGCGATGCGCCGGGGGCCACCTTTACCATTGAGAATCAGGACGCCCTGCCGTCGCTGCGCTGGCTGGCGGCGCGGGGCTATATCGAGGAACCGATATGACAGAAGCAGAGCTGAAAGAGTATATCCGCGCCATCCGCCCGGCGGATGAGGCCGCCATGGACGCCGCCCGCCGCCGTCAGGCGGCGCTGGCCAAGCCGCCGGGGAGCCTGGGCGAGCTGGAGACCCTCTCCATCCGTCTGGCGGGCGTCACCGGACAGGTGTGCGCCCCCATGGATGCGTGCCGGGTGGCGGTGTTCGCCGCCGACAACGGCGTGGTGGATGAGGGCGTGTCCTGCGCGCCCCGGTCTGTGACGCTGCAGCAGGCGATCAACATGACCCGGCGCAAAACCGGCATGTCCGCCATGGCCGCCGCCTTCGGCGACGACGTGACGGTGGTGGACGTGGGCATCGACGGCGACGTGCCGGATGTGGGCATTCTCCCCCGCAAGGTCCGCCGCGGCACCGGCGACATCGCTGTGGAGGACGCCATGACCCGCGCCCAGGCGCTTTCCGCCCTGGCCGCCGGCATGGAGCAGGCCGCCGCGGCCAAAGCCGACGGCATCACCGCCCTTGGCATCGGTGAAATGGGCATCGGCAATACCAGCACCTCCGCCGCCGTGCTGTCCGCCCTGACCGGGGCGGACATAGGCGCCGTCACCGGCCGGGGCGGCGGGCTGACGGACACGGGCTTTCAACGGAAAAAGGACGTCCTCCGCCGGGCGCTGGCCCGGCGGGAGCTCCACCGGGACGATGTTTTAGACGTGCTGTGCGCCGTGGGCGGGCTGGACATCGCCGCCATGACCGGCGCCTTTCTGGGCTGCGCCCATGAGCGCGTACCGGCGGCGGTGGACGGCTTCATCTCCGTGGTGGCGGCGCTGTGCGCCGTGCGGCTGTGCCCGGCGGTGCGGGACTTCCTCTTCCTGTCCCACGACTCCTACGAGGTGGGCTATCGTCTGGCATCGCAGGAGCTTGGGCTGACGCCCTGCCTGCACCTGGGCATGCGCCTGGGCGAGGGCAGCGGCTGCCCCCTGCTGTTCCGCGTGCTGGAGGGCGCCTGCGGCGTCATGCGCGGCATGGCCACCTTCGACCAGGCGTCCATTCAGGACGACTATCTGGACGAGATACGCGCCGGCGACGGCTTCACGGTGGACCGGCCATGAGGATACTGCTGATCGGCGGCGGCAAGAGCGGAAAAAGCACACTGGCCCAGCAGCTGGCCGCCGCATTGTCCGGGGACGCGCCCCGGTACTACTGGGCCACCATGACGCCCCACGACGATGAGGACCTTGCCCGCATCCGCCGCCATGTGGCGGACCGGGCCGGCATGGGCTTCATCACCATCGAGCGCAGCTTCGACCTGCCCGCCGCCCTGCCCCGGCTGGACCGGCGCGGCGCGGTGCTGTTCGACAGCATCACCGCCTGTCTCTCTGAGCGGATGTTCCCCCCGGAAGGGCCGGACGGCGGCGCCGGGCGGCGCGTGCTGGAGGAGCTGCTGGCGGTCAGCGCCTGCCCGGCGCACTTTATCGCCGTGTGCGACGACATCTGGCACGGCGGCGAGGACTATCAGGACTGGACGGAGGTCTACGTCCGGTCGCTGGCGGACATCTGCCGCGGCCTGGCGCGGGAATTCGACGTGGTCTGCGAAATGACGGCGGGGCTGCCCCGCCTGTGGAAGGGGGCGCTGCCCTGTGTCTGATTGGGTATACGGCTTTTTCATGGCCTGGGGCATGTTTCTGGCCATCCCCTGCCCCAAGAAAATATGGCGGGAGAGCGCCCGGCGGAAAATGCTGGCCTGCCTGCCCCTGATCGGGCTGCTGGTGGGCGGCGTGTGGGCGCTGTGCGCCTGGCTGGGCGGCTTCCTGCCCCGGCCGCTGGCGGCGCTGCTGTGCGCCGCCGCGCCCTGGCTGACCACCGGCTTCCTGCACCTGGACGGCTATATGGACGTGTGCGACGCGGTGCTGAGCCGCCGCGACCTCGCCACCCGGCAGCGCATCCTGAAGGACTCCCACTGCGGCGCCTTCGCGGTGATCTGCCTGGTGCTGCTGGCGCTGTGCCAGTGGGCGGTGTTCCTGTCGGCGGAGACGATCTCCCTGTGGCCGCTGGCCCTGATCCCCGTCAGCGCCCGGGCCAGTGCCGCGCTGGCGGTGCTGACCCTCCGGCCCATGGCCACCAGCCAGTACAGCGCCATGGCCCACGGCGGCGCGCCGGTGGTCTTTGCCGCCCTTGTGCTGGCAGCGTCCTGCGGCGCGGCCCTGCTGCTGTGGGGCAACTTCGCGCCGCTGCTGGCGGCGGCGGGCTATTGGCTGGCGGTGTGGCACGGCTTCCGGCAGCTGGACGGCATGTCCGGCGACGTGTCTGGCTTCGCCCTGACCATCGCGGAGCTGTGCGGCGCGGCCGCGCTGGTATTGTGGAGGTAGTAGCTATGGAGCTTGTGATCGGCGGCGCGTTTCAGGGCAAGCTGACCTACGCGCTGGAAAAATACAGCCTGACCGCGGCCGACGTGTGCGACCTGGCACACGGCGACCCCCTGCCGGGGTACCGGTGCTACCGGCACCTGGAGGCGCTGAGCCGCAGAAACGTTGATATTACGCCGTTTTTGCCGCTGCTTCAGGACGCGGTAATCATCGCGCGGCAGGTGAACGGCGGCATCGTGCCCATGGACGGGCAGGAGCGGGCCTGGCGGGAGCGGTACGGGCTTCAGCTGCAGCAGCTGGCAAAAAAAGCAACACATGTGACCCGCGTATTTTGCGGATTAGCGGAGGAATTAAAATGAAACTGACACTTATACGCCACGCAGAGACCGAGGGCAGCCGGAACCAGCTGTACTATGGCGCAGCGGACATCCCGGCGCTGCCGGACGCACTGGAGACCCTGCATCAAAAAGTCTCCACCGGGGTGTACCCCACCGCCGGGCGCTACTACGTCAGCGGGATGCAGCGGACGATACAGACGCTGCACGCCATCTACGGCGACGTCCCCTACACCGTGGTGCCGGGCCTGCGGGAGATGGACTTCGGCGATTTCGAGATGCGGGCGTATCCTAACGATCTGGAGCGCGATCCGCAATTTATCGCGTGGGCGGAGAACGCGGAGCACAATATCTGCCCCAACGGGGAGAGCGCGGACCAGGTGCTGGAACGGAGCATAGCTGCCATCCAGCCCATCATCGACGCCGGGGAGGACGCGGTGTGCGTGATCCACGGCGGGGTGACGTCAGGGCTGATGATGCACTGGTTCGGCGGCACGCGGTACGACTGGTCCCCCCTGCCGGGCACCGGCTTTCAGGTCACCTTTGACGGCGGAAAGCCTGCGGATCCCATTAAGATCCAGTAATACATACACTTTTAAGGAGCGACACTATGGAACACGTTTACAGGACGAGAGGCACCTGTTCCCGCGAGATCTCTTTCGAGCTGGACGGCGACAGGGTTAAAAACGTCCGCTTTGTGGGCGGCTGCGACGGCAATCTGAAGGCCGTTTCCAAGCTGGTGGAGGGCATGCCGGTGGCGCAGCTGGAGACGCTGCTGCGGGGCAACACCTGCGGGCCGCGGCCCACCTCCTGCGCCGATCAGCTGGCCATCGCGGTGCAGCAGGCCTATGAGCAGGAGCAGAAAAACCAGTAGACTGCATTGCAGAATACCCCGGAACCATACAGAATGCCGCAAGAAAGCGCGGAAACGGCGCCCCGATGGGGCGCCGTTTCTTTTGTCCGGAAATCGCCGTATCAGCGGACAAGCTTACGGCTGTCCGCATACTCCGCGTTGATCTCCGAGAGCTCCTTCTCGCCGTCGATATAGGGCTGGTAGATGGCGTCGATGCGGCCGCCGCCCAGATTGCCGCAGCCGTTGCAGCCGTCGCAGGGACTGCCGCAGACGCTGAGGGCGCGGCGGACGATCTCCTCCCGCTGGGCGCGGGTGGTGTCCTTGATCAGCAGGGACTGCATGTGTTTCTCCCCTTTCGTGTGGTCGCCGCGGCAGGCGCCCCGGTCCTGCGCATTGGATAGGGTGCCGCCAAGCGTGTCACAGCGCTGGGCGCAGCCGCGGCGGGGACGCGCCGGCGTCAGCCGGCCATGTCCAGCATGTTCTCGATGAAAATGCCGTAGCCCCGTGTGGGGTCGTTGAGCAGGACGTGGGTCACCGCGCCCACGATGTGGCCGTCCTGGAGGATGGGGCTGCCGCTCATGCCCTGCACGATGCCGCCGGTGGCGGAGAGCAGGGCGGGGTCGGTGATGCGCAGGAGCATGTTGCGGGTGGGCTCATCCGCGCCGTACAGGCGGACGATCTCCACCCGGTACTCCTGCACGTCGCTGCCGGAGACGGTGGTCAGGATGGTGGCGGGGCCGGTTTTGATCTGTCCGGCGGAGGCCACGGGGACGGGCGTGCCGCCGGAGAGGAAGTCCTCGTCGGACACGGCGCCGAAGATGCCGCCGCAGCTGTTGACGGTGACGGTACCCACGTCACGCTGGACGGAGAAGTCGCCCTTCAGCTCGCCGGGGTCGCCCTTGGCGCCCTTTTTCACCGCCTTGACGGTGGTCTCCATAATGGACCCGGAGGACAGGGGCATCAGCTGGGCGGTGTCCACGTCGGTGATGCCGTGGCCCAGCGCGCCGTAGCGGCCGGTGGCGGGGTCGTAGAAGGTCAGCGTGCCGATACCGGCCATGCTGTCGCGTATCCACGCGCCCAGCTGCCACACGCCGCCGTTTTGCCGGGCGCAGGCGGTAAGGGCCAGGGTGGCAGCGCCCCGGCGGACGGATAGGGTCATCTGCCGTCCGGCAGCGTCGGACAGCAGCGTCTGGACCTGCTCGGTGGTGTCCACGCTCTGTCCGTCCAGAGCGGTGATGATGTCCCCGGTCCGCAGGCCGCAGGCCCGGGCGGGAGTGGGGCCGTCCGCCAGGCCCACCACCAGAACGCCGTCAGAGAAAAGCTTGATGCCCACCGCTTTGCCCACGGGGATCACGGTGCGCGCCGCCGGGGCCGCCAGGGCCTGCTGCACACTGAGCGACAGGGCAAAGAGCACCGCCAGCAGCCGCGCGGCGCGGCGGCGGGATGCGGGGATATGCCGTGCTTCATACAAGCGTCTCACCCCTTATTTTGTTGTTTTTTGCGCGGGTCTGTCGCCGGCGACAGTGTTACTTTGTGTCAGGATCGCCGCCGTCATGCGGGGCAAAATCAGGGTAAATTGCCAGATGGCCCATTGACGCGGCCCGGCGGCGCGTGGAAAGATATGGAAACGGTGATAAACGCAAAAAAGAAGCACCCGCTCGGGTGCTTCTTTTTTATGCGTTGGCTCAGAACTTCTTCTTGCCGGTGTAGGCCAGGCCGGTGACGGAGGTCAGGGCCATGCCCACATACAGGGCGATACCCGCGTCAAATGTCTTGGGAGAGCCCTTGGTGGTGGTATCGGTGGTAGTGGACGTGGAGGGGTAGTAGTAATACTTGGCCGGAACGGTATACCCGTCAGTATCATCATTTGTGACGAGCCTATCATTTACTTTTACAGAACCGCCGCCTTCCACCTTAACAGTCACACCGGAGTTAACACCGGTCAGTTCCGCGTCATTCCCTTTAACAATGGTAATAGATTTATCCTCATTTGCAGCAGCAACCACAGCAGACGTTCCAACAACATAGCTGTTATCTATTCTCTTTGCCACAGGAACACCTGCGGCGTTGACATATTCGCTTACGTCATTGGAGTAAGTGCCGCCGGTGACAGCCACTTCAAAGCTCTCCTCATTTACGCCGATAGTGGGCTGGCCACCAGTCAGGAATGTTCCTCCGGTAATATCCATCGTGTCACTTTCTGTCCCACCAGATCTGGTATCAAGATAAATTGCATTGGTCCCTTTGTCTTTCGTCTCTACAGTTCCGCCCGTAATTGTGATCTTCTGTCCAAACGAAACGTATCCCGCATCAATGCATGCACCGGCATCTGCGAGCAGCTTACCATTATTCATTACAAATTCGCTATCGAACATCATAACAATAACATCACTGTTCTTCTTTGCATGAATCGTGCCGCCGTTCAGTGTCAGCTTTCCCTGCAGAAAGATTCCCGCCTCTTCCAGCGTGATCTCGCCATCTCCCTTGATAGTCAGCTCTCCGATCACGGTAGGCTGTGCCGCCGTCGTAATTGTTTTACCGTTCAAGTCCAGCACGACCGTCTTTCCGTCCGGAATAGAAAAGTTCTCGCTGATTTCTTTCAGCAACACGATCGTGTCGTTTGCTTGTGCATTCGTAATCGCTTCCGCCAGCGTGGCATAACCGGTATCCCCGATCTTTGCCACATCCGTGTCCTCCACATCCGCCCAGCTCACGCTGCACAGTGCCAGGGCCATGACCAGCGCCAGCACAGTTGCCAATACCTTTTTCATTGTGAACACTCCCCAATGTTTTTGATATTTCCGCAGCCCACTTCGTTTTAATCCTGTTAAAACGCCAAAGCAGGAGTACTCCTGCGGATGAGTTGATTATACCACAATTTCCATGGTTGTCCAGAGGGTTTTGTAAAATATGCCGGTTTTCCCGGATTTTGGGGGCAAAAGGGGGCGGAATTGGCAGAAAATGGGAGGAAACGGATCGCCGCGTCGCTTCGCTCCTCGCAATGACAGCGCCGCAACAGCGCGGAGAGGGAGGTCTGTATCAGACCTCCCTCCCCTGCTTTATACCAATTTGTGAGGAAACAGAGAACGAATTTTTGCCGCTCAGCGATTCAGGTACTCCATGGCGATGGCCGCCATACCGGTGACGCCGTGCTTGATGACCTCCTCGTTGAACACGATCTTGCCGTTGTGCAGCGACACCGCATTCTCGCCGCGTCCGGCGTCGATCATCATAAAGGCGGAGGGGGTGTTGGTCAGCTTGCCGAAGAAGCTGAAATCCTCGCTGCCGGAGAAGGGGCGCTCGATGAACTCCGTCTTGCCGCCGGCGGCGGTGACGGCCTCGTTGACCAGGTCGATCATGCCCGGGTCGTTGTACTGCAGGGCGTAGCCCTCCTCCAGATCGACCTCGATGTTGCAGTCAAAGGCGATGCCCATGCCCTTGCAGATGCGCGGCACCTCTTCCAGGGCCACATTGCGGGCCTCGTCGCTGAAGGAGCGGAGCACAGCCACCATCCGGGCCTCGCCGGAGGTGATGTTCACGGCGTCGCCGCCGGACATGGTGCCCACCGTCAGCACGGCGGCGTCCATGGGGTCGATGCGGCGGGAAACCACGGTCTGGAGGACAGTGATCAGATAGGCGGCGCAGGCGTTGGCGTCCCGGGCGGTGTGGGGCGCGGAGCCGTGGCCGCTCTTGCCGTGCACGGTGATGTGGAACAGGTCCACGGCGCTGGTGAAGTAGCCCTTGTACAGCTGCATGCGGCCCACGGAGTCATTCTCGGAGGGGCAGACGTGCTGGCCGAAGATGGCATCCACATGGGGGTTCTCCATGACGCCGGCAGCCACCAGCGCCCGGGCGCCGCCGGGCATGGTGTCCTCGCTGGGCTCAAAGATCAGCTTCACCGTGCCGGCGAACTGGTCGCGCAGCTGGCACAGGGTCTTGGCCGTGCCCAGCAGCATGGTGGTGTGCAGGTCGTGGCCGCAGGCGTGCATGATGCCCTCGGTCTGGCTGGCAAAGGGCAGCCCGGTGTCCTCGTGAACGGGCAGGGCGTCGATGTCGGCGCGGAGCGCCACGCATTTGCCGGGGCCCTTTTTGCCGTGGATCAGGGCCACCACGGCGGTGGGCAGGGGCTGGGTGATCTCGTCCACGCCCATTTTCTCCAGCTCGGCGCGGATGAGGGCGGCGGTGCGTGTCTCGTGCATGCCCAGCTCGGGGTGGGCGTGGATGTCGCGGCGCAGGGCCACCAGTTCGTCGAAAATACCATCGACGTGAGAACGAATATCAGACATGGATAAGAGCTCCTTTCAAATCCTTCTGCTCAGGAAACTTACAGCCAGCTGCTCATGACGCCGGCCACCAGCACGGAGGTGATGGACACGGTGACCATGCCGGCCACCAGCATCTTGGGCATGATCTGGGCGTTGATGGCGGCCTTCTCCTCCGCGGTGGTGCCGGTGGACTCGGACACCTCGTTGGAGATGATGACCGTTCCGGGGAAGCCGAACAGGCAGGAGCTGCCGATTGCCATGGACATCTGCCAGCTGTAACCGAAAATCTTGCCCACGAGGATGGAGACGACGGAGAAGGCCGCCGTGCCGATGACCACGCAGACCAGCAGGGGCACCACCATGCTGCCCACCATCTCAGGGGTGGCGGCGGCCAGATTGGTGAAGATGGACAGGGTGATGATGGGCATCACGATGCCGGTGGCGTGGGCCTTGCCCAGGGCGTCCTCATCCAGGAAGCCCAGCTCCTTGCACAGCACGCCGAAGATCAGGCACCACACCAGCTTGTTGATGGCGTCGTTGAACAGGCTGGACACCCAGGTGGACAGCAGCGCCACCAGAATGACCTTGGCGATGATGGCGTTGGGGGTGTTGTACTTGTCGGGCAGGGCGGGGATCAGCTTCTTGCGGCCTGCGGCGGTGGCCTGGGCGGCGTTGGCGGAGGTGTCCAGCTTCAGCTCGCCGGCGTCGATCTGCTTCTTGATGCGCTTGGCCTCGCTCTTGAGGCACAGGGACGCCACGGGGTAGCCCACGAAGCCCTGGGCGCACATGACCAGCGTGGCGAACACGGCCAGGTCGGGCAGACCGGCGTTGTTGGCCATGTCCTGCATGGTCAGGGTGGCGACAACGCCGCCGGAGAGAATGGGTGCGCCCACCAGGGCGAAGCCGCGGTCGATGATCAGCTGGCCGATGAAGAACACAGCGGCGGAGATGGCGATGCAGGCCACGGCGGAGATGATCACGGTGCGCCACTGGGCGCCGAAGTCACGCAGCCGGATGGTGGTGCCCAGGTGCACCAGCAGCATGGTCACCAGCAGGCCGGCCATGCTCAGCAGGGTGGAGTCAGCAAACAGGGTGGTGGGGAAAATTCCGGTCCAGAAGCCTGCCAGGAATACGACGGAGGCCACCAGCAGCATGGATACGATAGCCTTTGTTTTCGCGGAGATCATGTCTCCGGCGGCGAACACCACGAAGATGACAGCCGCAGAAATCAATGCAGTCATGATTTTTCTTCTCCTTTTACGTTACGGTTTTGTGGGTAGGGATGTAAAATGAAAAGCGGCTCCGTCTGAAAGACGAAGCCGCTCGACATACGTTTCGATAAACGGATGAGAGGGTCAACTCTTTACAGCCGGTTTATTGGTACCAGGGGTAAAATAAGCATACCAATAAAAGCCCCAAAAGTAGGAGCTGATGCCGGCATAATAGGAGACAGCGGCATGATCCGCGGCCATGTCGTTGTGCAGCATATCATTACGCATCATGCGACGTGCCATAGCTGTCTCCTTTCCGCCGGTGTCGGCTGGTTTTTATGGCGTAATCTTAACGCGCGGGGGCCCGGATGTCAATGGGCAAAACAGAGCACTTTAACGATTAAAAGCGCTGAATTTTTGTCGTATTTTGACATACAGGAGGTTCAAGTATGCTATAAGCGCCCCTCTATATGCAAAACACCCACTTAGGGGGTATGGTTTTTGTGAAAGCTCACAGTGGACTTTACACCGGGAAAAACAGTATAATATGCTGTAAAGAAAAAACAAAGGAGAAAACCGCATGAACAGCACGCTGCGCAGCATGAACTGTGTCTGTTGTCCGTCCGCCTGTGCGGGCGTGTGTTGTCGCGCCTTTATGCGCCGTGCGTTTTCTGCCGAAATGGCCCGCTGACGGGCCGCGACCCCTGTACACACAGGCGGCGGAGGATGCGCTGGCATCCCCCGCCGTTTTTATTTTGAGAGGAGCGCAAGCTATGGTTTCCAAAGCAGACATCGCCAAGGCTATGGCGGAGAATATGGAGAAGGCGGCGGTGCCGCTGTACGGCAAAAAGCAGCGCCTGCCGGACAGAGGCGCCATCATCGGCATCATCAAGGAATTCCGGCGGCTGCTGTTCCCGGCCTATTTCGGCGACGCGGAGCTGATGGCCCTGCCGGCGGAGAACTACGCCGCGCTGCTGCTGGAGCGCATCGAAACGGCCCTGTCCGCCCAGATCGCCTTGGCGCTGCCGGAGGGCCAGTCCGCTGCCGCCGCCGCGCTGACCCACGAGATCCTGGAGCAGCTGCCCCGCATTCAGCAGACGCTGCTGACGGACATCGAGGCCACCTTCGACGGCGACCCCGCGGCAGCGGACAAGGAGGAGATCATCTTCGCCTATCCCGGCCTGTTCGCCATCTTCGTATACCGCATCGCTCACGAGCTGTACCTGCGCCACATCCCCATGATCCCCCGCATGATGTCGGAGTACGCCCACAGCCGGACGGGTATCGACATCCACCCCGGTGCCCAGATCGGCCCCTGGTTCTTCATCGACCACGGCACCGGCGTGGTCATCGGCGAAACGTCGGTGATCGGCAGCCATGTGAAGCTGTACCAGGGCGTGACCCTGGGCGCGCTGTCCCCCCGGGCGGGCCACGCCAGCCTGCCGGGCAAGCGGCACCCCACTGTGGGCGACTATGTGACCATCTACTCCGGCGCGTCCATCCTGGGCGGCGAAACGGTGATCGGCGAGCACTCGGTGGTGGGCGGCAACGCCTTCCTGACCGGCTCCGTGGCGGACAACACCCGTGTGGTGATCACCGCACCGGAGACGGTGTTCAAAAACGCCAAATAACAAAAACGGGAGCGCGAAGCGCTCCCGTTTTTTCTTGTCCCCTGGCAGAAAAAGACCGCCCTTCGGGCGGTCTTTTTCTGTTATTCGATGGCGATGATGTAGTAATACACAGGCTGACCGCCGGGAAGGGCGGACACCTCGGCGTCGGGGCACACCGTCTCGAACAGGGCGGCGGCGCGGGCGGCATCGTCCTCGGTGACGCCCTGGCCGGAGTATACGGTGATGAACTCCGCGCTCTTGTCCGCGGCCAGACGGGCCAGCTTCTCCAGCAGCACGTCCAGACTGCGGTCGGTGCCCAGCAGCTTGCCGTCGCACAGGGCCAGATAGTCGCCCTCGTTGATGGCAAACCCGTCAAAGTCGGAGTTGCGGGCGGCGTAGGTGATCTGGGCGGTGGTGACGTTGGCGGCGGCCTCGGTCATGGCGGCCAGAATGGCCTGGGGATCGTCGTTGTCCGGGTCCACGGCCATCATGGCGGAGATGCCCTGGGGCACGGTGGCGGTGGGCACCACGATGACCTGCTTTTCGCTCAGACCCACGCACTGCTGCGCGGCCATGATGATGTTCTTGTTGTTGGGCAGGACAAACACGATCTCGCTGGGCGTGCGGTTGACCTCCTGCAATATGGCCTCGGTGGAGGGGTTCATGGTCTGCCCGCCGGAGACGATGCGGTCCACGGTCAGGTCCCGGAACACGGCCTCAAGGCCCTCGCCGGCGCAGACGGCCAGGAAGCCGTAGCGCTTCTCCGGCGCGGCCACGGCGGCCTCGCCCTTTTCCAGCTCCTCCTCCACGGCGTCCAGATCGTCGGTGGACTGGGCCTTCTTTCCGGCGGCCAGGTCAGCGGCCTGGGTGCGCATATTCTCGATCTTGGCCAGCTCCAGCGTGCCGTATTTCTGGGCCTCGTTCAGGGCGTCGCCGGGGGTGTCGGTATGGACGTGGACCTTGAAGGCCTCGTCGTCCTCGCCGATGACCAGGCTGTCGCCGATGCTGCCCAGATAGGCCCGCAGGCCGTCCAGCGGCTTGTCGGAGGTCTTGCGGACGATGAACACGGTGTCGAAGGCAAAGGTGATGTCCTCGTCGCCGATGGCGGCGAAGTCGGCCTTTTCCTCGGCGGCCTCCTGCACCTCCGGGACAGGCTCGCCCCGCAGGGCGCGGAGCATACCCTCCAGAATGATGAGATAGCCCTTGCCGCCCGCGTCCACCACGCCGGCCTTCTTCAGCACGGGATTCATCTCGATGGTCTCGGCCAGGGTGGTATAGCCGGTCTTGATGGCCTCCTCCAGCACGAACTCAGCGTCATTCTTCTCTCCGGCGGCCTCCAGCGCCCGCTGGGCGGCCAGACGGGAGACGGTGAGCACCGTACCCTCGGCGGGCTTCATCACCGCGCCGTAGGCGGTGGATACGCCCTCCTGCATGGCCTCGGCCAGCAGGGCGCCGTCGGCCTCGTTGTGGCCCTTGAGCACCTTGCTCATGCCCCGGAACAGCAGGGAGAGGATGACGCCGGAGTTGCCCCGGGCGCCCCGCAGCAATCCGGAGGCCGTCAGCTTGGCGGCCTCGTCCACGGTGGCGGGCTCGGCCTTGCGCAGCTCGTTCACCGCCGTCTGGATGGTCAGGGACATATTGGTGCCGGTGTCGCCGTCGGGCACCGGGAACACGTTCAGGTCGTTGATGGCCTGCTTCTGCGCGGTGATACAGGCGGCGCCGAAGGCGACCATCTGCTTGAAGGCGCCGCCGCTGATCCTATCTGTCATGTTTGTTTCTCCTTCCGGGCATGTCACACGGTGACGGAATCCACGCAGACGTTCACCGCCTTGACGGTGACGCCGGTGTTGAGGTTGACCACATACTTGACCTCGCCCATAATGGATCGGCAGACTGTGGCGATGTTGACGCCGTTTTCCACGACGATGTGCAGCTCGATGGACACGGTGCCGTCGTCATTGTAGGTGACCTTGACGCCCTTGCTCATGGCCTCCGGGCGCAGGAGATGCACCAGACCGTCGGTCATGCTGCGCTGAGCCATGCCCTTTACGCCGAAGCAGTTGGTGGCTGCCGCGCCGGTGATGGTGGTGAACACAGCGTCGCTGATGGTGATCTCGCCGTTTTCGGTGGGGACTTTTATCATAGTGGACTTCCTTTCTGCGGAAATGTGTGTAACGCGAAATCGCGCAGTTGTGCATAATAATATAGAGTATTATATACTACTTCTCGCCGGATTACAATAGAGATTTTCGGGCAGACAAAAAACAGAGAAGGTCCCCGCCGGGAGGGTAGGTCCGGCGGGGACGGTGCTGGGGAACGGGGAACAATGAAAAAGTGTGTTGGAGAAAGAATGAAGAAGATCGGGTATGCGCAGCGGCCCAGTGGTCAGGTGTGCCGCCGGAGCGCGGCTCTTAGCCGCGATTGCCGAAGAAGTAGTTGTAGAAATCCTGCCAGTTCTCGGGGACCTGGCCGTCATAGCCGCCGTAGCCACCGCCCTGGGAGGAGCTGTCCTCCTCCGTGTCGGTGCCGGTGACCTGGGGCTGCTGGTCAAAGGTGATGTCGGTGGTGATATAGCTGCCGTCGCGATAGACCGTCAGGGTCACGGTATCTCCGGCGCGGTAGTTCTTCATGGCCGCGGACAGATCCTGCCGGCTGGTGATGGCGGTGTCGCCCATCTTGGTGATCACGTCGCCCAGGCGCAGACCGGCCTTATCGCCGGCGCCGCCGTCCACCACGGAGTAGACGAACACGCCCTGGTCCAGGTCGATGCTGTACTGCGCGGCCATCTGGGCATTCATGGTGCCCACGGTAACGGCCATATAGGCCTTGCCGGTGACGGCGCCGTTCTCCATGATGTCGGTGATGACGGATTTGACGTCATTGATGGGGATGGCGAAGCCCAGGCCCTCCACCGTGGTGGAGGAATAGGTGGAATACTTGGCGGACACGATGCCCACCACCTCACCGTACAGGTTCATCAGCGGGCCGCCGGAGTTGCCGGGGTTGATGGACGCATCCACCTGGATCATGTTGAAGGGGGTGCCGTCCACGTTGATGGCCCGGTCGCAGCTGGACACGATGCCCTGGCTCATGGAGAAGGTCAGCTCGCCCAGGGGGTTGCCGATGGCCAGCACGGTGTCGCCCACGTTGACGTCGGCGCTGTCGCCCAGCGTCACAGGGGTCAGTCCGGTGGCATTGATCTTCAGCACCGCCACGTCGTAGTCGCTGTCGCCGCCCACCACAGTGGCGTCATAGGTATCGCCGTTGTACAGCGTCACCTGCACGGAGCTGGCCCCGTTGACCACGTGGTAGTTGGTGACGATATAGCCGTCCTCGGTGATGACGAACCCGCTGCCGCTGGAGGCGGACTGGGTGGTCTGGCCGAAGATATTGGTGCTCTGGGAGGAGCAGTTGATGGACACGGCGCTGTTCACCGTGGAGGCGTACACCTCGGCGGGCTGCATCTTGGTCTTGCCGTCCACCTTCTTCACCTGCACGGTGGTGGCGGGACGGCTGCTCTCGCTGATGACCGTGCCGCCGCTGCTGCCGCCCTTGGCCAGCGCGGCGCCGCCGTAGCCTGCCGCGCCGCCCACCACCGCGCAGGCCAGCACCAGCGCGGTGACCTTGACCCAGGTGCGGCGGAAGAACCCCTGCCTGGCCGCCGGCGCGGCGTGGGGCTGCTCCTGCCGCTGAACGGGGACGTAGTCGTCCCGGGGCACGTCCCGGTTGGTGAAGCGGTACATATCGTTATTGTTGAATTCATCGTTGTACATAAAAGATACCTCCTGTGGCGTGATTTCGTTATCGGGAACGCGTTCCCGTCTTGCCGCAGCCGGGAAAGCGTGGTATGATGGAGGAAGCAGACATGAAGAAGAGCTGCCTGCTCCGGAAGGGCCGTATCGCTCTTTCTGATACATAGAATACTCGGTTTTCTTAATTCTACCTTTAAGCTTTCAGGGAAAACCGTGAACTTTTTTTGAACGGAGGGACCGCTATGCTGCGGATAGACCAGCTCCGGCTGCCGCCCGGCGCGCCGGAGACGCTGCTGCGGGACAAGTGCGCCCGGCTGCTGCGTCTGCCGCCGGAGGACGTGCGCTCCTGCACCGTGCTGCGCAGGGCCATCGACGCCCGCGAGGGCCTGAACTTCGTGTACACCGCGGCCGTGGAGGTAAAAAACGAGCCCCAGGCGCTGCGGCGCTGCCGGGACAAGCGCGTCAGCACCTATGCGCCGGAGAGCTATGCCCTCCCCCGCCCCGTTGCCGCGCCGGAGCCGCGGCCCGTGGTGGTGGGCGCAGGCCCTGCGGGGCTGTTTGCCGCCCTGGTGCTGGCCCGCTGCGGCGCACGGCCTATTCTATTGGAGCGGGGCCGGCCGGTAGAACAGCGCCAGGCGGACGTGGAGCGCTTCTGGCGCGGCGAAGCCCTGAACACCGAGAGCAACGTGCAGTTCGGCGAGGGCGGCGCCGGCGCCTTCTCCGACGGCAAGCTGAACACCGGCACCAAGGACCTGCGCCACCGGTACATCATGGAGACGCTGGTGCGCTGCGGCGCGCCGGAGGACATATTGACGGACGCCAAGCCCCATGTGGGCACGGACAAGCTCCACATCGCCCTGCAATGCCTGCGGCAGGAGCTGCTGTCCGCCGGCGCAGAGCTCCGCTTCGGTGCGCGGCTGGAGGGCCTTCACATCGAAAGCGGCGCGGTGTGCGGCGTAACGGTGTGTCAGGACGGCCGCAGCTATGACCTGCCCGCCCGGCAGGTGCTGCTGGCCCTGGGCCACAGCGCCCGGGACACCTTCGAGATGCTGTACGCCGCAGGCGTACACATGGAGCAGAAGCCCTTTGCCATGGGCGTGCGCATCGAGCACCGGCAGTCGGACATCGACGCGGCGCAGTACCGGGCGCTGGCGGGCCACCCCGCCCTGCCGCCCAGCACCTACAAGCTGTCCTGCCACTTGGACAACGGCCGCAGCGCCTTCAGCTTCTGCGTCTGCCCCGGCGGGCAGGTGGTGGCCGCGGCGTCGGAGGCCGGGCGCACCGTCACCAACGGCATGAGCGAGTACGCCCGGGACCGGGAGAACATCAACGGCGCGCTGCTGGTCAACGTCACGCCGGCGGACTTCCCCTCCCCCCATCCCCTGTCGGGCATCGCCCTTCAGCGCCAGGTGGAATCGGCGGCCTACGCCCTGACCGGCGGCTACCGCGCCCCCTGCCAGCGGGTGGAGGACTTTCTGGCCGGGCGGCCCTCCGCCGGGCCGGGGGCCGTGTCCCCCAGTTATCGCCCCGGCGTGGTCTTTACCGACCTGCGCCGCTGCCTGCCGCCCTTTATCGCCGACACGCTGGCGCTGGCGCTGCCGGTGCTGGGCCGCAAACTGCGGGGCTATGACAGCCCCGACGCGCTGCTGACCGGGGTAGAGACCCGGTCGTCCTCGCCGGTGCGGCTGGTGCGGGATGCGCACTATCAGGCAAACATACGGGGCATCTATCCCTGCGGGGAGGGCGCGGGCTATGCCGGGGGCATCCTGTCCGCCGCCGCCGACGGGATGCGGTGTGCCGAGAAACTATTGGAGGTATACAGATGAGAAAGATCGCAGTGTACGATAACTTTACCGAGCCGAAGCACCGGCAGCAGATCGACGAGACGGCGGAGCGGTGCGGCTTCACCGTGGACTACTACGTCGCCCCGGCGTCGGTGCCCCTGGAGAAGCGCGGCGAGTACGAGGTCATCTACGGCATGCCCGACCCCAGGGAGCTGAAGGATTTCGTGAACCTCAAATGGTTCTGCGGCAGCTTTGCCGGGGTCAACGCCTATCTGGACGAAGCCCTGTACCCCTCCCCCGCCGTGATGCTGTCCAACTCCTCCGGTGCCTACGGCGTGACCATCGCGGAGCACATCCTCATGGTGACGCTGATGCTGATGCGCCATGAGCTGGTCTACTGCGCCGATCAGGCGGCAGGCCGGTGGGGCAGCGTGCTGCCCATGCGTTCCATTCTCGGCAGCACCATCACCGTGGTGGGCACCGGGGACATCGGCACGGAGTTCGCCCGGCGGGCCAAGGCCATGGGCGCCGGGCGCATCCGGGGCGTGCGCCGGACGAAGAAGGCCGCCGACCCGGCCTTTGACGAGCTCCACACCACCGACGATCTGGACGCGCTGCTGCCGGACACCGACGTGCTGGTGCTGGCGGTGCCCGCCACCGGCGAGACGAAGGGCATCCTGTCGGCAGCGCGCATCGCGCTGCTGCCGGAGACGGCTCTGGTAGTCAACGTGGGCCGCGGCAGCGCCGTGGACCAGGCGGCGCTGATCGACGCGCTGAATGCCGGGCGCATCGCCGGCGCGGCGCTGGACGTGTTCGAGCCGGAGCCGCTGCCGGAGGGCCACCCGGCCTGGACGGCGAAAAATCTGCTGATCACGCCCCACATCTCCGGGCAGATGAGCCTCTTCTGCACCCGGGACAAAAACGTGACATTGTTCTGCGAGGATCTGGAGCGCTACAGCCGGGGCGAGAAGCCGGCGCGGCTGGTGGATCGTAAGCTCGGGTATTAAGGCAGCAGACGGCCGGTGGGAGGTGAATGGCCATGGCGGAGCGGGTGATCCTGCACTGCGATCTCAACTGTTTTTTCGCATCGGTGGAGCTGCTGGACAAGCCGGCGCTGTGGGAGGTGCCGGTGGCGGTGTGCGGCGACCCCAAGCTGCGCCACGGCATCATCCTGGCCAAAAACGAGCCGGCCAAGCAGCGTGGCGTGAAAACGGCGGAGACAGTGTGGCAGGCCAAGAAAAAGTGCCCCGTGCTGGTGCTGCTGCCGCCCCACCACGAGCTGTACCGGGAGTATTCCCGGCGGGTGAACGCCATCTATGACCGCTTCACCGACCTGGTGGAGCCCTTCGGCATCGACGAGAGCTGGCTGGACGTCACCGGCAGCCTCCACCTGTTCGGCGGGGACGCCAAGGCCCTGGCGGACCGGATACGCTCCACGGTGAAGGCCGAGACGGGGCTGACCCTCAGCGTGGGCGTGTCCTTCAACAAGGTGTTCGCCAAGCTGGGCAGCGACATGAGAAAGCCGGACGCCACCACGGTGATCCCCCGGGACGGCTGGCAGGACATGGTGTGGCCGCTGCCCCTGGGGGATATGCTCTTCGCCGGCCGCGCCGCCACGGAGACGCTGAAAAAATACGGCATAGAGACCATCGGCCAGCTGGCCGCCTGCGACCCGGCCATGCCGGAGCAGCTGCTGGGCAAGCTGGGCGCGCAGCTGTGGCAGTACGCCAACGGGCTGGACACCAGCCCCGTCAGGCCCCGGCACGAGGCGGAGCCGGTCCACTCCGTGGGCAACGGCACCACCTTCCCGGAGGACCTGGTGCGGTGGGAGCAGATACGCGCGGCCCTGCTGCCCCTGTGCGACAGCGTGGCCACCCGGCTGCGGCGCCAGAGCCTGTACGCCGGCGGCGTCAGCGTGTCCATAAAGGACGCCGCCTTCCGTACCGTCAGCCGCCAGGTGCGGCTGGACGCCCCCACCCACCTGATGCGGGAGCTGCACCGCACCGCCGCCGACCTGGCCCGCCAGCTGTGGAAGCCCCCCACCCGCGTGCGCGCCATGACCGTGACCGCCCTGTATGTGACGGAGGAGCGCGACTCCTTCCGTCAGCTGGACCTGTTCGGCGGCGCGGACCAGGCCCGCACCCAGCGGCAGGAGCAGCTGGAGAACGCCATGGACGCCATCCGCCGCAAATACGGCCGCGCGTCCATCGCCTTCGGCGACGGACAGGAGGGCGAGTCCCCCCTTCCCGGCACCGAGCCACCCCCTCACACTTCCGACTGATACACATCCCGCCAAATCACGCCCACCGCTCCCTCCTCGCCGAACAGGCGTCTGACCCCCTCCCCGTCGGCGAAGCACCCCCTCATCCATCAACCCGACGGACGATTTTCCAAATTATGGTCACCCCCCTCCCCGCCGAACAGGCGTCTGACCCCCTCCCCGTCGGCGAAGCACCCCCTCATACTTTGGACCGATGGACAGTCTGCCAAATTATGGTATACTTATATGCTATACAGTGTCGGGGAGCGTACTCCTCCCCTACGCTGCCGCAGCTGCGTATCTACCCCAACGCCTGCTGCACACAAAGGGACCGCTCACGCGGTCCCTTTCAGACTGTCGAAAAGCGGATGCTTTTCGGCAGTCTGAAAAATGCCGCTATTTTCACGCCGCACCGCGGCGCGAAAATATTCGCTTTGCTCAACGCACGCCTTGCGAAGCAAGGCTCAGCACGGCATTGTATCCCTTTCGAGGCGGGCGCCGCCCCCTCGAGCTCCCCCACGGCAGAGCGCATTTTTGCATCACATAAAGCAAGCATTTTCCGGCAAGCCGAAAAGGGACCGCTCTCGCGGTCCCTTTCGCTTCGTTCTCACGCTTTCCTCATGCTTTCTTGCCCTTTCCATGTTGCAGTCAACACCTTCTCCCCGGCCTATTTTTACATCGGCTTTCGGTGTATCCGGTTATAGGCATACCTTAAAACGCTCCTCAAGATGCGTTGACTATGTTCGCAATTATGATATAATATCGTTGGGGTATTGTCGCAATGTGTTCGCCAACACCGTAGCATCACAGGACCGCCGCGGCACCCTGGTCAAGCCGCCATTTTCGCACTTTTATCCCAAGGTGTACATACCAGAACTTTGAAAGGAGCTGCGCCCATGACGGTCAAAGAAAACGATCATGCTGTAAAGTCGCCCTCCTTTTCAGCTGTTGCAGCAGCACAATTACGCGCCCATCCGGAGGATTTTGATCGAGAGCGATTTGCAGAAACCCTTCTGCACAGATATCGCAGCGGAATGCGGTTCGATCCTATTGACTTCGACAACTTCCGCGAGATGTACCGCGCTCTCTACGGCGCAGGATTACCCTTTGACGATGCAGCACTTGAGGAACGGCTGCGCTGCTGCGGCGTAGTCTATAAAGACAGGCTTTTCCCCGCAAACGGCATCATGGACAACAGCGCGAAAGAAAAGCTGTTTTCCTATATCGACAATTGTTTTGCATCCGGCAAAAAAGTTCTTTACTACAAGGCTATTTTCGAAGACCTTGCAGATATATTTGCAAACTGCTTCACTCTCAGCGATGAATACATGCTAAAGGCATATATTGAGTACTTCTCAGAACCCGGCAAGTACTTCTTTTTTGCGGATCACATGACCACTGATGAACATGTTGTCATCGATCACAACGCAGAAGTTGAGGATCTTCTGCTGAATGCCGGGCAGCCTATGCAGGTAGCCGATGTGTGCAGCGCGCTCTCTCATATTCCCCAGGAGCAAGTCCGGAAGATCATCGCGACCGATGGCCGGCTTCTGAGAAACGCCCGGGGCGAGTATTTCCATGCAGATATTTTTGAAGTATCCGGCGATGAGATCGAGCAGATTGCCGAGATCATCAACCTGTTCATTGGCGAAAATGGGTATGCCATCTGGGTGGATGTGTGGAACAGAATACAGGGTGAGCTGCCGCTATTCTTAGAGAACAACCCCTATCTATCCCAGTTGGGCGTAAGAAATGCGATCGAGCCGTACTACGCGGATAAATTCAGCTTTGAGGGCGCGGTCGTCAGTATGCCCGAGGATAGATTGACCATGAGCGACGTCTATCAGCTTTACGCAAAACACCACGCCACGTTTTCGGCCGACGATATCCACGCGCTTTCAAAGGAGCTGGGTACGGTTATTTACTTCGACGCGCTGGCAGAGGTCTCCGTGCGCGTAAGTCATGACCTGTTTGTGTCCAGGGCGCAGATCAGTCTGGATATCAGCGCAATAGATGCGGCAATCGAGAGCTTTATGGCAAAAGACTATATTCGGATCCGCGAAATCGATTCGTTCCTCGTATTTCCCAACGTGGGATATGAATGGAATGAGTATCTGCTGGAAAGCTTTGTTCTCTCTTACAGCGAAAAATTCACTCTTTTGAGAAACGGCCGTGCGCTGCACAATGTTGCCGGTGCCATCGTAAGGAGAGGTGGAAATATCAAGGAATTTTCAGACGTCTGTGCTGCCGAGCTTGCAGCAGCCAGGGTTTCTCTCAGAGAAACAGACGCACTGAATTACCTGGCGGGTATTGATCTGATCACAAGGCGGAGCTACAGGGACCTGGACACCGCTATCCAAAAAGCAGTGCAAATTCGAGGAAGGATGGAATAACCCCTATGTATTCACACGAGTGGGACGGCTCCACAGGCGGGTATGTGTTGACACCGAAACCGTCGACCTTTTCAAAGGAACCGCGTCCTGTTTACTATAAAGAGCTCGATATCTTGGGCTTTGACAAATACTGGAATTATGACAAAAACGACAGCTTTCCGTACATGTGGGCCGAGGCGAACAACTACTACTATCGCGGGAGGCAAGTAGCGAAGATCAAAGGAGGCACGCTGTACACTGCGCCCGAGATCACTTTGTTGGATGATCCTGAGCCTGACGGTTTCCCGCTTCGTTTCGTGGATATACCGGCAATGGTGGAGAAAAACCGTCCGATCATGGAGCAGCTCACGCAAGAGACTATCAAAAAGATCTATAACACATATGTAGAGTATCAAAAGCGAGTCGATGTCTTCTATGTTGCATTTTCCGGTGGAAAAGACAGCGTGGTCGCGCTGGACCTTGTCCAAAGGGCGCTGCCGCACAATGCATTCAAGGTGTTGTTTGGCAACACCGACATGGAGTTCCCCACTACGTTGGACCTTATCGAAGAGATCAGAAGTTTCTGCGCCGCGCAGGAGATCGATTTCTACGACGTGAAGGCAGCTATGCCCGCCGGAAAATCGTGGGATATATTTGGTCCGCCTGCGCGAAAGGTACGTTGGTGCTGTACCGTTCACAAGACAGCACCTGTTATCAACAAGCTGAATGAGCTTTACGACCGCAAATACATCCGCACGATGATGATCACCGGCGTCCGGGCAGACGAAAGCGCCAGCCGCTCAGAATACGATGAATTGAGCAAAGGCAAAAAGATGGCCGGCCAGTACAGCTATCATCCTATTTTGGAATGGTCATCTGCAGAAATATATCTTTACATCTACATGAACAGCCTACCCATAAACGAGGCATATAAGCTGGGTTTCAATCGAGTGGGGTGCATTATGTGCCCAAATTCATCTGAAAAGCATGAGTTTATGAAACGGATGTTTTTCGAGGATGAGGTCCTTAAATTCACAAGCAAGATCATCACCAACAGTGCAAAGGATCTTTCCGGCGAAAACGCCAAGCGTTTTATGGAGGTCGGCGGCTGGAAGACTCGTCTAAGCGGTCGCGAGCTCAAATACAGCGAAGACGAACGCTTTACGTATGAGGAAAAGAAAGGCTATCTCGAATTCAGTGTTATCGATCTCGACCCCGCCTGGAAAGAGTGGTACAAGACCATTGGCGACTTACAGGAGATCAACGAGAGCGAGTTTCTGCTGGAGTACAGCGGTGTTGTGCGGAGATGCCATATAGAGCACACTCACGGACTCGATATCATGAAAATAGAGAACGAATATAAGACGAAAAATGCCATCGAATTCATTTCGTTCTTCAGGAGCATACTCGCCAAATCGCAGTACTGCATACGATGCGGCACCTGCGAGGCGGAATGTCCTTACCGCAACATCAACATGGACAATGGACGGGTGACCATTTCAGAGCATTGTATCCGGTGCCATGAATGCCTGACTATCCCATATGGGTGCCTGCTGTACAATTCGATCAAAGGGAGCAAAGTCATGAAGAAGCTAACCGGGATCAACAAGTATCTAAGCGTCGGGATCGATGCCAATTGGATAGAGAACTATGCTCACGATCACGCCTTTGAGCCTGGCAACAGGAAAACGGATGTGATGTTCGGATTCATGTCAGACGCAGGCATCGTGAGGAAAAAACAGATCACGCCTATAGGCGAGGTAGTATTCGGGTATGACATGGATACCGAATTGCCGTGGGCGATCATGCTCTGCAACTTAGCCTATACTTCTCAATACGGCTGGTACATAAAAAACATCCCCTTCTTTGAGCGCGTCTCTGCCGAATCCGTCGCACTCCGTCTCCAACAGGAAAACGTGACCGACAAGGCTATCGGCGAGTTTTGGAACGGCTTCAAGGTCATCCTTGACACAACAAAACCGCTGAACTCGATAGGTTTCGGCACTCCTGAAATCGAGGAAAAAGTGACCAAGACAGGCGACGTGAAGAAACGGCTCCTCTCTATTTACAGAACCCCGTGGCGCACTCCCGACGAGAGAGTCATCCTGTACTCTCTGTATAAATTCGCCGAAAAATGCGGCAATTACAAGCAGTTTACTCTGACGCGACTGCTGGACACGTCCATCGAAAGCGATGCTGTCAGCCCGACGCAGATCTTCGGTCTGGACCGTGAGATCATGGAGAAGATCCTGAATGGTCTTACCTTCAACTATCCTGATCTGATCGAAGCGAGATTTACACTGGGGCTGGATAATATCACGCTGAAGAGCGACATGAGCGCCGATGACATCTTGATCAAACTATTCTAATGGGGGAAAAAGAATGAGCTACAGAGACTACTTCAATATTGACCCAGAATATTTTCCGCAGGTGGACAAACAGATCATCGAGAGCAAGCCTGACCTGTGGAAGAAGTTCTATCCACACCCCTCTTTTGTCCAGCTTCTGAATGCCACAGCAGACGTTCTCGAGCGTAAGCAAAGACTATCCATGTGGGTCGACGGCGCCTACGGCACCGGCAAGTCTCACGCTGTACTCACTTTGAAAAAGTTGATCGACGCAACTGACGAAGAGACCATCGCCTATTTTGAACAGTACGGTCTGGACTCCTTCCTCTGCAAGCGGTTGATCACCCAGAAGGACGAAGGAAAAATCCTCGTGTGTCACCGCTACGGATCTTCTGACATCAAAAGCGATACAGACCTTGTCGTTGCTATTCAGGAGGGGATAGAAAAGGCTCTTCAGGAAGCCGGCATCGAAAACGCCGCCCATGCCTCTCTTAAAAACTCCCTGATCCGGTATTTTGAGGATGAAGAAAACAAGCAGAGCTTTGACATTTACGCCAACGGAAGGTACAAGACCGCTCTGGGTGGGGACACTGCGGCTGACATTCTGAGAAAGCTGAATGAGTATGAAGGCAATGCCCTTCACGCCTTGATCGCCAAGGTGTTCAAAGTGCCCGCCGTTAAGGGCGGCTTCTCCATGAACACGGAAGAACTTTGCGGTTGGATCCGAGAAGTGATCGAAGAAAACGGTCTTAAGGAATTGGTATTCATCTGGGACGAATTTTCCGAGTACTTCGAGAACAACATGCACCACCTGACCGGCCTCCAGCAGGTCGCAGAACTCGCGGCCACTGCGCCGTTCTGCCTGCTGATCGTCACACATAAAGCTGAGGGATATTTCTCCGACGATGACCCGGACAAGAAAAAGATCCTTGACCGCTTTGTCTCTCCGATCCACATTTCCCTCCCTGAAAACATCGCCTTCCAGCTCATGCACGAGGCCATGAAGATCACCGATGACCCCGAGAAGGCTGCCAAATGGGAGAAAAACAGGCGCATCCTTGAAACGCGCACCGCAAATAGCCGTATCACCGTTGGAAAGGCGATCAACCTCACAGATACAGATCTGAACAACGTCCTTCCTATCCATCCATACGCGGCTCTGATCTTGCAGCACATCTCTATTTACTACGCTTCTACTGCCCGCAGCATGTTCACTTTCATCAAGAACGACGAGGGTAACGATGTAAAGGCTTTTCAATGGTTTATCGATAACTACGATTTTGATTCAAAGAACCCCTTTGTTACGGTAGACCTGCTTTGGAATTTCTTCTATGAGACTGGCAGCCAAAAACTTGCATCCGGCATCAGAGAAGTCTTAAGCTGCTACACTCCGAAATTGGATAAAGACCTCCTTGATGAAGAAAAACGCGTTCTCAAGGTCATCCTCTTGCTTCAGGCCATATCCGAAAGGATGTCCGGCAACCGCGACATTTTCCTTCCCAACGACGGTAACTTGGAACTGGCGTTTGAGGGGACTGACCTTGCCTCCAGTGCTTCCAATATCGCAAAAAAACTTTTGAATGACCATGTTGTGACCAGAACACCTCTTACGGGCAATGTGTTCTCCTACTGCTGCAAAAACATGGGCCCCGCTGTGGATCCCGGTCCCTTCCTTGAACAGGCAAAGGCGCGATCCACTAAGGACCTGACCTTTATGACCGGCAGCAACCTGCGCAGCACGATCGAGTTTTCCGGCGCATTAAAACTTCGCTACTCGCTGGCATATGCGACGATCTCCGACTTTGACAACGAGATCAAAAAGGCCAATGAGCCCGACAACAGCGGCAAGTTGTATGCCATCGCTACTATCGCCAGAGATCTCGCCGAGGGTGCTGCCCTGAAGCGGAAGATCGAAAGCTTTTTTGCCAAGGATCCGAATTCCGATGTGATCGTGATCGATAGTTCCTCCTGCCTCCTCGGCGATAGTGAATACTCGGATTTTATTGAAAACTACGCACTGTCGCTGGCGATAGGAAATGGCGATATCAACATGCGTAAGACCCACGAAGGGTATGCCATCCAAACGCTTTCTGACTGGGCAAAGCGCATTAAAAACGGCTCCTTTTACGTATACTCCCGGTATACGCCGAACGGTGAGCGCGTGGCCAATATGCAGGATCTCTTCGTCAAGCTGCTGGACATCGATAAGTGCCACTATCCCCGGTGTCTTGAGGGCGCCTATACGAATGTGCTGAACACCATGTTCGACGCGAACTCTCTTACTGCCGGTGCGGTCTGCGGCATCACCGAAGAGACCAAGGGCACATTCCGCTCCGGAAACGAGGCGACCAAGCTTGAAACCGCCCTAAAGGGTGCATGGAGAGTCTCCGAATATTGGAAGTCCTCTCACACCTACATTGCTGAGCTCAAGAGGGCTGTTGTGGACCTCGTTGAGGCCGCTTTCGCAAAAAGTGACCGGATCTCCATTGCTTCCATCTATGAAACGCTGAAGGCCGCACCGTATGGATTTATGCCCTGCAACCTCACCGCATTTGTTCTCGGCTTTGTTCTGAAGGAATATGCAAACAGCACCTATTCCTACAGTGACGACCTCACCACCGTCCCCCTCAGCACGGAACGGCTCGCCGGCATGATCTCTGAGATCATCAAGCAGGACAACACCCCCGATAAGCGCTACAAGGATAAATACATCGTTACACTGACGGATGCGGAACGCGCTTTCAACAGAGCTACCTCCACCGCCTTCGGCATTCCGGAGATGTACTGCGTTTCTATCACAGAAACACGGTCCCGCATCCGCGAGCAGATGAAGAGTCTCTCCTTCCCCATCTGGGCGATCAAATACGTTCTTGACGGCATTCCCTTCAAGACCAGCCAGGATGTTGTCTCCACCTTGATTGACAACTATTGTGGGATCGCCAACAACAAGAATATGGGCGGTGAGAAGTCGGACAACGATATTGCACTCGCCATCGGCCTTCTCTGCCTTGATAACAAAGATGCGGCGGATGACCTGAAGTCCGTCTTCACAAAAGATACCTGCAAGCGCGGAATGCTCGAATACCTGAAAGTGTATAAAGGCGGCGAACTTCCCTCTATCGCAGCAAGGATCAATGACGGAGGGCAATACATTAACCAGCTGCAATACAAGTTCAATTCCGATGCCGCAAACTGGGTGTGGAATATCGACACCGCAAATGCCAAGATCGATGAACTGATCTGCGAATACGAGACCATCGAAGTCAGCAACATGATCCTGACCAAAAATACGACCTATGCGGACACCATCCATTCATGGGTGGATAAGCTCGGTCAGATCCGTCTGGCATACTCCGTCATCAAAAACGACCTCGGTGACAGCAAGACCTTCTACGAAATGCTGTATCATCTCTATAAGCAGAAAACGCTTCTCGATTCCCAAAAGCAGGCATTTCTCACCCTTCTCCGCGACAACACCGAAAATTTCAAACAATTTATGGGCAGCCAGAGCACCCTGTTTATGAAAGCGTGCAGTTTCTACCTGGATGACCTTACAGAGGATGATATAGCGGCTATTCTTGAAGATGATACATACGGATTCGGCCATTCTTATCTTCTTGAGCCGGACAAGTATACCGATAAGGTTCAAAAGGCCGTCACCTCATACAAGAACGGTCTGAAATATACACAGCTCAGGAAGAAATGGAGCGACTTGACCGGTACAGATTCACCGCTTGCATGGTCTAACAAGTATAGTATGCCTATCCTCGCAATGGTCCCGGACGCAGAGGTCTCCATCGCAAGAAAGGCTTTCGATGTGATCAATGTCAAAACCAGAGACGAAGATGCCATCGCAGCCGCCGAGGACTATATCAGCAAGATGTCTTATGTGGACGATCTGAACAGCGAAACCGCACGTGACGCAGCGTTCAGAGATGTCTTCCTCGGCGATCGCTCCATCCTCTTCGAAAACGTGGATGAGGTAAAAGCGTACCTTTGCAGTCACGCGTCTGAGGCGCCATTCCATTGGCTGGGCAGTAAAGAAGTCACAGGGAAGATCAAAACCATGGCGCAGGCAAAATACATCGGTTCCGGCTATGGCAAGGCAAAGAAGGTCATCGATGATATGCCCGCAGAGCAGGTGAAGGAATACCTAAAGAGGCTGATCGAGGACAACATCACAGTCGGCGTGGAGATCATGAAAGGGCAAAAATGATCTGGAGGTCATGATATGGATCTGAACAATGCCAAAATCCGAGTGCAGAACTATCTGCGGTCAGCGAAAAAGCAGCCTTTGATCGTGGACATACCGACAAAGGCGGACCTGGCCGATATCACAGACTTTTTCAAGATCGGAGAAAATCGATTCCTTCCCGCAGAGCAGTTTTGCGGGAGGGACGGCGTTTTGAAACTGGACGAGTTATATGCCGCCATTTCAAGCAGCAGCGGAAATGTCTTTCTCTGCAATGTCACCGGTTTTTTGAAGCTCTTTGGCGAGACAACAGCCAAAAGCGTGCTGCACGCCATCGCTACGGCCAACGTATCCGGCCACGTTGTGCTCCTCACCTATCAGTGCAGGGATCACCTGCGTTTTTCGGATCCTCGTATCGCGGAGAGCGGCAGACTCGTCATCGTTGACGGAATGCCCGACGATATGTGCAGCATCTGCTTCATCTCGCCCGCTTTATCTGATGCATTTCCCCACTCTTACCGCGGCATTCAAAAAGTCGGATACGCCTTGGAAACCTGTACTGATGCCACCGCCTACATCGCGACGGCTGTCGACAAGAGCTTTTTCCCGAAGTCCGTCTGCCGCATCACCCAACTCACCAACGGATACGATATTCTCTGCGACAGGGACCCCCAGACCTGCGTCGTACCGCAGCACTTCGGCGAGGCAGACCAGTGGGCCCATGCCCTTCAGCTCATGGGCCCCCACGGCAATTGGAGCACTATCGCCGCGGAGCACTTTGGCTCCGCGCACGACCTGGCGCGTGTGATCATCGATTACCCCTCCTTTGATCAGCAGGAGAAATGGCTCTATTTCATCGCGCTCTCCATCTTCGGGTCCAGTGATAACGAGTACCTTCAGCTGGCCGTAAACAACACGTCCGCCTCCCCAGAACTTCTCAGATCGATCTTCCGGACCATCCTTACCGTGGACAAGGGCAGCCCAGAATTTGAAAGCCTGTACAGACAGCGAAAAGCGCTGATCCGAGGGCTTACGGACGCCCTCCCGGAAATCGTCGACTTCTGCAAAGTGCTTTCGGTCAAAGGCGAAGATGCTATTTACTACCTGACCGATCTGACACAGCCCGAAAAAGAACGGGTCATCGCCTGGCTGGACACGTATGGCGCAAACTACACTTCTGAAGAGCTGTGCTCCATTCTAAAGACAGTCTATCCCGATCTGGCCGGCTATCTATCCAGCTTTCGCTTTCATAGCGAGCTTCTGGACCACTATTTTGCGTGTTATAAGTACCAAAAGGTTATAAACAGGATACTGCCCGCTTTCGAAGCCGTTGTGGATGAACAGTCCACAAAGATGGATTTCGTTTCAGCATTGAAGCCACGCGCATCCATCGTCGATACGCTTGATGCAACGAACGCACGCGCATTTTTCTTTGACGCTCTGGGTGTTGAATACCTGGGATATATCCAGGAAAAGTGCTGCGAGTACGGGCTTTCTGCAAATATCTCCTGCGCCAGATGCGAGCTCCCGTCCCTCACCAGCTGCAACAAAGAATTTGTCGCGATGCTTGCATCCAAGGGATGCCCGGTTTCTGACATAAAAGAGCTGGATCACGTGAAGCACCACGGCGAAGACAGCTTCGATTATGAGAAAGAAAAAACGCCCATCTACCTCATACGGGAGCTTGAGATAATAGATGAGCTGCTGCGTAAGATACGGGCA
The DNA here is from genome assembly GCA_934623575.1 of uncultured Oscillospiraceae bacterium. Lineage (GTDB taxonomy): Bacteria > Bacillota > Clostridia > Oscillospirales > Oscillospiraceae > Vescimonas. The sequence goes on from CAKTVL010000003.1 coordinate 107,495, forward strand.
GGCATTTTCAACGGCCAATACGGCAAAGCCATCATCCTGTCGGATCACGGCGCGAGCCGACTGGCTGTCCTTCACGGCACTGAGAACATTTGGAGCATGGCCACAAGTGGTGAGCATTCCGGGCGATGCTGTAAGATCAGCGAGATCGACAGCAAGCCCGATGCCGCGATCGAAAGCTCTGGTTTCTGGGTCTTAGCCAACTACGACCGCTTCAAGGGCGGCAGACGCGCCAATGTGGAGGTACACGGCGGTGCCTCTATAGAGGAAGTTGCCGTCCCCATCATCGAGATCACTCGGAAAGGCGCCAATGCAGAGGCGTTTATCGTTGACACATCACGGGTCGTAACACTCGGCGCCGGAGATCACGCTGTTGTTGATATCTATGTCTCTGTCAAGAGCAGCCATATTGCCATCCGGCTTGACGGGACCTATTATGATGCGGAACCCACCCGCGACGCATATATTTATCGCGTCGATCTCAAGAACTACACCAAAAAAGGCACCTATAGCTTTGATATTGTCAACGGCAGTGAGACCCTTGCCGTCGAGCAGCAGTTTGAGATCAAGAAGAAAGGCATGTCCGAAGTGGATCTGTTCGGCTGAGGAGGAAAAAGAGTGAGCGAAAAGCTTAGAGATTACTTTGACGAGATGGTCGTGTATAAGGACCTGAAAAACAACGCCTTCTTTTCCGCTCTGGGACTTCCCGCATTTTTAAGAGACTATCTGCTCAAGACATTCAGTGATGACAACGGTCATTTCGATATGAGGGAAGTATCTGAATTCATAGAGAAGTTCATTCCCAAAAAAGAGGATTGGATGCGCATCAAGAACAAGATCATCTACGAGAATGAAACGGTCCAGATACTCACCAAGATCTCCGTCGACATCAACATAAAGACCGGTGACATCTCTTTCGCCATTCCGGACTTCGGCGTAACAGAGAAGGAGACTTTGATCGAACCCGCCGTCTGGGAACTCTATAAGGACGAACTGATCAACACCAGCGAGACCTGGGGCATCATCAAACTCGGGTATCGTCCCCCGGACGATACCTCCCGGCCCAGGCTTCCGGGGAAGATCAAACTGACGGGATTCAAAAACTTTTGCCCGTATATAGTCGATCTTGACTACTTCAAGGAAATGAGCTCCCATTTCACCACCGCAGAGTGGATCGATGTCCTTCTCGGCGCTATCGACTATAATGCGGACGGATATGAAACAGAGCTTCAAAAACTTACTATGCTCACAAGATTGCTTCCTTTTGTAGAGAAGCGCGTGAATCTTATCGAGCTTGCGCCGAAGGGTACCGGAAAGAGCTATGTATTCGGGCACATCAGCAAGAACGGCTTGCTGACGGATGGCGGCAAAGTAACTCGCTCTAAAATGTTCTACGATGCCAATAGGAGAAAACCCGGCTATATTTGCGGCCCCGACTATGTCGCCATTGATGAGGTGAAACTGGTAAACTTTGGAGACGAGAATGAGATGCGCTCCATTCTGCAGGGCTATCTCGAATACGGCACCTTTAATTCCAACGGCTATACCGGCGAGTCCGATGCCGGAGTTGTCTTTCTTGGCAACATCCAGGAAGAGCGGATGAACGAATATGAATACATGCTCGGTGAACTCCCGACCTTGTTTCAGGAGACTGCCCTTCTTGACCGCATCCACGGCTTCATAAAAGGCTGGGATATCCCCAGAATGAACGATGACCTAAAGCTCACCGGCTGGGCTTTGAACTCGGAATACTTCTGCTCTATCCTTCATGAACTCAGAAATGACATGAGCTATCGCACTATCGTAGAAAAGATCACCCGCGTCCCGGCGCACGCGGATACTCGCGATACGGAAGCGATCAAGAAGATGGCAACTGCATATTTAAAGCTGCTGTTTCCATTTGTCCGAAGCGAATCCGATGTTGACAGGGCGGCCTTCCGTGATTATTGCTTGCTGCCCGCCACAAAGATGCGCCGTATCATCAAGCTCCAGCAGGGCATGATCGATAGCGAATATAAGGGAAAGGATGTTCCGGTCTTAACGGTGAGAGAATAATGGCTAAAGAATGTGTCGCCTGCGGTAAGCGGCCCCTTGATAAAGACACCGTAGGCATCAACAAAAAGTTGCTTGGAAAAGACATCGCCAAATTCTACTGTATGGATTGTCTGGCAGAGTTTTTAGACTGCACGGTGGACGACCTGCTTGAAAAAATCGAGGAGTTTAAAGAAGAGGGCTGTACTCTCTTTACATGAGGGCGATTTATGAGACAATTTATTTATGCCGACAACGCGGCAACGACCAGATTGGACAGTGCCGCGCTTGAAGCCATGACCCCGTGGCTTCTCGAAGAGTACGGAAACGCCTCGCAGCCGTACACCTTTTCCAGAAAGCCAAAAAGGGCGCTGGCAGAGGCAAGAGCGACCATCGCAGAGTGTATTGGCGCATCGCCAGAGGAGATATACTTCACCTCCGGCGGTACCGAGAGCGACAACTGGGTCATCAAAAGCTCTGCCTTTTCTGACCTGGGAAAGCGCACTATGATCACCTCCGCCTTTGAGCACCACGCCGTATTGCATTCCTGCACCGCGATCCAGCGGCTTGGATTCCCGGTAACCTATATATCGCCTTCCAATGATGGGTATATTACGCCCGCTCTCTTAGAAGAAAATATCACCGACTGCACACGATTGGTCTCAGTGATGTTCGCCAACAACGAGATCGGGACCATTCAGCCCATCAGGAGGCTCTGTGAGATCGCTCACGCCCATGGCGCGCTTTTCCACACAGATGCGGTACAAGCTGTTGGGCACGTCAAGATCAACGTCCAAGAGCTGGGCATCGATTTTCTGTCTGCTTCCGCGCATAAATTCAATGGGCCGAAAGGCATTGGTTTTCTCTACATCCGGAGCGGTGTCGAACTGATACCCTACGCCGATGGCGGCGCGCAGGAAAACGCTCATCGCGCCGGTACAGAGAATGTGGCATCTATTGTTGGAATGGCAGCTGCGCTGAAGCGGAACTGCGATCTCCTTCAGCAGCATCAACTGCACATTCTGAACTTGGAACAACAGCTTTTATCACATCTTGATACAGCAGGCATCCCCTATAAACGCAATGGCGGCGCAAGCAGCCTTCCAGGGCTTTTAAGCCTGTCTTTCCCAGGGCAAGACGGCGAAGCGATCCTACACCGCATGGACCTCATGGGCATTAGTATTTCGACCGGTTCCGCCTGCGACAGCGTAAACACAGAAATATCCCATGTACTGAAAGCCATTGGGTTGGATGAAGATCATGCTAAGGGGACTGTTCGTATTTCGCTCGGCAGATACAATTCAGAAACGGACGTTGAAGCGATTGCTGCGGCTCTGACTAAAATTGTTGGGTAGCACAGGGCGGCACGACCGATCCATTACGCAAAGGGACCGCTCACGCGGCCCCTTTGCGCTTCATTCTCACGCTTTTCTCATGCTTTCTTGCTCTTTCCATGTTGCAGTCAACTTCCTTTTCTCGGTCCGAACGGAGAAAAAAGCCATTTGTCCGGCCGGAATAGGGACATTCCCGGCAGGCATAGGGTGGGGTGAAAGGAGCGATGTCTATGCTGTCTGCCGCGCTGCTGCTGCTTTGCAACAGCCTTTTTCTGTCCCTGCATCTGTCCGGAGGAAGCGGCTCCTTCCCCAAGCCGCTGCCGCCGGAGAAGGAGCGGCTCTATCTGGAGCGGTGCGCCGCCGGAGACCTGGAAGCCCGGAACCTGTTGGTAGAACACAATCTGCGGCTGGTGTCCCACATTCTGAAGAAGTACTACACCCAGTCTGCCGACCAGGAGGACCTGATCTCCATCGGCACCATCGGGCTCATCAAGGCGGTGAACACCTTCCGCCCGGACAAGGGCATCAAGTTGGCCACCTACGCCAGCAGATGTATTGAGAATGCTATACAATCGCAACGGAACAAACAGCGGTTGAGGTGGAAAACCATGAACCTTTTGGGGCAAAATGGTCTATGTTCTGCCGCCTGAAAGTCCGCAGCTATGTATTGGCTGCGAATGTTGCAGGTACGTTAAAAGTTGCGCCGCTTCAAATTCTCAAGTTCCCGGTCGTCCTTCCACATAAGTTTTTGGATGCCGAGAAGTTCAATCTACGGTTTTCGGACGCATCTGAGATCACGGAAATTGCGGACAAGCTGCGGTGGTATCGCTATCAAAAAGGACTTCGTCAGCGTGATGCGGCGGACTATGCGGGCATCGACCGCAGTACCTACATCCATTACGAAGAGGCAGGGCGGGACTTTTATCCGAAGGAGCATATGGAGAAGCTGGCGGAGCTGTTTGAAGTGC
>CAKTVL010000004.1 GCA_934623575.1 uncultured Oscillospiraceae bacterium
CGGAAGATGAAGTTGCCCGGGGTGATCTCGTTGCGGAAGGACTTGCCGATCTGGCACACGCCGAAGGGCAGCTTGCGCCGGGTGGTGCGCTGGGTGTTGACGAAGTTGGTGAAGATGCCCTGCGCCGTCTCGGGCCGCAGATACACGGTGTTCTTGGCATCCTCGGTGACGCCCTGGAACGTCTTGAACATCAGGTTGAACTGCCGGATGTCGGTGAAGTTGTGCTTGCCGCAGGAGGGGCAGGGGATGTTCTTCTCCTCCACGAAGTCCTTCATCTCCTGCTGGGAGAAGGCGTCGATGGGCTTGCTGAGCTCAAAGCCATTCTCGTGGCACCAGTCCTCGATGAGCTTGTCGGCGCGGAAGCGCTCCTTGCACTCCTTACAGTCCATCAGCGGGTCGGAGAAGCCGGCCAGATGGCCGCTGGCCACCCAGGTCTGGGGGTTCATGAGGATGGCGGCGTCCTGCCCCACGTTGTAGGGGTTCTCCTGCACGAACTTTTTCCACCATGCCTTCTTGATGTTGTTCTTCAGCTCCACGCCCAGGGGGCCGTAGTCCCAGGTGTTGGCCAGGCCGCCGTAGATCTCGGAGCCGGCAAAGATGATGCCGCGGTTTTTGCAGAGGGCCACGATCTTATCCATGGTCTTTTCGGTGTTTTTCATGGTGATTCTCCTTTATGTCAAGATTTTTGGTCACAAAAAAACGCCCCGATGTCCCGCAGGACATCGGGGCGAACGAAACTCGTCCGTGGTTCCACCCGAATTTGGATATTTCCACACTCAAAAGCCGGTAACGGGGCCTCCGGCGGGCATTTCCTCCCGCGGCTCCGGGCAGCCACGCCCTTCATCGCCTGTAACAGGGAAAGAATAGCACGTTTTCCCTGTGTTGTCAAGGAAATGCGTTGACATTCTTTCGCTATATGTTACAATACTTCTGTGAAATAGAGCAGTTGCGCTACGGCAGGCGGTTTGGCTACACCCTCCGAAAGGAGGTGACAGTATGCCTATCACGTTGACCATTCACTTGTTTGGACTCGTCTTTACATTGAAGGTAAAACGCGAAAGCCGCCACTCGGCCAAGTGACGGCTTTCTGAATGAAATCCCAATTGTAACCGAGCCAAACCGCTTGTCGCAGCTGCTCTACTTTCATTATACCCGGCGGCCTGCATTTGTCAAGCCGCCGGGTATATTTTTTTACTTCCCGGCGGCCATGACCTTGCCGGCGGCGTCCACCACCAGGCGGTCGGCCTTCTCACCCGCCGTCCCCTTACTGAAGCTCACCGTCCACGCGCCGGAGGTGACGTCATAGGTGGCGTACACCTGATCGTACGCGCCGGTATACTGCGCCTTGGCAGCGTCGATGGCCGCCTGCATGGTCACGCTCTTGCGGCCGATCTGGGCGGTGCCCAGAATGGACAGCAGCGCGTCACGGTTGGCGTTCCACACCTCGGTGGTCATCTCGTCGGAGGGGGAAGCCACATAGCTGCCCGGCACGTCCTCAAAAAAGATGTCCGCCATGACCATGGTGCCCTTTTCCGTGTCCTCCTCCGTGTGCTGCCAGACCTTCATGCCGTTGGCAAGGGTCAGCTCCTCACTGGTGACGCCGGTGCCGCAGATGCCGTAGCCGCCGGTCCAGCACAGCAGCGTGTAGCTGACGGTGGGGTCATCGGTCTTGTAGAAGCGGATGCCCTCGGTCTTGTCGGTGCCGTTATCAGACACCTGCTCCCAGCTCCAGCCCTCCGGCAGCTCCAGCTTCATGTCTACATAGCCGTGGGTGAATTCGGCGGTGGTGACAGTGGGCTGGGGATCCGGCGCGGGATCGGGGTCGGGCTTGTCGTCGTTGTTCTTTTTGCCGCAGGCCATCAGCGACAGGGCGCAGGCCAGGGCCAGGATAAATGCCAAAAACTTCTTCATGGGGGTCGTGCCTCCTTTTCTGTCTCTATCTGTTTGTGTGTGTATATACACCGCCGGGGGGGGCGGGCGATGGGCCTGCCCTCTATCCACTTAGACGGCACACGGGCCGGTTTCGTTCCGCTTTTATTCGTGGCCCTCCGGCAGCTTGGAGATCATGGTCTTGTACAGCCGGGAGAAGAACACCAGCGTCAGCGCCAGGGAGGCGATCTCCGCGATGGGATAGCACCACCACACCAGGTTGCTGTTGCCCACGGACGCGCCGTACCGGGCCAGCACATAGGCGATGGGGATCAGGAACACCAGCTGGCGGACGATGGAGGTGATCATGGAGTACAGGGACTTGCCCAGCGCCTGGAAGGAGCTGCCCAGGGCGATGCACGCGCCGGCCATGCAGAAGCTCAGGGAGATGACCCGCAGGGCGGGGATGCCCACCGACAGCATGGTGTCCGTAGCGTCGAAGATCTTCAGCAGGGGGCCGGGAATGGCCCAGAACAGGATGGTGCCCAGCACCATAATGCAGGAGGCGTACAGCGCGCCGCGCTTGATGGTCTCCACCATGCGCTTGCGGTTCTGTGCGCCGTAGTTGTAGGCCACGATGGGCACCACGCCGTTGTTCATGCCGAACACCGGCATGAAGATGAAGGAATTCAGCTTGAAATAGATGCCGAAGGCGGTGGCCGCCGTCTCGTGGGCGGCGTGGTAGACGATGAGGATCTTGTTCATCAGGAAGGTCATCACCGAGCCGATGGCGATCATGATCACGCTGGGCAGGCCGATGGCGTAGATCTCGCCGATGAGCCGGAAGTCCGGGCGGAAGCCCTTGATGGACAGGGTGATGTCGGTATTCTTCTTGTGGTTGAAGTAGATGGCCAGCGCGCAGCCGAAGTACTGGCCGATAATGGTGGCCACGGCGGCGCCGGTGACGCCCATGTTCAGCGTGAAGATGAAGATGGGGTCCAGGATGATGTTGATGATGGCGCCCAGGCCCTGGGTGTACATGCTGAGGATGGACCGCCCGGTGCCCTGCAGCAGCCGCTCGTACATGATCTGGCAGAACATGCCCAGGGAGCCGATGGTCACCACCCGCAGGTAGTCGTTGCCCATGAGGATGATGCTCTCCACCTGGGTCTGGGAGCGGAAGAACAGGTCGGAGCAGGTGGCGCCCAGTATCGCGGAGATCACGAACCCCACGATGGCCAGCAGCACGCCGTGGTTGGCCACCCGGTCGGCCCGCTCCCGCTGCCCCGCGCCCAGCGCCCGGCCCATCAGTGCGTTGACGCCCACGGCGGTGCCGGTGGCCAGACCGATCATCAGGTTCTGCGCCGGAAAGGCCAGGGACACGGCGGTCAGCGCCTGCTCGCTGACGCGGCTGACGAACACGCTGTCCACAATGTTGTACAGGGCCTGCACCAGCATGGAGGCGATGATGGGCAGCGACATGTTCCATATCAGCTTGGAAATGGGCATGACGCCCAGCTTGTTTTCACTCTGCACGAGATCACTCTTTTCCTTTGTATTGTCAGTCTGCCCACCATTGTATCATGCCTTTATAGAAAAAGAAACCCCTGCAATGTGCTTTTTCCACACATTACAGGGGCAAATTTTGGTTAAAAGCGGCAAAAATGTTTCGTGCTGTGAAGTATCAGGCCCGGAAAAATGCCCGGATCTCCTCCGCCGTACAGGCGGCGCTGCCCTGGGCGAAGCCGTCCCGGCCGCCGCCCCGCCCGTGCAGGGCGTTGTTCATGTCCTTCACCAGTGCCCGGATGTCCTGCCCGGCGTGGATGACCGCGTATTTGTACGCGCCGTCCGTCCCGGCGAACACCGCGCAGCGTCCGCCGGCGCTTCTGGCGGTCATGTCGCACAGCCGGCGCACGCCGTCGCCCTCCAGCGCGCCGGTGATCAGCACCACGTCGCCCGCTCCGGCATACTGCGCCGCCGTCTGGGAAAAGACCTGCTCCTCCAGCGCCGCGGCGCGCTCCTTTGCCGCCAGCAGCTCGCCCTGCATGCGGCTGACGGCCGCCGCCGCCGTCTCCGGCTTCACCGACAGCGCCTGCCCGATCTGCCGCGCCTGCTCCCAGCAGGCGGACAGATAGTCTGCCGCCCGCTGGCCGCACAGCAGCTCCAGCCGCACGCCATCGCGGAATTTCTGCCAGCCCACGAACTTCACCAGGCCCACCTGGCCGCTGGCGGCCACATGGGTGCCGCAGCAGGCGCACAGGTCCGCGCCGGGAAACTCCGTAAGGCGCACAGGCCCCTCCAGGGCTTTTTTGCTGCGGTAGGGCAGGGCGGCCAGCTCCTCCGGGGAGGGATACCAGATGTGGATGGGGTGGTTTTCCCAGATGTACCGGTTGGCGCGGCGTTCGATGTCCTGCACCTGCTCCCAGCTGATGTCGGCGTTGTAGTCGATGGTCACGGTATCCGCGCCCATGTGGAAGCCCACGTTGTCGCAGTGGAGGGTGCTGCACAGCATGCCGGAGACGATGTGCTCGCCGGAGTGCTGCTGCATGTGGTCGAACCGCCGCGCCCAGTCGAGCTGTCCGCTGACGCTCTGGCCCTCGGCCAGCGCGCCGTCGCACAGATGGGTGATCACGCCGTCCTTCTCGTGCACGTCCAGCACCCGGACGGCGCCCAGCGTGCCGTGGTCGGCGCTCTGTCCGCCGCCCTCGGGATAGAAGGCCGTCCGGTCCAGCACCACGGCCCAGCCGCCCTTTACCGCCTGGCAGGACTCCACCACGGCGGTGAAGTCCTGCAAAAAGGCGTTTTCGTAGTAAAGCTTGACGGTCTCCATCAGTCGTCCTTCTCCACCTCGCCCACGATGGCGATGTGCAGCTCATCCAGCTGCTTCTGCTCCACGGTGGAGGGCGCGCCCATCATGATGTCCTGGGCGTTCTTGTTCATGGGGAAGGGGATGATCTCGCGGATGGAGCTCTCGCCGGCCAGCAGCATGACCATACGGTCCACGCCCGGGGCGATGCCTGCGTGAGGGGGTGCGCCGTAGCAGAAGGCGTTGTACATGGCGGGGAACTTCTTCTTCACGTCCTCCTCGCCCAGCCGCACCAGCTCGAAGGCCTTGATCATGATCTCGGGGTCGTGGTTACGGACGGCGCCGGAGCTGAGCTCCACGCCGTTGCACACCAGGTCGTACTGGTTGGCGTAGATGTCCAGGGGATCGATCTCGCCGCGCTCGGCCTTCAGCAGGATGTCCATGCCGCCGTTGGGCATGGAGAACGGGTTGTGGCAGAACTCCAGCTCGCCGCTCTCGTCGCCGATCTCGTACATGGGGAAGTCCACGATCCAGCAGAACTCATAGCGCTCCTTGTCGAAGTGGTTCTCGCAGGCCGCGCCAAAGGTCTTGATCAGCACGCCCACGGACTTGGTGGCGTACTGGCCCGCCGCCGCCACCACCAGGGTGTTGGGCTTCAGGTCCATGACCTTGGCCAGCTCCGCCTCCACCGGGGAGACGAACTTGGCGATGCCGCCGGCCAGCTGGCCGTTCTCGTCCACCTTGAACCAGTAGGCCTTGCTGCCGGACTGCACCTCGCAGTCGGTCAGCAGCTTCTCCACCTGCTTGCGGGTCATGGTGCAGTCGCTGATGGGCACCATCTTCACCGTCTGGCCCTTGAAGGCCTCGAACTCGCTGTCCTTAAACAGCTCGGTGACATTCTTGCAGGTCAGGTCGATACGCAGGTCGGGCTTGTCGCTGCCGTAGGTCTCCATGGCGGTGTTGTAGGGGATGCGGCGGAAGGGGGCGCTGGACGCCACGTTATAGGTGCCGAACTTGGCAAAGATGGGGGGCAGCACGTCCTCCAGCACGGCGAAGATGTCGTCCTGGGTGGCGAAGGCCATCTCCATATCCAGCTGATAGAACTCGCCGGGGGAGCGGTCGCCGCGGGCGTCCTCATCGCGGAAGCAGGGGGCGATCTGGAAATAGCGGTCGAAGCCGGAGGTCATCAGCAGCTGCTTGAACTGCTGGGGCGCCTGGGGCAGGGCGTAGAACTTGCCGGGGTGCTTCCGGGCGGGCACCAGATAGTCACGGGCGCCCTCGGGGGAGCTGGCGGTCAGGATGGGGGTGGTGATCTCCAGGAAGCCGTGTTCCATCATGGCGGCGCGCAGGGCGGCCACCACCTGGCAGCGCAGAATGATGTTCTGCTTCACCGCGGGATTCCGCAGGTCCAGATAGCGGTACTTCAGACGCTGGGTCTCGTCGGCCTCGCGGCTGCGGTTGATCTCGAAGGGCAGGGAGTTGTAGCGGCAGCGGCCCAGCACCTCGATCTTAGTGGGCACCACCTCGATCTCGCCGGTGGCCTGCTTGGGGTTCTTGCTGGCGCGCTCCCGGACGGTGCCCTCCACGCTGATGGTGGACTCCTTGTTCAGCCCGTTGATGATCTCCATCATCTCCGGGGTCTCCACCACCACCTGGGTGGTGCCGTAGAAGTCCCGCAGCACCACGAAGGCGAAGTTCTGCCCCACGGTGCGGACGTTCTCCATCCAGCCTACGATCTTCACGGACTTGCCCGCGTCGCTGAGCCGCAGCTCGTTGCAGGTATGTGTGCGCATCTGCATCATTGTCATGTTCCTCCTATTTCTGATAGTGAATTGTATAATTGACTAAAAATATTACGGTCTGTTGTTATTTTTCTACGATGACCGTGCCGCGGTTCCGCTCTGCCAGACCGTTCTGGATGCGGGCCAGGGTCCCCTCGAAGTCCATGGTGGTCTGCTCGCCGCTGGCCATGTCCTTGCAGGCGATGACGTTGTTCTTCACCTCGTCCTCGCCCAAAAAGACCACATAGGGCACGCCGGTCTTGTCGGCATAGTTCATCTTGGCCTTGAATTTCTTCTGCTCGGTGTACAGCTGGGTGCGTACGCCGGCGTCCCGCAGCCGGGTGGCCAGCGTCACTGCGGCGCTCAGGTCCTCCGTCATGGGCAGGATCAGCACGTCCGCCGGGGCGGTGGGCAGCTCGCTGTTCAGCATGCCCTGCTCGCCCAGCACATAGAACAGCCGGGTCAGCCCGATGGAGATGCCCACGCCGGGCAGCTGCTTGTCAGTGTAGTACTCCGCCAGGTTGTCGTACCGCCCGCCGGAGCACACGGAGCCGATCTCCGGGTGATCCAGCAGCGCCGTCTCGTACACCGTGCCGGTGTAGTAGTCCAGGCCCCGGGCGATGGTCAGGTCCACGGCGAAATTCTCCTCCGGCACGCCAAAGGCGCCCAGATACTTCACCACGGTCTTCAGCTGGTCCAGGCCCTCGTCGAACACCTCGTTCCGCCCGGCATAGCCCTCCAGCGCCGCCAGCACCTGGTCGTTGCTGCCGGTGATGGCGATGAATTTCAGGATCTCATCGGCGCTCTCCGCGTCCACGCCCACCTCGTCGGTCAGCAGGGCGCGCACCTTCTCCGCGCCGATCTTGTCCAGCTTGTCCACGGTGCGCATGATGTCCCCGGACTTCTCCGTCAGCCCCAGCATAGCGTAAAAGCCGTTGAGGATCTTCCGGTTGTTCACCCGGATGCAGAACCGCTTCAGCCCCAGCTCGCTGAAGGCCCGGTAGATGATGGCCGGCATCTCCGCCTCGTTGGTGATGTCCAGCTTGCCGTCGCCGATCACGTCGATGTCCGCCTGATAGAACTCCCGGAACCGGCCCCGCTGGGCCCGCTCGCCCCGGTAGACCTTGCCGATCTGGTACCGGCGGAAGGGGAAGGACAGGTCATTGTAGTGCAGCGCCACATACTTGGCCAGCGGCACCGTCAGGTCGAACCGCAGCGCCAGATCGGCGTCGCCCTTGTTGAAGCGGTAGATCTGCTTCTCCGTTTCGCCGCCGCCCTTGGCCAGCAGCACCTCCGCCGCCTCGATCACCGGGGTGTCCAGCGGGGTGAAGCCGTACAGGGAATAGGTGCGGCGCAGGATCTCCATCATCCGCTCCATCTGCTGCTGCGGCTTGGGCAGCAGCTCCATAAAGCCCGACAGGGTGCGGGGTGTCATCTCAGCCATTTTCCGTTTCTCCTTTATTTTCGGTAGTTTCGTTTGTGTCGTCTGCACCGTCGGCGCCGGCTTCGCCGCTTTCCGGCGCTTCTATGCGGTTTTCCATGCGTTCTGCGTCGTTCTTGATCTCATTCTCATGGCCCTCCAGCGTGTGGGACGCCTCCTCCCGGGCCGCTTCCGCCTCCGCCTCCTGCTTCAGCTCCGTGGCCACCTGCCGGTATATGTCGTCCAGCGCCGCGCCTTTTTTGACGCCCACGCGCCGCCCGATGGCGCCGCCGATCAGCAGCACCACCAGTCCCACCAGCCACAGCCGGGGCACGAAAACCGGCAGCAGCAGCCCCGGCAGCGCGCCCACCCACACGCCGATCTCGGTGTAGTGGCCCTGCACGGCGTGGTACACGCCCTTTTTCTCCCGCAGCTGGGCGGTCCGCTTCAGCTGGGCGGCGCACAGGCCGATGCGCAGCAGCGCCAGCGCCGTCAGCGGGATGAAGATGTCCCGGACGTGGGTGTTGATGAAATCGATCACAGCGTTCATAGCGTTCTCCTTTTGTGGATGTTGGCCCGGCGACGAAAAAAACGCTCCCGTCCCCGGTATTGGGACGAGAGCGTTACAACACTTCGTGGTGCCACCCAAATTCGGCCTTGCGGCCCTTTTGTGCTCCTGGTACGGGGAGCGCGCCGTGGATGTTTCCATCCCCGCTCGCTCGCTGTCTTGACCTGCTCCTTGCCGCGGCGCGCTTCCAGCCATGGCGCGCCTCTCTTGCAGCGGCGGTGTACAGGCTACTCCTGCGAGGTCTGCACGGTTGCTCTTTATTCTATGCGATTTCGCTCCGGTTGTCAAGCCGTAAACGGTTTGTTCTTGGGGTTGACGATGTCGCGCCAATCCAGGTCGCCGCGGTCCAGACCCAGCACCAGCATCTCGGCGGTGGCCAGGTTGCTGGCGAAGGGCACGTTGTTCTGGTCGCACAGGCGGGAGATATAGGCGATGTCCGTGTCCGGCGTCTTTTGGTTGGGGTCGGCGAAGCACAGTACCATGTCGATCTCGTTATAGGCAATGCGCGCGGCGATCTGCTGCCCGCCGCCGTGGGCGAAGGACAGAAAACGGTGTATGGTCAGTCCGGTGGCATCGGCGATCTGCTGTCCGGTGCGGGCGGTGGCGCAGAGGGTGTGCTTGGCCAGGATGCCGCAGTAGGCGGTGCAGAACTGGACCATCAGCTCCTTGCGGTTGTCGTGTGCCATCAGTGCAATATTCATAGAAAGGCTCCTTTCATTATATCTTCATCAGGGGCGTTTTCTGGCCCATGATGCGTCTGGCGATGTTTTCATAGGCGCGGGCGGCGTAAAAATTCCGCTCCCGCAGCACCAACCCCCGGTTCAGGCAGAAAGACACATCCGGGTCCTCCGGCACCACGCCCAGCAGCGGCAGCCCCGCCTGGTCGATGGCGTCGTCAATGGTGGTGCGCAGCTGGCGCAGCACTCTTTTGGATACGCGCCCCACCACCAGATGCACCGCCCCGTTGGGGAAGGCGGACAGCTCTGCGGCGGTGCGCTGGGCGTCCCGCATGGCGGACACGTCCGTGGTGGTGATGACGATCACCTGGTCGGCCATACAGGCCGCCATCTGAAAGCCCTGGCCCAGTCCGGCCGGCGCGTCGATCAGGCACCAGTCATAGCTCTCCCGTATGGCGCTGGCCAGGCCCTGTATTTTCGGCACCGACAGCGCCAGCGGCCGGTCGGCCATGGGCGCGGTCAGCAGGGAGAGGGAGGGGTACCTCGGGTGCTGCACCACCGCTTCGGACAGGGAGCAGCGGCCCTCCAGCACGTCGGAAAAGTCCATCAGCGCCCGGTCGCTGAGCCCAAGGGCCAGGTCCAGGTTCCGCAGGGTGATGTCACAGTCCAGACACAGCACCCGCTGTCCCTCGTGGGCCAGCGCCAGCGCCACATTGGCGGTGAACGTCGTCTTGCCGGTGCCGCCCTTGCCGGACACCACTGCGATGATCTTGCCCATTTGGCCCTCCTTCCTGCGCCGCTCAGATCAGCGGCGCTTTTTTGATGCGGGCAAAGGCCCGCGGGAACTGCTTCGGTGTGGGCTGCACCTTGTCGATATACACGATGCGGTGCACCACGTTTGTCTCCGGCACGGTGTAGTCCCGGCTGCCGGTCAGGCGCCCGCCCAGCTGGGCGATGGCGCTTCTGGCGTCGGCGATCTCCTGGTCGGTGGAGGTGGATTTCATGGCGGCAAACTGCCCGCCCACCTTCACCAGCGGCAGCGTCAGCTCGCACAGCACGTTCAGCTGCGCCACCGCCCGTGAGGCCGCCAGGTCAAATTTTTCCCGGTGCTGCGCGGCGAATTCCTCCGCCCGGGCGTGGACGCACTTCACGTTCCGCAGTCCCAGCGCGTCGCAGACCTCCTGCAGAAAGTCCACCCGCTTGCCCAGACTGTCCAGCAGCGTGAAGCGTCCCTCCGGGGCCAGTATGGCCAGCACCAGGCCCGGGAATCCTGCGCCGGTGCCCACGTCGATGACCCTTTTGCTCTTCAGCTCCAGCTGCGCCGCCAGGGCCGCGCAGTCCAGCAGGTGCAGCGTGGCCACGTCCCGCTCCTCCGTGATGGCCGTCAGGTTCATCACCTTGTTTTTTTCCAGCAGCAGCCCGGCGTAGCGCTCCAGCTGCTCCGCGGCGGAGGCGTCCAGCCCCAGGACGGATAGCCCGGCGGTGAGGATCTCTCTCATTTCTGCTGCTCTTTCAGCAGGTCGCGGATCTCGGCCAGCAGCTCCTCGCTGGTGGGCTTGGGCTCCTCCTCTTCGGCGGGGGCCTCCTCCTCTTTCTTCTTGAGGGAGGCCAGCTTGTTCATGGCCTTGACCAGCAGGAACATGGCGAAGGCCACGATGATGAAGTCCAGGATCACCGCCAGCAGGTTGCCGATGCCCAGGGTCACGGCGGCTTGTGCCACATTGCCCGCTTCGTCCAGAATTTCCGGTTTCAGCAGGATGTTCCACTGGGTCAGGTCGATGCCGCCGATGACCAGCCCGATCAGGGGCATGATGATGTCGTTGACGATGGATGTGGTGATCTTGCCGAAGGCGGCGCCGATGACCACGCCGATGGCCATGTCCATGACGTTGCCGCGCATGGCGAAGGTCTTGAATTCTGCGAAAAACTTCTTCATTTGTCCAAAACTCCTATACGAAGCGTATAATCAAGCGGAAATATTACGAAACAAAATCAGTGCAGCGGCACCAGACGCTCCTTGCCGCCCATGTAGGGCTGCAGCGCCTTGGGCACCAGCACGGAGCCGTCCTCCTGCAGGTTGTTCTCCAGCAGGGCGATGAGCATGCGGGGCGGGGCTACCACGGTGTTGTTCAGCGTGTGGGGCAGATACAGCTTGCCGTCCTCGCCGCGGACGCGGATCTTCAGCCGCCGGGCCTGGGCGTCGCCCAGGTTGGAGCAGGAGCACACCTCGAAGTACTTCTGCTGGCGGGGGGACCAGGCCTCGATGTCGCAGCTCTTGCACTTCAGGTCCGCCAGGTCGCCGGAGCAGCACTCCAGCTGCCGCACGGGGATGTCCAGGCTGCGGAACAGCTCCACGGACCAGCGCCACATCTTCTCGTACCAGGCCTTGGATTCCTCGGGCCTGCAGACCACGATCATCTCCTGCTTCTCAAACTGGTGGATGCGGTACACGCCCCGCTCCTCGATGCCGTGTGCGCCCTTCTCCTTGCGGAAGCAGGGGGAGTAGGAGGTCAGCGTCTGGGGCAGCTTGTCCTCCGGCAGGATCTGGTCGATGAACTTGCCGATCATGGAGTGCTCGCTGGTGCCGATGAGATACAGGTCCTCGCCCTCGATCTTATACATCATGGCGTCCATGTCCGTCTGGCTCATGACGCCCTCCACCACGTTGCCGTGGATCATAAACGGCGGAATGCAGTAGGTGAAGCCCTTGTCGATCATAAAGTCACGGCCATAGGCGGTGACAGCGGAGTGCAGCCGCGCGATGTCGCCCATCAGGTAATAGAAGCCGTTGCCGCTGACCCGGGCGGCGGCGTCCATGTCTACGCCGTCGAAGCGCTCCATGATCTCTGTGTGGTAGGGGATGGGGAAGTCCGGGGTTTTCGGCTCGCCGAAGCGCTCCACCTCCACATTGCAGCTGTCATCGGGGCCGATGGGCACGCTCTCGTCGATGATCTGGGGGATGACCAGCAGCAGCTTGTTCATGGCCGCCTCGGCGTTGGCCTTTTTCTCCTCCAGCCGGGCCATGCGCTCGGCGCTGGCCTTCACGGCGGCGTTGTTGGCGTCGATCTCCGCCTGGATGGCGGCCTTCTCGCTCTCGTTCGCGCACTTCTTCAGCCGGCCGAACAGCGGGCCGTTGGCCTTGGACAGCTTGTTGCGCTCGGCCTTCAGGGCCTCGCCCTCGTTGATGGCCTCCCGGCGCTCGGCATCCAGGGCGATGACCTCGTCCACCAGGGGCAGCTTGGCGTTCTGGAACTTCTTGCGGATGTTCTCCTTTACGACGTCCGGGTTCTCCCGGATAAATTTAATGTCCAGCATGGTTTTTACCTCTTATCTCCATGTATAGTCTCCCTCCGGTGCGGGCAGGGGAGGGGATGTTTCACATGAAACGCTTACCGGCGCCCCAGCTTTTCCAGCGCCTCCAGCAGCGCGTTCAGGTCGTCGGTGCCGTAGTACTCCAGCTCCACGCGGCCCTTCTTCTTGCCGTTAACGATACGGCAGGGCCGGCCCAGCTTCTCGCCCAGCTCACGGGCGGCCTCCTCAACATAATTGACGGAAAGCGCGTCCTTCTGGGGCTTTTCTTTTTTCTCGGCGGTGAGCTTTTTTACCAGCAGCTCCGTCTGCCGCACGGACAGCGCGTCCTTGACCACCGTCTCCGCGGTGGTCTGCTGCATTTTGACGCTCAGCGGCAGCAGCGCCCTGGCGTGACCGGCGGACAGCCGCCCGTCCTCCACCATGGCCCGCACCGGCTCGCACAGGCCCAGCAGCCGCAGGGCGTTGGTCACCGCGGGTCGGGACTTGCCCACACGCTGGGCGCATTCCTCCTGCGTCATGCCGTACTGCTCCGTCAGCACCCGGTAGCCCTCGGCCTCTTCGATGGGATTCAGGTCCTCCCGCTGCAGGTTTTCGATCATGGCCAGCTCCATGGCCTTGCGGTCGTCGGCCTCGATGACCACCGCCGGTACCTGGGTCAGCCCGGCCATCCGCGCCGCCCGCCACCGCCGCTCGCCGGCGATGATCTGATAGTACCCGGATTGCAGCTTGCGCACCGTCAGCGGCTGGATGATGCCGTGTATGCGGATGGAGTCCGCCAGATCGCTCAGGGCCTCCGGCTCAAAGTTCTTTCTGGGCTGGGTGGAGCAGCTCTCCACCTGGCTGATGGGCAGCAGCAGGGAGGAGGAGCGCTCGTCCTTGGCGGCGATGACATCGTCGCCCAACAGCGCGCTCAGGCCCTTGCCAAGACCTTTCGTATTTGCCATACTGCGTCTGTCTCCTTTCAGCAGTTGTTCTTTCGCAGAAATTCCGCCGCCAGCGCCATATACGCGTCCGCGCCCCGGCAGGCCCGGTCGTAGGCGGTGATGGGCTTTCCGTGGCTTGGCGCCTCGCTGAGCCGCACGTTCCGGGGGATCACGGTGCTGTACACCTTGGCCCCGAAGAACCGCTTCAGCTCCTGGGCCACCTGAATGCTCAGGTTGGTCCGCCCGTCGTACATGGTCAGCAGTACGCCCTCGATCTCCAGCCCGGGATTCATGCTGCGCCGCACGATGCGCACGGTGTTCATCAGGTCGCTCAGGCCCTCCAGCGCGTAGTACTCGCCCTGCACCGGCACCAGCAGGCTGTTGGCGGCGCACAGGGCGTTCAGCGTCAGCAGCTCCAGCGACGGCGGGCAGTCGATAAAGATAAAGTCATACTGCTCCGCCACCTGCCGCAGCGCGGCCTTCAGCAGGAACTGCCGGTCGTCCATGTTGATCATCTCCACGCCCGCGCCGGCCAGCGCCTTGCTGCTGGGCAGCACGTCGCCATAGGGGGTGGTCACGATGAGCTGCGCTGTCTCCACGCCGTTGATCAGCGCGTCATACACGCCGTTGCCCGTGGATTTGTCCACGCCCATGCCGCTGGTGGCGTTGGCCTGCGGGTCAAAGTCGCACAGCAGCACCCGCTTGCCTGCCGCCTTTACGGCTGCGGCCAGATTCACGCAGGTGGTGGTCTTGCCCACGCCGCCCTTCTGATTTACGATCGCAATGATCTTCGCCACGGCGATCCCCCTTCCTCTCTATGCTCTGATCTTCTTAGATAGTATATACCACCGGGCCGGTGGGTTCAAGAGGAAAGTACAAATTTCTCGCAGATGTTTCACATGAAACGTTCCCCGACAGGGGGGGAGCGCTATGTTTCACATGAAACATTCCATCGGATGCAGCAAGAAAGCGGGCCATGTTTCACATGAAACATGGCCCGCTCATCACAGTGTCATATCAATATCACGCCGTCCAGCGGCGGCAGCGTCAGCTGCAGTTTGCCGCCGATCGCCAGGAACTGCTGCCCGGTCACGGCGTCCTGCGCCGTGTCGCCGTCCCAGCCCAGCGCCACCGGCAGGGGAGCGCTCCCGGCGTTCAGCGCCGTCACGGTCCGCTCTGTCTCCGTGTGCCGCGCCAGCACCAGCCCTCCGCCGCTGGCGAGCAGATAGCGCAGATGGCCCCGCTGCAGGCTCTCCCGCTGCTTTCGCAGATGTCCCAGCCGCCGGAAGAAGGCTATCAGCGCTTCGTCCTCCCGGCCCCAGGGGAAGGTCCCCCGGTTCAGCGGATCCTCAAAGCCCTGCACCCCCGCCTCGTCGCCGTAGAACAGGGTAGGAGAGCCGGGAAAGCTGTAGAGCAGCATCCCGGCCAGACGCAGCTTTGCCATGCCCCGGCGCAGCTCGGCAGGGGAGAGGCGGTACGCCGCCCGCTCCGCCTTGCTCTCCGGCGTCCGCTCCGCGCCCAGCAGCGTCAATATCCGCGCCGTGTCGTGGGTGCCCAGAAAGTTCATGGCCCCGTAAAAGGCGAAGGGCGGATAGTTCTCCCGTATGGTCTCCATGCTGTCCCGGAAGCGCGCGGCGTCTCCGCCGCCCAGCCAGTCCAGCAGCGCCGTCCGGAAGGGATAGTTCATCAGTCCGTGGATCTCGCGCCCCAGTAGGTACTTCCGCCGCTGGGAGTAGGCGATCTTGTTGCTGCCGTCCTCCCAGACCTCGCCCAGCAGATACGCCCCCGGCTTCTCCGCGTCCATGGCCGCCCGGATGCCCTCGATAAAGTCCCCCGGCAGCTCGTCCGCCACGTCCAGCCGCCAGCCGTCCGCGCCGCAGCGCAGCCAGTGCCGCACCACGCCGTCCTCTCCGCCGAAGATGAACTCCCGATAGTCCGGGTGCTCCTCGTCGACGGCGGGCAGCGTTTTCACGCCCCACCACGCGTCGTACTCTGACGGCCACGGGTGAAAGCTGTACCAGCCGTAATACATGGACTCCCGGCTCTGGGCCGCGCCCACCTCCGGATAGTACCCCTCCGCGTTGAAATACCGGCTGTTGCTGCCGGTGTGGTTGAACACGCCGTCCAGTATCACCCGCATCCCCCGCGCGTGCGCCGCGCCGCACAGCGCCCGGAAGTCCTCCTCCGTGCCCAGCAGCGGGTCGATGGAGCGATAGTCCGCCGTGTCGTACCGGTGGTTGCTGGCCGCCTCGAAAATGGGGTTCAGATACAGCGTGGTCACGCCCAGCCCCTCCAGATAGTCCAGCTTCTCCGTGATGCCCTGCAGCGACCCGCCGAAAAAGTCCCGGTTGGTGATCTGCCCCTTCTCGTCCGGCAGATACACCGGCTGCTCATCCCAGTCCTGGTGCAGCCACCGCCGCCCCACCATGTGGGACACCTCCGGCATGGCCACCCGGCGGAACCGGTCGGGAAAGATCTGGTACGTCACGCCCTGGCCGAACCAGTCCGGGGCAGGGGAGGGGGCGTACACCGTCAGCTGCCAGCGCTGGGCATTCTCCGGCGCGTCCTGCACGCCGTTTTTGCCGTACCACACGCACCGGCCCTCCACATCCGTCAGCCGGAAGCAGTACCAGCACAGCTCGCCCTCCGCCGGCGCGGTGTACGCCCCGGCAAAGCCGTTCTCCGCCGGCGGCAGGGCGCACACGTCCTCCGCGCCTGCGAACTCCCGCTGCACCAGCAGCTCGCAGCCGTAATAGTTATCGTCCTCCAGCGCAAAGCACACCGCCGTGCCGCATTCCACCGCGCCGAAGGGCGCCTTGTACCGCTGGTCTCTTGAATCGAAATAAGGTCCCATATATTCCTCTTGCGTGCTCTCTTTGTCTTACCGCAGCAGCGTGTCCTCGCCCACCGCGGCGTCGGTGCCGCCCCGGGTGAACCAGGCGTTGATGATGTCCACCGCCGCGTTGGCCAGCAGGCTGCCGCTGCCGCCCTTCTCCACCACGATGGCGATGGCGATCTCCGGATCGTCATAGGGCGCGTAGGCCACGAAGGTGCCGTTGGCGATGTCCGTGCCCACCTGGGCCGAGCCGGTCTTGGCGCCGGCCTCCACCACGCAGCGGGAGAAGGCGCCGGCCAGTGAATCGTGGGTCAGGTCGTGCATGCCCTTGGTCACCGCCGCCATGGTGCTGTCGGAGATGTTCAGGTCGTTCAGCGGACCCTTGCCATATACGTCGATGATTCGCGAATTATCATAAGATTTCACGTTTTTCAGCAGATGCGCCTCGTAATGCTCGCCGCCGGACACCAGCGTGGCCACATAGTTGGCCAGCTGGATGGGTGTGAACAGGTTGTAGGACTGCCCGATGGCTGCCGTGATGGTCTGGCCGTCGGTCCACTCCCGGTCGTGGGCCTCCGCCCACTCCGGCGAGGCCAGCGCGCCGCTGACGTCCCCGGTCTCGATGCCCGTGGACTGCCCCAGACCGAAGGCCGAGGCGTATTCGTCCAGCTTGGCGATGCCCGTCAGCCGTCCCACCTCATAGAAGAAGTAGTTGCAGGAGTCCACGATGGCCTGGCTGACGTTGATGCGCCCGTGGGTGGTGTGGGCCTGCCGCCAGATCCAGCACATGGGCTGGGGGTCGCGGTAGTAGGTGTAGATACCCTTGTCCTCGATGATGGTGCTGGGGGTGATGATGCCCTCCTCCAGCGCCGCCACCGAGGTACACAGCTTGAAGGTGGAGCCGGGGGCGTATACGCCCTGGGTGGCCCGGTTGAACATGGGCAGCCGCTCGTCGGCCAGCAGCTCCTCATAATCCTGGTTGAACGTCTCCAGGTCATAGGTGGGATAGCTGGCGCAGGCCAGAATCTCGCCGGTGCCCACCCCGATGACCACCGCCGCGCCGCCGCGCTCGTTGCTGTCCTTGTCGATCATGCCCTGTATGGTCTCGGCCAGCGTGTCCTCCACCACCTGCTGCAGGTCGATGTCGATGGTCAGCGCCACGGTGCCGCCGGGCTGCGGCTCCCGGGTGTACAGCTCGCCGGTGATCTTGCCGTTTTCGTCGGTGGTGATCAGCCGCTTGCCGTCCTTGCCGTGGAGGTATTCCTCAAAGGCCTTCTCCACGCCGTCCTTGCCCACCAGGTCGTTCATGCTGTACCCCTTGTCGGCGTACCCCACATACCCGGTGCTCTCGTCGCTGCGCCACTCCTCCTGCCAGATGGCGCCCACCGTGCCCAGGATGTGGGCCGCCAGCTTGGTGTCGTATACCCGCGCCGCCGCTGTCTTGATGGTCACGCCCTGGTACTTTCCGTCGGTAATGCGCCCCAGCAGCTCCGTGGACACGTCCTCGGCAAAGGTATAGCTGCTGCGCCCGTCCAGCTCATACCGCACGCCGGCGATCAGCCGGGCCTGTGCGGTGGTATAGCTGCTGTCGATGCCGTACAGCGTCCGCATGGCCTCCAGCAGCGCCTCGCTGTCGCCATCCGTGGGCAGCTTGTTGTCCTTCAGATACTCCCGGAATGTCTCGCCGGTGCTCTTGGTGGTCAGCCGGGGCGAATTGCCGGTGGTCATGGGCAGCGTGTCGTTCCACGCCACGCCCTGCTCCTGACACAGCGCGATCAGCCGCCAGATGGCGTCGTTCAGCGCCGCGTCGTCCTTGCCGAAGCCGCTCTTGTCCACCACCAGCGTATAGGCCAGCCGGTTGCTGACCAGCACCTTGCCGTTCCGGTCGGTGATGATGCCCCGCGAGGCCGTCACCGTCTCGCTGGCGGTGTTGCTGCTGATGGAGCGTGCCCGGTTCTCCGTGCCATTCACCACCTGCGCGTTGTACAGCACCGCCAGAAACAGCACCAGAAACGCGCCGAAAAACCCCAGCAGCACATACACCCGCCGCCGGGAGGGATGAGGATTCTTCATCATAGCCTTGGCCCTCCTATTCGCTCAGCGTCCGCCGCTGCACCCACCGGAACAGCGGGTGCGCCGCCGCCGCGAAGGGCAGGGACACCAGCGCCTCCCGGCCCAGCAGCAGCGCCGCCGCTTCCAGCGGCGTACTGCCCTGTCCGGCCAGCACCGCGATATGCAGCAGCCCGCCGATCAGCGTGCACACCGCCGTCACCGCCACGGAGCACACCACGCCCGCCATGATCACCTGCCCGCTCAGCAGCCAGGCCGCGCCTGCGCCCAGCAGGAACGTCAGCGCATAAAAGCACGGCAGCCCCGCCACCGGCCACAGCAGGTCGCACACGATGCCGAAAAACACCGCGTAGATCACCGCCTGCTCGCTGCGCTCCAGCGTGGCGGGTATCACCGCGATGGCCGGCAGCAGGAACGGATGCACGCCCCACACACGCAGGTGCACCAGCACCAGCCCCTGCACCAGCAGCAGCGCCAGCGCGCACAGGCAATAGAATATCCACTTCAGCACCGTGGCCCGTCGCGTCATCTCTGTCCTCCGTCACTCGATCACGTCAAATTCCGTGATGATAAACATCTCCCGTATTCCGTCCACATCGCACCTGGGCGTCAGCACCGCGTACCGGGCCAGGCCGCCGTCGTCGGTCTGCACCGCGTCCACCGTGCCGATCACCAGCCCGGAGGGATAGTACCCGCCCAGACCCGAGGTGACGATCACGTCGCCCTTGATCAGGCTGGCGTCGTCGCTGAGATATTGCAGCTTCAGCTTTCCCTCGGCCATCAGCTCCAGGTCGCCGCCGGCCACCGCCGTCTCCCCGGTGCGGAACACCCGCGCGCCGAACTGCGACTCCGTGTCCAGCACCGTGGACAGCCTGCACCAGTTCAGCCCCACGTCGGTGACCACGCCCACCAGATTCCCGGCGCTGTCGACCGCGCAGTCCCCCTGTGCCACGCCGTGCTGCGTGCCCCGATCCAGCACCATCGTGCTGGCCCAGTTGGACACGTCCGTCTGCGTCACATGGGCTGTCTCAAAGGTCAGGTCGCTGCGCTGCTGCCGCAGTCCCAGCAGCTGCCGCAGCTGCCGGTTCTCCTCTGCCGCCGGCTCCGCCTGCCGCAGCTGCTGCTCCAGATCCGCGATCTGCTGCCGCAGCTCCTCGTTCTCCTGCTGCAGTGTCTCCACGCTCTCGAACCGGTCGCCGATGTCGCCGACCCACCCCGCCACGGCGGAGCCCGCCGCCCGGAAGGGCGACGCGATCACGCCCAGGGCGTTGTGCAGCAGCCCCGTCCCGGAGCTCAGCGCCGACACGATGCACAGCGCCACCGCGATGGTGGCCGCCGCGGCCAGCAGCCATATTCCCGTTTTCGTAAAAAATCGCTTCATAGCATACTCCACTTGCGCCTTCCCCCTGCGGGGAGGGTGTCACGGCAGCGCCGTGACGGATGTTATCCCAACAGTTTTATGCCGAACTGGCCCAGCATCTCCGCCAGCAGCACCACCGGCAGCCCCATGACGTTGAAGAAATCCCCGTCGATGCGCTCCACCAGCAGCGCCCCCTGGCCCTGCACGCCATAGGCCCCCGCCTTGTCCATGGGCTCGCCCCCGGCGATATACGCCCGCAGCTCCGCCTCCGTGGCCGGCCGGAAATACACGTCCGTGCGCTGGGCGCGGGTCAGGGCTCGTTCCCCCTGCCGCACCGTCACCCCGGTGCACACCGTGTGCCGCCGCCCCTGCAGGGCCGTCAGCATCCGCAGGGCCTCCGCCTCGTCGGCGGGCTTGCCCAGCTTTTTCTCGTCCAAAAACACCATGGTGTCCGCCGTGATGACGATCTCGTCCTCTGCTGACGCCACCGCCTGCGACTTCTCCCGCGAGATGTAGCACACCGTCTCCTCCGGCGTCAGTCCCGCCGGAAAATACTCCTCCACCTCCGGCACCCGGATGGTGAAGTCGTCGATGCCCATCCGGTGCAGCAGCTCCTGCCGCCGGGGCGACCCGGAGGCCAATACGATCCTCGCCATGGCCGTCACCTGCCTGTGGAGCCGAAGCCGCCGGCGCCCCGCGCCGTCTCGTCCAGATCCTCCACCATCGTCACGGCCGGCTGCACCACCGGCACCACCATCAGCTGGGCGATCCGGTCCCCCGGCTGCACCGTGTACGGCTCGCTTCCCAGGTTCACCAGCCCCACGCCGATCTCGCCCCGGTAATCGCTGTCGATGACGCCCACGCCGTTGCTGAGACACACGCCCTTCCTGATGCCCAGCCCGCTGCGGGCGAACACCAGCGCCACATGGTCCGCCGAGGGCAGCGCGATGGCGATGCCCGTGGGCACCAGCCGCCGCTCTCCCGCCGCCAGCGTTATCGCTTCATCAATACAGGCGCACAGGTCCATGCACGCCGCCCCCGCCGTGGCGAACCGCGGCAGCGGTATCTCTGTCCCAAGCTTCTCCGATAGCGCCTTGATCTTCAGCTCCATACTACCACCTTTTTCCTCTGAAAATGAATACAAATCGTAAATTATTGCCAATATTATACCGTCTGTTTTCTGCTCCCGTCCCCGCAGACACGTCCATCCCCGTCCGCAGAGGCTTCCGGCCCCTACGATCGTCTGTCGAGCCTTTCCGCGGCGCCGAATGAGGTGCCCCGCTCTCACTCCACGCCCCGGTAAAACAGCCCTCTGGTGCTGTCCTCCCCGGCGCGGATGGTTCCCTCATTGTGGGCGCGCAGGATGGCCGCGCACGCCTCCGGCGTCTCCGTGGTGAACCGCAGCCGCCCGTAGGCCATGCCGCACCGGAACACCTCCGGCTTGTCCGCCAGCACCAGCGTCTTGCCGTTCTGGATCTCGCACCGGCACCCGTAGGCGCACAGCACCGGGAACTGCGCCCCGGTCCGGTCGGTAAGCACGCTGCCCGCCCCGTGGGCGCAGCCAACGCTGTTCTTTGTCACGCAGTTCTCTGTGATCATCAGCGGCAGCCGCCCGTAGACGATGCCCTCGCAGGGGATATACTTCCCCAGATCCCGTACCTGCTGCCACCGCAGCTCGAAGCTGGCCGTCACCGACGCCAGCCCCTCCTCCTGCCAGAACCGCACCGCCCGGCTGTTGTACACGTTCAGTCCGAAGTCCCCCCGCAGCGTCCTGTCCAGTCCCCGTACCACGGCCAGATGCCCCAGATTTCCGATGGCCACGGCCGTCACCTCCGGGTGCCGCTCCAGCAGCGCCCGCAGGGGCTTCTCATCCGCCGTGCGGAACACCCGCGGCAGCACCGCGCAGAGCTCCGTCTTCCCGGCACAGGCCGTCAGGTCGATCTCGTCCAGCAGTTCCGCCGGGATGTACACGATGGCCGGCTTCTCCGCCAGCAGCTCCCGGGTCAGCTGCTCTGCCCGGGCGATGGACACGGTGAATTGCAGCCGCTCCGCCCCCGCCGGTGCCTCCGGCAGCGGCGCGGCAGCCAGCTCCCGCCGCACCAGCGGCGCGCTCCGCCGCTGTGCCAGCGTGTCCAGCACCTGCCGCCGAAGCGCGTTGACGGCGCTGGCCGGTACCATCAGTCCCTGGTCCAGCTCCACCCGGATCTGCGCCGTCGTGAACACCGTGCCGCCGGTCTTGGCCAGCCGCTGCTCCAGCTCCTCCGCCGTCACGGCGCGGTTCCGCGCCTCCTCCGGCGCGTCGCCCTGTGCCGACGCCGTGATCATGCCGTCGCCGCCGGGACAGCTGCCCTCCAGCCGTACCGGTCGGCCCCGCCGCACCGTCAGGAGGAAGTCCACCGGTATTCTCCGGTTTTCTCTTCCGTTCTCATAGCATTCCCGGGCCTGCTCAAACAGCTCCCTGGGCTCGGGCGCTCCCTCCGGCCGCGTGCCGAACATGGCCCGGCCCTTGCGGCCCAGCCAGTACCCGTCGGTGAACCCGCTGCGGGAGAAGGCCTGCTCCAGCGCGGCGGATTCCTCCGCCGTGGGAGCGCGCTTCTCGTCCAGCAGCCGCCGGTAGATGCCCGTCACCACCGCCACGTACTCCGGCCGCTTCATCCGTCCCTCGATCTTCAGGCAGCTGACGCCCATTTTCTCCATCTCGCCCAGATACCCGGACAGATTGGCGTCCTTCAGGCTCAGGGGATACGCGCCCCGGCAGGGGCCGTTGACGCCGTAGGGCAAGCGGCACGGCTGGGCGCAGGCGCCCCGGTTGCCGCTGCGTCCGCCCACCACAGCGCTCATCTCGCACTGGCCGGAGTAGCACATGCACAGCGCCCCGTGGCCGAATACCTCGACCTCGGCGCTGCACCCGGCGCAGATCTCCCGCACCTCATCCCGGTCCAGCTCCCGGGCCAGCACCACCCGCTCCATGCCCAGCGCGGCGGCCTCCACGGCCCCGCCCAGGGTGAACAGGCTCATCTGCGTGCTGGCGTGGATGGGCAGGTCCGGCACGATCTCCTTAGCCAATGTCAGCAGTCCCCAGTCCTGCACCAGCACCGCGTCCACGCCCATGGCGCTGGCCTTCCGCAGCGCCTCCGCCGCGCCGGGCAGCTCCCGGTCGGTGACCAGCGTGTTCAGGGTCAGGAACACCCGCACCCCCCGCAGATGGCAATACGCCACCGCCGACGCGAATTCCTCGTCGGTAAAGTTCCGTGCGCTCCGCCGCGCGTTGAACGCGCCGAAGCCCATATATACTGCGTCTGCGCCGCTCTGTACCGCGGCGGTCAGCGCCTCATACCCGCCTGCGGGGGCCAGCAGCTCCATCATCCCCGGCGATTGTTCTGGTTCTGGGCGTTCTGCAGCTTTCGGCGCAGCTCCGCCGCCTCGTTCTTGGCGCGGCCCGCCTCGTCCAGATAGGTCTTTACCTGCCGCCGCAGGTTCTCCGCGTTCTCCTGCGCCTTGGTCAGCTGGTCGGCCAGATTCACCGCCGCCAGCACCGCCGCCGCGTCGCGGCTGATGTGGGCGCTGCCCATCAGCGCCTGCATCTCCGCGTCCACCATGCCGCCGATCTTCTCCATGTAGGCGGCGTCCTCTTCCGCCACCAGAATGTACTCCGTGCCGCAAATGGTCATCGTCACCCGGTTTGCCATGCCGTTGTCCTCCTTCGTCCGTCTTGTCCTATGTGCGCTGTATACCCGCCATTTGGGTATACATACCTATTCATCATCCATTATACCACAAAACCCGCCGGAGAAAAGCCTATTTTGCCGAAACCCGGAAATTTGTAAAAAGTTGTCCCCGCCCGCTTTACGCCGCCGGACTTTTCATGTAAAATAGGGGGAACGACTCGGAAGGGAGGCCATCGCCATGGACGGATACATTCTCCGCGACAAGCAGGAGCAGCTGACGCTGCCCGCCGCCGCCGCGGACAAGCTGCTGCGCAGCGGCCAGGGCGACGCCGCCCTTTTATACCTGGCGCTGCGCCGCTTCGGCCGGGGCGTCACCCCGGAGGAGCTGGAGCGCGCCCTGCCCATCAGCCGCCTGCGCATCGACGCGGCGGAGAAAGCGCTGCAGGACCTGGGCCTGTTGCCCCGCCCGGCCCACGAGGCGCCGCCCGCCCCGGCGGACGAGCGCCCGGTCTACACCGCCCAGGACATCGCCGGACTGCTGACGGATAACGAGGGCTTCCGCCTGCTGGTGCCCCAGACGGAGCAGCAGCTGGGCAAAAAGCTCCGCACCGCCGACCTGCAGATCCTGGCCGGTCTCTATGACGACCTGGGCATGCCCGCCGACGTGATCTACCTGCTGGTGTGCCACTGCGTGGAGCGCGCCCGCCGCCAGTGGGGCGAGGGACGCCGTCCCACCCTCCGCCAGATCGAGAAGGAGGGCTACCGCTGGGCGCAGCTGGGCATCTTCGACCAGTCCGCCGCCGCGGTCTACCTGAAAAAATGGGCCCAGCGCCAGGACAAGTGCCCCGCCTACATGCGTGCCCTCCGGCTGCCGGACCGCCCGCCGGTGGAGGCCGAGCGCCGCTACATCGACCAGTGGATGGACATGGGCTTCCCGCCGGAGACCGTGGCCCTGGCCTACGAGCGCACGGTGTTCTACAAGAAGGACCTGAACTGGCGCTATCTCAACGGCATCCTGCGCCGCTGGCACGATTCCGGCTGGCACACGCCCCACCAGGTGGAGCAGGGGGAAAAGACCGGCAAGTCCGCCTCTCCCGCCAAGCCCGCCGCCCCCGCCGGGGACAAGGACGCCTGGATGCGCCGCTACATCAAGAGGTGAGAGTATGTCATACGACGGTATCATCATGCAGCGGGCCATCGCCCGCTTCGACCAGGACAAGCAGCGCCGCGCCGCCGAGCTGGAGCAGCGCCGCCGCGCGGTCTATGCCCGCGCCCCCCGCCTGCAGGAGATCGAGCGCACCCTCCGCACCACCATGAGCCGCATCGTGGCCGTCTCCGCCAGGCGGGGCGAGGACCCGCTGCCCGCCCTCCGGGACCTGCGGGACGAGAACCTGGGCCTCCAGCGTGAGCGCGCCGCCCTGCTGGCGGACCTGGGCTATCCCGCCGACTACCTGTCGGAGACGCCCGTCTGCTCCCGCTGCGGCGACACCGGCTACACCCGCTCCGGCGTCTGCGACTGCCTGAAAAAATACTACGCCCGCGAGCAGCTCCGCGAGCTGTCCCGCCTGCTGCCCCTGGGCGAGGCCCGGTTCGAGACGTTCCGCTTCGACCTGTACGACAGCGCCGTCTGGGATGGCTACGGCACCTCTCCCCGCGCCAATATGGAGCACAACTTCGACGTCTGCCGTGACTACGCCAACCAGTTCTCCAAGGGCGGCGGCAGTTTGCTGCTCTCCGGCGGCACCGGCCTGGGCAAGACCTTCCTCTCCGCCTGCATCGCCCGCGTGGTCAGCGAGAGCGGCTTCTCCGTGGTCTACGACACCGCCATCAGCATCTTTTCCCGGTTCGAAAACGCCAAGTTCCGCCCCGACGACGTCAGCGACGCCGACGTCCGCCGCTGCGAGAACTGCGACCTGCTGATCCTGGACGATCTGGGCACCGAGATGACCACCTCCTTCGTCCAGAGCGCCCTGTACCAGATCGTCAACGGCCGCATGCTCTCCGGAAAGTCCACCATCATCAGCACCAACCTGGCCCCGGATGTGCTGTCCGCCCGCTACGGCGCGCCCATCCTCTCCCGCATCGAGGGCAGCTACGAGATCCTGCCCTTCTTCGGCGACGACATCCGCACCCGTCAGTGACCCCGCGCCATTACACAAAAAAGACCGGCAGAGCCGGTCTTTTCAGTTTGCCGAAGGACTTTCGCTTCACGCCAAGATGTTTTCTGCCGCGGGGGAGCTCGAGGGGGCAGCGCCCGCCTCGAATCAGATCGAATGCCGCGCTAAGCCTTGCGTTGCAAGGTGTGCGTTGAGCAAAGCGAATATTTTCACGCCGCATGCGGCGTGAAAATAACGGCATTTTTCAGGCTGTTGAAAAGCGGATAGCTTTTCGACAGCCTGTTCTCACCCCGCCTTGCCCTTGGGGATACGCACTGTCAGGCAGATCTCGTCCTCCGTGTCCTGCCGCGCCACCCGGGCGCCCACGCCCGCGCCCCGCATCAACCGTATCCCCCGCTCCACGCTGTTGAGAAACAGCCGCACGTCCTTGATGATGAAGGTGCGCCGCTGCCGGGGCGGTGTCACCTGCCCCTGCGATAGCAGGTGCTCGATGTACGCCTCCGCGGCGGATACGTTCAGCTGTGCCTTCCCGATGTGCTCCGCCGCCGCCAGCCGCTGCTCCCCGTCTGCCAGACGCAGCAGCGCCCTGGCGTGGCGCTCCGTCAGGCCGTACCGGTGCAGCGCCTCCACCACCGGCTCCTCCAGCCGCAGCAGCCGCAGCTTGTTGGCCACGGCGGACTGACTGCGCCCCAGCTTTTCCGCCGCCTGCTGCTGGCTCAGCCCGTACCGCTGCAGCAGCCGCGCGATGGCCGCCGCCTCCTCCATATAGTCCAGGTCCCGCCGCTGTAAATTCTCGATCAGCGCCAGCAGCGCCGCGTCCTCCTCGTCCACCCGGGCCAGCAGACACGGCACCTGCCGCAGCCCCGCCATCCGCGCTGCCCGCCAGCGCCGCTCCCCGGCCACCAGCTGGTACACGCTGCCCTGCGCCCGCACGGTCACCGGCTGCAATATGCCATAGACCGCGATGCTGTCCGCCAGCTCCCGCAGCCCCTCCTCGTCGAACCGCCGCCGGGGCTGCTGGGGATTGGGCCGTATGTCGTTGATGGGTATGTACCGCACGCGGCTGGACAAAAACTCGCTTTTTTGCTCTTTTTTCATGGTCTCCCCCTCCTTTTCCTCCATCTTACGCCCCGCCGCCGTCGAAACGCCGCGAACTCCGGCGGGAAATAAAATTATTACGCTTTTGTAACCCATTCCTTGACAAACCGTGATACAATGCAGATACACTGCCGCATTTTCCCGTCAGTGCCCAACTTTAACAACATAAAAGGAGGGGACACCATGAGTGAAGAGACCAACCTGTCCTCTGTTCCCAACGAAGCCGCCCCCGCCCCGGCCCAGCCCGGCGGCAAGCGCGCGGCCCCGATGAAAAATGAGAAGAAAAACCGTACCGGCCTGGTCATAGGCATCGTGGCCGCCGTGCTGGTGCTGGCCTACGCCGGGCTCTGCGCCGCGGCGCAGACGCTGTACGCCCACGCGGCCTTCCCCGGTACCTCCGTGCTGGGGCTGGACGTGTCCCGTCTGTCCGCCCAGCAGGCGGAGCAGCGCTGGACGGAGCAGGGGAGTGCCCTGCTGGACGGCATGACCATCCGCCTGACCCGTGACGGGCAGGAGATCGGCAGCACCACCCTTTCCGACCTGGGCGTCACCGTTCTGCCCGTCTATGTCTCCAAGGCTGCCGGCTGCGACGTGCAGGACCGGGGCTGGGGCAGCGATGTGACCGCGTTCCTCCGCGGCGGCTGGCGCTTTATCGAGAGCTGGTTCAGGGCCGTGGATGTTACGCCCCAGCTGGACGTGGACGAGGCGAAGCTTACCGCCGCCTGTGAACAGCTGTCCGACACCGTGGGCTGCACCGTAACGGACGGCGGCTACCGGCTGGCGGAGGGTGAGGGCCTGTACATCACCAAGCCCCGCGACGGCGAAAAGCTGTCCGCCGCCGCGCTGGAGGAGGCTCTCCGTGAGCGCATCGAGAGCCGCGACCTGTCCGCGGCAGCCCGGTCCGTGGAATGTGTGTTCGCGGCCCACACCGCCGCGCCCATGGACGTGCAGGCGCTCCACGACGAGATCGCCGGCACCATGGCCGCCGCCATCTGCGACAAATCTACCGGCAAGCCCACCCAGTCCCGCGTGGGCGTACAGTTCGATGTGGAGACGGTGCAAAAGCAACTGGATGCCGCCCAGCCGGGCGAGGAATTCCTGGCTGACGCCCAGGTGCAGTTCCCGCCTGCCGCCACCGAGGAGCTGGAGCAGGCCATGTTCCGTGACGTCATCGGCACCTGCACCACCACCTGCGCCGGCCCCTGGGGCCGCCGCCAGAACATCAAGCTGGCCTCCGCCGCCATCAACGGCCGCATCTATAACCCCGGCGAGGAGTTCTGGTATAACGCCACCGTGGGCCAGCGGACAGAGGCCCGGGGCTTCCAGCCCGCCGCCGCCTACTCCGGCGGCAAGACCGTCACCTCCATCGGCGGCGGTATCTGCCAGGTGTCCTCCACGCTGTACTACGCCACGCTGATGGCCGATCTGAGGATCGTCCTGCGCTACGCCCACATGTTCGACCCCGGCTATATGCCCGTCACCGGCTGTGACGCCACCGTCAGCTGGGGCGGCCCGGACTTCGCCTTCCGCAACAGCACCGACTACCCCATCAAGATCACCACCAGCTATAACGACGAAACCAACCAGCTGACCATCACCCTCCTGGGCACCAAGACCGACGACCACTATGTGGAGATGACCAACCAGTTCCTCTCCTACTCCGAGCGCAAGACCGTCTACCAGGAGTCCGAGAGCATCGCCCCCGGCACCACCGAGGTGGAGCAGTACGGCCATAACGGCTACGCCGTCCAGACCTACCGCAACGTCTACGCCGGCGACGGTACCCTGCTGCGCAGCACCAAGGAGGCCTACAGCGACTACGACCGCGCCGACAAGATCATCCTCGTCGCCCCCGGCGAGCTGCCGCAGTAAAGAGGATATACGCAAAAAAGAAGCACCCCCTCGGGGTGCTTCTTTTTTGCCGTATTCCGCGTTTATTCTCTCCGCAGCGCCTCGATGGGATTCAGCTTCGACGCCTTCACCGCCGGCACCAGGCCGAACACCACGCCGATGACCATGGAGAAGGCCACCGCGATGATGCACGCCGGCACGCTGATGGCCACCGGCGTCCCCATGATGTGGGACATCATCTCCGCCAGCCCGATGCCGCTGGCCACGCCCAGTATGCCGCCCATGCTGGTCAGCACCGCCGCCTCGGTCAGGAACTGCCACCGTATCCGGCTCTGCTGCGCGCCGATGGCGATCTTCAGTCCGATCTCCCTGGTGCGCTCGGTGACGGACACCAGCATGATGTTCATCACGCCGATACCGCCCACCACCAGCGAGATGGCCGCGATCCAGATCAGCTGCTTGTTGGTGCTCTCCGACAGGCTCTGCAGGTCGCTGGCCTGCTGCAAAAGATCCTTGGACTCGTACTTGTAGCTGGTGGTCCGTATCACGTTCTCGTTGAGATACTTGGCCACGTTGTCGCCGGCGGCGGTCATGTCGTTGGTGCTGGTGGCCCGTACCGCTGCGTACTGCGGCTCGTCGTACCGGTACGCCATCGCCCAGCACACATCCGGGATGAACACCGTCCCCGACTTGTTGCCCGCGTACATCTGATAGTCCTGGAAACTGTTGATCACCGGCTCGCTGCTGCTGCGGGAGGACACCACGCCCACCACGGTGAACGGCTCGCCCTGTATTTCGATGGTCCCGCCGATGGGGTTCTCCCCCTGGAACAGCGACTGTGCCGACTTGGTGTCGATCAGCGCCACATTCCGCCGGTTGTCAAAGTCCGCCTGCACGAAGGGCCGCCCGTAGTTCACGGCGTAGTCCACCGCGTCCAGATAGTGGTCGTCCACGCCGTACAGCGACCCGCTGAAGGCGGTGTTGCCCACATACACGTTGTCCACCCAGTCCCGCTGGTTGTACAGCGACACCAGCGACACGCTGCCCAGCTTCTCCATCTCGTCCCGCATCTCCCGGGTGATGGGATCGATGCCCTCCGGCAGCGCCGAATACGCCGGCTCATAGTAGTTCTGGTTGTCCGTGGCGCTGATGGTCACCCGCACCACGTTGTTGCCCGCGCCGATCAGGTTCTGCTTGATCTGCTCGTTGGTGCCCTGAATGGTGGACACGATGGTGATGATGGCCGCGATGCCGATGATAATGCCCAGCATGGTCAAAAACGAGCGCAGCTTGTGGCTCCATACGCCCTGAAGGGCGAGATTCACATTTTCCAACATAAATATCCCGCCTCCTTTACACGCCGTAGTTGTAGAGCTGGTCGGCGGTGGCCTCCACCGTCTTGGCGCCCTCCGTCACGTCCCGGCCATAGGGGAACGCCACATAGTCGTCAATGGTCAGCCCGCCGCGTATCTGCGTATAGCTGCCCCACAGGTCGCGCCCGGTCTGCACCCAGCGCTGCTCCAGCCTGCCGTCCTCGCCCCGGGCCATCACGTAGCTCTTGCCGTTTTCCGTCCGGATGAACATGCTCTCCAGATACAGCGTGTTCCCGCTCTCGTCGGCGCTGGCGTTCTTCTGGAACTGTATATCCACATAGTCGTTGGGCTGCAAATTCGCGTCCTCGGTGACGAACACCTTAAAGGGATAGTAGGACGCGTTCCTGTTGCCGTCGCCCCAGTTGTTGCCGTTGTTGGTGGGATAGTCGTCGATGGACACGATGGTGCCCTCGCAGGCCGCTCCGGTCATCCAGCTGCTGATGGACACGGTGTCGCCCACCTGCACGCTGCCCAGATCCATTTCGCTCAGGGTGCCGGTGACGTAGTAACCGCCGCCGCCGGACAGCTCCACCACGGCCTCGCTGTTGTTATAGGCCTCGTCCGGGTCGCGGACGGTCTTCACCGTGCCGTCGAACTCCGCGTACACGTTGCCGTCGCCCAGCTCCGCCAGCTTCTTGTCCAGCTTCAGCTTCGCTACCTTCAGGTTGACCTCCTGCTCCTTTACTGCCTGAGCCTTCTCCAGAATGGCCTTGTTGATCTCCAGCTGGGTCATGGAGGCGTCCACCAGCTCTTGAATCTGCTCCACCTTCCGCTGGAGTTTGGTCACGGTCTCGCTGTACGTTTTCTCCGGGTCGGAGAAGGAGGCCTTGGGCGTCATCAGCACCATGCTGATCTCCGTCTTTGCCTCCGTGGCGGGCTGTCCCTCGGAACCCTCCGCTCCGGCGGTATACTGTCCGGTGATACGGATGCCCCACTGGTTATCCAGCAGGCCGCCCTTGATGTCGCCGCTGCGCGTCACCAGCACCACATAGACATCTACTTTCGTGTTTGCTTCGCCGATGGGCTTGTTCAGCAGCGCGAGGATATCCTTGGCGGCCTCGTCATTCAGCGGCTTTTCCTGCGGCCACAGGATGA
Source organism: uncultured Oscillospiraceae bacterium (assembly GCA_934623575.1). Lineage (GTDB taxonomy): Bacteria > Bacillota > Clostridia > Oscillospirales > Oscillospiraceae > Vescimonas. The sequence continues at coordinate 30,825 of CAKTVL010000004.1, forward strand.
AAAACGGATTCTTCGCTTCGCTGCCGGGGGTCTCCGTGTCCTTCGGCGTGATGTTCTCCGGCGCGGTGATCTTCGTCTCGTCGACGGCGGAGGAGGGGTCGTCCTTGATGGCCTTTTCCAGCTCGTCCTGCGCCTTTTTCAGCTCCGCCTGCAGCGTCTCCTTGTTCTTGGCCTTCTGCAGCAGCGCCAGCTCGTTCTTCATGACCTCCAGGTTCTCCGCCTGCCGGTCATAGTCGATCTTGGCGCGCTCCACCGTGGCCTGTGTCAGGGTGGAGTCGTAGCTCACCAGCGCCGTGCCCTTCTTTACGGTGTCGCCCTCCTTGACCCACACCTTCTTCACCGTCTGGCTCTGGGAGATGTAGATCTTCTGCAATTTGTCCGTGGTCACCATGCCGCTGGTGTTGGAGGTGTCCCCCCAGTAGTTGGTCATGGCGAAGTCGTTGACGGCGTATACGTTCACGTCGCCCCGCTGGGCGTTCCGGGCGATGGTCAGCCCGCCCCACACTGCGCCGCAGCCTGCGATGACGCAGGCAATGACGATCAGGGTCTTTTTCAGTTTTTTGCTCATGTGGGGCTTCTCCCCGGCGTGCAGCTTTTCCCGCAGCGTCAGCTTCTCACTCATAGTCGTCACCTCCCGACAGTACGCCGTCCCGTATGGTCATGACCTTGGCGGCGTGGTTGGCGATGGACTTGTCGTGGGTGATCATAATGATGGTGGAGCCGCTGTCGTGCAGCTGCTGAAACAGCTCCATCACCGCCGCGCCGCTGGCGCTGTCCAGTGCGCCGGTGGGCTCGTCGGCCAGCAGCAGCTTCGGCTTGCCCACGATGGCCCGTGCGATGGCCACCCGCTGGCACTGTCCGCCGGACAGCTGGTCCGGCCGGTGATCCACCCGGTCGGAAAGTCCCACTGTCTCCAGCGCGGCCCGGGCCCGTTCCAGCCGTTCCGCCTTCTTCACCCCGCCGTACAGCAGGGGCAGCGCCACGTTCTCCACCGCCGTCAGCTTGGGCAGAAGGTTGAAGCTCTGGAACACGAAGCCCAGCTCCTTGTTCCGCACCTCCGCCAGCTGCTTGTTGTTGCAGGTGGTCACGTCCCGTCCGCCCAGCAGATAGCTGCCGCTGGTGGGCACGTCCAAACACCCGATCAGGTTCATCAGCGTGGTCTTGCCGCTGCCGGAGGGACCCATGATAGCCAGGTATTCCCCCTCCTCCACGTCAAGGTTCACGTTTTTCAGGATATGTGCCACGGACTTTCCCATGGGGTAGTCCTTGCATATATCGCGCATTTCCAAAATCATGCTCAGCCCTCCATCGGCGGTGTGATCACCGGCGCGGAGGCGTCCGCGCCGCCGGGCAGCACGGACACCGTGCTGTTGCTGACGGTGCCGCCCTCGTCGGTCACAACGCCGTCCTCGGCGGGCATATCGCCGCCGTCCATGCCGTCCATCGGCACGTTCTCGTCGATCTTGTCGCCGTCACCGCCCTCGGGATAGACCTCGCCGCCGCTGGCGCCGGGGTCAAAGGTGCCCTCGTCATAGGTCACGCAGGTCATTCCCGCCTTCAGGCTCTCGTCCGGGAAGGCGATGTAGTCGTCGGTGGCCAGCCCATCCGTCACCGGATAGGTGTCCGTCTCGGTGTTGTACTCGCCCAGCTTGATGCTGCGCTTTTCCAGCTTGCCCTTGCTGTTCTGGGCCCACACCCAGGGGCTGCCCTCGGCGTCGTTGATGTAATAGCTGGGCAGGTTGATCAGGCTTTCGTCCTGCTGGTCCTCCTGACCGTAGTCCGGCTCTATGTACACGTGCTGGCCCATCAGCAGCCCCTCGCCGTCGCCCTCCAGCGTCACATAGAAGGGGTACTTACTGGACATGGCCGTGTCGCTGTCGCCGTAGTCGCTGCGCGTCTGCTGGGCGTTGTTCCAGTCGATGGAGCTGATGCTGCCCTTCCACGTCTGGTCGCTGACCCGGGAACGGATGACCACCGCCGTGCCCTCAGTCAGCACGCCGGCGTTGTTCTCATTCACATAGCCCTTGATGCGGAAGCCGCCGGTCTCCACGATGGCCATGAACGGCAGGGCGTTGCCGGAGCTGTCCGTACCGCCGTCCGGGTTCAGGGACTTGATCTCGCCGTCCACCGGCGCGGTCACCGAGCCGTTCTGGGTGTTGGCCTTCAGCTTCTCGATGTCCTTCTTCTTGGTGGCGATGTTGGCCTTCGTCTCCAGCACCTTCACGTTCTGCTCCCGCAGATCCAGGGCGTACTGCCGCTTGGTGGCGTCGTCATAGGTGCTGTCCATCAGCTTCTGTATCTTTTCCAGCTCCGCCTGCTGGTCCTCCAGCGTGGCGTTCAGCTGCTCCAGCTCCAGCTGGGCCATCTCCAGGTCGGTGCGCACCTGCGTCAGGTCATAGGTGAACAGCACGTCGCCCTTCTTCACCGCGTCGCCCACCTTTACCTTGATGGTGTCCACGGTCATGGTGTCGCTCTTCTTGATGGTGGTCTCGCCCAGCGGGCTGACGATCCCCGCGAACCGGTCCGCCAGCCCCACGGAGCCGATGCCGCAGATCATGGACACGGACTGGACGGACGCCTCGCCCTCCGCCGCGCCGCAGCCGGTCACGCAGCCCAGCAGCATCACCAGCGCCAGCACAAAAGCAGCTTTCTTCATGTCAGTTTCTCCTTTACTTCTCCCCGCGTCGCCGCGGTGTGTTTTCCTCTCGCGCAGTCTGCACGTTTTTTGGCCGATAGTAAGGCGCCGCCCCGCAGATAAAGCCGCGCCGCCCCGCAGGAATCCTCCGCCTCGCTTTCGCTGCGCCCTGCGGAACCTCCGCCCCCGTCCTCGTTTTTACGGTATATGGCCCCCGTACTCTCTATAGACGGTTTTCCCGCCCCTTTCGTTCCGTCCCCCTCGTCCCTGTCATGGCGAGGGCGCAACGCGCCCGTGGCGATCCGTTCCCCCACCCCTTCATCATACCATGTACCCCTCACTACGATTGTGAATAAACTGTGAACGACACCTTAAGACCTTACTAAGGTTCCGTATCAATTCGGCGTCAGAACCGCGCCCGAAATATTGACAGCCCCGCCCGCTTTGCCCTATTATTAGAGAGAAAATGCCGTCCCCGCGTCCCCGCCCGGCACTGACGCGGAAAAACGCGCGTTCCGCGCGTTTTCCATGTCGTTCTTGCTTGTTCTACGTTGTTGTCAACTGTTAAAATAACACGCCACAGGAGGTCGCTGTATGAATAAGAAACGCATCCGGCAGATGGACCTGGCCCTTCGCCGCCGCCTGTCCGACCGTCCCGCCGACAGTCCCGCCGGGCAGGAGGACCTGCTCCGCACCCTGGAGACCGAGGACTATATGCAGCGCTTCGCCCCGCTTTTTGGCGGCGGCCGGCTCCGCTGCGCCGACGTGCTCTCCCTGTGCCGCCCGGAGCTGAACGCCTTGTGCCCCAACGCTTCCGGCGAGCCGGAGCAGGGCTGGCTGGCCTATACCTACGACTATGCCCGCCGCCTGCTCTACCCGGAAAAGACCGGCGACGACCCCTATGCCTCCGGCGCCCATTTCTTCCTCTCCGTCCTGCAGGTGCTCTTCGCCGCCGAGGCCGAGCTGCTGCCCCGCGACCCCGCCTGGACCTTCGATTTCCTCACCGACGAGGAGCTGGCGGACAGCCCCTCCGCCGCGTCCTATAGTCGCTTTTTACGCACCTGGAAGCGGGAATTTGTGTACGAAATGATGCGTTTAGGGCTGGAAATCACACCATATCGCACCCTTGAGCACATTGCCGGCGTCCACCATATCGCCGTCACCGCCGCCCGCGCCCTCCGCCGCAGCGGCACCGATGTGGACGTGGCGCTGGTCTCCGGCGCCGCCGCCGGCCACGACCTGGGCAAGTTCGGCTGCCGCCCCGGCGAGCGCGTGCCCTACCTGCACTATTACTACACCGACCAGTGGTTCCGCCGCCGGAAAATGACCGACATCGGCCATGTGGCCGCCAACCACTCCGTGTGGGATCTGGAGCCGGACTACCTGTCCGTGGAGGCGCTGCTGCTGATCTACGCCGACTTCCGCGTCAAGCAGCTGCGGGGCGACCGGGGCCAGGAGATCACCCGCATCTCCACCCTGGACGAGGCGTTCCAGGTGATCCTGTCCAAGCTGGACGACGTGGACGGCGAGAAGAAAAAGCGCTACACCCGGGTCTATGCCCGGCTGCAGGACTTCGAGCAGTACATGATCAGCCGCGGCGTGGACGTCACCATGTCCGGCGGCGACACCGCGCCCCTGCCGGAGAAGCACACCGCCCTGATGACCGACGACGAGGCCCTGAAGGCGCTGACCCTGCGGTGCGTGGGCCACAATATCGAGCTGATGCGCCGTCTGACCGACCAGCGCAGCTTCGCCCGGCTGCTGGAGGAGGCCCGCGGCGAGACGGACTGGCGCCGCCTGCGGGCGTATCTGGCGGTGCTGGAGTCCTACTCCCTCTATCTGCACATCCCCCAGAAGGTCCAGACGCTGACGTTCCTCTACGAGTTGCTGATGCACCGGGAGGGCGACATCCGCCGCCAGGCGGCGGCGCTGCTGGGCGAGATCATCGCCGGCTTCCACGCGGGCTACGCCAAGGAGCGCCCGGCGGACAGCCGCCCGGACGCCCGGGCCATCACCGACGTGGACCAGTGGAAGCTGTACCTGAGCAAGATCCTCTACCCCGACCACAAGCTGATGCCCCAGCACCGGCGGTGGATCGGCTATACCCTGAAGTTCGCCGTGGGCTCGCTGCTGAGCCACTGCCCCGGCCGGGAGGAGCGCTTCCTGGCCCCTGTGTTCGCCTATTACCGCAAGCCGGAGTCCCTGGACGACTACACCGCCTTCCAGCTGCTGGACACCGCCGCCGCGCTGCCCGACGAGGCGTACAGCGTCCGCCGCGCCCGGCAGATGGCCGACTTCGCCGCGGTGCTGTCCCGGCGGGAGGACCTGACGCTGCGCATGGCTGCCGTGCTGCTGCTGGACAGGCTGTACCGCCTGTATCCCGATGGCGGGCGGGCGCTGGAGGCCGTGGCCGCCGTGGCCTGCGACGACAGCGGCACTCTGCGCTATCTCCGGCAGGACGTGCTGTCCGAGGGCGAGCCGATCCTGCTGCCGGAGGAGGTGGTGTCCGAGATCTTCCTGGACAACCTGAAGACCGCCACCCCCTGGATCACCAAGCAGGCCAACCTGCGCCTGCTGACGGACTTTGCCCGCAGCGGGCAGAGCCCGGCCCTGCACATCGCCACCCATCTGTCCAACCTGATCAAGGTCAGCGACCGGGTCACCGTCCGCCACAGCGCGGGCAACGCTCTGCTGGTCCTGGCGCCCCGGCTCACCGCCGACCAGCGCAACGAGGTGGCGGTGGAGCTGTGCCGCGGCCTGGAGCTGGGCCAGCAGGAGTTCACCAAGTACATCCCTGACTACCTGGGTCGGTTCGCCCTGTGGCTGCCCCCGGCGGAGCTGGACGAGATGCTGGACGACCTGCAGGTGAACCTCAGCTCCTCCGACAGCCGCATTTCTGCCTCGGTGCTGGACACCGTGGGCATCATCTATGAGGAATACGACGCCTACCGCGCCCGCTTTCCGGAGACGGACCAGGCGTATCGCCGCCGCCGGGAGCGGCTGCTGGGCCTGCTGATGCGGGGTCTCAGCGGTATCGACGCCGCCACCCGGCAGGAGGCGCTGTTCGTGTTGGGCCGCCGGGTCTTCGGCTCCGGAGAGCTGGGCCGCCACGAAAAGCGCCGCGCCTTTATGCTCACCCAGCGCAAGCTGCTGTCCGCCCAGGACGAGTTCCCCGGCGAGGGCCTGACCTTCTACTACCGGGCCGCCATGCTGGGCAAGCTCTACCGTTTCATCACCGAGGAGCGCCTGTTCCACAAGGGCTTTGACTTCGGCACGCCCCGGCCGGTGGCCTTTTTCCCCGGCACCTTCGACCCCTTCACACTGTCCCACAAGGGCATCGTCAGGGCCATCCGGGACCAGGGCTTTGAGGTGCTGCTGGCCATCGACGAGTTCTCCTGGTCCAAAAAGACCCAGCCCTACCGGCTGCGGCGTCGCATCGCCGCCATGGCGGTGGCCGACGTGTTCCACGTCAGCATCTTCCCGGAGGACTTCCCGGTGAACATCGCCAATCCGGAGAACCTGCACGACCTGCGGGCGGCCTTCCCGGGCCGCAGCGTGTCCATCGTGGTGGGCAGCGACGTGGTGCTCCACGCCTCCTCCTACCAGAAGCCGCCCCAGCCGGATTCCGTCCACACCTTCGACCATGTGGTGTTCCGGCGCACCGAGCCGGACGCCGAGCCGGCGGACTACAGCTGCATCACCGGGCGGGTGCTGGAGCTGACCCTGCCGCCCCAGCTGGAGGAGATCAGCTCCACCCGCATCCGCGAGGCGGTGGACGCCAACCGCGACATCTCCAACCTCATCGACCCCACGGTGCAGGAGTTCATCTACCGGCGGGGCCTGTATCTGCGGGAGCCCCAGGACAAGCCGGTGCTGCGGACGGAGGATCTCAGCTTCCTGCCCGCCTCCCCGGAGACGGCGGAGAAATTCCTGCGGACCATGCTGTCTGTGCCCACTGCCGCCGCCCTGCGGCAGCAGCTGGAGGAAAAGGGCGACGACATCATGGTCTGCCGCGGGGCGGACGGCGCCATTCTGGGCGCGGCGTCCTACACCTGCCTAGACTCCACCCGGCTGTTCACCCGCCTGGGCGACCCGGCTCTGTCCGGCCTGGTGCGGCAGAACGCCGGGGGCCGCACGCTGCTCATCAGCGGCCTGTTCGTCCCCCGGGGCGAGCGGCAGAGCGACCTCTGCCAGCTGCTGATCACCGAGGTGCTGACCCTGGCCCTGAGCCGGGAGTTCACCTATGCTCTGTACCTGCCCCTGGAGGGCGCGGCCTCCGGCTACGGCCGCCAGCTGCTGACGCTGCAGGGCTTTATCCCCGCCGGGGACAGCACGGACGCCCTGGCGGTGGACATGCGCTGCCCCATCGTGCTCAGCCGCAACGTGGACACGGCGGTGAAGGCGCCCTTCAGCTCCGCGCCCCGTGTGCTGGGGGCCATTGCCGCCGCCCACCGGCGGCTGCAGGCGGCGCTGACCCGGCTGCAGCCGGGGTCCCTGGTGCTGAGCCTGTCCGCCGGGGTGATCTATCACCGGCTGCTGCAGCGCATCACCGGGCGCAACGGCGTCCCGGCGGAGCCCACAGATCCCCGTGTGCTGGGGCCGGACATCTGCGTGCCCTACGGCAAGATCCTGCGCGGCGTGGCGGTGCCCAACACCGTCACCAAGACGCTGCGCACCGACAAGGTCTATGAGCCGGACCTCAGCGCCTATTCCATCGAGGCGTACCCGGACTATTCGCCCCTGGCCGACCAGGTGCGCACCATCCACGCCTTCGCCCGCCCGGCCATCCTGGTGGACGACATGCTCCACGACGGCAAGCGCATCCGCCGGCTGGCCCCGCTGTTCGCCCAGACCAACACCCCGGTGGACCAGGTGCTGGTGGGCTATCTCACCGGCATGGGCCGGGACCTGATGGAGCAGCTGGGCTACAGCGTGGACGCCATCTACTATCTGCCCAACCTGCGGCTGCGGTTCGTGGAATCCACATTGTATCCCTTCATCGGCGGCGACACCGTCCGCCGCAGCGAGGCGCTGCCCGGCGGCTTGCAGCCGGCGGTGAACCGCATACTGCCCTACGCCGCGCCGGAGTACGCCGGTATGGACGACGAGACTGCCTGGGAGCTGAGTCTCTGCTGCCTGGAAAACGCCCGGGACATCCTGCTGGCGCTGGAGACGGAGTTTCGCGCCCTGTACGCCCGGAACCTGACCCTCAGCCGCCTGGGCGAGGCGGTGATCCTGCCTCTGTGCCCGGACAAGGGCGGCTGCATGACCTACGACCTGAGCCGCGCGGCCAGCACCTATCTGGAGGGCGACATCGAGCTGCTGAAGCGCATGCGCCCGGCCAAAAAGTAAGGAGGAGCCCTCATGGATGCGATTTTTGACAAGAGCGCCCTGCCGCGCCTGCCGGAGAAGTGCCGGGTGACGCTGCTGGCCCTGGGCGACGTGGGCAGCACGCTGCTGATGGGCCTGCGGCTCATGGGCGGCGACGTGATCGGCTCCATCGGGATATGCGACGTGCGGCCCGGCGTGGCTGAGCGCTGGGAGCTCGAGCTGAACCAGATCCAGCCGCCGGACGGCGCGGCGCTGCCGCCGGTGGACATCATAGCGCCGGAGGCGCTGTTCGACGGCGACGTGTTCCTGTTCTGCGCCTCCCGGATGGTGCCGGACACCTCTGTGACCAGCGGGGACGTGCGCATGGCGCAGTACGGCCTGAACCGGGAACTGGTGGGCAGCTACGCCCGCATGGCCCGGGAGAGGGGCTATCGGGGGCTGTTCTGCGTGGTCAGCGACCCGGTGGACCCCCTGTGCCGCTGGGCGCTGCGGGAGAGCGGCCTTGCGCCGGCCCAGGTGCGGGGCTTCGGCCTGGGCGTCATGCACGCCCGGGCGCTGTACTACGCCCGGAAGGACCCGCGCTTCGCCTCCTATCTCACCGAGGGACGGGCCTTCGGCCCCCACGGCGAGGACCTGGTGCTGGCCAACTCCATCGCGCACTACGACGACGCGCTGTCCCGGGAGCTGACGGAGAAGGTGGCCCACGCCAATCTGGAGATGCGGGCGCTGGGGTACAAGCCCTATGTGGCCCCGGCGCTGAGCTCCGGGGCGCTGAGCCTGCTGGCGCTGCTGCGGGGACAGTGGCACTACGCCTCCGTCTATGACGGGCGGGTGTTCATGGGCTGCCGCAATCGCCTGACGGCGGCGGGCATCGAGACGGAGCAGCTGACGCTGCCGCCCGCCCTGCAGGCGCGTCTGGACGAGACGAGAGCGAAGCTGGACGCCATCGAATAGTGGTAAGAACGTAGAAGAACGCCGTGGAACGGCCGGAGAAGAGGGGAGAACGCTATGCTTACCGTACTGCTGCCTGAAAATGAACACAGCGGCGCCCTGCGGGGCCTGCTGGTGCCCCTGCTGCCGCCGGGCAGCGTCATCCGCGACCCGGACGAGGGGCTGGACGGCCTGGAGGGCCGGCGGCTGCTGTTTGCCGTGGCCCTGGACGAGAGCGGCTGCAATATGGCCTACTACCGCATGCTCTCCCGCCTGCGGCGGGATGCGGCGCTGCTGGAGGGCTGCGTGGCCGGGTGCGTGGTCACCGGGGTGGGGGAGTTCTACACCAAGGACGTGGCCCGGGACATGGTCTTTGCCGCCAACCAGGCGGGCTGCGGCTTTCTGGGCCGCCCGCTGGTGGAGGCCACCGGCTCCCTGCGGAATTTCCGCACCCAGGCCCAGATCGGCGGCACCGACGAGGTCACGGCCTTCCACGCCGCCGTAAAAGAGCTGCTCTCCCGTCTGGCGGGCTGGGAAAAGCCCGCGCCCATCCGCCATTTGCTGGCGCTCCACGCCTCCCAGCGCGCCACGTCCAACACCCTGGCCCTGTGGGAGCTGGTGAAGGCCGGGCTGCCGGAGGACATCGACGTGGAGGAGATCTGCCTGCGCAACGGCACCATGGCCGACTGCAACGGGTGCAGCTACACCGCCTGCCTGCACTTCGGCGAGCAGGGCGGCTGCTTCTACGGCGGCCCCATGGTGGACGAGGTCTATCCCGCCGTCCGCCGGTGCGACGCGCTGGTGATGCTGTGCGCCAACTATAACGACGCCCTGGCGGCCAACCTGACGGCCTGCGTCAACCGCCTGACGGCCCTGTTCCGCCAGACCCGGATGTACGACAAGCGGCTCTTCGGCCTGATCGTCTCTGGCTACTCCGGCGGCGACCTGCTGGCCCGGCAGCTGATCTCGGCGCTGAACATGAACAAGTCCTTCTATCTGCCGCCCCATTTCTCCCTGCTGGAGACCGCCAACGAGCGGGGCAGCCTGGTGAAGCTGCCGGGTATCGCGGAGCAGGCGGCGGCCTTTGCCCGCCACATGGCCCGGAGCTGACGAAGGGGGAATAGCGCCGGGGAAAAGCGGGGAAAATACTTCCATCCTGACAGGAAGGAGGTGCTTTTCATGCAGGCAATGGTGCTGGAAAAGGCGTGCATCCAGTGCGGGCTGTGCGCGTCGCTGTGCCCGGAGGTGTTCACGCTGGACGCCGGCGAGCCGGCCCGGGTGACGGCGGACCCCATCCCCGACGAGCAGAAGATCGGCGTGCAGGAGGCGGCGGACAGCTGCCCGGTGGCGGCCATCCAGGTCCGGGCGTGAAAAACCCGGCGGAAAAGGCTTTTTCAAGGAAAAAAGCACTTTACAACGGGAAAATTATGTGGTAATATCACAAAGTACGCGCTGTGCGTACATGACCCCTGTCTTAGCGGCGCGGAGCGTTCCATCTCTCCCCCGACTCAGGCTGCGGGCGTATTTCAAGAAAGGTGGAAACACAACCATGATGCTGAAAGACCAGAAGACCTCTATCATCGAGGCCAATCGCACCCACGAGACCGACACCGGCTCCCCCGAGGTCCAGGTGGCCATCCTCACCGAGCGTATCAACCAGCTGACCGCTCACCTGAAGGTCCATCCCCATGACTTCCACAGCCGCCGCGGTATGCAGATGATGATCGGTAAGCGCCGTCGTCTGCTGGACTATCTGGCCAAGAAGGACATCGAGCGTTATCGTGCCCTGATCGCCAAGCTGGGTCTGCGTAAGTAAGCTGAAACAGGGTGATGTGCCTGCGCGCATCACCCTTCTTTCACATTCTGCGCCGTGGACAAATTGACCCTTAGCAGTTGAAAATACGCCGAAGCCGCCGGGCCTCGGGGCATTTTCAAGTGCTAACGGCGATGCGTCGCGGACAGAGTGACATCTTATAAAAAAGGAGAAATGACATGTCAACGATCATCACCAAGCGCCAGTTCCCCCACTACCACAAGTACACCATGGACCTGGCCGGCCGTCCCCTGACCCTGGAGGTGGGCAAGCTGGCCGAGCTGGCCAACGCCGCCGTCATGGTGGGCTATGGCGACACCCGCGTCCTCTGCTGCGTCACCGCAGCGCCCCGTCCCCGTGACGGCATCGACTTCTTCCCCCTGAGCGTGGACTTTGAGGAGAAGATGTACTCCGTGGGCCGCATCCCCGGCAGCTTCAACCGCCGCGAGGGCCGCCCCGGCGAGAAGGGCATCCTGACCTCCCGCGTCATCGACCGCCCCATCCGCCCCCTGTTCCCCTATGATTTCCGTAATGACGTGTCCGTGATGTGCACCGTCATGGCGCAGGATCACGACTGCTCCGCCGAGGTGGCCGCTCTGATCGGTACCTCCGCCGCGCTGGCCATCTCCGACATCCCCTGGAACGGCCCTGTGGCCGCGCTGAAGGTCGGCCTGGTGGACGGCAAGCTGGTATTCAACCCCGACAGCGAGCAGCGAAAGGTCAGCGATCTGGACGTCACCGTGGTCTCCACCGGCAAGAAGGTGGTCATGATCGAGGCCGGCGCCAACGAGGTGCCCAACGACGTGATGTTCGAGGCCATCCAGAAGGCCCACGAGGAGAACCAGAAGCAGATCGCCCTCATCAACCAGATGGTGGCCGAGATCGGCAAGCCCAAGTTCGACTATCCCCACGCCGACTTCAACTACGAGCTGTTCAATAAGATCACCGAGGACTTCATGGACGAGGCCAAGGCCGCCATGGACACCGACGACAAGAACGTCCGCGAGCAGCGCTGGAACGCCATGATCGAAAAGTGGCACGAGAAGTATCTGGAAGAGTATCCCAACATGGATCAGTACCTGGAGGAGATCACCTACAAGTTCCAGAAGATGATCGTGAAGAAGTGGCTGCTGGAGGGTCATCGCGTGGATGGCCGTCAGAAGAACGAGATCCGTCCTCTGGACGCCGAGGTGGGCGTTCTGCCCCGCGTCCACGGCTCCGGCCTGTTCACCCGCGGCCAGACGCAGGTGCTGTCCGTCTGCACGCTGGACACCCTGTCCGCCAACCAGAAGCTGGACACCATCTGGGAGGAGACGGAGAAGCGCTACATGCACCACTACAACTTCCCCGGCTACTCCGTGGGCGAGGCAAAGCCCGCCCGCAGCCCCGGCCGCCGCGAGATCGGCCACGGTGCGCTGGCTGAGCGCGCCCTGCTGCCCGTCATTCCCCCGGTGGAGGAGTTCCCCTACGCCATCCGCGTGGTGAGCGAGGTGGTGTCCTCCAACGGCTCCACCTCCCAGGGCTCCATCTGCGGCAGCACCCTGGCGCTGATGGACGCCGGTGTGCCCATCAAGGCCCCGGTGGCCGGCATCTCCTGCGGCCTGATCCAGGACGACGACGGCTCCTTCACCACCTTCATCGACATCCAGGGCGTGGAGGACTTCCACGGCGAGATGGACTTCAAGGTGGCCGGCACCAAGAAGGGCATCACCGCCATTCAGATGGACCTGAAGAACGACGGCCTGACCATGGAGATCATCAAGAACGCGCTGGACATCACCTATGATGCCCGCTGCCAGATCCTGGACCAGGTGATGCTGCCCTGTATCGCCGAGCCGCGGCCTGAGGTCAGCAAGTACGCCCCCAAGATGATCACCATGCACATCGACCCGGACAAGATCCGCGACGTCATCGGCAAGGGCGGCAGCGTCATCCAGAAGATCGTGGCCGAGTCCGGCGCCAAGATCGACATCGACGACGACGGCACCATCCACATCGCCTCCCCCGACGCCGAGAGCTGCGAGAAGGCCAAGAAGTGCATCGACGACATCGTGTTCGTGCCCGAGGTGGGCCAGCTGTACTACGGCCGCGTGGTGCGCCTGATGACCTTCGGCGCCTTCGTGGAGCTGGCGCCCGGCAAGGACGGTCTGGTGCATATCTCCAAGCTGGCCGACAAGCGCATTGAGAAGGTGGAGGACGCCTGCAAGATCGGCGACATGATGTGGGTCAAGGTCACCGAGATCGACGAGAAGGGCCGCGTGAACTTGAGCCACAAGGACGCTATGAAGGAGATCGCCGCCAAGGAAGCCGCCGGCGAGCCCATCAAGTAAAGAGAAACACCCTGACAGGGCGGGCGCAGCGCCCGCCCTGTTTTGCAGAAAGGAGAAGGTCTCATGGACTATCGCAGATTCGGAAACAGCGTATATATCCGCATGGACAGAGGCGAGGAGATCGTGGAACAGTTGCGGACAGTGTGCGAAAAAGAGAAGATCACGCTGGCGTCCGTCAGCGCCCTCGGCGCGGTGAATGATTTTACCGCCGGTGTGTTCCATACCGACACGAAACAGTACGTCTCCCATCAGTTCACCGGCGCTTTCGAGATCGTGTCCCTGACAGGCAGCGTCACCACCATGGACGGAGCGTTTTATGCCCACCTGCATATGTCCGCCGGAGACGAGACCGGCCATGTGTGGGGCGGCCACCTGAACCGCGCCGTCGTCAGCGCCACCTGCGAAATGGTGGTGCAGGTGTCCGACGGCACGGTGGAGCGCACCTTTGACCCGGACGTGGGGCTGAACCTGTTCCGGTTCTGAGGAGGTCCCGCCCATGTCCGATACCATTGCCGCCATCGCCACCCCCGGCCAGCCCAGCGCCATCGGCATCCTGCGCCTGTCCGGGCCGGATACCTGCGCCGCGCTGGACGCGGTGTTCCGCGCCAAAAACGGCAGAAGCGCCGCCGGACAGACGCCCCGCCTTATGGTGCTGGGCGACCTGCTGGACGAGACCGGCCGGGTCATCGACAGCGTGCTGTGCGTCCGCTTTCCCGCGCCCCACAGCTACACCGGCGAGGACTGCGCCGAGCTGCACTGCCACGGCAGCCCCATCGTGCTGGACGCCGCGCTCCGCGCCCTGTTCGCCGCCGGGTGCCGCCAGGCGCTGCCCGGCGAGTTCACCAAGCGCGCCTTTCTTAACAGGCAGCTGGACCTGCTGCAGGCGGAGTCCGTGGCCGATCTCATCGACGCCGAGACGGCGGAGCAGGCCCACAACGCCGTCTGCCAGCTCTCCGGCGCATTGAGCCGCACCGTGGACCGTATCTACGACGGCCTTATGGACATGGCCGCCCGGTTCTACGCCGTGGTGGACTACCCCGACGAGGACATTGAGGACCTGCAGCGTGAGCAGATGCTGGACACCCTCCGCACCGCCCAGAACGACTTGGAAGCGCTGGTGGCCGGGTTCTCCCGGGGCCGCCTGCTGAAGCAGGGCGTGCCCACGGTGCTGCTGGGCAAGCCTAACGCCGGAAAATCCTCCCTGCTGAACGCCCTGTTGGGCTATGATCGGGCCATCGTCACCGACATCGCCGGCACCACCCGGGACACCGTGGAGGAGAAGGTCACCGTGGGCGGCGTGCTGCTGCGGCTCATCGACACCGCCGGCATCCGCGCCGGCGGCGACGCCGTAGAGGCCCTGGGCGTGGAGCGCAGCCGCGCCGCGGCCCAGCGGGCGTCCCTGGCCATTCTGGTGCTGGACGGCTCTCAGCCCCTGACCGACGAGGACGAGGCCGCCATCGCCCTGGCCCAGGCCGTGCCCCACCTGATCGTGGCCGTCAACAAGAGCGACCTGCCCCGTGCGCTGGACGTCGGCGCGCTGGCCGACCGCTTCGACAACGTGACCTCCGTCTCCGCCGCCACCGGCGCGGGGCTGGACACCCTCACCGCCGCCATCGCCGCCCAGTTCCCGTCGGGCGAGACTACCGGCGGCGCGCTGCTGACCAACGCCCGTCAGGCGGACGCCGCCAACCGCGCCCTCTCCGCCGTGGCCGAGGCCCGCGGCGCCCTGCGCATCGGCATGACCCCCGACGTGGTGCTCACCGACTGCGAGGCCGCTCTCTCCGCCCTGGGCGAGCTCAACGGCAGGCAGGTCAGGGACGATCTGGTGGACACCATTTTCTCCCGCTTCTGCGTGGGGAAATAGGCGATAGACGCCCGCATTTCTGCTAATATTCTGTATTATTTACAAATTACCTCTTTCCCCGGCGGCCATTCCGTGATATGATAGCGAAGAAAAAAACGACCCAAGGAGGCTTTTATCCATGCGTGAATATGTCATCATGACCGACAGCTGCTGCGACCTCACCGACCACATGGCCAAGGAGCTGGAGCTGACCGTGGTCCCCCTGACCGTCCACATCGACGGCAAGGACTATCCCAACCTGCTGGACGGCAGCGCCATCAGCTTCGAGGACTTCTATTCCAAGATCCGCAGCGGCGTGCTGGCCACCACCTCCGCCGCCAACGTGGGCCAGTTCCAGGACGCCATGCGCCCCATCCTGGCCGCCGGCAAGGACATCGTCAGCATCAACTTCTCCAGCGCCCTCTCCACCACCTACCAGAGCGCCGCCATCGCCGCCCAGGACATGAAACAGGAGTTCCCCGACGCCAATATCTACGTTATCGACTCCCTCTCCGCCTCCCTGGGCCAGGGACTGCTGCTCTATCTGGCCGTTCAGAAGAAGCGCCAGGGCCTCTCCGCCGAGGAGCTGGTCCAGTGGGTGGAGGACAACAAGCTCCACGTGGACCACTGGTTCACCGTGGACGACCTGAACTACCTGAAGATGGGCGGCCGTCTCAGCGCCGGCGCGGCCTTCTTCGGCTCCATGCTCTCCATCAAGCCCGTCATGCACACCTCCGACGAGGGCAAGCTGGTCCCCGTCGCCAAGGTCCGCGGCCGCAAGGCCAGCCTTAAGGCCCTCATCGACAAGATCGCCGAGCTGGGTATCGAGCCCAGCGAGCAGGTCATGTTCATCTGCCACGCCGACTGCGAGCTGGAGGCCCGCGCCGTTGCCGAGGAGATGAAGGCCCGCTACGGCGTCAAGGAGGTCTATATCAACTACATCGGGCCTGTGATCGGCAGCCACACGGGGCCGAATACCATGGGCATCTTCTTCTACGGCACCAAACGCTGACACGCGTCTCTTGCGCCCTGCCATCGTCAACCCGACTCGACGTACACAAAGTACGCCTTCGTCGGCTTGCCATCGGCAGGACACAAGATACGGCCGCTGTCAGGCGAACTTGCACCGCGAAGTACGGCTGCGCCGCCGCGCCTTATCTTGACGAAGGGTCTGCGGTGACAGGCCATGCGGCGCACCGGCGCAGGCCGATCGCATACATCAACTTAGGAGGTCACCCCTATGGACTGGCTGGAACTGAAGATCGACACCTCCCACGCGGGGCTGGACGCCGTGACGGAGCTGCTGGAGCAGCAGGGCGTCACCGGCGTGATGATCGACGACGAGGCGGACTTCCAGAGCTTTCTGGAGAACAACCGCCAGTACTGGGACTATGTGGACGACGACCTGCTGGCGCAGAAAAAGGGCGTCAGCCGCGTGACGTTCTATCTGGAGCGCAACGACGAGGCCTACGGCATCGTGGCCGCCGTGCGCATGGCCATGTCGGAGCTGAAAAAGGACCATCCGGAGTACGCACCCCTGCTGCTGACCATGGAGGATGTGGCCGACGAGGACTGGGAGAGCAACTGGAAGCAGTTCTACAAGCCCATGGAGATCGGCAGCCGCCTGCTGGTGGTGCCGGAGTGGGAGGAGGCCGCCGACGCGGAGCGGGTGAAGCTGGTGCTGAACCCCGGACTGACCTTCGGCACCGGCAGCCACGCCACCACCCGGCTGTGCCTGCAGGCGCTGGATACCCACATCCACGGCGGCGAGCGGGTGCTGGACCTGGGCTGCGGCAGCGGCATATTGTCCATCGCCGCCCTGCGGCTGGGCGCGGCGAGCGCCTTCGCCTGCGACATCGACGAGAAGTGCGTGGACGTGGCCTATGAGAACGCCGCCCTCAACGGCATCGGAAGGGACCGCTACACCGTCCGCTGGGGCGATGTGCTCACCGACACCGCCCTGCGGCAGGAGATGGGCAGCGGCTACGACCTGGTGGTGGCCAACATCGTGGCCGACGTCATCAAGGGCCTCAGCCCCCACGTCCGCCCCTTCCTGAAGCCCGGCGGCCTGTTCCTCTGCTCCGGCATCATCGACGACCGGGCGCAGGAGGTGCTGCAAAAGCTGAAGGACGACGGCTGGGACGTCATCGAGCAGCGCAGCAGCGAGGGCTGGTTCAGCTATCTGTGCCGATAAAGACCGATCGCGCTCCCCCGGCGACGCCGGGGGAGCGTTTCTGCGCCCATAATTCACGGAATGTACTTTTCTTTTCCGCGAAAAGTTGCTATACTGACCGTGTATAAACAAAAGCAAAGGAGAAACCGGTATGAAACGAGCGATGCGCCTTTTGGCGCTGGCGCTGGGGCTGACACTGCTGCTGTCCGCCTGCGGCGATAAAAAGACCGTGGAGACGGCGGACGCCTCCACCCAGACCGCGCCCCCGGTGGAGGGCGTCACCGCCCTGACCCTGTGCGACGGCCAGGTGACGCTGCGCTTCGCCAAGGATGAGAGCGGCGCGTGGACCTGGCAGGACGACCCGGACTTCCCCCTGGAGCAGACGGCGCTGGACGAGCTGCTGGCCCTGCCAGCGGTGCTGGACGGCGGCGAGGCCGTCCCCGACGTGCAGGAGCTGTCCGTCTATGGCCTGGCGGCGCCGGAGAAGTACATCACCGTCACCTCTGACGGCGCGGACGTGACCTATTACATCGGCGAGCAGGCCACCGACGGCCGCTGGTATGTGCTGACGCCCGACGGCCGGGTGCTGTACACCGCCGACGAGGACAAGGCCCTGCTGAGCCGCAGCGTCTACAGCATGGCGCAGCTGCCGCAGCTGCCGGCGATCACCGCCGACAAGCTGATCAGCGTGTCGCTGCTGCCGGCGGAGGGCACCGCCGTGACCTTCTACACCGATGCGGACGGCACCCGCCGCAGCGGCAGCCGGGACGTCACCGACGCCACCGCCGCCCTGGTGGACGAGATCGCCGCCCTGACCATCACCGCCTGCGTGGACTACGACCCGGCGGAGGGCGCGGCGGCGGTGTGCGGCCTGGAGACGCCGGAGGTGACCCTGGCGGTGAACTACACCTCCGACGGCGGCACCGACCACGCTCTGACGCTGGCGGTGGGCGGCTCCACCGGCGACGGCGGCCGCTATGTGACCATCGACAGCGGCGCCACCATCTACCGGATGGAGGAATCCGCCCTGGCCCAGGTGCTGACCCTGTCGGCCACGGGACTGTAAACGGAAAAGGAGGCGCGCCATGCGCATTCTCATCGTAGAGGACGAAAAACGACTGGCCGGCATCCTGCAGGACCTGCTGCGCCGCCAGGGCTACACCGCCGACGTGTGCTATGACGGCGTCTCCGGCCTGGACAACGCCCGCAGCGACATTTACGACCTGCTGGTGCTGGACGCCATGCTCCCCGGCATGGACGGCTTTACCCTGCTGCGGGAGCTGCGCCGGGGCGGCAGCCGCCTGCCGGTGCTGATGCTCACCGCCCGCAGCGAGCTGACGGACCGCGTCCGCGGTCTGGACGCCGGGGCGGACTACTACCTCACCAAGCCCTTCGAGCCGGAGGAGCTGCTGGCCTGCATCCGCTCCCTGCTGCGCCGGGGCGGCGAGGACGTCTCCGCCGACCCGGAGGTCACCGCCTTCGGCGATTTGACGCTGCACATGGGCACCTTCCTGCTGGAGTGCGGCGGCCGCAGCGTGCGGCTCAGCCGCCGGGAGTACGACCTGATGGAGCTGCTGATGAAAAACGGCAGCCAGATCGTCTCCAAGGAGCAGCTGATCCTGAAGGTCTGGGGCTATGACTCCGCCGCCGAGGACAACAACGTGGAGGTCTACATCTCCTTCCTGCGGCGCAAGCTCACCCACCTGCAGTCCGCCGTGAGGATCAAGACCCTGCGCATGGTGGGCTACTGTCTGGAGGTGGGGGCATGATCCGGCATCTCCGCTGGAAGGTGGTGGCCACCAACATGCTGCTGATCTCGCTGGTGCTGCTGGCGGTGTTCGCCGCGGTGTACTTCATCTCCCGGGGCAACTACCGCAAAAACGTCCAGCAGCAGCTGTATCAGGCGCTGGAGCAGGGGGACTACGGCCTCAGCCAGCCCGGCGCGGACAGCATCCCCTGCTTCGTGGCCGAGGTCTACGGCAGCGGCACCGTCCGCGTCGCCGGCAACAGCTACTACGACCTCAGCGACGAGACCCGCATGGCCCGGATCGTCACCGCCGCCCTGGCGGAGCCGGAGGATCAGGGCACGCTGGACGAGTACCACCTGCGCTACCTGCGGCAGCGCGGCTATGTCAGCACCACCATCGCCTTCACGGACACCTATCTGGAATACACCTCTCTGCACACACTGCTGACTGCCTGCTCTCTGGTGGGCTGCGGCGCGCTGGTGGTGCTGTTCCTGTGCAGCTACCTGCTCTCCGGCGTGGTCACCAAGCCGGTGGGCGACGCCTGGGCCCAGCAGGAGCAGTTCCTGTCCGACGCCAGCCATGAGCTGAAAACGCCCCTGACGGTGATCCTGTCCTCCGCCCAGCTGCTGGAGCAGTCCGCCGCGCCGGAGCAGGCGCCCTATGTGGACAACATCCAGGCCGAGGGCCGCCGCATGAAGGCCCTGGTGGAGGACATGCTCACCCTGTTCC
The DNA here is from genome assembly GCA_934623575.1 of uncultured Oscillospiraceae bacterium. Lineage (GTDB taxonomy): Bacteria > Bacillota > Clostridia > Oscillospirales > Oscillospiraceae > Vescimonas. Next base: position 50,357 of record CAKTVL010000004.1, read on the forward strand.
GGGCGCAGAAGAGTGCCGGCACGCCGCCGGACACGGCAGCGGACCTGTCGGAGACCGCGGTGACCGAGGCCCTGCGCTTCGAGCCGGTGGCCTTCGAGGCCGGGCACCTGCTGGACTACGACATCGCACCGTCCCTGCCCGTCCGAGGCGACGGCGCCCGGCTGGGCCAGGCCCTGGCGGTGCTGCTGGACAACGCCGTCAAATACGCCGCCCCCGGCACCGCTATCCACCTGGACGCCGTGCGCCAGGGCGGCCGCGCGGTGGTCGCCGTGGCCAACGAGGGCCCGGACATCCCACCGGACAAGCTGTCCCACATCTTCGACCGCTTCTACCGCGCCGACGACGCCCGCACGGACGGCAGCAGCTTTGGCCTGGGTCTGCCCATCGCCAAGGCCATCGTGGACGCCCATCGCGGCACGCTGCGCTGCACCAGCAGCGGCGGCATCACAACATTCAGTATCTCGCTGCCCCTGGCGGCGGGAAAACAGGAGAGAGGCACAGACCATGTTTGATACCATCCTCCGGGGCGGCACTGTCGTTGACGGCACGGGCCGCCCCGGCTTCACCGCGGACGTAGCCGTCACCGGCGGAAGGATCGCCGCCGTCGGCGACCTGCGGGGCGCGGACAGCGCCCGCGTTATCGACGCCGCCGGCAAGACCATCACCCCCGGCTTCATCGACATCCACCGCCACGCCGACGCGGCGCTGTTCCGCCCCGGCTTCGGTGCAGCGGAGCTGTGCCAGGGCCTGACTACCATCGTCAACGGCAACTGCGGCCTAAGCGCCGCCCCCTTCGGCCCCGCCCACGGCGACGCCATCCGGGACTATCTGCGCCCCATCACCGGCGCCCTGCCGCCGGAGCTGGTGACGGACACCCTGTCCGGCTACTTTGCGTCCCTGCCCGCCCTGCCGGTGCATGTGGGCATGCTCACCGGCGCCGGCGTCCTCCGGGCCGATGCCGCCGGCTACGAGCTGGAGCACCTGGAGGACCAGCACTACCGCGCCCTGCACCGCGCCCTGGAGCGCGCCCTGGCCGACGGCGCCCTGGGCGTCTCCCTGGGCCTGGGCTACGCCCCCGAGTGCTTCTACACCACCCGCGAGCTGATCCGCGCCCTGGCCCCTATAGCCGGGCAGGACATCCCCCTGACCGTCCACATGCGGCAGGAGGGCGGCGGCGTCTGCGACTCTATCGAGGAGATGCTGCTGGTGGCCCGCCAGCTGCGCGTCCCCCTGCACATCAGCCACCTGAAGGCCATGGGCCGTGACAACTGGGGCGTCAAGATCCCCCGGGCGCTGGCGCTGCTGCAGCAGGCCAGGGACGACGGGCTGGACGTGGGCTGCGACGTGTACCCCTACACCGCCGGCTCCACCCAGCTGCTGCACATCTTGCCCCCGGAGTTTCTGGAGGGCGGCATGGACGCCGTGGTCCGCCGCCTGGCGGACCCCCGCCAGCGGGAGACGCTGGCCCACCGCATCCAGGAGGGCGACGGCTTCGACGACATCGCCAAGCTGGCCGGCTGGGACGGCATCTTCCTCAGCAGCCTCCACTGCCCGGAGGACGAGCCGCTTCTGGGCAAGAGCATCGCCCAGGAGGCGGCCATAGAGCATAAATCCCCGCTGGACGCCTGCTGCGACCTGCTGATCCGGGAGCACTGTCAAGTGACCATGATCGACTTCATGGCCGCGGAGGAGGACATCGCCGCTATCCTCCGCAGCCCTCTCAGCTGCCTGATCTCCGACGCCACCTATCCCACTGAGGGCATGCCCCATCCCCGGGTCTACGGCAGCTGCACCCGGCTTTTGCAGCACTTTGTCCGGGAGCAGGGCGTGCTGACGCTGGAGCAGGCCGTCCACAAGCTGACCCAGGCCCCGGCCCAGGCCCTGCGCCTTGCGGGCAAGGGCGTCGTGGCCGTGGGCGCGGACGCCGACCTGTGCGTCTTTGACCCCGCTGCCCTGACCGAGCGCGGCACCTATCAGGACCCCTGCCGGACGGCCCTGGGCATGTCCGCCGTGCTGGTATCCGGCGAATTGGCCGTGCTGGACGGCGCGCTCACCGGCGCCAAAAACGGCAGCATCATACGCAGATAAAAAAACGACCCCCGGCAGGGGGTCGTTTTTTATTCTTTTTTCTCCGCCGACACGTTGGCGATGAACACGCACACCAGAATGATCACCACACCGGCCGCCTGCCACAGGCTGAAGTCCTCCTTCAGGAACAGCACCCCCGCCAGCACCGACACCACCGTGGTCACGTTGGAGAACAGCGACGTCTCCGACACCGTCAGGTGGCTGTTGGCGAAGTTCAGCAGCCCATAGGCCACGCCGGAGGACAGCACGCCCAGATACAGCACCGCCAGCCAGAAGTCGCCGCTCTGCGCCGGGCCGGTGATTAGCTCGCTGCCCGGTCCGCCGCTCTGGAGCAGCGCCACCGGGATGAACACCACCATGCCCACCACGAACATGATGTAGGTCATCTCGAAGGGGGTGAAGGCCTTGGCGGCGTCGTGGCTGATGCCGTAATACACCGTGTCGCTGAGCATGGTCAGCAGCAGAAACAGCAGTCCCAGCGCCGAGATCATCACTGCACCGCCCACGGAGATCAGCGCCACGCCGCCCACCGCGCCCAGGGCGCACAGCACCTGCCGCCGGGTGACCCTTTCGTGCAGCACCAGCACGTCCATCAGGATGCAGCACACCGGCACCGCCGCGATGATGGTCCCCGCCACGGCGGAGGACGTGTACAGGATGCCGTAGTTCTCGAAGATGAAGTACGCCACCGGCTGCACGATGCCCAGCAGCAGCAGCTTGTGCACCGGCTTTCCCCGCAGGGAGAAGGCGAACCACTTCTGTCCCCGCAGCCTTCCGATCAGGGCGTTCAGGGCGATGACCAGCGTCATGGCCGCCACCGCCACCGTAAAGCGGAAGGCCAGCAGCACGCTGGGCGCCGCGATGTCCAGCGCCTTCCGGGAGAACATGAAGCTCATGCCGAAGATCACCGCGCTGGTCAGCGCCGCCAGCAGCGACAGGATGTGAAGCTTTTTCTGGTCCATAGGCAGTACCTCTTTACTGAATATAACGGCCACATCATACCATATCCCGCCCCGGAAGGCAAGGAAAAGCGCCGCCTTCCGGCGGCGCCTGTCCCCGGCGGCGCGAAGGGGTCACTCGTGCCGCTGCAGTGCCAGATTTGTGAGGCAGGGAGAAAAGATGGCTACATTACGATCATAAATGGGGGAAACGCGGAGCCGTTTACCGGCTGGTCACCTTGGACGTCACCGCCACGATCACCAGCAGGATCGCCAGGCTGGCCAATACAAGATTCAATGCCATGTGCAGCGCCTCCTTTCGGTTGATATCTTTACTATAGCACGCGCACTTTGGCTTGTAAAACGCATGATTTTCATCAAGATGATGAAAAAAAGGTTGCGTCCGCCCCGCCGTGTGGTATACTGGACGGGAAGGGAAGGTGTGCCCGCCATGAGCATCGGAAAGTATCAGATATTCCTGAAAACCGTAGAATTAGGCAGCTTTACCGCCGCGGCCCGTGTGCTGAATTTCACCCAGTCCGGCGTCAGCCACGCCATCGGCTCGCTGGAGGAGGAGCTGGGCGTCACGCTGCTGGTGCGCAGCCACGGCGGCGTCACCCCCACGGCGGACGGCCGGGCGCTGACGCCCTGCTTCCGGGAGCTGTGTGCCATGCAGCACCGGCTGGAGCAGCAGGCCGCGGACCTGCGGGGCCTGGACACCGGCCTCGTCCGGGTGGCCACCTTCACCAGCGTCTCGGAGAAGTGGCTCCCCGGCATCCTCAAGAGCTTTCAGGCGCAGTATCCCCGCATCGAGTTCGAGCTGCTGCCCTCCAACTTCAACAACGAGATCTCCGACTGGGTGCTCCACGGCCAGGCGGACTGCGGCTTTCTCTCCCTACCCACTCCGGCGGAGAAATACCTGGACTGCTGGCTGCTGCAGCGTGACCAGTGGAAGGTCATCCTGCCCTGCGACCACCCTATGGCCGGCCGCCAGCCCTTCCCGCCGGAGGCCCTGGAGCAGTATCCCCTCATCCTGCTGGACGAGGGCGACGACTACGAGATCCAGGCCATCTTCGACCACTACGGGGTGCATCCTCAGATCCAGTACACCGTCCAGCAGGACCAGACCATTCTGGCCATGGTCTCTGGCGGCCTGGGCATCAGCATCATGGAGGAGCTGATGCTCTACCGCTGCGCCTATCCCCTGGCCGCCAGCACCCTGCCCAGGACCTTCCACCGGGACATCGGCATCTGCGTCAAGGACAAAAACGCCCTGTCCCACTCCACCCAGGTGTTCATCGACCATGTCCGCCGCTGGGTGCTGCAAAACTTCCCCGAGGGCTGGAACGCCCCGCGGCCCCACGAGCGCTGAGCCGCGCTTTTCGCTGAAAGTAAAAAACGAAACCAAACGCCGCCCTCCGCCGTCAGTATAGGCAGGAGCGGCGTTTGGCCGCTTCACGCGCGGCCCGCAGGCGCCAAAGGGGCATGCCTCGCCGCCGCGCCGCCTATAAACCGGGCGCACTGCGCCCACGCGGCCTTTGGCCGCACGAAAGGAGTACTTAGTATGAAGAAATTTGTTGCTATGCTGCTGGCTCTGGTCATGGCGTTGTCTCTGATGGCCTGCGGCCAGAAGGAGGATAACATCGGCGGCGAGAAAAAGGACGACCAGACGCAGACCGACGGTCAAACCGTTGACCTGAAGGCCGCCTATGACGCCGCCATCGCCAAGGTCAACGAGGAGCTGGGCGACAACGCACCCGTGCTGCTGGAGGAGACGGCTGTGGAGATCCTGAACAGCTACTACCCCGGCCTGGAGAACGCCAAGCTGAAGCAGTCTGTATTCTTCATCTCACCCACCGCCACCTCCTGCGAGGTGTCCATGGTGGAGGCGGAAAGCGCCGCCGACGCTGAGATCGTCCGCCAGAGCTTCCAAGCCCGTGTGGACGCTATGGCCAGCGACACCACCTATCCCGAGGAGGCCGGCATGTGGAAGAACAATGCCACCGTTACCGTCAACGGCAACTATGTGGTGCTGGAGGTCCTGCCCGACGGCTGCACCGTTCCTGACGCTTTCTTGGCGAAATTCTGATGTTCTGACTGGAAAATCCCCTTTCTGTGTGCTATGATGGTCTGACCGACAGACACAGAAAGGGGATCGCCCTATGGAGGACGTCCAGATCATCGACGGCTTTTTCCGCCGTGACCCGGCGGCCATCGAGGCCGTCCGGGAAAAATATGAAAAGCGCTGCTTCGCCGCCGCCCGGCACATCCTGCCGGACGAGCGGGACGCGGAGGAATGCGTCAGCGACGTGTGGCTGCGGCTGTGGAACGCCATCCCGCCGGAGCGCCCCCGCTCGCTGGCGGCCTACGTCACCACCGTCACCCGGCGGCTGGCGCTGGATAAATGCGACTACAACCGCGCCGCCCAGCGGCGCAGCGACCTGACCGTGGCCTTCGAGGAGCTGGAGGGCTGCCTGCCCGCCGAGGACAGCGCCGTCCGCACCCTGGAAGAGCAGGAGTTCAGCCGCGTGCTCAACGCCTTCCTGCGCAAGCTGACCCGGCAGAGCCGCACTTATTTTATCCGCCGTTACTGGTACGGCGAGAGCATCCGCGAGATCGCCGACGCCTGCGGCGCGGGCGAGGAGAAGGTCAAATCCTCCCTTTTCCGCGCCCGCCAGCGCCTGCGTACCGTGCTGGAAAAGGAGGGGATGCTGTGAATACCGATCGTATGAAGCGCTGGATGGACGCCATCGACGCCGAGCTGCTGGAGGAGGCCCAGCGCCCCCTGCCCCGCGGCGGCGCCGCCGTGCGCTGGGGCGCCCTGGCCGCCTGCCTCTGCGCGGCGGCCCTGGCCCTGGCCCTCTGGCAGCCCTGGAGCGCTGATCTCATCACCGGCGCGGGCGACAACGCCATGGACAAGAGCTTTCCCGTCACTATGGCGCCTGTGCTGGACGCCGAGCCACTCTCTGCCTCTCTGGCCTTGCCGGAGGGCGCGTCCCTGACCTCTGACTACCAGTGGCGTCAGGACGGCGAGGGCGCCGTCACCGGCGTGTCCTGTACCGTCTTGCTGGACGGGTATGACTATGACTACGGCGCGGCCTATGCCAGCCAGCCCCTGCCCGCCCCGGACGGTACCCTCCCGGCGGACACCTGGCAGGTGAACGGCCTGACGCTGCTGGTCTATGACGACGGTGCCGTGGGCTGGTACGACACGTCCGCCGGTATCCAGTGGTACTGCGCGGCCTGGGACGGCGGAGAGCCGCTGGTCACTGCCTTTACCCTGATGGACGCACAGTATTACACCGTTCCCACCGCCCCGGAAGGTGCGGACGTGCTGGGCTATGACCTCTTTGACCTGAACGGTGAGACCATCACCGAAGTCTCCTTTACCCTGAACAGCGTTACCTGGCACTACCGCATGGCCCCCACCGACGACGTCTCGGATACCATCCCCGACATCTCGGCGTTCTCCGGCGGCGCGCAGACGGCAGAGGGCCAGCTTCGCTGGTGTCCCACGTCCCTCCGCTGGGACGAGGGCGGCGCCGGCTGCATCATCTGGCGGGACATCGCCCCCGGCCTGGTCTACAGCCTGTCGGCCGACAGCGCCGCGTCGGAGAAGACACTGGCGGATATGGCCGCCCTGGTGTTCAAGCCTGCCCAGGAGGAGTCCTGAATAAGACGCAAAAAGCACCCCGAAAGGGGTGCTTTTTGCGTCACTCGTCGTATTTCCGACAGTACAGCAGGTTGCGGGGCGGCGTCATTTTCGCCCCGCACAGGGGGCAGGAACGTCTGCGTTCTTCCATGGCGGTTCTGTCGGAACTTATCAATCCAGTCTGACGGCGGTGCCGCTGGCGGTGACCATCAGCATGCCGTTGTCAGAGCCAAGCACCTCATAGTCCACATCCACGGCCACCACAGCGTCCGCGTTCAGTTGGAGGGCGCGCTGCTCCAGTTCATAAAGCGCCTGCTCCCGCGCGTTGATCAGCTCGCTTTCGTAGGTGCCGGAGCGCCCGCCGAAGAAGTTGCTGAAGCTGGCGGCGATGTCCTTGACCACGTTAACGCCGGCAATGACCTCGCCAAATACGATCCCCTTATACTCCGTGATGCGGCGACCCTCTACGGTGGGGGTGGTGGTAATGATCATAGCGATCCCTCCTCTCAGAACTCCGGTGCGTCCGGCGTTTTTCGGTACAGCAGCGGCTTGCCCTCCGCGTCCACCAGCAGCGTCAGCCCGCCGGAATTGCCCACGGCGTGGTAGAGATACTGCACGCCGGTCTCGGTGTCCACCAGCACCTCGCTGCTGCTGATGAAGCCGCTGTCCTCCATGACCTTGATAAAACGCTGCTCCTTCTTTGCCATAGGCTTACTCCGCGGCGGGGGCGTCGTTTTCCACCAGCATCTTCGCGCTGGCGGCCAGACCGGCCAGGCCCTGGATCTCGCTGGGGATGATCAGCTTGGTGGCCTTGCCGTCCGCCACCTTCTCCAGCGCCTCCAGCGCCTTCAGCTTGATGACCTGGTCGTTGGGGGCGTTCTCGTTCAGCAGCCGCATGGAGTCGGCCATGGCCTGCTGCACCTTCAGGATGGACGCCGCCTCGGCCTCGGCGGCCATGATCTTGGCCTGCTTGGCCGCGTCGGCCCGCAGCAGGGTGGACTGCTTCTCGCCCTCGGCGATCAGCACCTTGCTGGCCTTTTCGCCCTCGGCCTGCAGGATGGACTCGCGCCGCTCGCGCTCGGCCTTCATCTGCTTTTCCATGGCGTTCTGGATCTCCCGCGGCGGCAGGATGTTCTTCAGCTCCACCCGGTTGACCTTGATGCCCCACGGGTCGGTGGCCTCGTCCAGAATGGAGCGCATCTTGGCGTTGATGGTGTCGCGGCTGGTCAGGGACTGGTCCAGCTCCAGCTCGCCGATAATGTTCCGCAGGGTGGTGGCCGTCAGGTTCTCGATGGCGCTCATGGGGTACTCCACGCCGTAGGTGTACAGCTTGGGGTCGGTGATCTGGAAATAGATCACCGTGTCGATCTGCATGGTCACGTTGTCCTTGGTGATCACCGGCTGGGGGTCGAAGTCAGCCACCTGCTCCTTCAGGCTGACCTTCTTCACCACCCGCTCGATGAACGGCAGCTTGAAGTGCATGCCCACGCCCCACACACTGTGGAACGCGCCCAGGCGCTCCACCACATAGGCCTTGGACTGCTGCACGATCTGGATGCAGCTGACGATGACCGCCAGGATCAGGACGACTAAAATGATGATGGCGATGGTTCCGGTTGTCGGCATAATGATTCCTCCTTGATTCTCCTGAAATATAACGTTATTTTGGTTTCTTTCGAATTTTTCGCGGTCGGGCCCCACGCCGCAGGGCGCGCACGCGCCGTTCTGCGCCGTTCTCAGCGTTTTCTCATGCTTTCTTGCCCTTTCCATGTTGCTGTCAACAACGATTTTGGGGTCATTCCGCGTCTCCGGAGCTCTTGTGCTTGTAAATGCGGTATAGAATGCACCCCACCGTCGCCAGCAGTATGACGGCTAATCCGATCAGAATAAACGGCATGACATTACTCCTTCTGTACGATGAGCTTCACGCCCTCCATCCGCAGGATACGCACGGCGGCGTCCGGCTCAATGACCGTCCCGTCGGCGCTGCGCGCCGTCCAGGTCTTACCGTCTATATAGACGGCGCCGGAGGGCAAAGCGTTGTCAATGCGTTCTGTCACGCGGCCTGTGGCGTTCAGCACCCGGTCGGCGTTGGTGGGCTTGATGTCCTTTTTCAGCAGCTTTGCCACCAGCGGCCGGGTGATGGCCAGCGCCGCGATGGACACCGCGAAGAACAGCGCCACCTGCAGCCATATCGGCCCGCCGCACACCGCGGCGATCAGCCCGGCGATGCCGCCCAGCACGAACCAGATGGACGTCAGCCCGGCGGTGGCCGCCTCCACCACGCCGAAGATGATGATGGCGGCGATCCATATCGTTGTTGCCATATCTGCGCCTCCTCCTCTCAGGATCAGTCCGATAATGCCCGCCAGCGCGCCGATGCCCACCAGCACCGCGCCGGCCAGCCACTTGTTTTTCGGGGAGAGATTGGTCAGAAAGGCACCCACGGCGCTGCCCAGCGTGGCCTTGGGCAGCGGCGGCTCCGCCGTGGCCGCCGGCGCTGCCGGGGCGGGGGAGACCGGCGCCTCGTCGGCGAACAGGTCGGCGATGGACACCTGGTAGCGGTTGCAGATATAGAGTATCTTCTCCATCTCCGGGTAGCCCCGGCCGCTCTCCCATTTGCTCACCGCCTGGCGGGAGACCTGCAGCTGTTCGGCAAACTGCTCCTGCGTCAGACTGTGGCTGCGGCGCACTGCCGCCAGCCGATCACCGAATGCCATACACGCCCTCCTTTGCTCTCTGTGCTGCCAGTATAGCGGTTTCCCGGGGAAATGTCTATCAGCTTTGTGTTGCGCCGGAGAAAAATTTGTGTGCCGGCGGCGCAACCTGAGGTTTACGTCTCTATTATACCGGAGGCAGGGGCGAAAAGCCACAGGAAATTTAGGTTGCGCCGGGCCGTATTTTTCGGTATACTCTTTGGTACTGTAAGTGACGAGGTGTTTGCCATGATAACATACGAGATCCCCTGCCTGCTGGGGCTGGAAAAGCTGGTGGCCGATGAGATAAAGCGGCTGGGCCTGGCCGACGTGCGGGCGGAGAACGGCCGCGTGCTGTGCAGCGGCAGCTGGAGCGACTGCGCCCGGCTGAACATCAACCTGCGCTGCGGCGCCCGGGTCATCGCCCTGCTGGGGCAGTTCGAGGCCCGCAGCTTCGAGGAGCTGTTCCAGGGCGTTCGGGCCATCCCGTGGGAGGAGTATATCCCCCGGGACGGCGCGTTCCCGGTGAAGGGGTACTCCATCTCCTCCCAGCTGCACGCGGTGCCCGCCTGCCAGAGCATCATCAAAAAGGCTATGGTGGAGCGGCTGAAGGCCCACTATGGGCTGGAGCAGTTCCCGGAGACGGGGACCAAGTATCAGGTGCGCTTTTCCATCTTCAAGGATCAGGTGTCCATCGGCCTGGACGCCAGCGGCGAGGGGCTGTACAAGCGGGGCTACCGCGCCGTGGGCGTGGAGGCGCCCCTGCGGGAGACACTGGCGGCGGCGCTGGTGACGCTGAGCCGCTACCGGGGCCGGGACCCCTTCTGCGACCCCTTCTGCGGCAGCGGCACCATCCCCATCGAGGCGGCGCTGATCGCCAAAAACCGCGCCCCCGGTCTGGACCGCCGGTTCGACGCCCAGCGGTGGGCGTTCCTGCCGGTGCAGTGCTGGCTGGACGCGGCGGACGAGGCGCAGGACAAGGAGTTCCGCGGCCAGTACGATATATGGGGCGGGGACATTGACCCTAAGGCGGTGGCCATCGCCCAGGACAACGCCCGCAAGGCCGGCGTGGACGACTGCGTCCGCTTTCAGGTGGCCGACGCCGGTAAATTCCACCGGGACAGCCCCTACGGCCAGCTGGTCACCAACCCGCCCTACGGCGAGCGGCTGCTGGAGCGGCAGGAGGCGGAGGCGCTGTACCGCGCCTTCGGCAAGGCGTGGCGCACGCTGCCCGAGGGCTGGCGCACGCTGGTGCTCAGCAGCCACACGGAGTTTGAGCGCTGCTTTGGGAGGACCGCCGACAAGAAGCGGAAGCTGTACAACGGCATGATCAAGTGCGACGTGTTCTTCTACGGCAACGTGTAGGGCGGGGCGGGGAGAGACGGCGGGAAGAGTTGAGCATCCCTTAATAAATGCCCGATATATGCGTTTATTTTCATTTTGTTCATTTTCTTTGGAAAAATGCTGATAGAATAGAATGTACTATTCTGCTGGTATTTGAGGAGGAGAGCCTCGATGAAGCATATTTTTATCATCAACCCCACGGCGGGCAAGACCGACAGCCGCCAGCGCATCTACGACATGGCGGAGGCGCTGCGGCAGCAGCACGGGCTGGATGTGCAGTGCATCCTGACCAAGAAGCAGGGCCACGCCACCGAGCTGGCGCAGAAGCTGTGCGAGACCGGCGAGGAACTGCGGTTCTACGCCTGCGGCGGCGACGGCACCGTCAACGAGGTGGCCAACGGCATCATCGGCTACGACAACGCGGCCATGACCGTGATCCCCGTGGGCACCGGCAACGACTTCCTGAAGAACTTCGGCGACGACATGGAGAAATTCAAGGAGGCCGAGAACCTGTGGGACGGCCCGCAGTTCCCTATGGACGCCATCAACGTCAACGGCCGGGTGGCGCTGACCATCGCCTGCAGCGGCATCGACGCCCGGGTGGCCGCCGACGTACATAAGTACAGCGAGAGCCCGCTGCTGGACGGCAAGGGCAGCTATATCTATTCCCTGGCGGTGAACTTTCTGTTCAAGGGCATCGGCCGCCACTGGACGGTGACGCTGGACGACGTGGCCACGGAGGGGGACTGGTCCCTGGTGGCGGTGTGCAACGGCCGGTACTACGGCGGCGGCTTCATGCCGGTGGCCGAGGCCCGGATGGACGACGGCGTACTGAACACGCTGGTGGTCAAGGCCGTCAACCGCCGGGAATTCCTGCGGTTCGTGGGACCGTATTCCAAGGGCGGCTACGCCCAGTTCCCCCGGTATGCCCACTGCTCCTGTCCCAAGGTCATCCGCATCCAGTCCGACAAGGCGGACATCGTCACCTGTCTGGACGGCGAGTGCGTTACCAACAGCGACGTGACCATCCGGATGCACGACAAGAAGCTGAATTTCTTCGGCCCGGAGGGCTGCTCCTGCAACCGGACGGCCCGGTGAGACAGACGGCATTGAACAATTTGTGAATTTTTCAAAATTTCCCTGTTTTCCCCCTTGCAAATCCCGTATAGTGTGGTATTATAATCAGCGTTAGCACTCAAAGAACATGAGTGCTAACGCTGAAATGTTTTATCAAAAAATAGAAATACAAGGAGGAACCAACTATGAAGCTGACACCGCTTGCTGACCGCGTGGTGCTGAAGATGACCGAGCCGGAGGAGACCACCAAGGGCGGCATTATCCTGACCGGCTCCGCCAAGGAGAAGCCCTCTGTGGCTGAGGTCATTTCCGTAGGCCCCGGCGGCACCGTGGACGGAAAGACCGTGGTCATGTCCGTGAAGGCCGGCGACAAGGTCATCACCGACAAGCACGCCGGCACCAAGGTGACCCTGGAGGACGAGGAGTATATCATCGTCAAGCAGGGCGACATCCTGGCGATCGTCGAATAATCACAAATATACAGCTCATTTTTGGAGGTAAGCAATATGGCAAAGATCATCAAGCGCGGCGACGAAGCCCGCAAGGCGCTGGAAGCCGGCGTCAACCAGCTGGCCGATACCGTAAAGGTCACTCTGGGCCCCAAGGGCCGCAATGTGGTGCTGGACAAGAAGTTCGGTACACCCCTGATCACCAACGACGGTGTGTCCATCGCCAAGGAGATCGAGCTGGACGATCCGTTTGAGAACATGGGCGCACAGCTGGTGCGCGAGGTGTCTACCAAGACCAACGACGTGGCCGGCGATGGCACCACCACCGCCACCCTGCTGGCCCAGGCCATGATCCATGAGGGTCTGCGCAACCTGGCCGCCGGCGCTAACCCCATCGTCATGAAGAAGGGCATGGCCAAGGCTGTGGACGCCGCTGTGGGCGCCATCAAGGAGCAGAGCCAGAAGGTCAATGGCACCGCTGATATCGCCCGCGTGGGCACCGTGTCCTCCGGCGACGAGACCATCGGCAAGCTGATCGCCGAGGCCATGGAGAAGGTCAGCGCCGACGGCGTGATCACCATCGAGGAGTCCAAGACCGCCGAGACCTATTCCGAGGTGGTGGAGGGCATGATGTTCGACCGCGGCTACATCACCCCCTATATGGCCACCGATATGGAGAAGATGGAGGCTGTGGTGGACGATCCCTACATCCTCATCACCGACAAGAAGATCTCTGTGATCTCCGACATCCTGCCCCTGCTGGAGCAGATGCTGCAGAGCGGCAAGAAGCTGTTCATCATCGCTGAGGACGTGGAGGGCGAGGCCCTGAGCACCCTGCTGGTGAACCGGCTGAAGGGCGTGCTGAACGTGGTGTGCGTCAAGGCACCCGGCTTCGGCGACCGCCGCAAGGAGATGCTGCAGGATATCGCCATCCTCACCGGCGGCCAGGTCATCAGCGAGGAGCTGGGCCTGACGCTGAAGGATGCCACCATCGACATGCTGGGCCGTGCCCGCCAGATCAAGGTCACCAAGGAGAACACCATCATCGTGGACGGCATGGGTGACCAGCAGGCCATCAAGGACCGCGTGTCCCAGATCCGCGCCCAGATCGGCGTGACCACCAGCGAGTACGACAAGGAGAAGCTGCAGGAGCGCCTGGCCAAGCTGGCCGGCGGCGTGGCCGTCATCAAGGTCGGTGCTGCCACCGAGACCGAGATGAAGGAGAAGAAGCTGCGCATCGAGGACGCCCTGAACGCCACCAAGGCCGCTGTGGAAGAGGGTATCGTGGCCGGCGGCGGCACCATCTATGTGAACGTGATCCCCGCTGTCACCGCGCTGCTGAACAGCACCGAGGGCGACGAGCGCGTGGGCGTACAGCTGGTGGCCAAGGCCCTGGAGGCCCCCATCCGCCAGATCGCGGCCAACGCCGGTATCGACGGCTCCGTGGTGCTGGAGAAGGTCCGCGCCTCCGGCAAGAACGGCTACGGCTTCGACGCCTACAAGGAGGAGTACTGCGACATGATCGCCAGCGGCATCGTGGACCCCGCCAAGGTCACCCGCAGCGCCCTGGAGAACGCCGCCAGCGTGTCCGGCATGGTGCTGACCACCGAGTCTCTGGTGGCCGACAAGCCCCAGCCCCCCGCACCGGCAGCCCCCGCACCCGACATGGGCGGCATGGGCATGTATTAAGAGAACGGAACAGGCACAGGGGATGTGGCGTGAGCCACATCCCCTGGTTTTTCGGTTTTTCTTGCGGTTTTGCAAAAAAGCTGTTGACAAAAGCGGGGCGAATATGGTATAGTAACTCGTGCCTGTCGAGGACGACATGGCGGCGTAGCTCAGTTGGCTAGAGCATGCGGTTCATACCCGCAGTGTCACCGGTTCAAATCCAGTCGCCGCTACCAGAACCGGAGAGATGCGAGAGCATCTCTCCGGTAACCCTCGACACAACAAACACGGCCCGTTGGTCAAGTGGTTAAGACACGGCCCTTTCACGGCTGTAACATGGGTTCGAGTCCCGTACGGGTCACCACTTCGGCAATCCGTCTCGGGCTGCCGAATATGGAGGCTTAGCTCAGCTGGTTAGAGCGCCTGCTTCACACGCAGGAGGTCACTGGTTCGAGTCCAGCAGTCTCCACCAAAAAGCGCCTGATCTCGTAAGAGATCAGGCGCTTTTTCCGCTTATGTCTTCAAATAGTGACGCGGTATTTTGGCGTTTTTCGCATGACCCAAACCGTGACCCAAAAGCCGAGAGATCAGGAAAGCACCGGAGAGGGGCGGATGGCATCATCCGTCTCTCTCCGACTGTTTTTTTGTGGGCTACATGGCCTGGCTGATGACGCTGCCGATGGTATCGGCGGCGGAACGCTTCATCCCCTCCGTGGCGTGGGTGTAGGTGCTGAGGGTAAAGCCCGCGTCGTAGTGTCCCAGGGCACCGGACAGCGTCTTGACGTCCACGCCGTACTTGAGGGACAGCGTGGCGAAGGTGTGTCTGAGGTCGTGAAAGCGTATGTGCTCTGCGCCGATGGCCTTCAGGATCTTGTCATGGGTGTGGCGGAAGGAATCCGGGTCGAACATGGTACCGGTTTTGGGCGACACAAACAGGTAAGGACTGTGGGGGTGCTTTGCGTGCTCCTCCACCAGCAGCTCCACCGCCCGCTGCGGGATGCACGCCGGTGTCGAGGGCGGTGTTCTCGAGGCCAAGGCGCGCCAGCGCGGCCGTAAGCTCGACATGATCAATCTGGGCTGCATGACCTACGATGTCCACACGCCCAATGAGCGGCTGGAAATATCCTCCGTAGGGCCGCTGTATGAGATCCTCCGCGAGATACTGAAAAACGTGCAGTAAGAGCTGCGTGCCTGCGGGTACGGGCAGAGAAAGCCGTAAAGCCTGAGCTGGACAAAAGGAAAGCCTCCGGCTTCATAAGCCGGAGGCTTTCCTTTTGCCGCTGTCACGTCAGCTCCCGCGCAGAACGGCTCCAATGTCCCCATCCACGCAGATGGCCTGCTTTTCGAGCGCCCGGGGGCAGTCCGCCTGCCCCTGGTTGATGCAGGCGTAGACCGCTTTGGGATTCTGCGCCGTCATGCGCCAGAAGGGGTACTTGATGATCACCGGGGTGTTGTACCCCACGCCCAGCTCCAGAAAGAGGATGCGCTGCCCCGCCCGGGTACGGAGGAAGTCGGCGTACCGCTCCGCGGCCGCGTGCCAGCCCTCGTCCTCCACGAACGTATCGTCGCACCGCAGATTCATGGCCATGGGCCTGCCGCAGTGGGGGCAGCGGGGCACAAGCTCGCTGGGGATACGCATATCCTCCTGCCGCTCCACCATCTGCCGGACGAGCTCTTCGTTGTCGAAGGTCTCCTGACAGCACGGCTCGCTGCACTGCCACAGGCCGTAGTCCCCCTGGGTGTAGAACAGCCGCTTCTTGTCAAAGCCCGCCCGCTGGAACTGGTGATCCACATTGGTGGTGATGACGAAGTAGTCCTTCCCCCGCACCAGCTTCAAAAGGTCGTTATACACCGGCTTCGGCGCGTCCTGATAGCGGTTGATGAGGATATTGCGGCTCCAGTACGCCCAGCGCTCCTCCTCAGAGGGAAACGGGTAGAACCCGCCGGTATACATGTCGTGGAAGCCGTATTTCCTCTCAAAATCGGAGAAATACTGCTCGAACCGCTCCCCGCTGTAGGTGAGCCCCGCTGCGGTGGACAGTCCCGCTCCCGCGCCGATGACCACGGCGTCGGCGCCCTCCAGCGCCGCCCGCAGCCGCTCACGCTGCGCCGAGAAGCCGCTGGTAGATGGCTTTGTCTGTGTCCTTGAAAACATTGAAAATGACCTTCTTTACGCTGGTGTCCTTGGCCAGGAACTCTCTGACCGTCCGGACGGCGATCTCTGCCGCCTGTTCGTTGGGGAAGTGGAACTCCCCGGTGGAGATGCAGCAGAACGCCACGCTCTCCAGACCCTTCTCCGCCGCCAGCTCCAGACAGGAGCGGTAGCAGGACGCCAGCAGCGCCTGGTCGCGCCTCGTGACGCTGCCGGTGATGATGGGCCCCACGGTGTGCAGGATGTACCTGCACGGCAGATCGAACGCCGGGGTGAGCTTGGCCTGCCCGGTGGGCTCGGGATGGCCCTGCCGCTCCATCATCTCCGCGCAGTACCGCCGCAGCTCCACCCCCGCGTAGGTGTGGATGGCGTTGTCGATGCAGCGGTGGTTGGGGATGTAGCAGCCGGTCATGCCGCTGTTGGCGGCGTTGACGATGGCGTCGCATTTCAGCGTGGTGATGTCCCCCTGCCACAGGTACAGCCCCGGCTGCACCGGCGTCAGCTCGTCCACGTCGGTGACGCCCTTTTCCGCCGTCTCGCCCCGCAGATAGTCGTCCTGCACCCGCAGAAAGTCCGCGCCGGTCTCCTGCGGCGCCCGGATGTTCATCAGGCCCCGCAGCAGCTGCCGCTGCTGCGCCGCATCCTGCGGCACGTCCAGCTGCCGGTACTCCGGCCGCTCCTTCAGCAGCGACTGGATGAGAAACAGCCTCTTTTCGCTCTGGTTCATGGTGGGCCCCCTTTTGCGGCGATGTGGCGCGGCCCCGCACAGGCGGAGCCGCGCTGTGGTGTTTTCTCAGAACTGATAGGGAGGGTTGCCGGAGAAGTCGGCGATGACGCCATGGGCATCGGCCAGATAGAACACCTCAAAGATGGGGTTGGTGGCCTCGCCGTACTGCCCCTTCACGATGGGGTTCTGGATGCACATCTCCTTGGCGGCCATGCTGCTCTCGAACACCGCCCTGCCGTGCAGGCGGATCCAGGCGTACTCCGGGCTGGACACGGAAATTTCGATCTCCGGATTGGCCTGCATGTCCTTATAGACGTCCTTGGTGCTGTTGGTGCAGAACCACAGCTTGCCGTCCAGTTCGCCGGCGAACATGAAGGGGCGGCACTTGGCCTTGCCGTCCCGGCCCACAGTGGCCAGATACTGCACGGGATTGGCATTCAGAAACTCAACGACCTTTTTCATGATATGTACCTCCAAAATGATGTTTGCTTTTTGAAAGGTTGCGTTTCCCTTTCGTTGGCATTATAATAGCACCGTAGCTCCCGGCCGTAAAGTAAGCACAATATTGTGCCGTAGTTACCAAAAGGAAACCATTGCGTATTTAAAAGGCTTTCCCCTTAAAATTCATTTTGGAGGATGGAGATATGAGCGAGACCAGAACCGGGGCGGAGCTCCCCGCCTGCCCGGTGGAGACCACCCTGACCCTCATCAGCGATAAGTGGAAGGTGCTGATCCTGCGGGACCTGATGCCCGGCACCAAGCGCTTCGGCGAGCTGAAGAAGTCCATCGGCAGCGTCAGTCAGAAGGTCCTGACCGCCCAGCTGCGCCAGATGGAGGACAGCGGCCTGCTCACCCGCACGGTCTACCCCGAGGTGCCGCCCCGGGTGGAGTATACCCTGACGGACCTGGGCCGCAGTCTCAAGCCCATCTTGGACGCCATGTGGACCTGGGGCGAAACATACAAGCAGAGCCAGGCCTGAGACGCGCGATTTTGTATTGACTTGCGGGCAGGGAAGCGCTATCATGTGGTTGAAATCGAAACCGACAGACCGCAGTTGGCTGCACCGAATGCGAACAGCCTGCACAGACAGAAAGGCCGCAGCCCTGCGGCTTTTCAAAAGGGCATAGGTTAGCCTGATCTAACCGCCCACTGCGCACATCGGTTAGAGAAAACTAACAAATAGCAAGAGGACACACGAATGGAAACGGACAGAAACTTCTGGGACAAAAACGCGGGGCGGTACGACCGCTTCATGCGCAAGGATGCGGCGGCCTACGCACAGCTGTATCGGCTGCTGCGCCCGGTGGTGCAGCACAAGACGGTGCTGGAGCTGGCCACCGGCACGGGCCTGATCGCCAAAAACATCGTCAACAGCGCCGACCTCATCGAGGCCACGGACATCTCCGCGGAGATGATCGCCGAGGCCCGGCGAAATGAGCGCTCCGCCAAGCTGCACTTCTCCGTGCAGGACATGTTCCATCTGCCCTATGCCGACGGCAGCTTCGACGTGGTCATCGTCTCCAACGCCCTGCACATCGTGCCGGAGCCGGAGAAGGCGCTGGCTGAGATCCGCCGCGTCCTGAAAAATGACGGCGTGCTGGCCGCGCCCACCTTCACCCATGCGGATAACGCTTTCTTCGGGAAAGTCAAAGCCTTTTTCATGCGTCTGGCGGGCTTCCCCCTGCACAGCAAGTGGACCAGCTCCGAATACCTGGCGTTCCTCCGGCAAAACGGCTGGACGGTGCGCAAAAGCGCCCTGCTGAAGGCCTCCTTCCCGCTGACCTACGTCGAGTGCGTGAAAGCGGAGCGATGAGAGATACCGAATACCACGGTAGGGAGGAAAGCGATGAAGGTCTATTCCTTTGGGGACGTCAATGCCCCCTCCGATGCAATATACAGGGCTGAGGCTTACGCCTCAGCCCTGATAAAGTCCTATAGCCGCCCGCTCATCAGAAGCAGGTGAACGCGCCGTCGATGCAGAAGTCCGCGCCCGTGGTGAAGGGGCTGGCGTCTCCGGCCAGATACACGGCGATGGCCTGCAGCTCCTCCGGCTTTCCCAGCCGGTGCAGCGGCGCCATGGCGTTCCACTGCTGGATCAGCGGGATCAGTGTGGGGGAGTTCAGCGTCAGGTCGGTGCCGATATAGCCGGGGCTGATGCTGTTGACGCGGACGCCCCGGGTGGCCCATTCCACCGCCAGCGACTTGGTCAGCTGTATCACGCCCGCCTTCGACGCGTTGTACGAGCACTGGGGCTGCGGCACATTCACGATGTGCGCCGACATGGAGGCCGTGTTGATGATGGACCCCTTCCCCTGCCGCAGCATCTGCCGCCCGGCGGCGGTATTGGTCAGGAACATGCTGTTGAGGTTGACGTCGATGACCTTCTTCCACACCTCGTAGGTCATCTCCTCCGCTGGCACATTGATGCAGATGCCCGCGTTGCAGAAGGCTGCGTCCAGCCGCCCGAATTTGGCCAGGAACGTGTCCATCATGGCCTCCACGGACTCCGGAGAGGTCACGTCCGTCTGAATGGCGATGACCTCGCGGCCCGTGTCCGCGGCGATCCGGTGTGCCGTCTCCTCGGCGGTGGCTATATCCAGGTCCACGATGGCCACATCGGCCCCGGCCTCCGCCACGGCGATGGCGTAGTTCATGCCGATGCCCCGGGCGCCGCCGGTGACGAAGATCTTCTTCCCGTCCAGCCGCATTTTTTCCATAATACCCATGCGTGTATCTCCTTTCCGAAAAGCCCTTGGGATACCGCAGCCGCCCTTACGGCCGCTGCGCCGCCAGCGCCTCCGCCGGCAATATTTCCTGATACCAGTCCAGATACCGGCGGTAGCCCTGGCATTCCTCCGGCGTGGCCATAATGTCCTCGCCGTCCGCCCCGGCAAAAACCCGCCGGTCCAGATAGTCCTCCAGCGTCTCGCCCTCCTGCCGCCACAGGCAGTAGCCCGCCAGCAGCGCCATGCCGTAGGGCCCGCCCTCACCGGCGGTCTCCATCACAGTGATGGGCGCGCCCATGGCCGCGGACAGATACCGCTGGGCCACGCCCGGCGTCTTGAACAGTCCGCCGTGGCCGGTGAGCCGCCGGATACGGACGTTTTCCTCCGTCAGTATGTGCATGCCCATGGTCAACGCGGCGAATATGGAGAAGATCTGCGAGCGCATGAAGTTGGCCAGCGTCAGCGCGCTCTCCGACCGGCGCAGCACCATGGGCCGCCCGGAGGTCTGGCCCGCCACCGGCTCGCCCGACAGATAGTTGTAGACCAGCACGCCGTCACAGTCCGGCGCGCCCTTCAGGCTCTCCTCAAACAGCAGCCGGAACAGCTCCGCCCGGGAGACCTCCGCGCCGCTTTTGGCGGCAAGCTCCGCCATCAGGCCCATCCACGCGTCCAGGTCGGACGTGCCGTTGTTGCAGTGGACCATGGCCACCGCGTGCCCGGAGGGCGTGGAGACGATGTCGATGTCCTTATACAGGCGGCGCAGCGGCCGCTCCAGCACCACCATGGAGAAGATGGACGTTCCGGCGGACACATTTCCGGTGCATACCGCCACCGAGTCGGTGGCCACCATGCCGGTGCCGGCGTCGCCCTCCGGCGGCGCCATGGGCACGCCGGGCGCCAGACGTCCGCTGGGATCCAGCAGCCGCGCGCCCTCCTCCGTCAGCGTACCGGCGCAGGCGCCTGCCGTCAGCACCTCCGGAAGCAGCTGGCGAACGCACCAGGCGAAGCCGTAGGGCTCCACCAGCCGGTCGAACTGCTCCAGCATCCGCTGATCGAAGTCGCGGGTGTCGGGATCGATGGGGAACATGCCGGAGGCGTCGCCCACGCCCATGGCAAACCGCCCGGTCAGCCGGAAATGGATATACCCGGCCAGCGTGGTGATGTGCGCCACGCGGGAGACGTGCCCCTGCTTCTCCAGCACCGCCTGATACAGCTGCGCGATGGACCAGCGCAGGGGGATGTTGAACTGAAACAGCGCGGTCAGCTCCTCCGCCGCCTCCACCGTGTTGGTGTTGCGCCAGGTCAGGAACGGCGCCAGCTGGCGGCCGCCCTCATCCAGTGCCAGATAGCCGTGCATCATGCCGGATATGCCGATGCTCCCGATCTTTTCCAGATGCGTGCCGTACTCCCGGCACACCGCCTGATCCAGGTCGCGGAAGCTCTCCTGCACGCCGGCGATGGCGTCCTCCAGCGTATAGGTCCACAGCCCGTGGTCCAGCGTGTTCTCCCACTGATAGGCGCCGCTGGCCAGCACGGTGTGGTCCGGCCCGATCAGCACGGACTTGATGCGGGTGGAGCCCAGCTCTATGCCCAGGGCCGTCTGGCCGGTGCGTATCCAGCGCACTCTCTCATTGTGCTCCATGTGCATCCTCCGCTCAGAATACAAACGCGATCTTGAAGTGGCCGTATTTGCCGGTGGCATAGTCGAACGCCTTCTCCCAGTCCTCCAGCGCGAAGGTCTGGGTGATCATGCCGTCGGTTTTCAGCGTGCCGTCGTGGATATGCTCGATAACAAAGGGGAAGCAGTAGGGGGACAGATGGGAGCCCAGCACATCCAGCTCCTTGCCGTCGCCGATCACGGACCAGTCCAGCGTGGTGGGCGCGCCGAACACGGAGAACTCCACGAACCGGCCCAGCTTGCGGATCATGTTCATGCCCTGGGTCACGGAGGAGGGGTGTCCGGTGGCCTCGATGTAGATGTCGCAGCCGTAGCCGTCCGTCAGCTCCATGATCTTGGCCACCACGTCCACCTTGGAGGGGTTCCAGACCAGATCAGCGCCGAACTCCTTGGCCTTTTCCAGCCGCGCGTCCATCATGTCCAGCACGATGAGCTTGGCCGGGTTCTTCATCCGGGCATAGGTCACCATGCCCAGACCCAGCGTACCGGCGCCGGAGATGACCACCACGTCCTCGTTGGTGATCTGCGCCCGGTCCACGCAGTGCTTGGAGCAGGCGTAGGGCTCCACCAGTAGCGCCTTCTCCAGCGGCATGTCCTCCGGCACCCGGTGCAGCACCGCGGTCTTGGGATAGCGGACGTACTCCGCCATGCCGCCGTTGTTGGTGGACTGGAAGCCGAAGGTGGCGTGAGGCTGGCACATCCAGTAGCGCCCGCTCTTGCAGAAGCGGCACTCGCCGCAGGGGACGATCTGGTCCGCCGTGATGCGCTCGCCGATCTTGTACTCCTTCACGTTCTCGCCCACGGCCACGATGCGGCCCAGGAACTCATGTCCGGGGATAAACGGCGGCTTGACCCAGGAGGGCTCCGTCTCGTTGCCCCAGAAGCGCTCTGCACCGTGCATGCACTTCAGGTCGCCTGCGCAGATGCCGCAGCCCTCGGTCTTGATCAGAATGTCGTCCGGCCCGCACTCGGGAACGGGATAGGCAGCCTCCAGCTTATACTCATGCTTGCCGTATGCGACCAGCGCCTTCATCGTCTTGGGAATCATATTTTTCATAGCAAATTTCTTCCTATCTTGTCTTATATTATTTGCTGCTCTTTGAACCGAGATTGCTCATGGCTACCGCCAGCAGGAATACGATACCCTTAATGATCCACTGCCAGTACTCCAGCACGTTCAGCATCACCAGGCCATTTGACAGAATGCCAATTATGAGGGATCCAACGAACACATGCAGCACAGATCCCTTACCGCCCTGCAGGGACACGCCGCCCAAAACCACAGCAGTCAGCACGTCCATCGCAAAATCAGCGCCGGTAGAAGGCTGGCCTGTGCCCAAACGAGCTGCCATCAGGATGCCCGCAATACCTGCGGTCAAAGCGGACGCCACAAAAGCACCGATAACAACAGCGCGCGTGCGAATACCAGACAAACGGGCAGCTTCCTTGTTGCCGCCAACGGCGTATATCCTCCTGCCAAAATAGGTCTTATTCAGGAACAGGAAGCCCAACAGGAAAATGATCAGCATCACCACAACAGGCACGGGCACCACGCTAAACAGGAAACCCTGTCCCAGGAATTTGTATCCGTCAGGAAGGCCCGGAACGGATGCGCCCCCGGTCATCAGGTATGTACAGCCCTTTATGATGGTTTGCATGGCCAGCGTGGCGATCAGGGAAGGGATGCGAAACACAGCCGTCAGTGTACCGGTCACAAGACCGAATACGCAGCTGATGGCTATTGCGATAAGAAATGTGGGAAGCATGGGCATCCCCGCCTTGGTCATCAATGTTGCGCAAAGGCAGCCGGTAAAGGCAAGTATAGAGCCGACAGATATATCGATCTCTCCTACCAGCAGCACAAGGGTCATTCCTACAGCGGCAATACCGGTAAAGGATACCTGCCGCGCCACCAAAAACAAATTATTTACCGTCAGAAAATTATCCTTTGCCAACGCGAATACAATGATCTCGATGATCAGTATCGCGAGGATACCCACCTTTTCATAGATAGATATGAACTTACGATTAGATAGTGTTTTGTTCATGTGCACTCCTTTATTGGGCCAATGCATAGCCAGAGGCCAGTGTCAGGATCTTATCCTGTGTAGCTTCCTGATACAGCATCTGTCCCTGCAGCTTCCCCTCATGCATTACCAGAATTCGGTCACTCAAGTTGAGTATCTCAGACATTTCAGAGGAAATAACAATGATGCTCTTCCCCGCTTTTTTCAAATCAAACAGGAAGTCATATATCTCCCGCTTAGCGCCGACATCGATGCCGCGGGTAGGTTCGTCAAACAGATATATTTCCGAGTCTGTACTGATCCACTTGGCCAGAACGATTTTCTGCTGATTGCCGCCCGACAGCGAAAATACTTCGTTGCTCAGCGAACTGGCCTTTACGTTCAGCAGCTTCGTCTTCTCTTCCAGCAGGGTTTTCTCTGCCTGTCTCCGCACGAAACCCATTCGAGACAGCGCCTTGATGACAATAATGGAAATATTCGTGCTGATCGGCAATATGCCCATCAGTCCCTGCCGCTTCCGATCCTCCGGGATCAATGCAATGGAATTGCGGATAGCATCCCTCGGTGTTTTGATAGAAACCTTCTTGTCGTGGATATAAATATCTCCGCTGCTTGGGCGATCAGCGCCGAAAATGGCCCGCACTGTCTCTGTACGGCCTGCACCAACCAGTCCGGCGATACCCAGTATCTCGCCCTTCTTCAGTTCAAAGGAAACATCCTGCGCCCGCTGATTACACAGGTGCTCCACGCGCAGAATGGTCTCCGCATGCGCATAATCAAAATCTGCTGCGCGAGGCGGGAACTCCTGAGACAGCTCGCGGCCGATCATCAGGTGTATCAATTCTTTGCTGTCTGTATCTGCCACAGCCATCGTTTTGATAAGATGTCCGTCGCGCAGCACGGTCAGCCGGTCACAAAGCCGGAAGACCTCCTCCAAGCGATGCGAAATATAGATTATCACGATACTATTGCTCCGGAGTTTTTCGAGTACGCGGAACAAAATGTCAACTTCGTTGTTTGTCAGCGGCGCGGTCGGCTCATCCAAAATCAGGATCCGACTGTTCTCCAGCAGCGCTTTCCCAATTTCCACCAACTGGCAATATGCCACTGACAGATCCTTGATCTTTGCGGTGCAGTCCATTTTGATCCCCATATCCTGAAAGATCTCCTGACTGCGGCGGATCATCTCTTTTGTATCCACGAATCCGCCCTTATGTAGTTCCTTCCCTACGAACATGTTTTCGTAGACTGTCATTTCCGGTATCAGGTTAAATTCCTGATATACCATGCCCACACCGGCTTCCTTGGCTGCAATGGGGTTATACTTGGAAACGGGCGTTCCGTCAATGCGGATCTCACCCTCTGTGGGAGCAATGGCGCCGGCGATCATCTTACAAAGCGTAGACTTTCCTGCGCCGTTCTCCCCTAAAAGAGCATGTATCTCGCCATTGCAGAAATCGATGTCCACATGATCCAAGACCATCACGCTGCCATAGACCTTGGTGAGCTGCCTTATGGATAGTATGGCTTCATTCTTCATAGTCGTACCTGCATTCATCAGCATTCTGTGTGATAGCCGCGATAGCGGAGATGGTATGCCCGACAACACCGCTGCGGGCATACCATCTATGAGAGCTTTTATGTCCTGTGCACACAGGCCATATGCGGTCAACGCTTACTTATTCATGTTGTTTACGAAATCGATCAGCTCATCGCTGATGACGTACTGAGGCTCACGGGATCTGTATTCATCCACGTTGGCGCGGGTCACAGCCATGGTGGTGATGGGGAACGGATCTTCATACTCCATGCCCAGCACGATCTTGACCATGTTCTCTACCCAGTAGAAGCCGATTTCGGAAACGTAACGGTCATTGGCTACCGTGCAGCGATACACGGTGTCCTGCTGCACATAATCCAGAACGGTATCCGTACCGTCGCAGGAACCCAGGAACATGGTGCTGGTATCCAGACCGGACTGCACGATGGCCTCGTAGGCGCCGATGCCCATCTCGTCATTGTAAACAAGGACGATATCGATATCCGGATTCGCCTGCAGAGCGGACTCCACCACGGACATGGCATCCTCAGAGCTGGTGGCTTCCACGGTGATCCACTGGATGTTCTCTTCACCCAGCAGCGTGTTTGCCGCGTCAGTCCAGCCCTTGCAGCGAGCCACGGCTGCCTCTTCCAGAGAGGTCGTCACATTCAGGATCTTGGCCTTGCCGTCCAGCTTTTCATTGGCCCAATCGGCCGCCGCTTCGCCCAGGCTATAGCCCCACACATATTCGTCATAGCCAAAATAAGTGGTCGCACCCACGCTGGTGTCATAGGGATAAATGCCGACGGGGATGCCCTGCGCCATGGCGGTCTTCAGGGTGTCTTTCATGGTCTCCACGGAAATGCACTGACAGAGAATGCCGTCCACGCCCTGTGTGATGTAGTTCTCGACGTTGGTGACCTGCTTTTCAGGCTCCATATTACCGCCATCGGTAATGATGATGTTGCAGTTCGTCTGCTTAATAAATTCATTGTATCCCTTGACCAGGTTCGCCATGAACTCATGCTGCAGGGACATAACGGAAGCGCCAATAGTGATGTCAGACAGATCGATCACCAAATCGGTCTGCGTATCGTTGTTGCTGTTGCTGTCATCCGTACCGGCCTTGGAGCCGCAGCCCGCAAAGCAACCGGCGACCATAACAAGCGCCAGCAGCAGTGCCACATACTTTTTCATTTGTTTTCCTCTTTTCTGTTTATTTGTCAACGCATACGCGTCAATCACGGATAAAGCGGTGCAGAAGCATCAGTCATAGAAGCCCTCATGGGATTTGCGCAGCGTGCGGAACTGCTCGATGTCGTGGCCGTAAAGGATTTTGGAGCCGGTACGACGGGCATAGTCCAGAATATATTTAGCCGTACGCTTATAACCAAGAGAATCATAAAGAATACCCGGCACCTTGATCTCGGGCTCCACGTTTTCCTTGCAGTAGATGGCATCCGCCACGATCAGGACACTGCCGGTATTCGGCAGATCCACCCTCATGCCCACCATGCCAAAAGAGTGTCCGGAACCGAAGTTCAGCAGCGTAACGCCTTTTGCTAACTCATATTCCTTTACGTCGTTAGGCAGCAAGTGCCAGTTCAGTTTCGCGTCAATAAACCGCTGGATATCTACAGGAACATGTACATCCATGTCGCGGCCGGTAACATATCCCTTAAGGGTATAGAGGAATTCCTCCTCATTCACAAATACTTCCGCATTTTTGAACTGGTAGAGATTGCCGGCGTGATCCACATGCAGATGGGAGATCACCACATACTTAATATCATCCGGAGACACACCCAGCTGCGCCAGCCGATTCAGAAGCTTCTGCTCCTCCGTGGCAAAATAGGGAGACTGCTCAGGAATGAACGCAGGCCAGTTTTCCTTCCAGTCCGGGTCGCAGCCCGTGTCAAACAGGATGTATCCATCTTCGTGTTCGATCAGGTATGCCTGAATAGGGATATCGATCCACTCGTTCGTGGGATTCCGGTTAGAGGCAACAGCGGAATTGGCGCCAGCAATGAAAAAGGACTTGTCCAGTGTTTCCCAGCCATTGTCCAGAATATACAGTTTCAAAGAACATCCGCTCCCTTCTTGTTTGTATTTTAATCTCGTTTTTGTAATTAGATTAACAAAACGGGATTTGCTTTCATTATAAGTAAAAAACAAAAAATGTCAAGTGGTCTTTGTATTTTCATCAGATTGCAGCATTTCCCCCTTCTTTTTTATGCAATATTACAGTTCAAAAACGCTGCTTGATTCCTGTTAGAATTGTGTTATAATAATCACATACTTTCTGTTTTATAAAACGGCTTTATAAAGTGAGGGGACGGAAATGAAAGCGAAGAAAACCGCCAATATGGAGGTTCAGAAGCGAAACCACACCAGCGTATTTCAGGCCCTGCGGGAAAATGAAGGGTTGACAAAACAAGAGATCGTGAATATGCTGCAGCTTTGCTTGCCCACGGTCACACAAAATATCAACACGCTATGCGCACAGGGGCTGGTAGCCGAATGCGGCACAGTCGGCAACACCGGCGGCCGCCGGGCTAAGCGCTTCGGTATCGTAAGAGACTTCCGCATCGCCATCGGCGTGGACATCACGCGCAACCATGTGGCCATCGTGGCGGTGGACCTGCGGGGCTCCGTTTTCTACAAGGAGCGCGTGCGGAAAAAATTTGAGCGCACCGACGCCTACTACCGCTACCTGGGCGACATGGTGCAGCACTGCATCGCCCAGCTCCAGTGCCCCGAGGACCGCATCCTGGGCGTGGGCATCGGCGTTCCCGGCCTGGTCACCGCCGACAACCAGACCGTCTTTTACGGCGAGATCCTCCAGTTCACCGGCGAGACCTGCGCCAACATGTCCCGGTATATCCCCTATCCCACCGCGCTGCTCAACGACGCCAACGCCGCCGGCTTTGCCGAGACCTGGATCAACAGGGACATCAAGACCGCCTTTTACCTGATGCTGTCCAATAACATCGGCGGCGCCGTGATCATCGACGGCGCGCCCTACTCCGGCTACCACCACCACAGCGGCGAGGTGGGCCACCTCTGCATCGAGCGCAACGGCCGCCAGTGCTACTGCGGCCAGCGGGGCTGCGTGGACCGCTACCTGGCCGCCACCGAGCTGTCCGACCTGACCGACGGCCGCATCGCCGACTTCTTCGCCCTGCTGGAGAAAAAGGACCCCCGCGCCCTGTCCTGCTGGGACACCTATCTGGACGACCTGGCCCTGACCAACCACAACGTCCACATGCTGTTCGACTGCCCCATCATCCTGGGCGGCTATGTGGGCGAGTTCATCGCCCCCTATATGGACGAGATCCGCCGCCGCACCGCGGCGCTGGACCCCTTCGAGTCCACGGTGGACTACCTCCACGCCTGCCACTACCGCACGGAGGCCATCGCCGCCGGCAGCGCCCTCCACTTCATCGTAAAATTCCTGGAGACCGTCTGACCCCGAAAAAACAGCCGCGCCGCCGCGGACCCCGCGGCGGCGTTTTTCTTATCCTCCGTCCTCACGCCCCGCGGTTGCCAAACCGCCGCCGGGCTGGTAGTATAGATCTGGAACCATCGAAAAATTCCCCTGTCACAGCTCCCCTGTTCATCCGTTATATTGGCAAAGGGCGGTGAGACGCGTGGACAACGACATCTTTGACCAGCTGTACCGGCGGCACTATGCCGCTGCGCTGCTGTATGCCCAGTGCCTGTGCCGCAGCCGCCACCTGGCGGAGGACATGGTGCAGGAGGCCTTCTGCCGCGCGTGGCTGTCGCTGCCCGACGAGGTGGTCAGCTTCCGCGGCTGGCTGTTCCGCGTGCTGCGCAACCTCATCATCGACCATCTGCGCCGCTGCCAACACCTCTCGGACGACCCGCCGCCGGAGCAAACGGACGGCAGCACGCCGGAGAGCCTTCTGCTGCGGCAGGAGGACGCCGCGGCCCTGTACCGCGCCATGGCGCAGCTGCCGCCGGCGGACCGCGAACTGCTGACGCTGCACTGCTTCGCCCATCTGTCCGCGCCGGAGCTGGCGGCGGTGCTGCACACCACACCATCGGCCATACGCCAGCGGCTGCACCGGGCACGGACGCGGCTGCGGCAGAAAATGGAGGAGGACGGCTATGAATTTTGAGACGGCATTCGCCCGCTATCAGGCGGGCACCGCCAGCGCCGAGGAGACGGCGCTGGTGGAGCAGGAGCTGGAAAAATACCGGCTCATCGAGGACTATATGGCCGCGCAGGCGCTGCCGCCGCTGCCGGAGGACACGGCGGCTCAAACGGAGACGGCCGCGATCAAGCGCCGCCTGGGCCGCCGCACCCGCCGCACGGTGCTGATGGCGGTGGCGGCGACGCTGGCGGTGCTGGCGCTGTTGCACTTCGTGCTCTCGCCGCTGGTGAACCGCGGCGTATACGGCCAGCGCGTGGAGCGCGCGGCGGGCTATCAGCCCTTCGACGCCGCCATGACGGCCGTGACCGGGCTGTATATGCCCCTGGGCAGCTACACCGGCAGCACCCTGACCCACTCCGGCTTTATGACCGACACCCTCCACCTGCAATTCTGGGACCTGACCGGCGAGACGCGCTTCGGCATACGCACCGGCGTGACACTGCGGCTGGGCATGCTGGGAGAGCTGGACGCCGCCGATCTGCTCCCGCTCCACTATGCCGTCGTCGGCTACTTCACCTCCGCTTTCGATGCGGACGGCACCGAGCTCGAGCCCTCCGACGGCAGCCTGCTGGCCCTGAAGGAGATGAGCGACCAGCTGACCGTCACCGCCGCCGTGCGCTTCCGGGAAAACATCACCGCGGAAGAGCTGTCCGCGCTGATGTCCCGCCACCCGGAGCTGACATTCCTGTCCGGCAAGGTGGAAAACCAGGGCGCCTACCTCCCCCAGTCGCTGTTCTGCTCCCTGACCGACGCCGGCATTGACTTCGGCGACGCGCTGGAGCAGGAGTACCCTCTTCTGCAGCTGCACCCGGACGGCGGACGGCAGCCCACCGGCGCGGAGATACAGCAGCACTTCGAGAGCATGGTGCGCCTTCTGCTGGACCACCCCCGGCTCGTCGCAGCGGACAGCATGATGGGCAACGACGCCGGCAACTACCGCCGCCTGCTGCAGGATGTCCAGGCCAACGGCCTGCTCTTCGGCGGCGTGTGGGTACAGGGCACGCCCTCCCAGCTGCTCTCGCTGATGGACGAGGACTGCACCCGCTCCATCAGCAGCTACAGCGCCCGGCTCCGCCTGTCCGTCTCCGAATGAATAACAGCATCCCCCGGGCTTGATAGCCCGGGGGATGCCTTTTTTACTGCCGCTTCTCCGGCGGCGTCATGCCGTCAGGCATGGCGGGGCGTTCGCCCCGGTCTGCGGGAAAGTCCCCGCCGCCCTTGCCGCCGAATGGCCCGCCGCCTGCGTCTCAGCGGCCGGGAGCTCCAGGTCATGGAGCTGTTCCTGCGCGCGCCCCGCCAGGTGTTCTCCGCCGAGCGCATCCTGGAGCTGGTCTGGGGCTGGGACAACGACGCCGAGATCAACGTGGTCTGGGTCAATATCTCCAACCTGCGGAAAAAGCTGAAGTCCATCGGCTCCCGCATGACGCTGCGGGCCAACCGCGGCCTGGGCTATGTACTGGAGGAGGAAGCATGATCAACAAGCTGCGCAGCCGCTTCATCCGCATCGCCACGCTGTCCGTGGCGGCGGTGCTGCTGCTGGTGGTGCTGCTGAGCCGCCGGGCCATCGACCCCGTGGTCCGCGGCGCGGAGCAGCAGAAGCAGTTCATCACCGACGCCGGCCACGAGCTCAAGACCCCCATCACCGTCATCGCCACCAGCCTGAAGGTCCTGGAGATGGAGGTAGGCCCCCAGAAGTGGATCGACAAGGCCCGCGCCCAGACGGAAAAGCTCCGCGCACTGGTGGACTCCCTGGTGACCCTCTCCCGCATGGACGAGGAGCGCTCGCCCCTGCGCATGGAGCCCTTCCCCGTCAGCGACGCCGTGGCGGAAACGGCCGAGTCCTTCCGCCAGGTGGCGCAGGACGGCGGCCGCGCGCTGGAGCTGTCCATAGCGCCGGACCTCACCTACACCGGCGACCAGTGCGCCGTGCGGCAGCTGACCTCCATCCTGCTGGACAACGCCGTCAAGTACGCCGCGCCGGGCGCTCCCGTCTCTCTGTCGCTGGAAAAAAGCCACGGCGGCGTGACCCTGCGCGTCTCCAACGCCTGCGAAAACGCCGAGGACATCGACACCGCCCGGCTGTTCGACCGCTTCTACCGGGCCGGCCCGTCCCGCACCTCCGGCGGCTTCGGCATCGGCCTGTCCATCGCCCGCGGCATCGTCCAGGGCCACCACGGCGCCATCTCCGTCGCCGCGGAAAACGGCGTCATCACCTTCACCGCCCAGCTGAAATAGCGCAAAAGCAAAGAACGACCGGCATCCCATGTGCAGGCATGGGACGCCGGTCCTTTTTCGTTTTCTTCAATTCTGGCAGTGTACCCGCCACGCCGTGTCCAGCGGATACCCGCTGAGCGCCGCGCCGTCCAGGTCACAGCGGTGCATGTCCACCGCGCACAGCTGGGCGGCGTCATAGGTGGTGTAGTAATACACGCCGGTGTCGGCGTTGCAGCAGGAGGTATACAGCGTCAGCTCGCAGCTGCCGTCCTCCAGCACACAGCAGCCCCGCTGCTGGGCCGCCGCGCCCAGAATGTGCAGGAACTGGCTGACGCTCTGGGCCTCGCCGTCGCCGGACACGCTGTTCAGCCGTGTAAAGGCCGCCCGCACGAACCGGGAGCGGGAGGACAGGTCGCCGGGCAGGCCCATGGCCCCCATGCCCCGGCTGTAGGCCGTCAGCGGCAGCTCCGGGGAAAACCGGTTCTCCGGCGGCCGGGCCGACAGCTGGGCATAATCGTTCAGGGCGAACAGCTGCACGGGGAAGGGCGGCTCGTTGGCCAGCACCCCGGCGGGGTCGTCGTACACATGCAGCCCCTCCGCCGTCTGCTCCACCACCAGGCACTGCTCCCGGTCCGCCAGCAGCCAGTGCAGCTTGGCCGGGGCCATGCCGGGCAAAAAGGCGTCGTCGGTGATGTGCGCCTCCTCCAGCGCCGCCCGGGCCTCCGCCGCGGTGGCGCAGCGCCCCAGCAGCCAGGGGATCAGCTCAAACTGCGCCAAATTCGCCTTCCCCGCCGCGCAGGGGCCGTATACGGCGCTGCGCACGAAGTTCAGCCCCGCGATGCACAGCCCCTTTTCGTTGACGGCGTCGTAGTACAGGGGGAACCCCTGCTGCACCGACGCCATGCCGATCATGGCGTAGTGCGCCTCCAGCTCCGGCAGATGGCGCATGGGGATGGGAAAGCGCCGGGGCGTGACGACCACCTGCTCGCCGAAGCCCCTCTCATAGTCCAGATTCCGTCCGAAATAAAAACACCTGGTCCGGTATGTGGCCGCTGTACACATGGCAGGCCCTCCTTTTCTTCACGTTCTCGTGTTTTCTTGCGCGTTTCTCGCGCTTTCTTATGCGTTTCTCGCTCTTTCCTGTGCATTCTTATTCGCTGTCCGCCGGCGCGTCGGGGTATTGCCGCTTCAGGAACGATAGGAAATACCGGGCGGCGCTGTTGGCCGGGGGCGGCGTTTTCACCGCCGCGCCCAGACTGCGGGACAGCGCCTCCCGCAGCGGCAGCACCTGCACCTGCCCCTCGTAGCCCGCCAGGGAAAAGGCCGACAGCACGCTGACGCCCAGCCCCGCAGCCACCATGGACAGTATGGCCGCATCATCCGAGGCGGTGACCTCCAGCCGGGGCGAATCCGGCGGCAGCAGCCGCGCCACATACTGCTCCGGGCAGGACAAAAACGTCTCCTGCAGCAGCCGCTCCAGAGGGATGGTGTCCTCCTCCCAGGGGAAATCCGGCGGCACCACCGCCACCAGCGGCGCGTCGATCAGCGGCGTCCAGTAAAAGCCATTGGCGCAGGAGCGCTCCACCAGCGCCAGCTGCACCCGGTCCTCCTCCAGCGCGCCGGCCAGCTCATAGCCGCCCACCAGCACGTCGATCTTGATCTCCGGGTGGAGCTTGCGGAACTTGTGCAGCAGCACCGGCAGCCTGGCCCGGGCCAGGCTGGCGAAGCAGCCGATACGCAGGGTGCGGCTGTGGCTCTCGCCCAGGGCGGCGGCCGCCTGCCGCAGCGCGTCGCCGGCGCCCAGATAGGTGCGGATATAGGGCAGCAGCTGCTCCCCCTCCTCCGACAGCCGGACGCCGTGGCTGCTGCGCACCAGCAGGGTGCAGCCCAGCTCCGCCTCCAGTTTGTTGACCAGGTGTGTCATGGCGGACTGGGTATAGCCCAGCTGCGCCGCCGCTTTTCCGAAGCTGCCCAGCTGCACCGCCGTCAGCAGTGCCCGCAGCTTTTTGTCATCCATAGGGGCCTCGCTTTCTGTACAAAATGGATAAAATAATCGCTGTGATTTCTCAATATATCACAAACGCCATTGGCTTTCAATCTCCTGTTTGTAAACTTTTTGACAATGCTGCCGTCGCCGCTGTTAAGAAATTTGTACGTCATTAGTTTTATTCATGCCGCGTTCGATAATCGTCATTTCCGAAAAGTCGAAATAAATGGTACCCTATATATAGCAAGCCGCGGCGCGCTCCCGCGCGGAACGGCGGCAGCGCTTCGCACACGGCGAGGCGGGAACAAGAGAGGAATGAAAAGCAAAATGAGAGGAAACGAG
The DNA here is from genome assembly GCA_934623575.1 of uncultured Oscillospiraceae bacterium. Lineage (GTDB taxonomy): Bacteria > Bacillota > Clostridia > Oscillospirales > Oscillospiraceae > Vescimonas. The sequence goes on from CAKTVL010000004.1 coordinate 83,841, forward strand.
AAGAGAAGGACCACCATCGACGTGGTCGTGGTGGGGTTCGCGCTGTTCTCCATGTTTTTTGGCGCGGGCAATGTGATATTCCCGCCGTTTTTGGGCATGGAATCCGGCAGCAGCTGGCTGGAGGGCTTCGCCGCGTACTTCATCGCGGACATCGGCTTGGCCATGATGTGCATGTTCGCCCTGCTGCGCGTGGGCAGCAGCGAGCAGGTGCTGCAGCGGGTGGGCAAGGTGCCCTCCGAGATCCTGATGTGCGCCATCATTCTGTGCATCGGCCCCATGGTGGCCATCCCCCGCACCAGCGCCAGCACCTATGAAATGGCCATCGCCCCCAATCTCTCCGGCGTGTCGCCGATCCTGTTCTCCGTGGTGTTTTTCGCGGTGATCCTGGCCCTGTGCATCAAGGAGTCCGCCGTGGTGGACATCGTGGGCAAGGTGCTGACGCCCCTGCTGCTGGTGGGCCTGTTCGCCATCATCATCAAGGGCGTGGTGACGCCGCTGGGCGCCGTTACCGCCCCGCCGCAGATCGACAACGTGGCCGTGACGGGCATCAAGGCCGGCTACCAGACCATGGACGCGCTGGCGGCGCTGCCCTTCGGTATCATCATCCTGCAGAGCGTGACCAGCAAGGGCTATGCCCGGGGCAAAAGCCAGTTCCGCGTGGTCGGCGGCGCGGCGCTGCTGGCGGGCGTGCTGCTGCTGGCGGTGTATATGGGCCTGGCCTATCTGGGGGCCACGGTGTCCGCCCAGTACGACAGCAGCATCGGCCGTGCGGCGCTGATCATGGCCATTGTGGAGTCCCTGATGGGCAAGGCGGGCATGGTGCTCTTCGGCGTGGTGGTGGGCCTGGCCTGCGTGACCACCGCCGTGGCGCTGACCAGCTCCGCGGCCGCGTACTTCGCCGAGCTGTGCCGCGGCAAGGTGGATTATAAGGTATTTGTGGTGCTGATCTGCGTGTTCAGCGCCGTGGTATCCAACCTGGGGCTGGACCGCATCGTGGCGGTGGCCGCGCCGGTGCTGGATATAGTATACCCGCCGGCGCTGGTGCTTATCTGCATCTCGCTGGTGATCCCCAAGGTGCATGACTTCGTCAGCCGCGGCGCCGCAGCCGGCGCGCTGCTGACCAGTGTGCTGTGCACGCTGCACACCTACGGCGTGTCCATCCCGCTGGTGGAGGCGCTGCCGCTGTATGACCTGGGCCTCAGCTGGTTGCTGCCTGCGGCGGTGTTCGGCCTAGCGGCGCAGCTGCTGACGCTGCTGCCCGGCGTCCGCAGGGCGGAGGATCGGTCCGCCCGCCGGGCGGACGGCAGAAGCTGATATTCGCTTTCTTCCGGGGCGGGGCCGCGGCCCCGCCCTTTCTCTCCCTTTGGTGACGATTTGACACATTTTGGTGCAATTTAGTGCATTTTGGCGATTCTTCTGCGATCAGGTATCATTTTGTCCCGATCTATCCCCGTTTAGCACCGCTTTTTCCGCTGGTTTGCGGCGGCGGGGCTTGACAGAGACGGGGCTTTTGCCGTACAATACCCATGCTGCTGACGTCGAAAGTGCGCTTGAGACGGAAGATGCGTACCATAGTTTTTGCGCCCGCTCAGCGGGCGCTGCGGTCGTGTCGCGGTGGCGGTGCGGCTTTTTTATTTTGCCGCGAAACCGTTGAAAACAGGAGGTTTTTTGCATGGAGACACGGGTGGCGCTGATCGGCATCATCGTGGAGGACGAGTCGTCGGTGGCGGCGCTGAACGAGCTGCTGCACGGCTATGGGCAGTATATCATCGGGCGGATGGGCGTGCCCTATCGGAAGCGGGGCGTGAACATCATTTCAGTGGTGCTGGACGCGCCGCAGGACGCCATCTCCGCCCTCAGCGGAAAGATCGGACGGCTGCACGGCGTCAGCGCCAAGACGCAGTATTCCAACGTTATCACACGGGCGGAGGCATGAATCGTATTCAAATCGGCGCAGAAATCGTGCATAAAGATGCAGAACAAGAAGCGGACAACAACATAGAACAACGCAGAAAGGCATAGAAAAGCCGCAGAACGGGCCAAAAGGCCGTGCGCGGCGGAAAATTATACACTGGAAAGGAACAGAAGCATGAAAAAGATCATTTCCCTGCTGCTGGCCATGGTGCTGGCAGTGTCGCTGGCGGCCTGCGGGCAGAAAACGGCGGCGGACGACACGACGGAAAACGACACCCCGGCGGAGCGGGTGACCATACGGCTGGGCGGGCTGAAGGGCCCCACCTCCATGGGCATGGTGAAGCTGCTGGACGATGCGGAGAACGGCGGAGGGCAGAACGACTACACCTTCACCATGGCGGCCAGCGCCAATGAGCTGACGCCGCAGCTGGTGCAGGGCGAGCTGGACGTGCTGGCGGTGCCGGCCAACGTGGCGGCCATCCTGTACAACCAGACGGAGGGCGGCGTGGTGACGCTGGCCGCCGGGACGCTGGGCGTGCTGTACATCGTGGAAAAGGGCGGCGAGACGGTGACGGACATCACATCCCTGAACGGAAAGACCATCTACGCCACCGGCAAGGGCGCCACGCCGGAGTACGCGCTGACATACCTGCTGGCCCAGCACGGGCTGACCCTGGGCGAGGACGTGCAGGTGGAGTGGAAGAGCGAGCCCACGGAGATCGTGGCGCAGATGGCCCAGGAGGACAGCGCCGTGGCCATGCTGCCCCAGCCCTTCGTCACCGTGGCCATGGGCCAGGTGGAGGGCCTGCGGGTGGCGCTGGACCTGAACGCGGCGTGGGACGCGCTGGACAACGGCAGCCGGCTCATCACGTCGGTGCTGGTGGCCCGGAAGGAATTCGCCGATGCGCACCCGGCGGCGCTGGCGGCGTTTTTGGAGGATTACAGTGCCAGCACGGACTACGCCAACAGCGACCCGGGGGGCGCGGCGGTGCTGGTGGAGAAGTACGGCATCGTCAAGGCGGCGGTGGCGGAAAAGGCGCTGCCCCAGTGCAACCTGGTGTGCATCACAGGGATGGACATGAAGGTGGCGGTCAGCGGCTATTTGCAGACGCTGTATGACCTGAAGCCGGAGGCCGTGGGCGGCACTATGCCCGCCGACGCATTCTATTGGATGGGCGCATGAGCGCACCGGCAGACGGAAAAGGAAAGACCTGGCAGCGCGTGGGCGCGTCGGTGCTGGCGCTGGCGGTGTGGCAGGGGGTGTCCTGGGCGGTAGGCTCAGCGCTGCTGCTGCCCTCGCCGGTGCGGGTGCTGGGACGGCTGGCGGCGCTGGCGGTCACGGCGGGATTCTGGCGGGCCATCCTGTTCAGCTCCTGCCGCATCGCCGGGGGCTTCGCCCTGGCGCTGGTGCTGGCGGCGGCGCTGGCGCTGGCGGCGGGACGCTGGCCGGTGGTGGACGTGCTGCTGCGGCCCTATGTGCTGGCCATCAAGGCGGTGCCGGTGGCGTCGTTCATCATCCTGACGCTGATCTGGATGAAGGCGGCGGCGCTGCCGCTGTTCATCTCATTTCTGATGGTATTCCCCCTGCTGTACACCAACATACTGGCGGGGCTGCGCAGCGCGGACGCGGCGCTGCTGGAGATGGCCCGGGTGTTCCGGGTGCCCTGGCGGCGGCAGCTGCGGGGGATCTATCTGCCGGCGGTGGAGCCGTTTCTGCTGGCGGGCTGCGCCACAGCGCTGGGCATGAGCTGGAAGGCCGGGGTGGCGGCGGAGGTCATCGGCGTGGTGGCCGGGTCGCTGGGCGAGCGGCTGTACGACGCCAAGATCTATTTGCAGACCGCCGACCTTCTGGCCTGGACCGTGGTGATCGTGGCGCTGAGCGCCGCCTTTGAGCAGGCGGTACTGGCGGTGCTGCGGCGGGGGCTGCGGCGGCTGGAGAGGAGGTGCGGTGCGTGAGAGCGGAGCACCTGTACAAGCGCTTCGGTGAAAAGGCGGTGCTGGAGGACGTGAGCCTGACGGTGCCGGAGGGGGCGGTGGTGTGCCTGATGGCGCCCTCCGGCCGGGGCAAGACCACGCTGCTGCGGTGCATCGCCGGATTGGAGATGCCGGAGGGCGGCACGGTGACGGAGGTGCCGGAGCGCATCGGGTATGTGTTCCAGGAGGACCGGCTGTGCCCGCAGCTGGACGCCGCGGAGAACGTGCGTCTGGTGACCGGGCGGGCCATGGCGGCGGAGGAGATCGCCGCGCACTTGACGGAGCTGGGGCTGGGCGGCTGCCTGGGCCAGCCGACAGAGGAGCTGTCCGGCGGACAGCGGCGGCGGGTGGCCATCGCCCGGGCGGTGTGCTGCCGGCCGGGGCTGCTGCTGCTGGACGAGCCGTTCAAGGGATTGGACGACGAGAGCCGCCGGCAGGCGGCGGCGTACATCCTGCGGCACCGGAACGGCGCGGCGGTGCTGTGCGTCACCCATGACCGGGAGGACGCGGCGGCGCTGGGCGCGGAGATCGTGGAGATGTGAAAAAAGCACCCCCGAGGGGGTGCTTTTTTTGCCTGTGGGCGCGGAGCCGTCTCTTTTTTGTGGGTCAGCGGGTCTGGCCGGTGCCGAGGACGACGTATTTGTAGGTGGACAGCTCGTCCAGGCCCATGGGGCCCCGGGCGTGGAGCTTCTGGGTGGAGATGCCCATCTCACAGCCCAGGCCGAACTCGCCGCCGTCGGTGAAGCGGGTGGAGGCGTTGACGTAGACAGCGGCACTGTCGGTGCCGTTGACGAAAAGCTCCGCGTGGGCGGGGTCTTCGGTGACGATGGCCTCGCTGTGGCCGGTGGAGTGGGCCAGGATGTGGGAGACGGCCTCCTCGGTGCTGTCCACCACCTTCACGGCCAGGATGTAATCCAGGAACTCGGTGTCGAAGTCCTTTTCGCCCGCCGGAGTGCCGGGGATGAGGGCGGCGGCGCGGTCGTCCAGGCGCAGCTCCACCGGGATCTTGCCGGCGACGGCGCGGTCGTCCACCAGGCGCTTGCGCAGCCGGGGCAGGAAGGACGGGGCCACGGCGCTGTGGACCAGTAGGACCTCCTCGGCGTTGCAGACGGAGGGGCGGCTGGCCTTGGCGTTTTCCACGATGGCAAGGGCCTTGTCCAGGTCGGCGTCCTCGTCCACGTAGACGTGGCAGATGCCGGTGCCGGTCTCGATGCAGGGGACGGTGGCGCCGGAGACGCAGGCGCGGATCAGCCCGGCGCCGCCCCGGGGGATCAGCAGGTCCACCAGGCCCTTGGCGGTCATGATGTCGGAAGCGGACTGGTGGGTGGTGTCGTCCACGATGTTGAGGATGTCGGGGTCGCCGCCGGCGGCGGAGATGCCGGACTTCAGGGCGGAGACGATGGCGCAGGCGGTGCGGTGGGCCTCCTTGCCGCTGCGGAGGACGCAGACGTTGCCGGACTTCAGGGCCAGGGCCGCGGCGTCGGAGGTGACGTTGGGGCGGCTCTCGTAGATGATGGAGACAAGGCCCAAGGGGACCTGCACCTTGCGGATGACCAGGCCGTTGGGGCGGCGGACCTCGCTGAGGACGCGGCCGGTGTGGTCCGGCAGGGCGGCGATGGCGCGGACGCCGTCGGCCATGGCGGAAAGGCGGGCGTGATCCAGGTGCAGGCGGTCCAGCATGACGTCGGAGATATGGCCGCGGGCGGCGGCCATGTCGGCGTCGTTGGCGGAGAGGATGGCGCCCTCGGCGGAGAGAAGGTGATCGGCCATGGAGAGGAGCAGGCGGTTTTTGCCGCTCTCGTCCAGGGCGGAGAGGCTGTGCCGGGCGGCGCGGGTGGTTTTCAGGATGTCGATGGTAGTCATGGCTTACTTCTCCTTTGCCAGAAATCGGGTGCCCACGGACTTGCCGGCGACGATGTCGTAGAGCAGGGCGGGCTTGGCGCCGTTGGCGATGACCATCTCACAGCCGGCGGCGGTGACGATGCAGGCGGCCTTCAGCTTGGTGGCCATGCCGCCGGTGCCCAGGGCGCTGCCGCTGCCGCCGCCCAGGGCCATGATCTCCTCGTCCACGGAGGGGACCACGGGGATGAGGCGGGCGGAGGGATCGCGGTGGGGGTCGCCGTCGTAGAGACCGTCGATGTCGCTGAGCAGGATCAGCAGATCGGCGTTGACCGCCGCCGCCACGATGGCGGAGAGGGTGTCGTTCTCGCCGATGGTGTTCTCCACGCCCACCTCGTCGGTGGCCACGGTGTCGTTTTCGTTGATGACGGGCAGGGCGCCCAGCTCCAGCAGGCGGAAGATGGTGTTGCGCATGTTGCGGCTGCGCTGGTCGCTGTGGACATCCTCGCCGGTGAGCAGCACCTGGGCCACGGTGTGGTTATATTCGTTGAAGAGCTTGTCGTAGGTGTACATCAGCTCGCACTGGCCCACGGCGGCGGCCGCCTGCTTGGTGGGCATGTCCTTAGGTCGCCCGGGGAGGTTCAGCTTGCCGACGCCCATGCCGATGGCGCCGGAGGAGACGAGAATGATCTGGTGGCCGGCGTTTTTCAGGTCGCTGAGGACCTTGCAGAGCTGCTCCATCCGCTGGATGTTCAGACGCCCGGTGGCGTGGGCCAGGGTGGAGGTGCCGACTTTGACGGTGATGCGCATGGTGAGACCTCCTTCGGGAAAGGTGGCGCCGCGCAGGGGCGGCGCGGGATAGATACAGGCTATTATACTACGAAACGGCGGGGATGGAAAGAAAAAATTTGCTTGACAGGCGCTAAGACGTATGGTAGCATAACTGTACTAACACGCATGATACACTTGCGACAGAAGGGAGCGTGGGGCGCATGATCGCGCTGGACTATCGGGACAGCCGTCCGCTGTACCAGCAGGTGAAGGACAGCCTGCGGCGGATGATGCTGACGGGGCTGCTGGCGCCGGAGGAGAAGCTGCCGTCGGTGCGGAGCCTGGCCACGCAGCTGGCCATCAACCCCAACACCATACAGCGGGCGTATGCCGAGCTGGAGACGGAGGGGTATATCTACTCCGTGGCCGGGAGGGGAAGCTTTGTCTCCGCCGGGGACGGAGAGCACGCCCGGCGCATAGGAGAGCTGACGGCGCAGATCGCGCCGGCGCTGGAGGAGCTGCGGAGTCTGGGCTACACCGGGGCGCAGCTGATGGCACTGTGGGAAGGAGGAGAGAGCAGATGATCCAGGTGAAAAACGTCGTCAAGCGCTTTGAGGGTTTCCGGGCGCTGGACGACCTGACCATGACGGTGCCCAAGGGTGCGGTGTATGGACTGGTGGGCCCCAACGGCGCGGGCAAGTCCACCATCATCCGCCATCTGGCGGGCATCTACCGGCAGGACAGCGGCGAGGTGCTGGTGGACGGACAGCCGGTGTATGAGAACAACGAGGTGAAGCGCCGGATGGCCGTCATCGGCGACGACTGGTACTACTTCCCCCAGGCGGGGATACGGGAGATGGCGAAATTCTACGCCGGGATGTATCCCCAGTTCAGCTGGGAACGGTATGAGAAGCTGAAGGCGGTATTCCCGCTGGACGAGAAGCTGATGCTGCGGCGGATGTCCAAGGGCATGCAGAAGCAAGCGGCCTTCTGGCTGACGGTGTGCTGCATGCCGGAGTATCTGATCCTGGACGAGCCGGTGGACGGCCTGGACCCGGTGATGCGGCGGCAGGTGTGGTCGCTGCTGCTGGGGGATGTGGCCGAGCGGGGCACCACGGTGCTGGTGTCCAGCCACAACCTGCGGGAGCTGGAGGACGTGTGCGACCACGTGGGCATCCTGAACCACGGCAAGGTGCTGCTGGAGCGGAGCCTAAGCGACCTGCAGGACAACACGGTGAAATTGCAGGTGGCCTATCAGGGCGTGACCGAGCCGCCGCTGCCGGCGGAGCTGAACATCCTGCACCGCAGCCATGTGGGGCGGGTATATACCTACATCGTGCGGGGGAACAGTCAGGACATCCTGCGCCGGATGCAGATCACCGAGCCGGTGCTGCTGGAATCCATTCCGCTGACGCTGGAGGAGATATTCATTTACGAGCTGGGAGGTGTGGACTATGCCGCAAAAGACATCCTTCTGTAAAGCCGCGCTGCTGCGCAGCGACGCGAAGCGCTACTGGCCGCTGCTGTTCCTGTACACGGCGGTGTGGGTCATGATATTGCCCTTACAGCTGCTGAAGGTCAGCCGCTGGGAGACCGGCGCCGTGCTGGTACGCGCCGCGCTGCACAACACCATACACGACACGCTGTACGCCTCTATCATTATGGGGCTGCTCTTCGGCTGTTTGACGGCCATGGCGGTGTGGTCGTATCTGATGACGCCCCGCACCATCGGGCTGATGCACGCCCTGCCGGTGAACCGGACGCAGCAGTTTTTCAGCCACGCCATTTCCGGCTTCGGGATGCTGACGGCGGGGAACGTGCTGGTGTTCCTGTTGAGCGTGGGGAGCTGCGCCGCCCGGGGCTATGTGGACTGGGCCATGCTGGGGGCGTGGCTGCTGCTGACAGAGCTGATGGGGCTGTTCTTCTTCGCGCTTGCCAGCCTGTGCGCCATGGCCACCGGGTGGCTGCTGGCCATCCCGGTGCTGTACGGCGCGGCCAACGTGCTGGCCTATCTGCTGCACATCGTGGTGCAGGCCATGGCGGAGGTCTTTTACTACGGCTATACCGCCACCGAGCCGGCGGCCGGGGTGGTGTGGCTGACGCCGGTGGGGAAGCTGTGGCTGTCCGTCAACGCCGGAGGAGAGCAATGGATCGACCAGTACGGCGCGGTGCAGGATGGGTACTTCGCGGCGATGGACGGCTACCGCTGGGAGACGCTGAACGCCTCGGCCTATACCACCTGCTTTATCTACGCCGCGGCGGCGCTCGTGCTGCTGGCGCTGGTGTGGTGGCTGTACCAGAAGCGGTCCAGCGAGATGGCCGGGGACGCCATGGCCTTCCGGTGGCTGCGGCCCGTGGCCCGGTGGACCATCGGCCTGTGCGGCGGCTGGGGACTGGGACTGTTCCTGCACTATGTGGTGCTGTCCGGCGCGAGCAGCAATCTGGTGCAGCTTTTAATGAGCCAGATCATCATGGGCGTGGTGTGCTTCTTCGGGGCGCAGATGCTCTTGCAGAAGAGGTTCCGCATTTTCAACAAGCGCTGGTGGATAGAGACGGCGGCCATGCTGGCGGTGCTGGCGGCGGTGACGGTGGGCGTGAAGGCGGACATCACCGGCTATCAGCACCGGATACCGGCGGCGGAGGACGTGACCAGCGTGCGGGTGATGTGCAGCGCCATAGACATGGACACCGAGGATCCGGCGCTGACGGAGACCGTGATCGCCCTGCACCGGGCCATTCTGGAGCAGTACGACCGTGAGGGTGCGCCGGGGAGCTTCTATCCTACCCCTACCTCGTCGGAGGATACCTCCGGGGAGGAGACGGTACAGCACCGGTATGTGCGGATGACGTACACGCTGAAAAACGGCACGAAGCTGGCGCGGGAGTATCTGGTGCGGATGCAGCGCGGGACGGAGACGTACACACTGCTGACGGAGCTGGCCAACACGCGGGGCAGCCTGCTGGCGATCGTAGGACTGGACTATCTGGAGCGGTGGGGCGGCGTGGACGCCATCACCGGCGGCTATGTGCTGCGGTATGAGGACGGCGCGGAGCTGACGCTGAGTGGCCAGCAGGCCAAGGCGCTGGCGGAGAGTCTCTACGCGGACATCGACAGCGGCGCGCTGACGGTGGACATACTGGACACGGACAAGGTGTTCGGCACCGGCGGCAGCCGGTACGGCGTGACGCTGTATCTGTATGTGGACGGCGTCAGCCGGGACTTCGGGCTGGATATGCCGCTGAGCTGCACGCGGATGTGGGAGTACGTGGAAGGGCTGGAGCTTAACGATGGCACCGAGGCGGTGATGGATACGGAGGTGGTGTCATGAGGAGACTGCTCACGGGACTGCTGGCGGCAGTGCTGGCGGTGAGCCTGTGCGCCTGCGGCAGCAACTACTACACCGAGGACGCCGTGGAGGAAAACCGTGTGCAGTTCTACCTGCGCCATGACGGCAGAGAGGCGTTTGCCTCCGCCCTCCTGTGGGACGGCAGCGGCGAGAGTGTGGACTATGTCATCCCCGACACGGTGAAGGGCGCGGCGGTCACCGCCATCGGCGGCCTGACCGGTCAGATGAAGAAGTCGCCCGTCAGCGGATTGTATGTGGTCATGCCGGAGACGTACCGGGGCGCGGAGCGGGCGCAGTACACCACCCCGGCGAATCCGGAGGAGGTGACGCTGACGGTGAACATCCATATCGGGCGCAATGTCAGCAGCATCCGGACGGACGGCGGACTTCCGCAGGAGACCGGCTACTTCGGCAGCGGCGCCAACGCCGTCAGCTACCTGATCCGGCAGGTGTGGGTGGTGACCTGCGACGAGTACAATGAGACCTACTATGCCGAGGGCGGAAGGCTCTATCAGCGCGGGGACGGCGCACTGGTGGAGCTGCCCTACGGCGGCAATTAACGCATCATAAGCGGAACGGCGCAGGCATCTGCCTGCGCCGTTCCGCTTGTTGGGAGGAGAATTGGTCACTCGTTGGTGTAGTTGTCGAAATAGCCCTGGATGTAGATGATGGGGGTGCCCTTGTCGCCGCTGCCGCTGGTCAGG
>CAKTVL010000005.1 GCA_934623575.1 uncultured Oscillospiraceae bacterium
CATTCTGTAGATTTCGATCTCGCGGCCGCAGCCGCACAACGGGTGATAGTATACCACAAAATCGGCATAAGTAAAATGCAAAATTATAATACTTGCGTTTTGATAATTTAATGTCTTGCGGCAGAAGGAGGGGGGCAGACGGGGCGCCCTCTCTTGGCTTGAAGCCTTCCCCGGCAATTGCAGGCGCCCCCCTCCGAACCGCGGGCTTATTGCATGAACCCACCCAGACCCCGCTCTGAAATCCAAACAGATTTTGTTGTTGACATTTCAACGTTTGTGTGGTAAAGTCCGCTTGTTGATACTTCAACATTTGTGAGAGCGGAGGATGCCATGCAGAGACGATTTGAAACATTTACTGTTTTGATCAACAGGATAAGCCGCGACATACGGAAAATCAAAAATCAGGAGATGGCCTCCTATCATCTGAGAAGTGCCCACGTGTCCTGCCTGTACTACATGTATTCACTGGGCAGTGTGACCTCGGCGGAGCTGTGCGAGCACTGCGAGGAGGACAAGGCCACCATTTCCCGCGCGGTGGACTATCTGGAAACCAACGGCTTTCTCAGGCGCGATGTTGACGCCAAGCGGTACAAAAGCCCCCTGCTCCTGACGGAGAAGGGGCGGGAGGCCGGCAAAAGAATCGCAGAGAGGATCGGCGGCATCCTTGAGACGGTCAGCCATGACCTTACGGAGGAGGAGAGGGTCGCGTTCTACCGCAGCCTCTCCACCATCAGCAGCCGCCTTGAGGCTATCGTCCAAAACAGCGAAGAATAAGGAGATGTAATGCAATTGAAAACAAGGATCATCGTTGATTCCACCGCCGATCTGATCCCCGAGATCAAGGAGCGGGTCTATACGGTCCCCCTCACCGTTCACTTCGGTCAGGAGGAATACATCGACGGCGTGACCATCGACAACAAGACCTTCTATGAGAAGCTGGTCGAGAGCGATGTGCTGCCCACCACCAGTCAGGCGGCGCCGAATGACTTTAGCGGAGCGTTTGAAAAGGCAAAGCAGGCGGGAGAGGCCGCCGTTGTCATCACCCTCGCGTCCAAGCTCTCCGGCACCTATCAAAGCGCCGTGATCGCGGCGGCGGAATATGAAAACATCTATGTTGTGGACGGCGCAAGCGCGGCCATGGGTACCGGCATTCTGGTGGAGCTTGCGTTCCGGCTTTTGGACGCAGGAGCCTCTGCGGAGGAAATTGCGAAGGCTGTGGAGGAAGAAAAGAAAAAGATCGTCGTTGTGGCGCTGGTGGACACCCTCGAATACCTCAAGCGGGGCGGCCGCATTTCAAAAACAGCCGCATTTGCCGGCGGGATACTGAACATCAAGCCCGTGATCTCCGTTATTGAGGGGGAGATTCGCGTACTCGGAAAAGCACGCGGCTCTAAAATGGGCAACAACCTGCTGGTTCAGGAGATCGACAAGGTGGGCGGCATTGATTTCAGCAAGCCGGTACTGCTGGGCTACAGCGGACTTTCCGATGCGCTTTTATTGAAGTACATCGAGGACAGCCGTCACATCTGGGAGGGAAACCTGAAGGAGATCCGCTACACCACCGTAGGAAGCGTGATCGGGACGCATGCAGGCCCCGGCGCCGTTGTGGTGGCGTTCTTCAAAAAATAAAAGCCATCAGCAGCATGCCGGATCGCTGCGACGCGGGCCTTGCCCTGCGCACCTATGCAGGACGAGGCGGCGCAGACCATGGGCAGCTTCATGGCACAGGTGATGTGAACGGAAAAGAACGCAAAAGAGCACCGGCGGCAGTCCTGTGGCATCGGTCAGCTTGCGGAGCAGAAAGGCAATCTGCCTTTCCTCGTAGGGACGTCCGTCCTCATGGGCAATCACAAGGCCAAAGTCCTGATAATCGCTGTCCAGCATTTCTTTTGCCCTCTGCTGCCTATCTTTCTCCTCTGTGAGCGCCATCGAAACGGTTTTCGGCAGAAATACCTTCCGCACACTGCTTTCCGTTTTGGAGCCTTTAGTACCAGCGATGTTGATGATCCGGTCTGCTTCCACTCAGGGAACGTCAAAAGAACGGTGGAGCGGCCACGACGCTCCAAAGCGGCGAGGCTGTCCTTTTGGCAGCGCTTCAATTCCTTGTTGATCCGCACATGAGTAGTTCCGGCACAGATGGCATCCGCTGAAATGTCCACGCAGTCCCACGTAAGGCCTAATATCTCCCCTACACGCATGGAACATCCGAGAGCCAGCAGCATACACAGCTTCAGTACGGGATCGGTGCAGGAGTCCAGCGCCCACTGCGCTTTACCGGCAGACCACGCCGCGCGTTCCTGCGGCTGATACTTGGGTAGCGTCACACGGAGGGCGGGATTGCTGGGGGATATACTCCCAGATAACCGCCTGATTCAGCGCACTGCGCAGCAGGGCGTGCGTTTTTTCAATCACCGAGCGGGAAACGCAGGCATCTGTTTTCTTGTGGCCTTTTAGCACAACGGCGGGCTTATCCTGGAGCGAGTCATAGAACAAGTCCAGGTCATGTGTCGTCAGATCTTTCACTGCCGCATTGCCTAAATAGGGTTTGATGTAATACTCAATGCGGTGGAGGTTGCAGGACAAAAAGGAATCTCCCCAGTGATTCAGCCCATAGACCTGCACGTATTCATCCAACAGTTCACTAACCGTGATAAACTTTTTCTGCGCGCGTTTGGTTTGTATAGGCGTTTGTTTTGGCGGTCGAAATTCGCCGATAGACTTCTCGTATTCGATTTGAGCGACCCGCAGATTTGCGGCTTCATAGGTGGGAAAGCGTTCATATATTGGTTTGGTATATCCGGGGCAGCGGTAGCAGATCTCATACTGCTGTCCTTTTTTACGGGGTCTCATAAGCTCGCGCTCCTTGTATCGTGTACTCAGAGCCGCATGACCTCCCAACAGCGGTGCTAAGCGGAGTACCCATTCATGCGGTTCAGTATAGCATGGGCAGCCGATTCCGTCAAAAAAACTTTTTCCGACGAAGATGTTTACTTCCGCAGAAAATCCAGCAAAGCCTCTCTCGGAATACGAATCTGCCTGCCGATGCGGACGCTTCGTATCTGTCCGCTGCGGATCAGCTCATAGGCGGTGTTGCGCCCGATGCCGAGAATGGGCATCAAGTCCTCCACCCGCAGTGTCATGGGTAGCTCGTGCAGGTCACGGTACTTATTCTCCACGGGCAGTACCGCCCTTCACGGACGCCAGATAGATGTCCGTCACATCGGGTCGCTCGTGTCCCAGCAGACGGGACACGGTGAAGTGGGCGTCCAAGGGCGTCATGCCGCCGTTAACGAGAGACGTGTACTTTTCGGCGGCATAGGTGTGCCGCAGTCCATGGAAGGTAATGCGCCTGCCCGGTGCAGCGGGGTCACAGATGGTATCGCGATGGCGGAGGATAAACTGCTGCATGCCGTTGATGGCCCGGTCGGTGGGGATGTCATCCGGCACCAGCAGCTTATGGCCGCGTTCCGTTTCCTCCAGTAGCCGTTGCAGTATCATCGTGATACGGTCGTCCTCGATGGGGACGATACGGATTTTGCCGCCCTTGCCCTTCACGGTGAGGGCGTTTTCCCGCAGCGCATGCTCCGCGGCGGCGGTGTCCATGCGAAAGCACTCGTGGATGCGCAGACCGGCATAGCGTGCCAGATACAGGGCGAGGATGTAGTCCTTGTAATCGTAGTCGTGTTCAGATGGGCGCACTTCACCTGTTGGCAGAGAGGGCTGTTTCCGGCGCATCTCCGCAAGAACAGGGGCTTGTGAAAGGCGGGAAGCCTTGCTGTTACGTACTTTTCACGGCTTGCCCGTATGCCTGTCTCTCTTTACTTGTGCGGGGTCAGTACGCTGCCACATGGGGCAAATATGCCCTGCTCCGATGGAGCGGTGGCGGACACCAGGCCGCTGAACTCGGCTGCGGAAGGCTCCGCCGGTGTCCTGTGATCCGCCCGGTGACGAACCGAGGGATGCGCGATACCCCGTATGACCGGTGCCGCACTCTGACTGCGGCATACAGGGGCGGGAGCTTGCCTCTCCCTTGACGATTTTCCTGTCGTATCGTCCCAACGGCTTTTTACACAACCTCTTTTCCTGATCTGCGCCGAATTGATTTCGGCGCTCTTTCTTTTCCTGCGGTATCGCGGCGTTGACAAGTGCCGCGACAAAAATAGTAAGCAAAAACGCAGGAAGAATCTTCCTGCCGTTTCGGCTTCTTACGATCCTTCCTGCGTTTGCAGTATTGTTCAATTCTGGTGGCCGCCCCGGTTTCGGGAGGCGCATTTTGACACACTTCGGGTTCTTAGTCAGAGCGAAAAACTGCTAATAGCTTTCCGCCCGTGCCTGCTCTGCTCCGACCTAAATGCGCGATGCCTTACATCATAGCACGGCGGCAGGGCGGCGTACAGGTGGAAAATGCCGCGAGAAAACCTCTCACAGCATAGTCATTAAAACACGCGGACGCAATGGCCCGAATCTCAGACGGGAGCATGATGCTCATCAGGTACAAGCTTAACAACGTGTGCGGCGCAGATCATAGACCTGCAAATGGTGCACAAATAACTAGATAATCTTTATATACCACAATATATTGTGGTTATCAATATGAAAATGCCGATATATTGCACTTCCCCGGTAGTTGAAAATAGCTAACACGCATTATCTCCGTGTTAAATGCGTATTACAGGCGCATCACAAAAATAATGCGTATTGCGTGCGTAGTAAAAGCGTATTGGGCAAATATGCTTCCGCTCATTTGCAGCAAGATAATGTACAATAATATGACCGCGACGTCACGCTCCATGTGCCCCGGCTCAAGGGTGTGTCCTTCGAGACCGCCATCATCGAGCGGTATCGCCGCCGGGAGAGCAGCGTGGAGGAAGCCCTCATTGAGATGTACCTGGCAGGCGTTTCCGTGCGCCGGGTGGAGGACATCACGGAGGCACTGTGGGGCAGCAAGGTCTCGCCCGCCACCATCAGCGAGCTGAACAAGAAAGCCTACGTTCACATCGAGGACTGGCGCAACCGCCCGTTGCAGGGCGGGCGCTATCCGTATGTCTATGTGGACGGCATCTACCTGCGCCGCAACTGGGGCGGAGAGTACGAAAATGTGGCGATTCTGGTGGCAATCGCCGTGAATGAGGACGGCTTTCGCGAGGTTTTAGGCGCCGCCGAGGGGATGAAAGAGGACAAAGCCAGCTGGGTCAGCTTCTTCCAGTGGCTCCGTGGACGCGGCCTGGACGGCGTGAAGCTCATCGTCGGCGACAAGTGCATGGGGATGCTGGAGGCGGTGGGCGAGGTGTTCCCGGACGCCAAATATCAGCGCTGCACGGTGCATTTTTACCGCAACGTTTTCTCTGTTGTGCCCAAATCCAAGGTCAAAATTGTAGCGAAAATGCTCAAGGCGATCCACACCCAGGAGAGCAAGAAGGCGTCCCGCGAGAAGGCAAAAGCTGTGGTTGCCGAGCTGCGCGCCATGAAGCTGAAGGAGGCGGCTAAGAAGGTCGAGGACGGCATCGAGGAGACGCTGACCTACTGCAATTTTCCCAGCGAACATTGGACCCGCATCCGTATCAACAACGTGATCGAGCGGCTGAACCGGAAGATCCGCCGCAGAACCCGTGTGGTAGGGACGTTCCCTGATGGGAACTCCGCCCTGATGCTGGTCTGCGCCCGACTTCGCCACGTGGCAGGTACCCAGTGGGGCTGCAAGAAGTACATGAACATGAAGCACTTGGAGGCGGCTCTGGATGACGCCTCTATTGCCGGATGACTTCACTCAGCCGGGGCCTGCAAATAATTTTGCGCATAAATCTTGACGGGACCACTTTTTGGTGGAGACTGCTGGACTCGAACCAGTGACCTCCTGCGTGTGAAGATACGATGAGCGCCGGAAAGCGTTGGTAGCCAACGCTTTCCGGCGCTTTTATGGTCTTTCGGCTCAGCGCGGAATCCATTGTTTCCGTCGGTTACTGTTTGTTTCTTTCCGCGTTTGGGTCACGGTTTGGGTCAAGCCCTGCGACAGCGCAGAAATGACCACGCTGTAACCAAAGAATAGGCGCGGCAGCTACGCACCTACAGTTTCTTGAGCCGCGCCATAAATTCCGCTGTGAGTTCCTCCTCTACATTCTCGTCACGCTGCATACGCCGGGCGTCGTAGTCTTTCCAGCGCAGCAGCACCTGCCGCACTGCCTGCTTATCACGCCGGAGCGTGCGGGGGTCCAGTCCCTCATACGCCGCGTGATAGTCTGGGTAGTGCAGGGCGTAGCGGCGGTATCACTGAAGCGACAAACCGTTGATCGCCTTTTCCATCTGCTCCAGAGCCTTTGTCAGAGTACACCGGGGGCAGGCCACGTTCATGCGCAGAAAAGCCTCTCCCTGTTTACCGAATTCATAGCCGGCGCAGAACGCCACCTTGGCTTCGTTGATCATGAAATGCTCCAGCGCCATGCCCCGATAGGGCAGCTGGGAGCAGTCCAGCCAGACCAGATACGTACCCTCGGAGGGGATCATGCGGATCTGAGGAATGCGCTCCCGCAGGAACTGATCCAGATACGCCTTGTTGTCGGAGACGTAGGCGATGGCCTGATCCAGCCACTCCTCGCCGTCGTTGTAGGCGGCTATGAGAGCGGCCATGCCGAAGATATTATCCAGCCGCGTCTGGGCGATGGACATCTCCTCATTGAACTTGCACCGCAGGTCGTCGTCCGCCAGCACGAGGGTGGCCATGCCCAGACCGCCCAGGTTGAAACCCTTGTTGGAGGAGTAGCAGACCATGGAGTGGCGCAGCACGTCCTCGCCCAGCAGGCAGAAGGTGGTGTGGGGATGCTCCGGCGGCACGAAGTCACAGTGGATCTCGTCCACCAGCATGAAGATGTTGTGCCGCAGGCAGATCTCCGCCACGCCCTCCAGCTCCTGACGGGTCCATACCCGGCCGGTGGGGTTGTGGGGGCTGGAGAGAATCATCACCTTCACGCCGGAGGCAGCCTTGGCCTCCATGTCGGCGAAGTCGAAGGTGTAGCGCCCGTCCTTCCAGATCAGCGGCGTCTCCACCAGCTCCCGGCCGCCGCGAGTGACCATGTCGAACAGCGGGTCGTAGTTGGGCATGGGTACCATGACCTTGTCGCCGGGCTTGGTGAGGATGCGCAGCATCACATTTATAGCGTAGATCACGCCGGGAGGCGCAAAGGCCAGATGCTCATAGTTGACCTCGAAGCCGTGGCGCTTTTTCAGCCAGCCCATCACCGCGTCATAATAGGGCTGCTGGCGTACACCGTAGCCGTAGACCGGGTGAGCGGCGCGCTTCTGTACGGCCTCCACGATGCAGGGGGCGCAGGCGAAGTCCATGTCCGCCACCCACATGGGGATCACATCGTCCCGACCAAAATTGTCCATATCGCAGTCCCACTTGAAGGAGAAGGTATTTCTGCGATCAATGGGTGTATCAAAATCGTATCTCATGCAGCGCCACCAACCAGTGCAACGACGATCCACAGAATGATGGACACTGCCGCCGCCAGCAGCGCATAGGGAAGCTGGGTGCGGACGTGGTCAATGTGGTCGCAGGCGGCGCCCAGAGAGGAGAGCACCGAGGTGTCGGAAACAGGGGAGCAATGGTCGCCGAACAGACCGCCGCTGACAACGGCGCCCACCGCGGCGTAGACCAGCGTACCCAACTGACCGCCGGTGAAGGAGTAAGCCATAGGAACGGCGATGGGAATGCAGATGGCGAAGGTACCCCAGGAGGAGCCGGTGAAGAAGGAGATCACGGCGCCCGCGATGAAGGTCACAGACAGGAACAGGGCGGGGGTCATCCAGCTCTCGCAGACGCCCAGCAGGAAGTCGGCGGCGCCCATGGACTTGGTGATGGTGTTGATGCAGTAGGCCAGAGCCAGGATGAGGGTGGCGGACATGACGCTCTTCATGCCCTGCACGGCGGTGTTCACCAGATCGGTCACGCTCTTGAACACCTTGCGGATGCTCAGCTCGATGGACATATAGATCACGGTGATGATGAAGCACTCCAGGATCTTCACGCCGCCCTTGGCGATGTACGTCCAGATGGCGGTGGCTACCAGGATAATGATGGGGACCAGGAAGTCCAGCATGACGTTGGGCTTCACATCGCTGTCGTTGCCCTTCTGCAGCTCCTCCAGCTCGGTGCCCATCATGGGGACGGCGCCGTCACGCAGCAGCTTGCCGGTGGTGCGGGCGCGCTGCTCCGCCTTGCGCATAGGCCCGAAGTCGGGGAAGATCTCCAGTGCGGAGAGCAGCGTGATGAGCACCATCAGAATCGCGTAGAAGTTAAAGGGGATGGCGCTGATGTAGACGCTTACGCCCTGCTCATTGGATGTCACAGGGCCGCCCAGATCCGCCACCAGACCGGCCACGTAGGCGCCCCATGCCATAAAGGGCATCAGGGTGCACACGGAGGCGCAGGTGGAGTCGAGGATAAAGGCCAGCTTCTCTCTGGGCACGCGCATCTCATCCGTCAAGGGACGCATGACCACGCCGCGCAGCAGGGGGCTCATGTAGTCGTCGATGGTGAACAGACCGATGAACCATGTGGCCAGCTTCACGCTGCGGGGGGATTTCACCTTTCCGGCGATCATCTCCGCGAACGCCTTGACCACGCCCGCCTTCATGAAGAACGCGATCATAATGCCGATGAATACCTGAATCAGCAGGATCCAGATGAAGTCCTCGTTGCCCAGAGCCTCCTCCGCCAGAGCGGAGAAGCCGAAGGCGGGGTCATGCCCCAGCAGCAAAACGCCGGAGAGACAGCCCATGAACAGGGCAAAGACCGCGTCCTTCTTCCAAAATGCCAGCAGCAGGGTAAGCGCAAGGGGAATCAATGACAAGATACCGTAGTTTGCAGCTTCCATTACAAATACCTCCTTAAAAATATAATGCGGGGGGTGACCTTGAGCCTCCCTTCTGATAATTTTGTTACGCTCCTGATTATAATTTATCACACCGCTCTTGTCAACCTCACATAAGTGCCAAGAAGTTTGATAATTTTTTGTCTAAATCGCTGTCTTGAAGGCTCTTTTCGCCTCGCTCTGCAAAAAAAATGTTATATCCCCGCCGCTTTCCAGCATATTAGGTGTTGATTTATCCATTTATTTTCGATATACTGACTTTCAGCAGCACCATGTAACAGTTTTTTATCAGGCAAGAATTATTGTTGAGAAAGTAGGGATACAGTGAGCAACTACGCCAGTCTTGAGCGATACATTCCCTTGGTGGAATTCATGGGGAAGATCTGCGGGAAGAATTATGAGATCATCCTCCACGACGTTTCCACGCCGGAGCGCTCGGTGATTGCCGCCTGCAACGAGCATCTCAGCGGCCGCCGCGTGGGTGACCCCATGACGGAGTTGGCCAAGGAACTGCTGCGAACCGGAGCCTATAAGGAGCACGACTATGTGGCCAACTATGAGGGCCGTACCCGGGGAGGCAAGCGTTTCGTCTCTTCCACCTATTTCATTAAGGAAAAGGGTCAGTTGGTGGGGCTCATCTGCGTGAACCACGATGTGGAGGATATTTTGGTGCTCTCGGAGCATCTCTCCAACCTGCTCCATTCCTTTTCTCTTCCGCAAGAGGAGGAGAGCTCCGCCTATACCGAAAACCTGGACGATTCCATCCCGGAGCTGTCCAGCAATCTGATCCACTCCACCATCCTCGGCTATGGTATTCCCTCCAGTGCCATGCATACCGCCGACAAGCTGGAGATACTCCGCTCTCTGGAAGCGCAGGGGGTATTCCAGACCAAGGGCTCCGTCGGGCAGGTCGCCAGGGAGCTGCACATCTCCGAACCCACGGTCTACCGCTATCTGCGGCGTATCCGCAGCGAAATGGCATGACCTTCCGCCGCGGTGCTTTACCCGCAAGCGGGACGCTCTGACGTCTCGACGTGTAAAGCGACCGGCCAAGCACATCCAATTTAACAGCAGCTATTGGCGGATCCCAGACATTTTGCCCAATACTTCCCGACCCCCATGTCTCTGCATTTATTATGATTACGCTTCTGATAAAGGAGGGCTCAAGCATGAAATTTTACATTCTTTGTGACATTGAAGGGGTGGCGTCTTTGGCCTGATGGGGCGAGGCTCGTTCGGCTAACGCCTGCTATGCGCCTATGGCGCGGGAAATGGCGTTAGAGGCCGCCGCCGCGGCCCGCGGCCTTTTCTCCGGCGGAGCCGATGAGGTCGTCATAGAGGATATGCACGGAGATGGCTGCAACATCGACTGCGCCCTGCTCCCCAGAGGCGCCCGTCTCCTTCGGGGGATCACCCACGATATTGTGGGCCTTACCGGTATTTTCGACGAGAGCTATGACGGTGTGCTGATGGTCGGCTTTCACGATGCCGCCTCTGCCCCCGGAAATCCCACGTCCCACACGATGGTAAGCTCCCGCATTTTCCGCCTTACGGTCAATGGCGCGCTGTGGGGAGAATTCGAGATGTACGCCCATGCCGCCGCTTACCGGGGCGTTCCCACCCTATTCGCCAGCGGCGACGAGGGGATGTGCGCGGCTGCGGCGCGCACCGTACCCGGCCTGCTGACCGTACCGACCAAATCCGGCCACGGCTACGGCGTTCTGACAAAGACCCCGGAGCTTGTCCGCGAAGAGATCGAAGGCATGATGGCCAAGGCTGTGGCGGCGGCAAAAACAGCCACACCTCCGGCGCTTCCCGATCACTTCCACGTGGAGATCACCTATGTACATCATTATGACGCCTATGGATGCTCCCACTATCCCGGCGCCAGCCTCATCTCTCCCACCACCGTGGCCTTTGATGCCGACGATTACGGTGATGTGCTGCGCTTTTTCTACTTTGTGATTTAAGAAACGGAGGTATATGCTATGGCTGTTATTGCCTATCAATACCGCGGCGAGCTGGTGGATCAGGTCCACCGGGGACACATCGCGGTAACGGATCACACAGGCAAGATACTTTGGAAGCTCGGTGATCCGGAGCGTCTTACGTTTGCCCGCTCCTCCGCCAAGCCCCTTCAGGCGATTCCCGTGGCAGAGAGCGGTGCGCTGGAGCATTATGGCATTACCCCGCAGGAGCTGGCCGTCATCTGCTCCTCCCATAACGGGGAGCCCTTTCATGTAAAGGCCGTGGAGAGCATTCTGCACAAGGCAGGGCTCTCCCCCGATCAGCTATGCTGTGGGGCAGAATACCCCATGTATGTCCCTGCCGAGGACGCCTTGAAGATTGCCGGTATTCCCCGGGCGCCCATCTACTGCGACTGCTCCGGAAAGCACGCCGGTATGCTTATTACCGCCCGCCATTTCGGGGAGTCTTTGGAGAACTATACTGCATTGGAGCACCCTGTTCAGCAGCGTATCCTCTCGGTGTTCGCTGAAATGTGCGGCGTAGAGACCTCCGAAGTCCAGTTGGCCGTGGACGGCTGCGGCGTTCCGGTCCACGCGCTGTCCCTTTACCGGCTGGCACAGGGCTACGCCCGTATGTCTCTCCCCACGCTTTTCGCCCCCACCCGGGCCGCTGTCATCCGGCGCATCACGTCCGCCATGACAGCACATCCGGAAATGGTGGCAGGGACCGATCGCATCTGCACGCAGCTGATGGCCGCCTTCGGCGACCGCATCTTCTGCAAATCGGGTGCCAGCGCATTCTATGCCGTGGGCATCAAAGATAAGGGGATCGGCATTGCCCTCAAAATGGAGGACGGTGCCTCCTCCATCGTCCCGTATGCCATCCCCTCGGTTCTCACCCAGCTCGGCGTCATCACACCGGAGGAAGCCTGTTCTCTGCCCCGCTATCACGACAAAAGCCTTTACAACAACCACCATGCCGTTGTGGGCCGCACGGAGCTGGCCTTTCAACTGGAGCCGTTCTGCTAACGGCAAGGACTGCACGCAAAAACAGAGCGCATCTGTCCTCTTGCCAGAAAGTAGCATAAACAAAGCCACCCGCTTGGCAGGTGGTTTTGTTTATGCCGGCATGGCACTCCGGATAAAGCGTTTTCCCGATTTCCGGGCATAGGTCGAATGGTATGCTCTTGCGAAGGCGCACAGCTTCGCGGTCATACTCTCATGTGATTCGATCATTGTTATACCTTATATAAATACAAAAATCCCGTCTGTTCAAAGAATGTGACTTCTTGAAACAGGCGGGATGTATGATTTCTGCAACTTATCGGACTGCTGTGCGCAGCACGACAAGCGGTGACACCGCAGATGCTTCCGCCCGGCGAGAGACGGGCGAATGATACGCGAAGACCGAGATAATTCTTTGTAAGCTGATCAATGGGCGTTGGCAAAGCCTTACAACCCCAACAACTGGGCAAACCGCGTATTCCGCCCCTTCATGCAGCGGCTTCATCGGGAGCATCCCCGACATACCAGAGCTTTCACCCCACGAACTGCGTCATACCAGAGCCACTCTTTGGATCGCACAAGGCATTGATCCCTACATGGTAGCACGACTGCTGAGACACAGCGGCCTGAAGATGCTCACCAGGATGTATGACCACACCAGCACTGAGACACTTCGCAAAGCGCTCTTGGGAGCCAGACCTGCCGCAGAATCAAAAAAGGGAGAGTTATGAAAGGCAACTCAATAAGGGATTTATAATCCTGTAAAATATCGGCATAGTCGTAACCCTCGGCTATGCCGTTTTTAAGTTACTTGGAATATGTATTTCCTCAACGAAGTTGAAGATAACTTTTATCTTCTTGGTATTCCTATGTTTGCTGAAAATAGAGACGATTCACAACAATCCAATGACGAACTTTTAAAGCTATTTTTATCGGCTAAGCAAGCAGAAGGCTGCTCAGAAAGATCATTGAAATATTACAGAACTACTCTATGCTAAGATGATTGTAAAAATAGATAAATCTGTAAGACAAGTTGAAACTAATGATATCAGAGCGTACATTTCGGATTACGAAAATGAAAGTAATGCCGGAAAAGTGACACTTGATAATATCAGAAGAATCATTTCAAGCTTTTTTGCATGGCTTGAGGATGAGAATTATATTGTGAAAAGTCCTGCAAGAAGAATCCATAAGATAAGAGTTAGTATCCAGACGAACAGCCTGCATGGCGGCATGGCCTTCAGCATTGCAGATGGTGCGCTGCCGGATGGTCTGATGCTCAAGTCCAACGGCCAAATTTACGGTATCCCGACAAAGACAGGCGAATTTGAGTTTACCGTTAAGGCCGTGTACAACAAAAATGAAAAGGCCGCCTGTAGACCGCTCTTTTGTGGATGCGCTTGAGAAAACTGTGCGCCTCATGGCGAGTGTGTGTCCTGACATCGCTGCTGAAGGTCGGTTTTTTCCGATGATTTTTCTTTGTCAGGCTGTGCAATATGTCGGCACTCGTACCCCGCACTTCCGCCAGAGTTTCTCTGCCTCGGCGGGAAATCCATCATACAGGTCATCAGAATTGCAAGCTCACAGGATAGCTTTCCCGTTATGGGTTTTTGCGTTTACCCCCGGTTTTCCAACAATCTTTCCAACAAATGCCCTAAATCCACGCAAAACACCCCGGTATGTAATAAAACGCACTAAAACAAGGAGAATCTCCAATCCCTTGTAACACAAGAGATTGGAGGGGGTTATTCGGTATGAATGGACACGCCGCAAAAGCGTCCACGGCTTTTTGGTAAGGATGAGGTCGGCGGTTCGAATCCGCCCAGCCGCTCCAAGACAAAACCGCCTTTTGGGCGATTTTTTGTTTTGGCAAGCTGTGCCGCGGAGTCGAAATTTATCCCCCCCTTGCGGGGGATAATCCGCCCAGCAGCTCCAAAAAGTCCTGTTTTCTCTCGAAAACAGGACTTTTTTCTTTGCTTTTTCGGCCGCTAAAATGCACAGAGATCGGCAGGCAGAAACGCTATAGAATGCTCGTTTATTTCGTTATTATCACCAAAGATGCGCCCGCTTTTTGATAGATATTATTTATTGCGGGGCGCTTGTATCCGTGCTATACTAAGAGAAAAAAGTTTTAGGAAAATGTTTTCGCCGGAGGGTGCACATGACCATACACGAGCTTGCGCAGTTGGCGGGCGTCTCGATCTCGACGGTCTCTAAGGTGATGAACAACCGGGATGCCGGGATCAGCGCAGAAACGAAGCAGAAGATCCAGCGTTTGGCAAAGCAATATAACTATGTACCCTACGGCACAAAGGTCAACAGCGGACCATCGCACCTGGTGGGCATATTGATGGGCCAGGACACAAATTACGCGCTGCTGACAGGCATTCTGCAGCAGGTCCGCAGCCGGGGCTACAGTGCCATCGTCTGCAACTGCGCCGCAGCGGACGAGGAGCTCCAGAACTACGAGGTACTGCTGTCACATCATGTTGACGGCCTGATCTGGAGCCGCGGCAGTGACTCCGCAGCAAGAGAGCGGCTGCTCTCTGACTGCAGCATACCCTATGTTCTGCTGGACGAGGAATTGCCGGAGGAGCAGGGGTGCTTCTTCTCTTACCGTCAGCTGGCCTATGAAGCGGCGCAGAAGCTGGCGGAGGCCGGTCACCGCAAGATCGCCTGTGTGTTTGGGCAGACAGACGCCGTCAGCGAGCGCATCTGCGATGGTGTCAGGAAGTGCCTGCAGGCGTATGGCACGCAGGTGGGCGACGACAGCTTCGTGCCGGCAGCTCGCTGCGACGCGGCCTGGCTGCAAAGCCACACGGCGGTGATCTGCGCGGATCACCCATCCACCAGCGCCGTCGCAGAGCTGGCGCACGGGATCGGTCTGAGAATACCGCAGGACCTGTCCATGATCACACTGTGCCAAGAACCGTGGAAGATCGACGGCGCGCCCATCACGCAGCTGAAAAAGCCCTATGAGGCGTTTGGCATCTACGCAGCGGACAGCATCGTGGATCGGATAGAGGGAAGGCCGCATACGGCGCCATTTCACGCCCCGGCCCTGTTCGATGCGTCAGAGAGCATCCTGCCTCCGAAGCACGAGCGAAAGCAGATCGTGGTGGTGGGCGCGGCAAATATCGACACGCTGATCTCCGTAGACCACCCTCTGGAGGTGGGCAAGACCATCGGCATCCGGCACCGGGCGATCATGCCCGGCGGGAAGGGCCTCAACCAAGCCATCGGAGTGGCCCGCCTGGGCGCCGCCGTCCGGCTGGTGGCCTCACTGGGCCGGGATTACGACGGCCACAGGATATTGGATTACCTCCACGAAAACCGGATAAGCACCGACGCCTGCCTGCTGCACGACAACACGCCCACCGGGCATGCGTATGTCTATATCCAAAAGGATGCCGCCTCCAGCATTTCCGTCTACGACGGGGCCAACGGGCTGCTGTGCGCAGATGATCTGGAGCGGAACCGGCAGCTGTTTGAGGGCGCGTCCTATTGCCTGCTGCAGACGGAGATTGACCAGAGCACCGCTCTTTACGCAGCCAAAATAGCCCACGAGCACGGCGTAAGGGTCATCCTCAAGCCCTGCGTGGTGGAGGCGCTTGACCCGGCCTGGAGCGGCCTGGCGGACATTCTTGTGCCCAACAGCAAGGAAGCGGAGAAGCTGCTCCCGGGCTGCGGGACCCCCGAAGAACAGCTGGTCGAGTTCGCTTCACGAGGCTTCCGGACCGTTATCATCACCCGCGACGAACAGGGGTGCCTCCTGCTGCACGACGGCGCGCGCTACCGCTTCCCGGCAGCCCGGGTCGCCGCCGTGGATACGACGGGTGCGGCGGACGGCTTTATTGCGGCGCTGGCCGTCTATCTGGCGCAGGGAGCGTCATTGCTCACGGCGATCCCGTATGCCAACTGTGCGGGGGGGCTGTCCACCACCCGGTACGGCGTACCGCCGGCGCTTGTAGGCCGCGACGAGCTGGAAATATACTATTCAGAGCATCAGAAAGAGCTCCAAGGTGTTGAACTATGAAGATACTTGTGCTTGGCTCCATGAATATCGACAAGATCTATCACGTCCACGATTTCGTGAAGTCAAAGGAAACGATACATGTGTGCTCCCTGGACACGTCCTTTGGCGGAAAGGGCTTCAACCAGGCCATCGCGCTGGCCCGCGCAGGCAGCGCGGCAGCATTTGCCGGCATCATCGGCGCCGATGGTGAGCGCTTTGCGGAATTGCTGGCCTGCGAGGGCATCGACACCACACATCTCAAGCGCTCCTCCTCCGCCAACGGCCATACCATCATCCAGGTCAACGACGCGGGCGAGAACTGCATCATGGTAGCCGCCGGCGCCAACGCGGAGACGGATGAGACGTATATCCGCAGCGTCCTCTCGCAGACCGCGCCGGGCGATTGGGTACTATTGCAGAATGAGATCGCCAACGTGGACTATGCCATTGAGCTTTCCCATGCATGCGGCCTGCATATCGCGCTGAACCCGTCCCCCTTCGAGGAAAAGCTCACCCACTACGCGCTGGACAAGGTCCAGCTGCTGCTGGTGAACGAGATCGAGGGCGCAGGTCTGACCGCTACCGACGACCCCACCCGGATGCTCCGCGCCTTGCGGCAGCGATACCCGCAGGCCGGCGTCCTGCTCACCTTAGGCGAGCGCGGCGCCCTGTTTGCGGATACATCCGGCGCGGAATACCGCACGGACAGCGTGCCGTGCACCGTGTGCGATACCACGGCTGCCGGCGACACTTTCACCGGCTATTTCCTGACGGAATACCTGCGGAGCGGAGATGCGGCGGCAGCGCTGGCCATCGCGGCCACGGCCAGCTCGATCGCCGTATCGCGCCCCGGTGCGGCCGCGTCGATCCCCGTCCGGTCGGAGGTGCTGGCGTGTCTCGATACACGCCGCTGAAGGAGACTAATTTTGCAGATCGCAGATTAGATAAAACACAAAAGGAGAAAGAACATGAAAAAGTGTATCAGCATGCTGCTTGCCCTGGTGCTGGCCGTGTCGATGCTGGCCGGCTGCGGCAGCAAGGACAACGCGTCCAAGTCCGACACAGGCAGCGACGGAAAGACCATCCGCGTTTTGACCCACATGGACGGCAGCTTCAATGCGGTCAAGGATGCCTTTGAGCAGGCCACCGGCATCAAGCTGGAGATCGACGTCTGCTCCTATGAGGAGCTGAACGACCAGTACGAGGTGCTGCTGAGCTCCAAGTCCAGCGAGTACGACGTGATCTGCCCGGACGGCCCCAACGTAGCCGCGTATGTGAGCAGAGGGTACATCGCACCGCTGAACGAGTATTTCACCAACGATGAGATCAACGCCTTCAGCGAGGCGCTGGTGGCGCAGGGCACCGTGGACGGCACGTTCTATGCCGCGCCTCTGGGCGACAGCTGCACGGTCATGTATTTCAACAAGGACCTGCTGAAGGAAGCCGGCGTGGAGTGGGATTTCGACCAGTATGACGGCGTGAATTCCCGCATCACCTGGGAGAAGGTCATCGAGCTGGCCACCGAGGTGACCGCGAAGCTGGATCCGGACGGCTCCAAGGGCATCACCCCCGTGGAATTCGGCCAGGCCAGCCAGGTCTACATGATGAACGTGCTGCCCAACAGCCTGGGCGGGAAGAACATCAGCGATGACGGCCTGAGCGTGGACGGCATCCTGAACAGCGAAGCGTGGACCCAGGCGCTGACCTGGTACCAGGACAACGTGAACAAGGGCGTTTTCTCCCGCGGCATCAGCGGCATGGACGGCTACAACAACTTCTACGCCGGTAAGTCCGTGTTCATCCTGATGACCACCGACTCCTACAACTACGCGCTGTACGGCGGCATGACCCCCGAAAACATGGGCTACACCTATCAGCCCTGCTTCGAGGGCCACGAGGACCAGGTCGCCACTGCCTGCGGCAACTGGACCTGCGCAGTGAACGCCTATTCCGAGAACAAGGCCGAGGCGGCCGAGTTCGTCAAGTGGATCACCTACGGCGAGGGCAACGATCTGTTCCTGACCTCCGAGAGCATGGTGCCGAACATGGCCAGCCGCTACACGGACGCGCTCATCGAGAAGGTCCCCACCCTGGCCATGGCCCGCGTGGAGTCCGGCGTCACCTCCGTGGTCCGCGCTGTGACCCCCGGCTTTAACGAGTACGCCAATGCCGTGGGCACCATGTGGGAGGACATCCGCAACGGCGCAGATATCCAGTCCACCGTGGCCAGCACCATCAGCGAGCTGGACAGCGCCCTGGAATACTACAAATAAGCCGGAGCATACTGCTTTTCCCGGCACGGTCATTCGAATTTGCAAGACGGACACTGTGCGGCACAGGCCTTTGTGCCTGTGCCGCACAGGTGCTATCATACGGTGATGGGATAACGGTGTCATGACTATGTTACAAACAAAAACCAGCCATTCGTGGAAAAAACAGCTTCCGTATATGCTGATCCTGCCGGCGCTGCTGTTTGCGCTGGTCTATCGCATTTACCCGATCTTCTACTCATTCTACCGGGCCTTCCACTACAAGGGCGAGCTGTCGCTGCAGACGTATATCAACCTCTTCAATGATACTAATTTCTGGTCGTCCTTCTGGATCACGATCAAGATGAACCTGATCATGATCCCCCTGCAGATCGTTATTTCTTTTATTTTGGCACTTCTGGTCAATGCTTCGCTGCGCGGGATAGGCGTTTTCCGCAGCCTGTATTATCTGCCGGTCACTATCTCCATGCCAGTGGCCGCCATCTGCTGGAGCATGATCTTAAATTATAACAGCGGCGTGGTCAACAGCCTGCTGACCAGCCTGTTCGGCGTCCAGCAGCAGGGCTTTTTCAACGACGCGAGCCAGGCCCTCTGGTGTGTGATCCTGCTGTGCACCTGGAAGGGTTGCGGATACTGGATGATGTTCTTTTTGGCCGGGCTGAAGGGCATTGACCCCTCGCTCTACGAGGCCGCGACCATGGACGGCGCAGGCTTCTTCCGCCGGCTGTTCAGCATCACCATCCCCATGCTGCGCAAAACGACGCTATTCGTAACGGTGGCGAATACGTCCATCAACCTGCTGCTTTTCGCCCCGATGATGCTGATCACCGGCGGCGGCCCCAGCGGGACCACCAACGTGCTGATGTACGAGGCCTACAAGCAGGCCTTCAAGTACGGCAACTACGACAAGGGCTCCGCGATCACCAGCATACTGGTCGTGCTGATCCTGGTGGTGGTATTCCTGCAGTTCAGGCTGATGGATGAGAAAGATTGAGGTGATCCTGCGTGAGAAAGAAAAGTTGGAAAACCGTGCTGCTGATCATCACCCTGCTGGTCATCCTGGTGCTGGCGCTGTTCCCCATCCTGTATCCGCTGATGTCCTCCTTCCGGACGGACAAGGAGATCTACGAATATTCGATGCCCTTCCAGCTGCATACGCTCTGGCCGGTCAGCTGGACGCTGGACAACTACAAGCTGCTGTTTACCGAGTACCATTTCGGCCGCTATCTGCTGAACACGCTGTTCGAGATCGGCGTCATCATCCCGCTGACGATCCTGATCTGCTCGCTGGCGGCGTTTGCCTTCACCTTTTACAATTTCCGCGGCAAGAAGGCCCTGTTTGCCCTGTTTATGGTGACCTTCATGATCCCGGCAGAGTCCATCGCCCTGCCCATGTACCAGCTGGTAAACAGCATGCACATGGTCAACACCTACTGGGCGCTGATCCTGCCGGCGCTGGCCAACGGCCTTACGCTGTTCATGTTCACCCAGTCCTTCCGCGACATACCGCCCAGCCTGCTGGAGGCCGCGCGGATCGACGGCGGCGGCTGGTGGACCTGCTACTGGCAGGTGGTGATGCCGCTGTCCAAGGCGATCATCGTGGCCATGTGCCTGATGACCTTCGTCAACGAGTGGAACAACTACCTCTGGCCGCTTCTGGTGGCACGGTTGGATAATGTAAAGACCGTCACCATCGCGATCTGCGCCTTCAAGGAGGAGAATGTGACCCACTGGAGCATGATCTACGCCAGCTCCATGTTCTCAGCGCTGCTGCCCATCTGTATCTTCCTCCCCTTCCAGAAATATTTCGTGCAGGGCATCACCAGCAGCGGCGTTAAGGGCTGACCGCGTTGGAGGAACAGAGAATGAAAGGTCTGTTTCGTGCGGACGGCCCGCTTGTAGAGAGCCTGGGGAAGGCGGCGGACGCGGTCCTTCTGAGTCTCAGCTGGCTTTTGGCCAGCCTGCCGGTGGTGACGATGCTCCCGGCCGCGGCGGCGCTCTACCGCACGGCGCTGCTCTGCCTGCGCGGAGAGCAGGCCCACGCTCTCCGCACCTTCTGGCGCCGCTTTCGTCAAGAGCTTCGCGGCGGCTTTGTGCCCAGTCTCAGCGCAGCCGCCTTCACGCTGCTCAATGCGCTCTGGTACACGTTTTCCGGCCGCTTTATGCCGGAGGGCGAGGGGCTGGTGTACCTGATCATCTCCCGGACGCTGCTCCTTGTGCAGCTGCTGGGCAGCGTGTTCCTGATCCCGCTCTTTGCATCGCGGAGCATGGGCACACCGGCATATTGGAAAAACGCTTACTACCTGGCCCTGCGGCAGCTGCCGCGGACACTGGGCGGCGTGCTGCTGTTCGCGGCGGCGGGGCTGGCGCTCATCATCCTTCCCCCGCTGCTTCTGGTGGTCCCGGCAGCGACAGCCGTCCTGCATACATATATCGCAGACCCGGTCATGGCCGCCTTTTTACCGGATACCGACCGAGCTGCAGAAGAGGAGGCACATTTGCATGAGCAGAGCTGAAATGACCGCGGAGCGGCGAAGCGCGCTGCTGTACCCGCCCGCCGGGCAGATACGGCTGGTGATCGACTCTGATGCCAAAAATGAGGTCGATGACCAGTTCGCCATCGCGTGGGCGCTGCGCAGCACGGAGCGCTTTCGCGTAGAGGCTGTCTATGCGGCGCCCTTCGCCCACGACTGCTTCCGGCAGTTTGACCAGTCCGAGGAGGCCCTATCGCAGTCCGCGTCCGCGGTGGGACATTCTGCCGGGCCTGCGGACGGGATGGAGCAGAGCTATCAGGAGATACTGCGGCTGTTTGCGCTGCTGGGCGAGCCCACGGAGGGCCGCGTGTACCGCGGCTCCGCGCGCTATATCGAGCAGGACGGCGTGCCGGTGGACAGTGAGGCGGCCCGCGACCTCGTCCGCCGCGTCCACGCATCGCCGGATCCCCTCTATGTGGCGGCCATCGGCGCGGCCACCAACGTGGCCTCCGCCATCCTCCTGGACCCCACCATCATAGAGAACATGGTCGTCGTCTGGCTGGGCGGCAATGCGCTGGGCTTTGGCCAGGGCATCGAGTTTAATCTGATCCAGGACAGGCGTGCCGCCCAGGTGCTGTTCGACAGCGGCGTACCGCTGATCTGGGTGCCGTGCTTGAACGTGGCATCGCTGCTGTCGGTATCGGAGTGCGAGCTGCGCCATATGCTGCTGAACACGACGCCTATCGGGGATTATCTGGCCAAAACGGTGCTCGCTGCCTTTTCCGATCCCTTGAGCGACATAGCCTTTATGAAGCTGAACCGCAGCAGCAACCTGCGGAGCAACAGCGACGAGCCGGGAGCATACCTGGCACAGTTCAAAACCGAGCACGTCGCATGGAGCCGGATCATCTGGGATATTGCCACCATCGCTGTACTCAAAAATCCCAATTGGACGCCTTCCAAGCTTGTGCCGTCGCCTGTTCTGCGGAAAGATCTCACCTGGGACACCACAGACCAGTCGCGGCCCATGATCCGCATGGTGACACATTGCTACCGTAATATGGTGTTCGGCGACCTTTTCGATACCCTGACGAAATAGCTTTCACCTCGCCAAAAGAACGGTATCCCCTCCCTCAAATAACCGGTATCTCCCATTCGAAATGATTTAGAGTATAAAAGCACCCTTGTATGTTCTTAGGAGCGGCGTGACTTCGGTCACGCCGCTCCCTTCAGCATCATTGACAGAAGCTGCATGGCAACGTATAATCATGTCGTAAAGCTTAGCTTTTGGGCAGAGATCATTTGCCGGCAGCTTGACGCTTCATGCCGGTCCTGTACATTTCAATGCTACGAAGGGGATGTCATTTGTGAAGCGCATTTATATACTCCTCTCGCGCCCGAATTCATTCGTTTCAAGCCTGATAGCATTCTTCACGCATACCGAATATTCGCATGTCTCCATAGCTTATGACCGCGAGCTTCGCAGTCTGTGCAGCTTCGCGCGGAGATACCGCCTCCCCTTACCCGGAGGGCTCGTTGCCGAAAACGAAAACGGCGTGCTTCGAGGGGCACTCAGAAACGCCAATTGCGTCATCCTCTCCGCGTCTGTTTCCGACGGCAGATTCGATGCCTTTCGCTCCCGGATAGATACCATGCTTTCGAACCGTGATACCTATCACTATTTTTTGCGCGGGCTTTTCTTCTGCTGTCTCGGCATCGAATCGCACCGCGAAAACCACTATCTCTGCTCGCAGTTCGTCGCCGAGCTGCTAAGCTATGCGGGGATCCCCGGGATACCAAAGCCGCCGTCGCTGATGAAGCCGCTGGACTTTCTGAAAATACCCGGCCTTGATCGCGTATACACCGGTGTCCTGTGCGCGTATTTATCGCAAGTGTCGCAGGACGCTCGGTCCTGAGGGCGAAAGCAAGATAGACGGCGCGCGGTGTTTATCGTTTCCGCCGCCTATATACACGGCGCGACTACGCTGCGGACGGTCGCATATGACATTGCTTTGGATAAAAGCTGCGAGACGGACACGTTCTCCGTCGCGGTGATCTCAGACTTTCATGTGGGCGCGGGTGCGCGGCACAGCGAAGTGGACCAGATGGTGGAGCGTGTCGCCGCGGCCAAGCCGGAGCTGATCCTGATCGCCGGCGACGTCTGCGATTCCGCGTCCTCAGTGGCCGATTCGGGAATATCCCCACGCCGGTCGGCAGCAAAGAGCGGGCTTACTTTTGCGACCGAACGCTGGATGAAAGCGAAAAAACGGACCTGATGACATTGAAATATCACACCGTTCATTTCTCTTATATCCCGAAGGAACGGCACGGCGAGATGTGCGCCCGCCTGTCGCTCCCGCTCCCGCCAGAGATCAAAGAAAAGTGCGTCGGGTAAAACGGAAGGGGCAAACTATACCGCTCATTAAAAAAAGCATCCCGCGGCGCTGCCGCGGGATGCTTTTTACCTTCCAAGACGAAAGCCGGCGCTGCAGCTGCGCCGGCCTTCGCCTGAAAAGCACCAAAATGTGAGGAAAGCTTACTTGTTGCCGCAAAGGCCCTTGCTGACCAGCCAGTCGTTGATCAAGCCGGCGATCTGGTCGTTGTTGTTGTCCATCATCAGCATATGAGAGTTGCCCTTGATGCCCATTTTCGGCAGATCCATCCAGGTGTAGTCCGCGTGGAGCTCGTCCAGCTTGGCGCGCCAGGCGGGCGCGGCCCTGCGGATGGACTCGGCCCAGGAGTGGACCACCTTGTAGTCGTCGCTCATAAAGTCGCCGTACACATACAGCTGGGGGATCCTGGCAAACGCGGAGAGGTTCTCGTCCAGCGCAGGCAGGCTGGCCGCCTCGATGAACACCACCGCCTTCACGAAGTCAGGGTATTTCTGCATGATCTTCTTGGTGTACAGCGCCGCCTGGCTGTGTACCATGATGATCACGCCGTCCACATGCTTCTGCATGCGCTCGATGTACCTGCAATAGGCGTCGATGGTCCACTCATCAGAGGTGAGCCAGCGGGGGACGCTCTGCATCATCAGCTGGTCATAGTGATCGATGGGGAACCGGTTGCCCTCGTAGGGGACGGGATACGTCTCGCCCATCTTCAGATTCAGCCAGCGGGCCTCGTAGGAGTGGAAGATGGGAGGCGTGGGGTTGATCTCCGGGAACTTGGCCCAGCTGGCGCGGCCGCGCTCCACGGCGTCCGACACATAGACGTTGAAGCCGTGGCGCAGGAACAGGGTGTCGAAGCCCTCGCGCCCGTCGGGCGTGGTCTCCCAGGTGACGCCCGTCAGGCCGCCGCCGTGCCACATGAGGATGGGGTACGGGCACACCGGCTCTGCCAGCTCGGTGTACTGGACGTACATCTGCTTGGCCCAGTGGGTGCCGTTGGGGTCAGAGTGGAAGGTGAACTTGCCCTGATAGGGGAAATCCTCCACCGGCGCGTTCTCCAGCTTGACCCTTTCGCCGCCCACATGGAAGCTGCCGCGGTGCTTGATCCTGATAATATCGTCCATGGTGTTTACCTCCTGTTACAGGACCAGAATGCTGATGACACCGGCGGCCACGATGGCCAGCGTGATGCCCACCAGCACGATGATGCCCTTGGACAGCGCCCACTGCTGGCCGTCATCGGCAAAGATGTCCGTGCTCAGCATAATGGCGGACTGACCGGAGCCGGAGGGCAGCAGGCAGGCGGTCAGCGTGCCCGTACCGATCAGGGCGGGGAACACGGAGACATTGACGCCCTCCTGGTACAGCACCACAGCCAGCGGCGCCAGTGCCGTCAGGAACAGGATCGCCGTGGCGGAGTTGGAGAAGAACTGGGTGATGACGCAGCTGAGTATGCAGACGATGATGACCACCGTCACGATGCTCATGCCGCCGAAGATGCCCTGGAAGATGCTCAGCAGCCAGGTGGCCACGCCGCAGACGTCCGCCGCCATGGCGCCGCCGATGGCGATAACGGAGCCCACCGCGAAGATGATCTGCCAGTTGGTGCCGTTCTTGAACACGTCGCCCACCTCAGCGATAGGCTCGCCGTCCACGCGGATCAGGCAGAGCATGCAGATCACGAAGCCCATGAACAGGTTCTGGCCGATGTTGTTGAGGAACAGATACACGCCGGACTCCTGGGGCAGGAGCATCAAGACAAACGGATAGAAGAAGGTCAGGATCACGGCCACCAGCACGATGACCTGCTTCTTGGACATCTTCCTGAACTCCGGCGTCTGCAGCACGGAGACGTCCAGCTCCTTCATGCGCTTCAGGTCGAACTTGAACACGAAGCGGGCCAGGAGCATCAGGATCACGAAGGACAGCACGGCCATGAAAATGGCGGTCATCAGCCAGGTATTGCCGTCGCAGGCGGCGCCGATGGTGTTGAGTTGGGCATCAAAGATGCTCATGTACAGCGCGGCGTAGGGCTTGAAGGGGAAGAACACCTCCGTCGTACCGGAGAGGGCCACCGTGGCCAGCAGGAGGAAGCGGAACCAGTCGTTCTTTTTGTCCATGCCTGTCACCTCTGCTATGGCGTCCAGAATGGCGATGGCCAGCAGAATGATGCCGAAGGAGCCGATAACGGCACCGATGACGATGATGGCGATGAAGAAGAACGCGGTGAACAGATAGGGTCTGCCATTGACGATCTTGCGGGACAGCAGCCAGCGGACCAGGAACTCACCGGTCTGGGTCTTCTGGAAGATGTACACCATGATGAAGATGAAGATCATCAGCAGGGTGATGCTGTTGCCCAGCGTGGTGGCCACGATGGATGATGCCGTGTAATAGCCGGGGATCACGCAGGCGGTCAGCGCGACCACCGAGGAGAGCAGCAGACCGCCGGTCACGATGCTCATGTAGATCCATCCGATCATAATGCACAGATACTGAACGCCCATTCTGGTCACGGGACCCCAAGTGGGGATAAAGTAACCGGCCACAAACATGATCAGCAGCGCGATCACTGTCTGTATGGTTTTGGATTTACTCGTTTTCATGTGATTCCTCCTAATCGTATTATATGATCGTATCCCGGTCCGTCAAGTGTCCGGACCGCTTTGCTTACCGCAACTTTTTCTCAACGCCGTCGAAGCGGTTGCTCTCCAGCTCTCTCACAAGAGGCAGCCCGATGAAGTCGTTGAACTGGGAAAAGCTCATCATTTTGTCCAGATAATTCCGGGTCGTGCCATTGGCGCGCAGATCCACCAGCATGTCGTGCACCGCCATCGCCGCCACATACAGCGTGGAGATGGGGAACACCACCATGTCATACCCGAGCTCCTGCAGCTCCGCGGCCGTCAGAATGGGCGTGCGGCCTGTCTCCACCATGTTGGCGATGGTCCGGGCGGAGATCTCCTCGTTGACGCGGCGCATCTCCTCCACGCCCTCCACGCTCTCCACGAACACCACATCCGCCCCCGCCTCCGCATAGAGCTTTCCGCGGCGGATGGCCTCGTCGATGCCGTACCGGGTTCGGGCATCGGTGCGGGCGATGATGAGGAAGTCCGGGTCGGTGCGGGCGGCGATGGCCGCCTTCAGCTTCATCACCATCTCCTGGGCGTCAATGACGTCGCGGCCCAGCATGTGGCCGCATTTCTTGGGCATGGTCTGGTCCTCCAGCTGGATGGCCGCCACGCCCGCGCGCTCATACTCCCGTATGGTGCGCACCACGTTGACGTTGTTGCCGAAGCCGGTATCCGCATCGCAGATCACCGGCACGCTCACGGCCATGACCATGTCGGCGGCGCGCTCCGCCATCTCGCTCATGGTCATCAGGCCCACGTCGGGCTGCCCCAGCTTGCTGGCGGACTGTCCGTAGCCCGTCATGTACACGCAGGGAAAGCCTGCGGCTTCCGCCAGCCTGGCGCTGAGCGCATCATACGCGCCCGGCAGCACCAGGATCTCCTTGGCGTCCACCAGTTGTCGCAGTCGTTTTCTTGCCTCCATACACGCTCCTTTCTCAATACGGCGCGCTGCCTCAGATCACATGCTCCTCCGCCAGCGCCTGCAGCTGTGCCTTGTCCATGCCCAGCAGCCGGCCGTAGATCTCCTCGTTGTGCTGTCCCAGCTCCGGAGCGCAGGTGCATACCTCCGGCATCATGTCCAGCAGCTTGACAGGGTTGCCGTTGACCCGCATGTCGCCGATCTCCGGATGCTTCACCGGGATGAACATCTGCCGGTCCTCCACGATGTGGGGGTCATGGCTCACCTGATAGAGGTCATTGATGGGGGACGCGGGCACACCGGCGGCATTGATGGCGTCGTAGGCCTCCGCCGCCGTCAGGGTGGCGCTCCACTTCTCGATCTCCACCTTCAGCGCGTCGTGGTTCTCGCAGCGCAGGGCGTTGTTCAGGAAACGGGGGTCCGTCAGCAGGTCCTCCCGGTGCAGCACCTTGGTGCACAGCAGGTTGAACAGCTTGTCGTTGCCGCAGCCGATGACGAAATCGCCGTCCTTGGCCTTGAAGGAGTCGTAGGGATACGCAGAGGCGTACCGGTTGCCGATGCGGCGGGGCAGCTTGCCGGAGGCAAAGTACCGCTGGGTGCCGGTCTCCAGGCTGGACACCACGCTGTCCACCAGCGCCACGTCCACCCGCTGGCCCTTGCCGCTGAGCTCTCTGGCGTGCAGCGCCGTCAGAACGCCGATGGTCAGGTTCATGCCGCCCAGCACATCGCCGATGGCCGTGCCCACGCGCAGGGGGTCGCCGTCCTGCTCGCCGGTGATGCTCATCAGCCCACCGTAGGCCTGGGCGATGATGTCATAGCCGGGGCGGGAGGAATACCGGCCATAGCTGCCGAAGCCGGAGACCGCCGCGTAGATGATGCGCTCATTGGTCTCCTTCAGCACGTCGTAGCCCAGGCCCATGCGGTCCATGACACCGGGGCGGTAGTTCTCCACCACCACGTCCGCCTTCTTCACCATGGCCAGGAACATTTCCTTGCCCTTGGGGTCCTTCAGGTTCAGCGTAACGCTCTTCTTGTTGCGGTTCACATTGGCGTAGTAAAGGCTGGAATTGTTGACAAACGGGCCCATGCCCCGTGTGTCGTCCCCCTTGACGGGGATCTCGATCTTGATCACGTCCGCGCCGAAATCCGCCAGCATCATGGTGCAGTACGGACCGGCCAGCACCCGCGTCAGATCCAGCACGACAATATCCTGTAAAGCTTTCATAGTCTTCTCCTGTCAGCAGCACGGGCTCTTGGCTGCGATATTCATCTGGTGTCCGCTGTACACGCCCTCGATCTCGGCGTGCTGCTGCTTGGACAGCGCCAGCAGCTTGTCAAAGTCGATGCCGGTGTCATAGCCCATGCGCTGGAACATATAGACCATATCCTCCGTGGCGGTGTTGCCGGAGGCGCCGGGTGCGAAGGGGCAGCCGCCCAGGCCGCCCAGCGTGGACTGCACCGTATCCACGCCGGCCTCTACCGCCGCCAGCGTGTTCACCAGCCCCATGCCCCGGGTGTCGTGGATGTGTACCTGCATCCTCGTGTCGGGGAAGCGCTCCCAGATGCCCTTCACCGTGCGGCGCACCTGCGCGGGGTCGGCGATACCGATGGTATCCGCCAGATAGACCTCATCCACGCCGCAGCTGCGGATGCGCTCCACAAAGCGCAGCACCTTGTCCAGCTCAGGGATGCCCTCAAAGGGGCAGCCGAAGGTGGTGGCCATGCCGATGCACAGCTGCAGCTCCGGAAAGCT
The DNA here is from genome assembly GCA_934623575.1 of uncultured Oscillospiraceae bacterium. Lineage (GTDB taxonomy): Bacteria > Bacillota > Clostridia > Oscillospirales > Oscillospiraceae > Vescimonas. Next base: position 28,297 of record CAKTVL010000005.1, read on the forward strand.
CTCCCTGATCCTGCGCAGCTCCTCAAAGGACTGGTCGTGGGTTCGGTTGATATTGGCCTTGTTGTGGGACTCGCTGACAGAGATCACATACGTCAGGTGCTTCAGCCCCGCCTCCTTGGCCAGCTGTGCGCCCTTGAAGTTGGGGATCAGCGCCACCAGATCCTTGTCGGGATACTTCTCCACGCAGTAGCGGGACACCTCGCCGGCGTCCACCATCTGCGGGATGGCGCGGGGACTGACGAAGGAGGTGATCTCCATACTCTGGATACCGCAGGCGAACAGCCCGTCGATATACCGGAGCTTCTCCTCCGTGGGCAGCACCTGCTTGAGGTTCTGCCAGCCGTCCCGCGGCCCGCACTCAAGAACTTTGATCTTTTGCATTTCCTGTATGCCTCCTGTGCATTTTGAAATACGGTTAGCTTATGTTGCTTAAATTTAATCTAACTGCCTAAAATATATAAGCTTCCTCCGGGAATGTCAAGATGTTAACTGGAAAATCAGAGGATTGAACAGAATCATTTTCCCGATTTTGTGCACAATCCCACATTCTTTCTCCAGGGAAAACGCGCATTTTTCAGGTTGTTTTATTTAAGCATTGACATTCGTAGTTAAAAGATATATAATTAAGCAAGAAATTAAGGAGGTGCCACAAATGGGCGTTAAGCTGAAAGACATCGCGGAGCAGTGCGGCACATCGGTGGCCACCGTCTCCTATGTGCTCAGCGGCAAGGGTGCCGCCAGCCGCATCTCCGCCGAGATGCAGGAGCTGATCTTCGACACGGCGGAAAAGCTGGGCTACACGCGGAAGGCCGCGCCGCCCAAGCCGAAAAAGCCCCGCATCGCCATCTACTGGCCAAAAAAGGGACTGGAGACCACGCTGGTCAGCATCATGAACGGGCTGAACTCGGCGATCCTGTTCGACACCGTCCCCATCAGCATCGCTATCTGCCCCTACGAGGCCAACAACCTGCACCTGGAGGACGATCTCTGGTCCAGCCGCGTATATGACGCGGCCATCATCGTCTCCGCCAGCGCCGGCGATCTGGCGACGCTGGCCAAGCGGAAGCCCAAGATCCCCGTGGTGCTGCACAACCGCGTGCTGGAGGGCTACCCCTGCGTCTCCATCGACCAGGAGGCCGTGGGCCGCATCGCCGCGGAGCAGGCCGTGTGCAAGGCCGGCGACGACATCGGTCTGGTCATCAACCCCGCGCCGTATCTGGGCCTGAGCCAGCGCGGCACCGCCATCAGCCAGACCTGCCTGGAATACGGCGTGGACATCCACACCCGCACCTTCTACTGCGAGAACAACATCGACGCCGGCTACGAGCTGGGCATCCGGATGATCCGCAATCACAACGTACCCAAGGCCGTCATCTGCACCTACGACATCGTGGGCTTCGGCCTGATGCGCGCGCTGATCGAGGCCGGCTATCAGGTGGGCAGCGAGGTGCAGATCATCACCACCTGCACCTCCCTGCCGCAGTTCTTCGCCAAGTCCACCCCCTCCATGACGGTGGTGGACCTGAAAATGGAGGAGACCACCCACCGCGCCGTGCGGCTGGCCATCGACCTGGCGCTGCAGCACCTGGACGGCGCGGACATCCGCCCCACCATCGTCCAGCCGCAGATCACCTACCGCGAGTCCAGCCCCGTGCCCACCTTCGAGGAGATGGAGCACCTGAAGCGCTGCAAAGCCGCCCATTCCACCGACGTATCGTGAACAAAAAAGCACCGGAGCGCGGCCGCCGCCGTCTCTCCGGTGCTTTTGCGGAAAAAGACGCCCCTCCGGGCGTCTTTCGCTCTTATTCCTCCCCATTTTCCGCCACCCAGGCCCGCACATACTCCACGAACAGGCGGGTAGAGCTGGACAGCGCCTTCTTGTCCTTCACGCCGATGCCGATGGTCCGGTAGAAATGCAGCGGCGCGCGGCATACCCGGATGGGCGACGGGCTGTGCCGCACCATCAGCTCCGGCAGCAGGCTGATGCCCAGCCCCTCTGACACCATGGCCAGGATGGTCCGGTCCTCCCGGGCGATGTACTTCACGTTGGGCCGTATGCCCATCTCGTCAAAGGCCGCCATGATCTCGTAGTCGTCCCCCTCCTCCAGCTGAATAAACGGATCCGTGGCCAGCGCGGACGCCGGAAACGGGTCGCTGTCCGCGCAGGGGTGGTCGCAGGGCACGATGACCTGCAGCTCGTCCCGGTGCAGGGCGTAGGTCTGCAATCGCTTCACCGACGGCAGCCGCAGGAACCCGCAGTCCACCGCACCGGTGAGGATCCAGTTCTCGATCTGGTCGTAAAAGTCGCCGGTGACCACCTCAAACTCGATGTTGGGATACCGCTGCCCGAAATTCTTCAGGATACGGGGCAGCCACTGGGCGGACACGCTGGAAAACGTGGCGATCTTCACCAGTCCGCTGTCCATGTCCTTCAGCCCCTCCACCGTCTGCATCAGCGCGTGGTGGGCGGCGCACAGCTTCTCGATCTTGGGCAGCACGGCGCGGCCGTCCGCCGTCAGCACCACGCCGCCGCGGTTGCGGCTCAGCAGCGTGACCCCCAGCTCGCTCTCCAGGGAATTGATGGCGTGGCTGATGCCGGACTGGGTGAAATTCATGGCCTCCGCCGCCTTGGAGAAGCTGCCGCAGGACACGGTCTTTAGAAACACCTGATACTTGGAAATGCTCATGGCGCACCTTCTTTCTGCCCCTATTTTACTATACAACTCCTCATGGAATCAAGAACAAATATGCGCTTCACAAATGCTATCCGCCGTGCTATTATATGACCGTGGTTCAGCCAACCATACTTTTTCTTTTCCATGAGGGTACACCTCAAACCATCCCCCGGCCGTGCATGGGTACGCGGCCGGGGGCGCGTTTTTTCACACGCCCCAACAAAAAGCATTTGAAATTCCCGCCAAGCCGTGCTAAAATGACCGGGTATGGCACCAGACAACTTCACAGATGGATCGTGTGGCAGAAATGCGTAAGTCCGGATTTGACGGACCTGCGCATTTTTTATTTTTTTGAAAAGAAAGGTGATTTTTATGGATACCGGAAATCAATTCCTGGGGGCGGAGCACATCGGCAAGCTCATGCGGCGGTATGCCGTTCCCTGCATCATCTCCCTGCTGGTGGGCGCGCTGTACAACATCGTGGACCAGATCTTCATCGCCAACGCCGACTACCTGGGCTCCTACGGCAACGCGGCCAACACCGTGGTCTTTCCCCTGACCGTGGTGGCCCTGGGCATCGCCGTGTTCATCGGCGACGGCTGCTGCGCCTTCGTGAGCATCGCCCTGGGCCGCGGCGCCCGGGAGGACGCCCACAGGTCCGTGGGCAACGCCGTGGTGCTCTGCGTGGCCGCCAGCCTTGTGCTGACCGCGGTCTACCTGTTTTTCAGCCAGCCGATCCTGGCCCTGTTCGGCGGCACCGTCAACGCGGAGACCTACGCCCTTGCGCAGGAGTACTTCTTCTACATCACGCTGGGCATCCCCTTTTACATGTTCGGCCAGGCCATGAACCCCGTGATCCGCAGTGACGGAAGTCCCAGATTCGCCATGGTGGCCACCGTCTCCGGCGCCGCCGCCAACGTGATATTGGACCCGGTCTTTATCTACGGCTTCCGCTGGGGCATGATGGGCGCCGCCATGGCCACCGTCATCGGCCAGGTGCTGACCGCGGCGCTCTCCGCGTGGTATCTGTTCCACATGAAGGTGGTGCAGCTGGATAAAAGCAGCTTCCGCCTGGACGGAAGGCTGATCCCCAAATTCCTGGTCCTGGGCCTGACCAGCTTTCTGGCACAGATCTCGCTGGTGGTATCCATGGCCGCCGTGCAGAACATGTGCATGAAATACGGCGCCAGGGACCCCATCTTCGGGCAGCCGGAGTACGCCCAGATCCCTCTGGCCGTTCTCGGCATCGTCATGAAGTTCTTCCAGATCGCCATCTCCGTGGCCATCGGCATGGCCGCCGGCTGCATCCCCATCGCCGGCTATAACATCGGCGCCGGCCACAGGGACCGCGCCAAGGCGCTGTTCTCCCGCCTGCTGCTGTTGGAGCTCATCGTCGGCGTGGTCGCCCTGGTGATCGTGGAGGTCTTTCCCCTGCAGATCGCCATACTCTTTGGCGCGGCAGGCGAAAGCGCGTACTACGCAGAGTTCACCGTGAAATGCTTCCGCATCTACCTGTGCCTGATGCCGCTGGCCACGCTGAACAAGGGCACCTTCATCTACCTGCAGGCGCTGGGCAAGGCCTTTGCCTCCACCGCCGTCTCCATGACCCGCGAGATCATCTTCGGCGTGTCGCTGCCCATTATCCTGCCCATGCTCTTCGGCCTGGACGGCCTGCTGTGGTCCTTCCCGGCGGCGGACCTGCTGACGTTTATCATCGCCCTCTTCTTTATCCGCCAGACCTACCGCGAGCTGTCCGACGTCCCCAACGCAAAAGAAGCATAAGAAATACCCCCCGGCTCCGCCGGGGGATATTTCTTAATTTATCCGTATAGCTCAGCGCAGATCCGCCAGCTCCAGCACCAGCTGCTCCGTCTTTTCCCAGCCGATGCAGGCGTCCGTGATGGACAGGCCGTACACGCCGCCCTCCGGCTTCTGGTTGCCGTCCAGCAGATAGGACTCGATCATCAAGCCCTTGACCATACGCCGGATGTCCTCGCTGTGGCGGGTGCTGTGCAGCACCTCCTTGGCGATACGTGCCTGCTGCTCCCATTTCTTGCCTGAGTTGGAGTGGTTGGTGTCGATGATCACCGCCGGGTTCTTCAAATCGCTCTTGCCGTACAGGTCGCACAGCTGGCTCAGGTCCTCATAGTGATAATTGGGCAGCGACCGGCCATACTTGTTCACCGAGCCGCGCAGGATGGCGTGGGCCAGCGGGTTGCCCTTGCTGTGTACCTCCCACTGGGAGAACAGGAAGGTGTGGGCGTGCTGGGCCGCCAGTATGGAGTTCATCATCACCGACAGGTCGCCGCTGGTGGGGTTCTTCATGCCCACCGGCACGTCCAGCCCGCTGGCGATGAGCCGGTGCTGCTGATCCTCCACCGAGCGCGCGCCGATGGCCACATAGGAGAGGATGTCGGACAGATAGTAATAGTTCTCCGGATACAGCAGCTCATCCGCGCCGGAAAAGCCGGTCTGCTCCAGCACCCGTATGTGCATCCGCCGTATGGCGATAAGCCCCTTGAGCATGTCCGGCTGGGCGTTGGGGTCCGGCTGGTGCAGCATGCCCTTATAGCCGTCGCCGGTGGTCCGGGGCTTGTTGCTGTAGATCCGGGGCACGATGAGTATCTTCTCCTGCACCCGCTGCTGCAGCGCACGCAGGCGGCCCACATACTCCAGCACCGCGTCCTCCCTGTCGGCGGAGCACGGCCCGATCAGCAGCATCAGCCGGTCGTCCTCCCCTGTGATGACCGCCCTAATCTGGCGGTCGTTTTCCTCTTTCTGCCGGGCCAGCGCCTCCGACACCGGATACATATCCTTGATGGTCTGCGGTGTGGGCAGCTTGCGCCTGAACTCCATATTCATACCAGTCTTTCCTTTCTGCTGTCTCTCTGTGCCGTGTCTTTTCCGGCGCGCCGTCTCACGGCCGGATGTCCACGGTCAGGCCCAGCGCCTTCAGTGTGTCAAAAAAGGCGGGCCAGCTCTTGCTCACGGCCTCCGCCCCGCGGATGGTCCCCCCCAGCGATGCGCACAGCACCGCCAGCGCCATGACGATGCGGTGGTCGTTGTGGCCGTCCAGCTCCTCCTCCGGCGTGTGCAGCGGCCCGGTGGACACCGTCACCCGGTCGTCCTCCACCCGCACCCGCGCACCGAATTTGGCCAACTCCTGCGCCATAGCCGCGGCGCGGTCGCTCTCCTTGATGCGCAGGCGGCGCGTGCCGGTGAACACCGCCCCCTGCGCCCGTGCCGCTGCCGCGAACAGCACCGGCCCCAGGTCAGGGCAGGCGGAAATATCCAGCACCGCGCCGGGGCTCTCCAGCCGATGCAGCATGTCCCGGCACACCCGATCCCCCTGCAAACTGTCCTCCCGCAGTCCGGTCACCGTCACCCCGCCGCCCAGCGCCAGCAAGAACGCGGCGTTGGACCAATCCCCCTCCACCGCCGCGCAGCGGCTCTCATACCGCTGCCCGCCGGGGATAAAAAACGCATTCTCCCCGCGCTCCTCTATCCTGATGCCGAACTCGCCGAGCACGTCCACCGTGATGTCGATGTAGGGCCGGCTCTCCACCGGCGGCAGGACGCGCAGCGTGCTGTCCTCCCGCAGCAGCGGCAGGGCCAGCAGCAGTCCGGAGATAAACTGGCTGCTGACGTCGCCCCGCAGCGCATAGCCGCCGGCGGTCAAGCCGCCGGAAAACGCCACAGACTCCGGCGTTTTCACCACGTCGATGCCCCTTCCGGCGAAAAGCGTCTCATACAGCCCCACGCCCCGCTCCATCAGCCGCGGCGTGCCGGTGAACACCGCCGTGCCGCCGGGCACCAGCGCCGGTGGGATGCAGAAGCGCAGCGTGCTGCCGCTTTCGCGGCAGGGATACACGGCATGTCCCGCCGCCGCGCCGCCGGTGCCGATGATACAGGCCGTATCCCCCTCCAGGCGGCACTGTCCGCCCATGGCGCGGATGCAGTCCATGGTGGCCAGCATGTCCTGGCTCTGGGAGATGCCCCGGATGCGGCTCTCCCCGGACGCCAGTGCGGCGCACAGCAGCATGCGGTGCCCGCAGCTTTTCGACGGCGGCGCAGCCGCCGTCCCCGCCGCCCTGCCGGGATAGATGGTCACGGTCACTGCTCCTTCGCCCCCTTCCGCAGTATATCCATCGCCTCCAGATACCCCGCGAAGCCCTTTCCCATCACCGTGGCCACGCAGGCGTCCCGCACATAGCTCACCTGCCGGAACGCCTCCCGCTTCGTCACGTCGGAGATGTGCACCTCCACCGTGGGAATGGCCACGGCCTTCACCGCGTCGCACAGCGCCACGCTGGTGTGGGTATAGGCCGCCGGGTTCAGAACGATCCCCTCCACGCCGTCAAAGTACGCCTGCTGGATGGCATCCACCAGTGCGCCCTCGTGGTTGGACTGGAAAAACGACACCTCGTCGCCCTGGGCCTCCGCGTGGGCCAGGATCATCTGCCGCAGGTCGTCGTATGTGCCGCGGCCGTAAATGTCCGGCTCCCGGATGCCCAGCATATTCAAATTCGGCCCGTTGAGCACAAGGATCTTCATCTCATCCACTCCCTTTCGATCTCCGCCGCCACTTCCTCCGCGTCGCCGTCGCCGTCCACCCGGACGTCGCATGCGGCGCAGTACAGGTCATACCGCTCCGCGTAGCGGCGGCGCAGGGCCTCCGCATCAGAGGACAGGGGCCGGTCCGCCGTGGCGATCAGCTTCTCTATCGAGCGATCCAGAAAAAACAGCCGCCCGCTGCGCCGCAGCGCCGTAAGGTTCTCCGGCCGCAGCACGGCGCCGCCGCCGGTGGCGATGACCCGTCCGCCCTCCGCGGCCGCTGCGGCCACCGCCTCCTGCTCCCGGTCGCGGAATCCATCCTCCCCGTGGGCGGCGAAATAGTCCGCGATGGTCGTGCCGATGGCCTGCTCCGTTAGTTCGTCTGTATCCACGAACGCCTTCCCGGTGCGCGCCGCCAAAAGGCGGCCCACCGTGGTCTTTCCCGAGGAGGGCATGCCGATCAGCACGATGTTCTCCATCTGGCGCAGCACCGTCTGATAGGCCAGGTCGATCTGCGCCCCCGTGGCCTCCGTCCCCTGAAATAGTGCGCTGGCATAAGCCGCCTGGGCCGCCAGCATATACAGTCCGCCCTCGGCGGGTATCCCCCGCCGCCGGGCCTCCAGCACCAGATTCGTGCGCAGCGGGTTGTACACCGCGTCCACCACGCCCCGCAGGCCGGGGAACGCATCCAGCTCCAGCGGGCAGTCCTCCACCGCGGGATACATGCCGCAGGGGGTGGTGTTGATGATGCAGGCGGCGTCCCCATGCCGCTCCGCCGCCTGCTCGTAGGTGACGGCTCCCTCTCTGCCGCTGCGGGACACGCGGAGCACCTGCGCCGCCCCGGCTTCCGCCGCCACGGCGCAGGCGGTCCTGGACGTACCGCCCGTACCCAGCACCAGCACCTTCTTCCCGGACAACTCGATGCCCAGTCTCCGGAGCAGCGCGGCCATGCCGGCGAAGTCCGTGTTGTACCCCAGCAGCCGCCCATCGCGGTTCACAATGGTGTTCACCGCGCCGATGGCCCTGGCCCGGTGGGACAGGCCGTCCAGATACGGGATCACCTGCTGCTTGTAGGGGATGGTCACGTTGATGCCCGCAAACTCCCGTCTCTCCAGAAACGGCGCCAGCTCCTCCGGTGTCAGATCCCACAGGCGGTAGTCATACGACGCCAGCGCCCGGTGTATCTGGCAGGAATAGCTGTGCTTCAGCGGATGGCCGATCAGTCCGCAGTTCATCGGCAGTCCCCCTTTGTGAAATAGTCCGTGCCGAAGCGCTGGGCCAGCAGGTCGCACAGCACCAGCGCCGTCACGCTGTCCAGCACCGGGCAGATGCGCCGTATGATGGCCGGGTCGTGGCGGCCGTGCACGGTCAGTTCCGCGTCCTCGCCCCGCAGAAAGTCCACCGTCTGCTGGGGCCGCGCGATAGATGGCGTGGGCTTCACCGCGCACTGGAACAGCACGTCCATGCCGTTGGTGATGCCGCCGTTGATGCCGCCGTTGCGGTTGGTCTCGGTGACCACCCGGCCCCGGCGCATGCGGAACGGGTCGTTGAAGTCGGAGCCCCGGCCGCTGACCGCCCCGAAGCCGCCGCCGAACTCGATGCCCTTGACGCCGCCCACGGAAAACACCGCGTGGCTCAGAAGGCTCTCCACACTGTCGAACCACGGCTCGCCCACCCCGGCAGGCAGGCCGCACACCGCGGTCTGGGTAATGCCGCCCACGCTGTCGCCGTCGGCCCTGGCCTGCAAAATGACCTCGCTGATGGCCCTGGCGCTCTCTTCGGCGAGCGCCGGAAACGCCGCCGCCTGCAGGGCGGCCACGTCTGCGGCCGCGTCCGATGAAAACGGCCGGTCCCACGCGTCACCGCAGCGCAGGATGTGCGTTCCCACCGTGACGCCCACGGCGGACAGCGCCGAGAGCAATATGGCCCCGGCGGCCACCAGCGGCGCGGTGACGCGCCCCGAGAAATGCCCGCCGCCCCGCCAGTCCTCATAGCCGTGGTACTTGCAGTAGGCGGCGTAGTCCGCGTGGGAGGGCCTGGCCAGGCCGTAGGTATAGTCCCCGCTGCGGGTGTTCTCGTTGGGGATGACGATGGCGATGGGCGTCCCCGTGGTGCGCCCCTGCCATACGCCGCTGCATATCTGATAGTGATCCGGCTCCTGCCGGGGGGTGTCCATGGCCGTGGAGGGTCTCCGGCGGGACAGCTGGCGGCGGATATATTCCTCATCCACCGGCACGCCCGGCGCCAGCCCGTCCAGCACCACGCCCACGGCGGGGCCGTGGCTCTCGCCGAAAATGGTCAGCGACACGGCGCTGCCGAAGGTGTTCTTCATGTCCTTGCCTCCTCCCACCGGCGCAGCAGCTCCTCCGGCGTCCGCGCTTCCATGCGGAACGTGCCGGGCTGCTCCACCTCCACCACGGTGATGGTGTCGGCCTGCGCCTTCTTGTCATGTATCAGGTAGGGCCGCAGCCGCTCCGCCGGAAGGTCGATCTCCGCGGCCAGGCCGCACTTGTGCAGGATGCCCTTCAGCCGCTGCCGCAGCGCCGGCGCGCACATGGGCACCATGCCCAGCGCCACGCACTCGCCGTGCAGCAGTTCTCCCCCGCCGTAGCTCTCGATGGCGTGGCCCAAGGTGTGGCCGAAGTTCAGCACCCGCCGCAGTCCCTTCTCTGTAGGGTCCTGCTCCACCACCTGCGCCTTCAGGGCCAGCGACCGGGCGATGACGTCCGGCAGGTCGCCCATCAGGTCGCCGCTGCTCTCTATGTCCGCCAGCAGCCCCGCATCGCTGGTCATGGCGATCTTCACGCTCTCGGCCAGGCCTGCGGCGATCTGCCGCCGCGGCAGCGAGCGCAGCGTCTCCGTGTCGATCAGCACCGCCTTCGGCTGATAGAACGCGCCCACCGCGTTTTTCACCCCGTCCAGATCGATGGCCGTCTTGCCGCCCACGGAGGAATCCACCTGTGCCAGCAGCGTGGTAGGCACGTTGTAAAAGTCCACCCCGCGCATATAGGTGGCCGCGGCGAAGCCCGCCAGGTCCCCCGCCATGCCGCCGCCCACGGCCACCACGCAGTCGCCCCGGCCCATCCCCAGGGCCAGCATCTCCCGCAGCAGCGCCCCGTAGTTCTCCATGCTCTTGCTGCGCTCCCCGGCGCGCAGCGTGCACACCCGCGCCTGCCGGCACGCCCCGGCCACCGCCGCGGTGTACTCTCCGGGCACGCCGTCGTCTGTCACCACCAGCACGCGGCGGTCCAGCGCCATATATTCGCCCGCCCGGGCCAGAATGCCTGGCTCCACGATCACGGGATAGCTCTCCGCCCCCAAAGAAACCGGAATCTTCATGCTCTGCCCTCTCTTCCGATGATTGTCAGATGTTATTGGCGTAATACGAGCCCACCAGCCGCAGCTTGGCGCAGGTAGCGGACAGCTCCTGCAGCATCTCCCTGCCGTTGGTGTTGTTGACGCAGCCCTCGGCCTCCACATAGAAGAAATACTTCCAGGACAGCCCCTTCATGGGCCGGCTGCGCAGGGTGCGCATGTTATAGCCGTGGGCGCCGATGATATTCAGCGTCTGGGCCAGCGATCCGGCGTCGTTCTGCACGGTGAACACCAGCACGAAGTTCTCGTCCTCCCGCTTGCGCGTGCCCTCCGGCTGGTTCCGGGTGCGGGACAGTGCGGCGAACCGCGTGGTATTGCTCTTCACCGTGTTGATGCCCCGCTCCAGCACCCGCAGCCCGAACACCTCCGCCGCCTCCTCCGAGGCGATGGCCCCCAGCGCAACGTCGTTGGCCTGCCGCACATGCTCCGCGGCCGCCGCCGTGTTGGAATACGCCTCCGTCTGATAGCCGTGCCGCCGGATATAGTCGTCGCACTGGTGCAGCGCCTGGGGATGGCTGACCACGGTCCGCACCGTCTCCGCAGACGCCCCCTCCACGCCCAGCAAGCTGTGGCTTATGTCCAGATCCAGCACCTGGTTGATGAACAGCTCCCCGGAGAACAGCAGGTCCATCACCGTACCCACCTCACCGGCGTAGCTGTTCTCCAGCGGCAGCACCACGCCGTCGGCCTCTCCCTGCTCCACCGCCCGGTAGGCCGCCACGAAATCCGGATACGACATCAGCCGTGCCTCCGGGAACATCCGCCGCGCGGCGATATAGCCGTAGGCGCCCTCCACGCCGCTGTACGCCACCTTCATGCCGTTCAGCAGCCTGCTCTGGTACGCGCAGGACAGGTCCAGCACCTCCCGCAGGAACTGCACATAGTACGCGCCCACGGCCTGGTCATCGATTTTTGCGCGGTTCCGCTCCACCAGCTCCCGCTCCCGCTCCGCATCCCGGATAGACAGCCCCCGCTCCCTCTTGAACGCGGCTACCTGCCGGCTCATCTCCATGCGCTCCTGAAACAACCGGGCCATCTCCTCGTCGATCCGGTCGATACCTGCTCTGATCTGATCCAATTCGCTCATAGTCGTATATCCCTTCACAGAAAAAAATCGGCCTTCCCTCCGGGAAGGCCGTTTGAGACAAAGTCATTCCAACTCGCCGCTCTGTCAAACGCAGGCTCCCTGAGGCATCGCTTCACCACCAAAAAAGGAAAAGCCAAAAAAGTGCAGCACGCTAAACAGCACGCTGCACATAAAAAAGCCAAAGGAAGCGCGGCAGGGGGCAGAATGGGCGCACTTCGCCATGGTACCGTTGGTATCAGCAGCACGACGAGCCATCTCAGCCACCTCCTGCGTAGTCTGGCCCATATTGTATGCTATTTTTCCGCCCACGTCAAGGTGTATTTTTATTTTCTCCCTTCCTCCTCGATTTTGCGTCTCGCCGCACAGGCGGGGGCCTGCGCCCTGCCTGCTCTATGCGCTTATACGGCGCTCTTCCTCCGCCGGCTCAAGATACAGGCCGCCAGCGCCGCGTTGCCCGCCAGCGCGGCTCCCGCCGCCGCCAGGGCGATCACCGTCGCCGTGGAGGTCCCCGCCGCCGCTCTGACGCCGGTGTCCGTCTCCCCCAGCCACCAGTTGCCGTTCTCCCCCACATAGGGCGTCACGCCGTCCTCGCCGTTCTTACCGATAGCACTGTTGACAGAAAGCGTCACATCGGCAAAGGCACTGGCGTAATCGGTTTTGAAGTCGCCGTTGATATGCTCATTAAACAGCTTCAGCGTATACGTTCCGGACGCGATATTGAACGGAATGATCATCTCCACCGTGCCAGCAGCATCGTCTCGCTGCCAAAATCGGTGGTGCACTTTGAAAGCATGCGGAATTTGATCGGCTCACCCTTATAAATACCGTAGTACACATAGCTGCCCTTCCATGCGGTATCCACGTCCTTGGGCACCTCCGGATTTGGCAGCATCGACGTGCCCAGTCCCACGCTTTTTACCGCAGTCGGCGAGGAAGTATTCGCCGCCAGCGCCGTCACCGGCGCAAGGCTCAGCGCCGCGCACAGGGCCAGCAGGATACCGAGAGCTTTCTTCTTCATATCACACGCTCCTCCGTTCAGATCATGTCACGGCGCGCCGCCGCTCTCTCTTCCCATGTCTCTTTTATTTATTAAGAGCGCTTTTCGCCCCGTTTCCGCCACCGCCGCGAAATTTTACACGCAGGCTATGGAAATCCGCCCCGGGAGATGATATGATGGGGCCGTACATTCTACTACAATACTATATCGAAAAGGCGGGACGAGCTATGGACACCTGCATCAACTTCAACGAGAAAAAAGGCTTTATCTGCGATATGGACGGCGTCATCTACCACGGCAACCGCATTCTGCCCGGCGTGGCGGAGTTCATCCAGTGGCTGCATGACGAGAACAAGGAGTACCTGTTTCTGACCAACAACAGCGGCTACACCCCCCGCGAGCTGAACCAGAAGCTGGCGCGCATGGGGCTGGACGTGCCGGAGGAGCACTTCTACACCAGCGCCCTGGCCACCGCCGCCTTCCTGAAGGAGCAGGCCCCCGGCTGCTCTGTGTTCGCCATCGGCGAGGCCGGGCTGCTGAACGCCCTGTACGACGCCGGCATCACCATGAACGACGTGAACCCCGACTATGTGGTGGTGGGCGAGGGCCGCTCCTACTCTCTGGACACGCTGACCAAGGCCACCAACCTGGTGCTGCAGGGTGCCAAGCTCATCGGCGCCAACTCCGACGTCTCCGGCCCCATCGAAAACGGCATCGCCCCGGCCTGCCGGGCGCTGATCGCCCCCATCGAGATGGCCACCGGCAAGCAGGCCTACTTCTGCGGCAAGCCCAATCCGCTGATGATGCGCACCGGGCTTCGCATGCTGCACTGCCACTCCGCCGAGGCCGTGATGGTGGGCGACCGCATGGACACCGACGTGATCTCCGGCATGGAGAGCGGCATGTCCACGGTGCTGGTGCTCTCCGGCGTCTCCACACGGGAGACGCTGCGCACCTATGCCTATCGCCCCAGCGTGGTGCTGGACGGCGTGGGCGACATCGCCGCCAGCGCCCGAAAGGAAAAGGCACAATAAAGCTTCACTTTTGTATTCATTTTCGCTCATTTTGGTCACATTTCATCCCATTTTTGTACCAGAATAGTCAACAAATATCACCACCACCCGAGGGCGAAAATGCGGGAAATTTGTCAGGCAAATGACAAAATCGGGTGGGAAAATTGTCAGGAAAATGATACAGGCTGGCGGGAAAATTGTCAGATAAATGACACGGGCGGGCGGTTTTACCGCCCGCCCTGCCGCCCTCTGCGGCAGATTTTCGCGCTGCTTTTATGCCGATTTTACGCGATTTTCAAGAGGATTTACGCCGTTTTTAAGGGAATTGCTTGACAACATCGCGGTTTTTGTATATAATCAGCAGGATTTATTTTTATAAAGGAGGATACGCGGCGACATGGATACCGACGGCGGCGATCATCCCGGGAACTTGCCGGGCTGCCATCTGTTTTTTGCGGCATATCTGCGCTGCACCACGCGGGGCAGACGTGCTTTTTTGCGCCTGTAAGGCAAAAAATACCTGTTGACTGCATTATAGAACAGGCAAGAAAGCATAAGAACGAAGCAAGAACAGAGCAGAAAGGAAGCTACAAAGTGTCAAACACTACATATATCATCATTATGGCGGTATGCCTGCTGCTGTCCGCCTATTTCTCGGCCACGGAGACGGCCTTCTCCTCGGCCAACGTGACGCGGCTGAAGATGCTGGCGGAAAAAGGCAGCGGTCGGGCCGCCCTGGCCTGCAAGCTGCTGGAGCGGTATGACAAGCTGCTGTCCACCATCCTCATCGGCAACAACATCGTGAACATCGCCATGGCGTCCCTGGGCACGGTGCTGTTCGTCAGGAGCTTCGGCGACGCGGGGGCCACGCTGTCCACCATCGTGGTGACGGTGGTGGTGCTGATCTTCGGCGAGATCAGCCCCAAGAGCATCGCCAAGGACTGCGCCGAGAGCTGGGCCATGACCGCCGCGCCGTTTCTGCGGTGTCTCATCTGGCTGCTGACGCCGCTGAACGCCCTCTTCTCCCTGTGGAAGAAGCTGCTGGCCAGGGTGTTCCACCTGGACGCGGACAACAAGATGTCCCAGGAGGAGCTGCTGATGCTGGTGAACGAGGTGCAGCAGGAGGGCAGCATCGACAAGGACGAGGGCGACCTGCTGAAAAACGCCATCGGCTTTTCCGAGCAGGAGGCCCAGGACATCCTCATCCACCGGGTGGATCTGGCCGCCCTGCCGGTGACCGCCTCCAAGGAGGAGGTGGCTGACCTGTTCACCCAGACCAAGTACTCCCGGCTGCTGATCTACCGGGACGACATCGACCACATCATCGGCACCATACACCAGAAGGACTTCTATGTGGGCTGCGGCGTGACGGACAAGCCCCTGGAGGAGATCCTCTCCCCCGCCATGTTCGTGCTGGAGAACGAGCCTATCAGCCTGCTGCTGAAGAAGCTGCAGGAGGCCAAGACCCAGCTGGCCGTGGTGGTGGACGAGTACGGCGGCACCTGCGGCATCGTGACCATGGAGGACATTCTGGAGGAGCTGGTGGGCGAGATCTGGGACGAGCACGACGAGGAGGAGGTCTTTATCCGCAAGGTGGACGAGGACACCTATCTGGTGGACGCGTCCATGGATTTCGACGACTTTGCCGAGTTCTTCCACCTGAACGCGGAGACGGAGATGTCCTCCGTCAGCGGCTGGGTGATGGAGCAGTGCGACCGGGTGCCGGAGGTGGGCGACCGGTTCAGCTGCCAGGGACTGGACGTGCAGGTGACCCGGGTGGACAACCACCGCACCGGCGAGATCAAGGTGGTGCGAAAGGTACAGGCCGCGCCGGAGACGGAGAAGCCGGAATAAGAAAAACGCCCGAAAACCAAGCTTTCGGGCGTTGCAGGCTGTCAAAAAAGCCTTTGGCTTTTTCGACAGCCTGCACAATGCCGTTATTTTTGCGCCGGAAAACGGCGCAAAAATATTCGCTCTGCTCAACGCACGCCTTGCCAAGCAAGGCTTAGCGCGGCATTTGATCTGATTCGAGGCGGGCTCCGCCCCCTCGAGCTCCCCCAGCGGAGAAGAAGATACTGCACAAAAGAAAGTTTTTCGACAAGCTGCAACGCCCGAAAGCCAAGCTTTCGGGCGTTGCTGTTTATAGGGAGAGACCCGCTCCACGGGTGAGTCCAACTCTACCATACCACCATCGGCGCGGCAATGCAAGGAAAACTTTGGCTTTTGCCGCAATTTCTCTCTATACCCGCAGGAAGAGCCGAAAAAAGGACGAAATTTCTGCGTTTTGTCCCGTTGACAGCCGGGGTACGGGGGTGTACCATCGGAGCATATTTTTTTAGAGTGGGAGATGGCGGGATGAAATACATTTTTGTGACAGGCGGCGTGGTATCCGGGCTGGGCAAGGGCATCTGCGCGGCGTCGCTGGGGCGGCTGCTGAAGCAGTGCGGCCTGCGGGTGCGGAACCAGAAATTCGACCCCTATCTGAACGTGGACCCGGGGACCATGAGCCCCTACCAGCACGGCGAGGTGTTCGTCACCGACGACGGCGCGGAGACCGATCTGGACCTGGGCCACTATGAGCGCTTTGTGGACGAGGCGCTGACCGGGGACAGCTCCGTGTCCTCCGGCAAGATCTTCTGGGCGGTGCTGAACCGGGAGCGGCAGGGCGGCTATCTGGGCGGCACGGTGCAGATCATCCCCCATGTCACCGACGAGATCAAGCGGCGGCTGTACGCCATGGACGACGGGCAGACGGACGTGGTCATCGCGGAGATCGGCGGCACGGTGGGCGACATCGAGAGCCAACCGTATCTGGAGGCCATACGGCAGGTGGCGGCCGAGCGGGGCCGGGAGAACGTGCTGTACATCCACGTGCCGCTGGTGGTGTCCATCCCCGGCAGCGGTGAGCTGAAGAGCAAGCCCACCCAGCACTCGGTAAAGGAGCTGCTGAGCGTAGGCATCCAGCCGGACATTCTGGTGTGCCGCACGGACAGCCCGCTGCCCGACGACATGCGGAAGAAGATCGCGCTGTTCTGCAACGTCAGCGAGGACTGTGTCATCCCCAACCTGACGGCCTCCACCCTGTATGAGGTACCGCTGCTGCTGGAGAAGGAGGGGCTGTGCCGGGTGGTGTGCCGCAAGCTGGGGCTGGGCGCAGGCGAGCCGGACATGGGCCGCTGGGAGGCCATGGTGGCGCAGATCCACGCGGCGGCCCACCGCCATGTGACCATCGCGCTGGTGGGCAAGTACACGGAGCTGCACGACGCCTATCTCAGCGTGGCGGAGTCCCTGTTCCACGCGGGCACGGCCTGCGGCACCCAGGTGGACATCCGGTGGGTGGATTCCCAGCACCTGACGGCGGAGAACGTCGGCGACGCGCTGGCGGACTGCGCCGGCGTGCTGGTGCCCGGCGGCTTCGGTGACCGGGGCATCGAGGGCATGGTCCTGGCGGCCCAGTACGCCCGGGAGAACCGCGTTCCCTATCTGGGCATCTGCCTGGGGATGCAGATCGCCGTGATCGAGTTCGCCCGGCATGTGGCCGGGTGGGCGGACGCCCACAGCGCGGAATTCAGCGCCGTGACAGCGCACCCGGTCATCGACCTGATGCCCGACCAGGTGGGCGTCACCGCCAAGGGCGGCACCATGCGGCTGGGCAAGTACCCCTGCGTGCTGACGGCGGGCACCAAGGCCCGGGCGGCCTACGGGCAGGACGAGATATGGGAGCGGCACCGGCACCGGTATGAGTGCAGCAACGTGTTCCGGCCGGAGCTGGAGGCCGTGGGCCTGCGGGTGGCGGGCACGTCGCC
This sequence comes from uncultured Oscillospiraceae bacterium, assembly GCA_934623575.1. Classification (GTDB taxonomy): domain Bacteria; phylum Bacillota; class Clostridia; order Oscillospirales; family Oscillospiraceae; genus Vescimonas. The sequence continues at coordinate 45,804 of CAKTVL010000005.1, forward strand.
GGACGGCCATCTGGTGGAGATGGTGGAGCTGCCGGGCCACCCGTGGTATGTGGGGTGCCAGTTCCACCCGGAGTTCAAGAGCCGGCCCGACCGGCCCCATCCCCTGTTCCGCGGCTTCGTGGCGGCGGCGCTGGAGAGAGAATAAGCGAAAAGGCCGCCCGGAGGGCGGCCTTTTTCATTGCTCTTCTATTGGTGCGTCAGGACTTGATGTTGGCGGCAGTCTGGGGGTCCAGATAGTACTTGCCGTCGCCGCCCAGGTAGTAGATGTTCTGGAGAACGCCGTGGAGGTCGTACTCCACCTTGGTGTTGGGCTCGGCCAGGGTGTAGCCGTACTGCTCGGCGGGGTCGATGTCCTCCCGGCTGTCCAGCTCCTCCTCGGTAAGGTCGCCGCCCCGCTCGATGGTACGGTTGAGGTCGGCGTCGTAGTACACCACGGAGTAATCCTGCATCCACTGGGGGACGTAGACGATCTTGGCGCCATCGGAGGCGTCCTTGTCCTGGGTGATGTCCGCCACCGGCGGGACGTCGTCCTTGTCGGTGGGCAGGGTCTGGGCGGTGCAGGCGGTGCAGGCGGTCAGGGCCAGCAGCAGCGCCATTAAAAGGGTCAGTTTTTTCATGGTCGTTAGCTCCTTTCCGTTGTGGGGTACATGCTCTCCGCCGTGTCCAGCAGGGCTTGGCGGGACAGGCCGCCGGTGAGCAGGTACATGCAGTTGCTGTCCTCGTCCACCCAGATCAGGGCCGACGCGCCGGGGCTGAGGGACACAGCGTGGAAGTTGACGCTCTCGCCCTCCCGGTAGAACAGCAGGGTGAAGGTCTGGCCGGCGGGAAGGTCCGGCGGGAAGGTATAGTACCGAGCGGGCAGGCCGTGGACGGCGGTCTTTTCCGCGTCGTAGTCCACCGGGGCGCCGGGGCTTCCCGTGGGGCGGGTGCCGTCGGCGTAGGTAAGGCCAGCGGTGTCCGGGCCGCGGAGCTCCGCCGTCAGCGATACGCCGCCGGTGAGGGGGATGCCCTGCAGCAGCAGGTCGCCGCGGGGAGAGGTATAGCGCAGGACGCGGATGTTGTCCTCGCCGGTGAGGTCGGCAGCGGGCGTATAGCCCACCGGCAAGCGGGCGGGGGTGCGCCGGACTGGGGCGGCGTCAGAGGGGGCGATGCGGTAGACGGAGGCCAGCTGGGTCAGCTCCAGGAACCAGCGGCTCACCGCCGCACGGGCGGCGGGGCTGGTGGCCAGCACCGCGCCGAGGGTCAGAAGCGCCGTCAGCGCGGCGGCGGCCACGCGGCGGCCCAGACGCCGGGCCGATGCGCGTCGGGCGGTGCGGCGGGACAGAGCGGAGAGGTCGTCCTCCAGCGCCGGGGGAAGGGCGTCCGCCGGCGGCAGGCACAATGCCAGCTGGGCGGACAGGCGGCGCGCGGCAAAGCGCAGGGTGTCGTCACAGAGCGGGGTGTTCATACGGATATGCCCTCCTTTTCCAATTCGATGCGCAGGGCGGCCTTGGCCCGCTGCAGGAGCTTCTGGGCGGCGGCAAAGGACAGATCCAGCAGGGACGCCGTCTCGCGGGTGCTGTAGCCGAAGGCGTAGCGCAGCAGCAGCGCCTGGCGGAAGCGGGGCGAGAGGCGGGCCATGGCGTCGGCCACGGGCTCGCCGCTGGGCGGCGGGGACACCAGGGCGGTCTCCTCGTCAAAGGGCGCGCCGTCCAGCCGGGCGGTGCGGCGCAGGAGATCGATGCACTTGCGCTCGGTGACCACCACCAGATAGGCCTCCAGCTGGGGCCTGGGCAGGCGGCTCAGGTGGGAAAAATGCTCCGCCAGCGACAGAAAAGCCTGGTGCACCGCGTCCTCGGCGTCCGCCGGGGCGTGAAGCTTCTGCCGGGCCAGGGCCAGCATGCGGCCGGCGTAGGCGGCATAGACGTCCGCGAAGAGCAGGCGCTCCTGCGGGTCCTCTATGGCCTGGATGCAAGGCAGCAAGGTGTGTCCCCCTTTCCTGTGCGGATCTGAGGCAATAGCGTTTTTCGTGTGCGGCATTGCCTTATTATACCGCAGACCGGTGATCTGCGCCATCACTGAGTAAACGGAGATGAGGGGGAAATACGGACAGGGGCGGGGGATTTTTTGCAAAATTTGCAAATAAATATCCCCCGGCGAAAGAGCGGGGTGCTGCTTAGGCAATAAATATCCCCCGGCGAAGCCGGGGGTATTTATTGGGCGAAAAGAAAGACACGATGAGGATCGTGTCTTTCTGGCGCGGAAGGAGGGATTTGAACCCTCGCGCCGCTTTTGACGGCCTACTCCCTTAGCAGGGGAGCCCCTTCGGCCACTTGGGTACTTCCGCAGATGTAATTGTACTGGCGGAGAGAGTGGGATTCGAACCCACGGATGCTTTCACATCGCCGGTTTTCAAGACCGGTGCTTTCGACCACTCAGCCATCTCTCCGTGTGCAAAAGCGTCTCTCGTGCCAAACGCGAATATTATATTACCATGTATCGTCGGCTTTGTCAACAAAAAGCCACAGAAGAAATTTGAAAAAAATTCAAAATAAGGCTTGCAAATTGGAGGAAGATGTGGTATTCTTATCTGGCTGTGTGAAGCAGAACTGAATATCCGGGTGTGGCGAAGTTTGGTATCGCGCTTGAATGGGGTTCAAGAGGCCTCGAGTTCGAATCTCGACACTCGGACCACGAAAAGTCCTGAAACTGTGAGGGTTTCTGGACTTTTCTTTTTTGGCTCACAAGGCCAACGCAAGGGCACGCGCGCAGCGAAAGGTGCGGGGGTGCCCTTGCATTTATGGCCGGCGCCGGTATAATAGGGGGCAGGAGCTATCCTGTAAATCAAGCTGCAAGGAGATGTGCGTATGAGAACGAAGCTGAACATGACCGAGGGCATTTTCCCCATGCCGGTGCTGATGATCGCCACCTACAATGAGGACGGCAGCGTGAACGTGATGAACGCCGCCTGGGGCACCATGCTGGAGCGCGACATGGTGGCGCTGAACCTCACGGAGACCCACAAGACGGTGCAGAATATCAAGGCCCGTGGGGCGTTCACCGTCAGCATCGCCGACGCGGCCCACGCGGTGGAGGCGGACTACTTCGGCGTGGAGTCCGGCAACCACACCACCGACAAGCTGGCGCGCAGCGGCCTGACCGCCAGCAAGGCGGAGACGGTGGATGCGCCGGTGATCAACGAGTTCCCCATCTGCCTGGAGTGCCAGTTCATCGAGTATCAGGGCGGCGAGTACGGCATGGGCGTTATCGGCAAGGTGGTGAGCGTCACCGCCGACGAGCGCGTGATGACCGACGGTCGGGTAGACGTGGAGAAGGTACAGGCCATCGCGTTCGACCCCTATACCCACGGGTATTACAAGGTCACGGAGCGGGTGGGCGACGCCTTTAAGGACGGCCTGAAGCTGAAGAAGTGAAAAAGAGCGGCTCCCGCCAAGGCGGGAGCCGTTTGTTTTCTCGCTTTATCTGTCATCCCACTGATATTGCTTCAAATCAACGCAGCCGTTGTCCTTCAGAAATACGCCCTCCCGGGCCAGCAGGGCCCCCTGCTCCGGCCAGCCGGGCGCCAGGCGGCCGGCGTGGTTGACCACCCGGTGGCAGGGGTATTGGCCGTAGCCGGACGCGCCGCGAAGGGCGCGGCCCACCAGGCGGGCATTTTTCTCGCGGCCGATCAGGCGGGCGAGCTGGCCGTATGTGGCCACGCGGCCCGCCGGTATCTCCTCCACGACGGAGAGTATCTCGTAGATCAGCGCTTCGTCCAATTTCGTGCTTGACACGGCGGTCTCCCTTCTCCGCGGCGGCGGAAGCTGTGCATGCGCAGAGCGAGGAAAGGCGCGGCATCAGCCGCGCCTTTCCTCTTCCTCCCTGCTCGGTCCTTCCTGAATGAAGGTCCCCCTTACTGTTTAGTGACGTCAGTATAGCACATTTTGTGCCGTTTGTCCAGCCAATTTCGCCGAATCATCCAGCATTTACCACCGTTTTTAACGCATATCATACCGCTGCGCGGCAAAACTACCGTTGCGATACCCCACAAGGGCATTTGCCCCACAACATGAAAGGAGAACGCAACTATGTCTACCAAGAACAGCAATAAGCTGAATGTCCCCGAGGCCAAGGCCGCTATGGATCAGTTCAAGATGGAGGCCGCTTCTACTGTCGGCGTCGATCTGAAGAACGGCTACAACGGTCACCTGACCAGCCGCGAGGCCGGCTCTGTGGGCGGCCAGATGGTGAAGAAGATGATCGAGGCCTACGAGAAGAACCTGTAAATTGGGCTTCTGTGGCAAGGAGGGCCGCCAAAGGGCGGCCCTCCTTTTGTTTGTTGCGGGACTCACAAATTTTCCCCATCGTTTATACCCGTGCTTCGGTGCCGTTGATCAGCTCAATGCGGTACTGGGAGGGGTTGGTGACGTCCGTGCCGTTGCCGGTGAAGCGGCAGTCGTTGAGGGCCGCGTAGGACCGCGGCGGCATGCAGATAAGCTCCAGCGCCGAGTCGTTGTTGACGAAGTCGATGCGGTCGATGCTGTAGGTATACGCGCTGCTGTAAACAGAGTCGTACCGCACGCCCACGCCGTTGCCGCCGATATAGTCCTCCCGCAGATAGACCCAGCCGCCGTTGACAGCCAGCGCGCCGATGGCCCAGTCGGTCAGGCGGCAGACCTCCAGATAGGTGGGCGCGCCGGCGGTGACGCCGGTGCTGGTCCCGTCCCCGATAAAGCTGACCTCCCTGAACCGGACAAAGGCGTGCACCCGCTCCGTATCGTGCAGTGCCGACACCGTCACCGGGGCAGCAAAGACGGTGCCGTTCCCCACCAGCTCCACGGCGCAGCCCACTGTCACCGGCTGCGTATAGGTCACCTCCGGCAGGTCCACCATGAGCTTGGTGTCGGCGTCATACGTCTGCGCCAGATGGTCCAGCAGCGCCTGCAGCTCCTGCGCCGTGCCCAGGGGCGTGTCCTCGTCGCTGAAGTGCAGCACCTGCTGCTTCTCGTACTCCACCGTCATGGTCAGCTGGATCTCATCGCCGTTTTTCATCCGCAGCGTCCACACCACCTCGTTGTGGGCGCAGGTGTTGTCCGCCCACAGCCGCCGGTACAGCAGGGCCGGGGACTCCAGCGTCTCCTGCTCCGCGTCGGACAGGCGCACCCGCCCCACGCCCTCCGGGGCGTTGACGGTCAGATCCCAGCTGTCCAGCAGGGCGGCAAAGTCCTCCGCGGCATAGTCCCGGGAGATGGCGTCCTCCACGATGACCGTGGCCGGGCAGTCCACCGTGCCGCCGTCGGGGATCAGCTCCGAGTGATAGCCCACAGGCTCGGTGTGGCCCATCGGCTCCGGCGTCATGGCGGTGAACAGGTGGTATTCCCGGCCGTCGGCGGCGGTATAGTAGGTCTGGCAGGCGGCCAGATAGGCGTCCATGGCCGCATCCGGGACATCGGGCGCCTCCCCATCCGCCGGCACTCCCGCCGGGCGGGGCCGCAGCAGGAAGAACGCCGCTGCCAGCACCACCGCAGCTGAGAGCAGCAGCAACCGGCGCAGCCGGCGGCTGGGCGTGCGGGGCATGGCCATGGCGGTGCGCTCCGTCAGCGTGGCGGTGCAATATGGACAGAAGGAGGCCTCCTGCGGCAGCGGCGCGCCGCAGTGGGGACAGATCTTTTTCTCCATCACAACGCCTCCCGCAGTTCCCGCACGGTGGCGTAGCGCTGGTCCGGGTTGGTCATGGTACATCTCCGCACCACGCGGCCCGCGTGGCCGGGGGCCAGCCTTGTGGAGGGGTGCTGCCCGGTGAGCATCACGTTCAGCAGCACGCCCAGGGAGTAGATGTCCGCGCGGCCGTCCGTCTGAGACAGGCCGAACTGCTCCGGCGCGGCATAGCCGGTGGTGCCCAGCACCACCGTGTCGGCGGTGCCGTCGGGCTTGACCATGCGGCTGGCGTCGAAGTCGATGAGCACCGCCTGGTCGCCCCGCAGGATGACATTGCTGTCCTTCACGTCCCGGTGCACCGCGCCCAGGGAGTGCAGCACCCACAGCGCGGCGCACACGTCCTCTGTCACCCGCCGGGCCTCCGGCCAGGACAGCACGCCGCCCTCCAGCAGGAAGGTCAGGGTGTCCCCCTGGACGTACTCCTCCAGCACGGCCACCTGGCCGTCCCGGGCGGCTACCTCCTCGATGCGGGGCAGCTGGGGACAATCCACCGTCAGCAAACGGCGATAGACCGCGTCGCCGCCGGTAAACTGCCGGAATATGTAGCGCTTTCCGGTGTCCCGGTGGCGCAGCAGCGTCACGCTGCCCCGGGCGCCCCGTTTCAGCAACCGGACCGGCTCAAAACGCTCGTCCACTGCGCACAGCAGCGCATCGTACAGGGTGTCATGCACGGTCTCTCCCCCTCTCCTTGACAGTTTTTTCTAAAAGCTATGCAGCCAGCATATTGTTTTTTGTTCCGTTTTTCTCTATTATATTACAGGAAACGACACTCTATGTAAAGGCGGTATCGCAGGAATGACCGAAAAAAACACCGACCAGCTGCAGCAGGAGCTGATGAGCAGCAACGATCTGGATCGCTTTCTGTCTGAAAATGACGACAGCTTCCGCGATACGCCGCTGCAGCTGACGCTTCAGCGGCTCTTCAACGCCACAGGGCTGTCCAAGGCGGCGCTGGCCAAGCAGTCCGGCATCAGCGAGGTGTATCTGCACCAGCTGTTCTCCGGATGCCGCTTCCCCTCCCGCAACCGGCTGCTGTGCGTATGCTTCGGGCTGGGCGCGTCGGTGGAGGACACCCAGGCCCTGCTGCAGCAGGCGCGGCACGCGCCGCTGTACACCCGCGACCGGCGGGACGCCATCATTTTATTCGGCCTGAGCCACGGCATGGACCTGTTTCAGGTCAACGACAAGCTATTTACTGAAAAGCTGGACACCTTGTGCTGACCAGCTGCCTCAGTGGGGGGTACGCAGAAAAGGGAGCGCGGTACGGCGCTCCCTTTTCTGCGTTCTGCGCTATTCCGGTATGCTTCCTTCCGCCAGCAGCCAGACCCCGGCTGTCAGCAGCAGCGCCTCCGGCGGCAGGCGGCCCCAGCGCCGGGGCAGCGGAAGCTCTTGGGGCTCGATGACGCCGCCGCCGACCGTGGTCAAACCGCGCTGCACGCACAGCACCGGGCGCGGGGACACGCCGGAGAGCGTCAGGCTGCACCGGGGCGACAGGCCGTAGTCCACCGCCTGCCGCGTCCGCAGCGGAAGGGCGGCGCCCTGCGGCAGCAGCACCGTGCGGCACAGCGGCCCGCGCGTCAGCAGGGCCAGGCGCGCCGCGCCGGCGCGGTCCAGCGCCAGCAGGGCCCAGCAGCGGCGCAGCAGCACCGCCTCGTCCACCGTGCGCGCCTGCGGCGGCAGCCAGCGGCACAGCGCGCCGCCGCGAAATACAGCCAGGTCGTCCATACGCTCACCTCCCGCATAGTCTGTCACGCTGCGGCGGCTCTTATGCCCCGCGCACCCCGCGCACCGGCGAAAAATTCCGCTGTCCTTTTTGCCGCAGGTGTGGTACAATAGCCAAGAATCTGCTAAGGAGGTGGCGTCATGCCCTTTCGCGCCCATTTACATACGGTGAACCGCCACCGGCGTCTGGTGCGGCACTACTGCTTCCGGCTGGGGCTGGTGTGGCAAGGGCTGACCCACGATCTGAGCAAATACAGCCTCACGGAGTTCTGGCGGGGCGTGAAATACTACCAGGGCTGGCGCAGCCCCAACGACCAGGAACGGCTGGAAAACGGCGTCAGCCTGGCCTGGCTGCACCACAAGGGCCGCAACCGCCACCACTTCGAGTACTGGATCGACTACTGCCGCCGGGAGGATGGCACCATCTACATCGGCGGGTGCAAGATGCCCAAAAAATATGTGGCGGAGATGTTCTGCGACCGCATCGCCGCCTGCCGGGTCTATCAGGGCGAGGCGTACACCGACGCGTCTCCCTATGACTACTACCAGCGCAGCAAGGACCTGCGGCGGACGGACGCCAGCCGCTTCATGCACCCGGAGACGGCGGCACTGCTGGACCGGTGGCTGCTGCTGCTGAAGGAGCAGGGCGAGGACGCGGCCTTCGCCGCCATCCGCCGCGAGCTGGCGGACAGCGCATATTGATTTCTTCGTTAAGAGAAAAACAAGGAAATTTCACAATTTTCCTTGCTTTCCCGCACCTTTTGTTTTACAATGTTTTGGTACATTTTGATGTGAGGTTGCCTACAACATGACCCATCCCTATAAAACGCGGGAGGGCGGCGCCACGGTAACGGTGTTCGTGCCCTACGACTGCCAGAACCACTGCCCCTTCTGCATCAACAAAAAAGAATATGCCGACTGCTCCGGCTTCAGCCTGGAGAAAATACTGGAGAGCATCCGGGTGATGGACAGCATCACGCCCCGGTGCGACTTTGTGTTCACCGGCGGCGAGCCGCTGGCCGACCTGAACGCACTGCAGCAGATGCTGGACGCCATCCCCGCCACCCATAAGATCTATATCAACACCACCTTCCCCGCCCAGGAGCACACCACCTTCGACGAGATGCTGGCCTTTACGGAGAAGAATAAGGGCAAGATCACCTGCATGAACATCTCCCGCCACCTGGTGAAGTATGTGGAGGAGAGCCCTGACGAGGTGCTGGGCCGGATCGCCTGCCCCACCCGCATCAACTGCGTGCTGTACAAGAACTATCCGGCGGCCAAGCTGGTGGACTATGTGGAGCGGTTTCTGCCCTACCGCATCCCCATCCAGTTCCGGTACGACTACACCGAGACCACGCCGGAGAACCTGTACGAGGAGGACAACGACAGGATCCTGCAGGACCTGAAGCGGCTGTTCACCTACAAGGGGCTGGACGGCTGCCGCATGCGCAACGGCTTCCACTTCGAGTACAAGGGCCTGCACATGACGTATCACAAGACGCTGCCCTACTCCACCATCGTGGAAAAGGGCGAGGACGGCGTGACCTACGACATCCTGTACGACATCCTCATCAAGCAGAACGGCGAGATCCACAGCGACTGGACGGGCGTGAAGATGGATGTGGACGCCTATCGCAAGGTGGTGTTCGAGCCCTACGACCTAAAGGTGCTCAACGGGACCATCGATTTCTGAGAGCGCACAAAGGAGACGGCAGAAAGCACCCTCGCGTAAAACGAAGGCTTTTCGACAAGCTGAAAGAGACGGCGTCCGCCGTCTCTTTTTTTGCAGCCGCGGCGCGGAACCCGCCGGCACTGCGCGCCGTCATATAGAGGGTGAAGGGCTTGGCGGAAAATAAACGGCTTGTTTTCATTTACCCCCTTTTCCTTCCGCCCGGTTTGTATTATAATGAGGTACTGGGCCGGCTGCTGGCAGACCGGCACAGTCAAAACAGTTTTGAGTGAGGACAAGGAGCGATTCTATGAAACGTTTTATTACCCTGATGCTGGCCATGGTGATGGCCCTGTCTCTGGCCGCCTGCGGCAGCAAGGACACCGCTTCCGTGGATGCGGCGGGCCTGGCCAAGGCGCTGGCCGAGCGCGTGTCCTTCGACAGCACCATGACCGCCCTGAGCGCTGACGACCTGGGGTTCTATATCGAGCTGCCGGACAAGTGCACGACGGGCGCGTATATGTCCGACGGCAGCACCATGGAGGAGATCTTCGTGGTGGCCTGCGAGAGCAAGACCGATGCCGACGCGGTGAAGGTGTCCATCCAGGCGCTGCTGGACAGCCAGAAGCAGGAGGCGGAGCGGTATCAGGCGGAGGAAGCGGCGCGGCTGGACAACGCGGTCTTCGGCACCTACGGGACCTGCGTGGTGCTGTGCGTGACCGCTGATACCGACACGGCCAACGCGGTGATCAAGGAGTATGTGGGATGAGTCCACGGTACGAAAAACGGCGTAACGGCGGGGGCGGAGCCATTCTGCTGCTGATCGCGGCGGCGGCGCTGGTGGTGGCGATCCTGGCCATTTTTACCGATGTATTCAACGGAAAAAAGGCCCCGGACACCACGCCGGACGACCCGGCCATCACCCAGCCGGACGGCGGAAATACCCCGCAGACCGGTGTGGACAGCAACGAAAACAAAGGTGGAAGCGATAAGAACGACGTTGACACCGACAAGAACGACGGCCAGACCGGCACGGAGGGCGGCAAGACCACGGTGACCACCACCAAGCCGGCCAGCTCCAGTGTCATCACCGCCAGCGACAAGCCCTATCAGTCCGGCGGCGTGTACATTGTGGGCAGCGCCGGGTACGAGATGTACAACTATGTAGGCTCGCTGGCGGAGAAGTACCAGAGCGTGGTCAACGGTGTGGCGGACAGTCTCAGCGGCGTCAGCAATGTGTACGCCATGGCTATCCCCTTGTCCAGCGGCATCACCCTGCCGGACAGCCTGTACAGTGACATCCCCGGCAGCGACCAGGCACAGGCGGAGAAGGATATTCTGGCGGGAATGGGGCAGAATGTAAAGACGGTGCCCCTGCACGACGCGCTGATGGCCCACCGGACGGAGTATATCTACTTCCGCACCGACCACCACTGGACGGCGCTGGGCGCGTACTACGCCTATGTGCAGTTCTGCAATGCCAAGGGCATCACGCCCCACGCCCTCAGCGACTATGAGGTCAGCCAGTACGACGGCTTTCTCGGCTCGTTCTACAACGACGGCGGAAAGCCGGACGCCATGAAGAACGACCCGGACACGGTGAACGCCTATCACCCCGTCAGCGCCACCGCGTCCATGCGGTACGGTGACAGCGAGAACAGCACCCTCACCGGCGGCAAGGTGATCTTTGACGAGTCCACCGCAGCGGCCAGCCTGAAATACGGCGCGTTCATCATGGGCGACAACCCCTTTACGGTGATCGAGAACCCGGAGGTCAGCAACGGCCAGAGCTGCATCGTGGTGAAGGAGTCCTTCGGCAACGCCTTTGTGCCGTTCCTGGTGGACCACTACCAGACGGTGTATGTGGTGGACTACCGCTACTACAGCGGCAGCGTTTCACAGCTGGCCAGGGACAAGGGCGTGACGGACGTGCTGTTCGTCAACAACCTGTCCGCCATCCGCGGCAGCTACCAGATGGGCAAGCTCAACGGCGTGAAGTAAAGGCTTTGAACAGGGCGGGCATACTGCCCGCCCTGTTTTGATACGCAGGACCCGCGATTTCGATACGCAATACACACGGAAACGGAGGAACCACCGCATGGTATTCAGCAGCACCACATTTTTGCTGGCATTTCTGCCGCTGGTGGCCATATTGTACTATATTTGCCCGCGGAAGCTGCGGAACGGCCTGCTGCTGTTTTTCAGCCTGCTGTTCTACGGCTGGGGCGAGCCCAAGTATATCCTCATTATGCTGTTCTCCACGGTGTTCGACTACTGCAACGGCCTGGCCATCGGACACTTCCGCAGCAAGGGGAAGGAAAAGGGCGCCAAGGCGGTGCTGGTGATCTCCGTGGTGGGGAACCTGGCCATCCTGGGCTTTTTCAAGTACACGGACTTCGTCATCACCAACCTGAACGGCCTGCTGGGCACGGCCATCCCCGCCCTGGGGCTGCTGCTGCCCATCGGCATCTCCTTCTACACCTTCCAGACCATGAGCTACACCATCGACGTGTACCGGGGACTGGTGCCGCCCCAGCGGAACATCATCGACTTCGGCGCGTATGTGACGCTGTTCCCCCAGCTGATCGCGGGGCCCATCGTGCAGTACAAGACGGTGGCCTATGACCTGGAGCACCGGCGGGAGTCCGTCAGTGAGGCCAGCGAGGGCCTGCAGCGGCTGGTGATCGGCCTGGGCAAGAAGGTGCTCATCGCCAACCAGATGGGCGCCATCTGGGAGGACATCGCCGCCATGTCGGACCCCACGGCGGTGACGGCGTGGATCGGCGCCATCGCCTACACCTTCCAGATCTACTTCGACTTCTCCGGCTATTCGGACATGGCCATCGGCCTGGGCCACTTCTTCGGCTTCCACTTCCTGGAGAACTTCAACTATCCCTATGAGTCCCGGTCCGTCACGGAATTCTGGCGGCGGTGGCACATCAGCCTGTCCACCTGGTTCCGGGAGTATGTGTATATCCCCTTGGGCGGCAACCGCAGGGGCAAGGGGCGGCAGCTGGTGAACATCGCCATCGTGTGGCTGCTGACGGGCCTGTGGCACGGGGCCAGCTGGAACTTCGTGCTGTGGGGCGTGTACTACGCGGTACTGCTGCTGCTGGAAAAGACGTTTTTGCTGAAATGGCTGGACAAGGCGCCCCGGTTCGTGGGGCACCTCTACACCTGCTTCTGCTTCACCATGGGCTGGGTGCTGTTCGCCATCACGGACCTCGGGGTGCTGGGGCAGTATGTGGGGCACATGTTCTCCGGAACGTTTGCCGACAGCACCACGGCGTATCTGCTGCGGTGCGACTGGCTGCTGCTGGTGCTGGCGGTGATCGGCTGCACCAGCCTGCCCAAGCGGCTGTGGGAAAAGCGGGAAGCCGCCCTCTCCCCTGCCCTGTCCGACGGACTGCGGACGGTGTGGGTGGTGCTGGTGCTGCTGGTGTCCATGGCCTTTCTGGTGGGCGACAGCTACAACCCGTTTTTGTATTTCAGATTTTAAGGAGGCGGCGCTATGAAAAAAAGAAGCGGCATCGCGCCGCTGATCGCCATCGCCGGCATTCTGCTGGCCCTGTCGGCGGGCAGCTTCTTCTTTACGCCGGACCGGGCGTTTTCGGAGAATGAGAACCGGTATTTGCAGCTGACGCCCAAGCTGACCTGGGACCGCATCCTGTCCGGCGACTTTATGGAGGACATAGAGGACTATACCAGCGACCAGATATTGCTGCGGGACCTCTGGACGGCCAGCCGCTCCGTATTGCAGCGGGCGGAGGGCAAGGAAGACATCAGCGGCACCTATCTGGGCGCGGAGGGCCGGTACTTTACCAAGACCACCGACGACAGCTTTGACCGGGCGGGACTGGAGAAGAACGCCGGGTATATCCGGGACTTTTTCGACGCCAGCGGCAAGGGCGGCACGGCACTGATCGTGCCCAGCCCGGCGGGGATACTGCGGGACATGCTGCCGGAAAACGCGCCCTATTACGACGAGGCCGGGGCCTTCGACCTGCTGCGCGGCACCCTGGGTACTGCGCTGCTGGACGTGCGGCAGACGCTGTCGGCGGTGGAGGACCCCTACTATCACACCGACCACCACTGGACCACCATGGGCGCGCAGGCGGCGTATCTCCGCTGGGCGGAGGCCACCGGCCACACGGCCCGGCGATACGAATTGACGCTGGCCACGGACCACTTCCGGGGGACGCTGTTCTCCAAGGTGCTGCTGCCGGACAGCGTGTATGACAGCGTGTACTACGCGCCGGAGGTCACCGTCAGCAGTGTGGTCTGTGACGGCGAGGCGGGCGCGCTGTACGACATGGCGGCGCTGGAGGAGAAGGACAAGTACAAGCTGTTTCTGGGCGGCAACTACGGCCAGTGCGTCATCACCACCGGGGTGGAGAACGGGGAGCACCTGCTGCTGGTGAAGGACTCCTTCGCCAACTCCTTCGTGCCGTTCCTCACCGGGGACTATGAGACCATCACCATGATCGACCTGCGGTATTACCGGGGCAGCATGCAGGAGCTGGCGGCGGAGGCCACGGACATCCTGGTGCTGACGGAGATCACCAACCTGGCGTCCTCCGGGGACTATTTCAAGCTGGCAAAGTAAGAAAACAGGCGTGTGCGGAGCGCACGCCTGTTTTCTGCCCCTTTACAAACGGGCGATTTTTGATATAATAGTAAGGCTAAGGAAATTTTCAGGTACAAGGAGAGACGATATATGGCCGTTATCGAGTACGACGAGTATAAGCAGAAGCTGCAGGCGCTGGAGCCCACCCTGGGCGAGCTGGAAAAGGCGCTGGGCATCCCCAAGGCCCGGGAGGAGCTGGCGGAGCTGCAGAAGGAGACGGAGGCCGAGAGCTTCTGGAACGATCTGGAGCGGAGCCAGGTGGTCAGCCGCCAGATCAAGCGGCTGGAGAACAAGATCAAGAAGCACGACAAGCTGGTGAGCGAGTGGGAGGACACCCTGACCCTGTGCGAGATGGCCCAGGAGGAGGACGATCCCAGCCAGCTGGAGGAGGTCGTGCACGGCTACGAGACGCTGGAGAAGGAGATCAGCGAGCGCCGTCTGGCGGCGCTGCTGTCCGGCGAGTACGACGCCAACAACGCCATTCTCACCTTCCACGCCGGCGCCGGCGGCACCGAGGCCCAGGACTGGACGGAGATGCTGTACCGGATGTACACCCGCTGGGCCGAGCGCCACGGGTATACCTATCAGCTGATGGACTACGAGGCCGGCGACGAGGCGGGCATCAAATCCGCCACTATCCTCATCGAGGGCGAGAACGCCTATGGCTATCTGAAGAGCGAGAACGGCGTGCACCGGCTGGTGCGGGTCAGTCCCTTCGACGCCAACGCCCGGCGGCAGACCAGCTTTGCCGCGCTGGAGGTCATGCCGGAGCTGGACGACGACAGTGAGATCGAGATCCGGCCGGAGGACATCGAAATGCAGGCGTGCCGGTCCAGCGGCGCCGGCGGCCAGCACATCAACAAGACGTCCTCCGCCGTGCGGCTGACCCACCTGCCCACGGGCATCGTGGTGTTCTGCCAGACGGAGCGCAGCCAGTTCCAGAACCGGGACAACGCCATGAAGATGCTGCGCGCCAAGCTGGCGGAGCTGAAGCTGCAGCAGCACGCGGAGAAGATCAGCGACCTGAAGGGCGTGCAGATGAAGATCGAGTGGGGCAGCCAGATCCGGTCCTATGTGTTCATGCCCTACACCCTGGCCAAGGACACCCGCACCGGGTACGAAATGGGCAACATCCAGGCGGTGATGGACGGCGACATCGACGGCTTCATCAACGCCTACCTGACCGCGGCGGCCAACGGCGAGATCAAGAAATAAAGATTTTGGGAGGCCGCTGCGCGGCCTCCCTGTTTTTCCCCGGTGTACAAAAAGAAGCGGCTCTTAAGAGCCGCTTTCTTCTGTTTTGTCGGGCGCGGCGGCCTCCGCCGCCTTATCCTTGCCGATGTACAGCTCCTCGCAGGTCTGCTGCGCCTTGATCAGCATATCCATAGCCTGCTCCGTGGCGTTGACCATCGTCAGATACATCTTCTTATAGTCCGGCATAGTTTCACCCCCTTTTGGCACATTGTAAAACGTTTTGTTTTATAAGTCAATATAACAATTCGTTTTGCATATACTCTTATACATCCTGTATAGGAGGTATGCTATGTATAGGCGGATACGTGACCTGCGCGAGGACAGCGACTTGAAGCAAAAGGATATAGCGGAATATCTGCAGTGCACGCAGGTAGCCTATTCTCATTACGAGCTGGGCAAACGGGACATCCCCACCGATGTGCTGTGCCGACTGGCAGACTACTATCACGTCAGCGTGGACTATCTGCTGGGGCGCACGGACGAAAGGGCACCCTATCCGAAGAAAAAGCAGCCATAAACCACAAAAAAAGAAGCACCCCTCCGGGGTGCTTCTTTTTTATGCGGTTTCAGGTGCAGTTCAGCACTTCTCGAACACCACAGCGGTGCCCATGCCGCCGCCGATGCACAGGGTGGCCAGGCCCTTCTTGGCCTCGGGACGCTTCTGCATCTCGTGCAGCAGGGTGACGATGATACGCGCGCCGGAAGCGCCCACGGGGTGGCCCAGAGCGATAGCGCCGCCGTTGACGTTGACCTTGCTCATGTCAAAGTGCAGCTCGCGGGCCACAGCGATGGACTGGGCGGCAAAGGCCTCGTTGGCCTCGATCAGGTCGATGTCGTCGATGGTCACGCCGGCCTTCTTCATGGCGTTGCGGGAAGCCACCACGGGGCCCACGCCCATGATCTTGGGATCCACGCCGCCCTGACCCCAGCCGATCAACTTGGCCATGGGCTTCAGACCGTACTTCTCCACAGCCTCGCCGGAGGCCAGCACGATGGCGGCAGCGCCGTCGTTGATGCCGGAGGCGTTGGCGGCGGTGACGCGCTGGGTGCCCTTGTCAGCGGCATCCTGGATGCCGGTGGGCTCGAAGGTGTTGACCACCACGGGGTTGGGGGACTCGGGACCCACGGGGAAGGCGCCCTTCAGCTTGGCGATGCCGTCAGCGGTGACGCCGGCCTTGGGATACTCGTCCTTGGCGAAGGGGACCATATCCTTCTTGACCTTGACCATCACGGGGACGATCTCGTCGTCGAAGCGGCCGGAGGCCTGGGCGGCCTCAGCCTTCTGCTGGGAGGCGGCGGCGAACTCGTCCTGCTCGCGGCGGGTGATGCCCCAGATGTCGTTGATGTTCTCGGCGGTGGTGCCCATGTGATAGTTGTTATAGGCGTCCCACAGGCCGTCCTTGATCATGGTGTCCACCAGCTTCTTGTCGCCCATGCGGGCGCCCCAGCGGGCGTCCATGGAGGCGAAGGGAGCGGCGCTCATGTTCTCGGTGCCGCCGCAGACGACGATGTCGCTGTCGCCGGCCAGGATGGAGCGGGCGCCCTCGATGACGGACTTCATGCCGGAGCCGCAGACCATGCCCACAGTGTAAGCGGGGACGGAATAGGGGATACCAGCCTTGATGGAGACCTGGCGGGCCACGTTCTGGCCCTGGGCAGCGGTCAGGATGCAGCCGAACATCAGCTCATCCACGTTCTCGGGGGCCACGTTGGCGCGCTTCAGAGCCTCCTTGACCACCACGGCGCCCATATCGGCAGCGGGGGTGTTCTTCAGAGAACCACCGAAGGAGCCGATGGCGGTACGGCAGCAATTGACAACATACAGGTCTTTCATAAAAGTAACCTCCTATAAAATATGTTGAAATAATTATACAACAAAGGCTTGCGCCTGTCTATCCCCTATGATAGTCATAATTTTAACAATAGTCAATCCTAAATTGCAACTTTGTTAAAAAATCGTCAAATCGAGCAGAACCAGGGATGGATTCCCGTCATTTTGACGAAGTGACGGCATCTCAGGCGGCCGGCTCCGCGGCGGTATCGTCGGTGGTATCGGCCGCATCGGCATCGCCGGTGTCAGCAGTCTGCCTGTCGTCGGTCTGTGCGCCATCGGTCTGGGTGCTGCCGCTGATCTCAGCGGCCATCTCGGTGCGCAGGGCGGACAGCTTGGAACAGAAATCCGCCACGTCCAGGCCGTTATACAGCTTGGCGTTGCTGACCACCGTGGCGTCGGACAGCTTCTGCTCCCACAGCTGCTGGAAATAGGCCTCCGCCGCCACGCTCTGGTCCGGCGCGGTGCGCAGCAGCACATAGCAGGTGCCGTCGCCGTAGGGATCGATGGCCGTGGCCAGCTCCTCCAGCTCCATGGCCATGATGGCGTCGCTGAGGGGGTCGCCCTCCACCGCCGCCAGCGTCACCACGCCGCCGGCCTCCTGCTGCAGCTCATCGCAGATGGCCTGGTACTCGGCGTCCTTGTCCTCGGCGGCCTGCCAGCGCTCCAGCAGGTCGGCAGCCATGGTCTCGGCGTTGTCGCCAGTGAGGGTGATCACATAGACGCCGGTAAGGCGCTGCTGGTCGATCAGAGCATCCACGGCGGCCTGGTCATACAGGCTGCCGCCGGGGGCGTAAGCGTCCCGCAGGGCGGACAGCAGGTACTGGGTGGCCAGGATGTTGTCGAAGGTCTCCTCGCTGATGCCCATCAGGGCCAGCTGCTGCTGATAGCCCTCCTCGCCGTACAGGGCCACATACTGCGCCCGCTGGGCGGCCAGGGCCTCTATGGCCTCGTCGCCCAGGGTGACGTTGGCCTGCTCGGCCCAGGCGCGGATAACGGCGTAGCTCTTGACGGTCTCCACCGCCTCCACCTTGGCATACTCGCCGTAGGTCATGGCGTCCTCGCTGTCGGAGATGGCGGCGCTCCAGTCAATATTGGGCAGCTGGTTGGTCAGGTAGGCGCAGGTATAGTCCAGCCAGCGGAGGTATTCCTCGCAGGTGACGGTCTGGCCGTCGATGACCAGCATCTGGCCGTCCGGGTGCAGGCCGCTGGCCTGGTAGAGGATGCCCTCAGTGCTCTTGCCGCTCTTCATGCCGCCGGTCAGGGCGAAGGCGCCCACCAGCACCACGGACACCAGCGCGCCGGCCAGAAGCCGGATCCAATTGCTTTTCATTTCGTTTCCTCCTTGGGGGCCGGAGCCCCATCTGTTTGTGGTATATCCTTTTCATGCAGGCGCAAGGCCTCCACCAGGCCGCCGGCGGCGGCCAGAGGCTCCTCCTTGGGCTGCATGTGCAGGGTCAATCGGGGCTGCGCGCCGGCGGACAGCTGGGCGCGGCTGCGGTAGGCTGCCATGGTGCACACCGCCAGCAGCGCGGCGGCGTCCACCCGGTCGTCGAAGCTGAACACCAGCTGGCGGCCCTTCTGGGTGATGTCGGTGATGCCGGCGGCCATGGCCGCAGCGCGGAGCAGCGCCACCTGCAGCAGGGCCGTCACCGGCGGCGGCACGTCGCCGTAGCGGTCCAGCAGCTCGTCGGTGAGCTCCGCTTCGTCCTCCGGCGTGCGGAGGGCGGCGATGCGGCGGTAGAGGTCCATGCGCTGCTGGGCGGCGGGGACGTAGGACTCCGGGATATAGGCCGCCACGGTGATGTCGGCGGAGCACTCCACCCGGGTGGGCACCGTCTTGCCCTGCTGCTCCAACACGGCGTCGTTCAGCAGCTTCAGGTACATGTCGTAGCCCACGGACATCATATAGCCGGACTGCTCGGGCCCCAGCAGGTTGCCGGCGCCGCGGATCTCCAGGTCCCGCATGGCGATGCGGAAGCCGGAGCCAAACTCCACATACTCGCGGATGGCGGTGAGCCGCTTGGCGGCCACCTCGGTGAGGACCTTTCCGGCCCGGTAGGTCAGGTAGGCGTAGGCCCGGCGGGAGCTGCGGCCGATGCGGCCGCGGATCTGGTGCAGCTGGCTGAGGCCCATGTGGTCGGCGTCCTCGATGATCAGGGTGTTGACGTTGGGGATGTCGATGCCGGTCTCGATGATGGTGGTGCAGACCAGCACGTCGATCTCGCCCTCGGCCATGCGGCCCATAACGTCGCCCAGCTGGCCCTCGGCCATCTTGCCGTGGGCGGTCTCCACGGTGACGCCGTCGCCCAGCATGTCCCGCAGGCGGGCGGCGGTGGCGTCGATGCTGTCCACCCGGTTGTGGAGGTAGTAGACCTGGCCGCCGCGGCCCAGCTCCCGGCGGATGGCCTCGGCCAGGATGCCCCAGTCGTGCTCCAGCACGTAGGTCTGCACCGGCTGGCGGTCCTGGGGCGGCTGCTCGATGGTGCTCATGTCGCGGATGCCGGACATGGCCATATTCAGCGTGCGGGGGATGGGGGTGGCGGAGAGGGTCAGGGTGTCCACCTGCTGCGCCACCTGGCGCAGCCGCTCCTTATGGGTCACGCCGAAGCGCTGCTCCTCGTCGATGATCAGTAATCCCAGGTCCTTGAACTGGACGCCCTTGCCCAGCAGCTTGTGGGTGCCGATCAGCAGGTCCACCCGGCCGTCCCTGGTGCGCTGCAGCACGTCCTTCACCTGCTTGGGCGTGCGGAAGCGGGAGAGGACCTCCACCGTGACGGGAAAGGCCCGGAAGCGGGCGGCGGCGGTGGCGTAATGCTGCTGGGCCAACACCGTGGTAGGCACCAGCAGGGCCACCTGCTTGCCGTCCAGAATGCACTTCATGGCGGCCCGGAGGGCCACCTCGGTCTTGCCGTAGCCCACGTCGCCGCAGAGCAGGCGGTCCATGGGGACGGGCTTCTCCATGTCGGCCTTGATGTCCCGGATGGCGGAGAGCTGGTCGTCGGTCTCGGTGTAGTCGAAGGCGTCCTCGAACTCCTGCTGCCAGGGGGTGTCCGGCGAGAAGGCGTGGCCGCCCAGGCGCTGGCGCTGGGCGTAGAGCTTGATAAGGCCGTCGGCCAGATCCCTGGCCGCCGCCTTGGCGCGGCGGGTGGTCTTGGTCCACTGGTCGCCGGAGAGCTTGTTGAGCTTGACCTTTTCGGTGTCGTCCCCGCCGCCGATGTATTTGCTGACCAGGTCCAGCGACGTGGCGGGAACGTAGAGGCAGTCGCTGCCGGCGTACTGAATTTTGATGTAGTCCTTCTCCACGCCGTCCACCGGCAGGCGGATCATGCCGGCGAAGCGGCCGATGCCGTGGTGGACGTGGACCACCAGGTCGCCCACCTCCAGGTCGGCGTAGCTGAGAAGCCGCTGGCGGCTGTCGGACTTGGGCTGGCGGGGCTTTTTGGCCTTGCCGGACAGGGCACGGGTCAGCTGGCCCTCCGTCAGCACGGCCAGCCTCAGCGCCGGCCACTCGCTGCCGGCGGACAGAACGCCCACGGACAGCAGCGCCTGGCCGGGGGCCGGGGCGGTGTCACCCTCCAGGGCCAGCGCGGCGGGGATGTGGCGGCGCTGGAGGAATTCCTGCATGTTGCGGCAGCGCACCGCGCCGCCGCAGAGCACCAGCACGCCGAAGCCGGAGGTCAGATAGTGGGTGATGTCGGTGGCGGCGGCGTCCAGACTGCCGCCGTAGCCGGCAAGCTGCTTGGCGCCGATGTCCAGCAGGAGCTTCGGCGGCAGCAGGTAGCGGCTGGTGGGCAGGCTCTCCAGCTGGCACAGGGCAAAGTGGGAGAGCGTCTCCTCGATCTCCGGCTCGGTGAGGGTCAGATCGCCGAAGGCCCCGGCCATGAGGCCGGACTCCACGGCGGCGGTGACGTCCTGCCGGGTCTGGAACAGGAAGGCCCGAAGGGCCTCCTGCACGCGGCCCGCCTCCCCGGCGCAGATAATGGTGTCCGGGGCGAGATAGTCAAAGGCGGTGGTCTTTTCCGGGTCCACGGCGGCCATATAGCGGTCCGCGCCCGGCGGCGCCACGCCCTGGCGCAGGGCGTGGGCATCCTCCAGCAGCCGCTGGCGCAGGGCGGCGTGCTCCTTCTTCAGGCGGTGGGCGGTGTCCTCCATGCGCTGCGCGGCGTCGGACGCGGTAGTCTCACCGGAAAAAGGCAGCAGCTCGGCGGCGGGCAGAATATCCACCGCCGGGCGATTCAGCACCCGGCGCTGGGTGGACACCTCGAACTCCCCCATGCTGTCCAGCTCATCGTCGAAGAACTCGCAGCGCAGGGGGCGCTCCTCTCCCGGAGAGAACACGTCCAGGATGCCGCCCCGCAGGGCGAACTGCCCGGGGCCCTCCACCTGCTGGGTGCGGGCATAGCCGGCGGCGGTCAGGCAGCGGCACAGCGCCTGCACGTCATACTGCCCGCCCACCTCCAAAGAGAAGGCGGCGGAGAGCAGCGTGTCCCGGGGCAGGCAGCGCTGGACCAGCGCGGCGGCGGTGGCCACCACCACCGGCGCGTCGCCCTTTGCCATGCGGTACAGGGCGGCCAGGCGGGCGTTTTCCCACTGGCGGCTGTAGGCCGCGGGGCGCAGCTGCAGCTCGCGCTCCGGCAGGCGCACCGGCTCTATGTCCAGCAGCACCCGGATGTCCGCCGCCTGGCGCTGGGCGTCCTTTTCATCGGCGCACAGCAGCAGCAGGGGCCGCCCGGTCTTGGCCGTCAGGGCGGCGGCCGCCATGGCCCGGTGGACGGGGGACAGCCCCGTGACCGCGGCGCAGCAGGGGCCGCTGCCGTTCAGGGCCGCCAGCAGCTCCTGCACCTGCGGCAGGGCGGACAGTCGTTCTAACAGGCCGGTCATGGGACATTCCTCCTTTCCGGCAGGCTCGGCGCGGCAAAAGCGCCGCGGATCAGTTGAATTGGTTCATGGCCCGGTCCGGGCCCTGGTCGATCAGGCACAGCGCCGCGTCGGCGGCCCGGTCCAGCGCAGCGCGGAGGGCCTTGGCCTCCTCGCCCTGGGGCCGGCCGATGACCCAGTCGATCATCTCGTGCTCCGGGTGGTCGGGCATGCCCACGCCCACCTTGATGCGGGGAAAGCCGTCGGTGCCCAGGTGCTGGATGATGTTCTTCAGGCCGTTGTGGCCGCCGGCAGAGCCGCTTTTGCGGATGCGCAGCTTGCCCACCGGCAGGGAGACATCATCGGAGATCACCAGCACATGGTCGGCGGGGATCTTATAGAACCGCGCGGCCTCGCCCACGGACTCGCCGGAGAGGTTCATGTAGGTCTGGGGCTTCATCACCAGTATTTTATGCCCCTTGTAGTCCAGCATGCCCGTCCAGGCCTTAAAGCGCAGCTTGGTCAGGGAGAAGCGCTCCTTCTCCATCAAACTGTCCAGCGCCAGCCAGCCCATATTGTGGCGGGTGGACTCGTACTGCTTGCCGGGATTGCCCAGCCCCACCAGCAGCCACTCCACGCCGCCGGCGCTGTTGCTTCGGTTGAAAAACAAGGCCTTCGCCTCCTTGCGTATACAAAATAAGAGGACTGCAAACGCAGTCCTCTTATTATAGCACCGTTTCGTCGGTTTGGAAAGAGTTTTAGTTGAACAGCTTGGCGATGGAGATCTCCTGATAGATGCGCTCGATGGCCTCGGCGAACATGGGGGCCACGGACAGATACTTGATCTTGTCGCAGCCCACGCCCATGGACTCGGGGATGGTGTTCAGCAGGGCGACCTCCTTGATGACGCTGGCGTTCAGGCGCTCCAGCGCGGGGCCGGACAGCACGCCGTGGCTGGCGCAGGCATAGACGCTGTTGGCGCCGCCCACCTCGACGATGGCCTTGGCGGCGTTGCAGATGGAGCCGGCGGTGTCGATCATATCGTCGAAGAGGATGCAGTCCTTGCCCTCCACGTCGCCGATGACGTTCATGACCTCGCAGTGGTTGGCCTTCTGGCGGCGCTTATCCACGATGGCCAGGCCCATGTGCAGCTTCTGGGCGAAGGTACGGGCGCGGGCCACGCTGCCCACGTCGGGAGAGACCACCACCATGTCCTCGCACTTTTCGCCGAACTTCTTGGCGTAGTAGTCCACGAACACGGGATTGCCCAGCAGGTTGTCCACAGGGATGTCGAAGAAGCCCTGGATCTGGCTGGCGTGAAGGTCCATGGTCAGCACGCGGTCAGCGCCGGAGGCGGTGAGCATATTGGCCACCAGCTTGGCGGAGATGGGATCGCGGGACTTGGCCTTGCGGTCCTGGCGGGCGTAGCCGAAATAGGGGATCACGGCGGTGACGCGGCCGGCGCTGGCGCGCTTGCAGGCGTCGATCATGATCAGCAGCTCCATCAGGCTGTCGTTGACGGGCTTGCAGGTGGAGTTGATCAGGAACACATCGCTGCCGCGGACAGTCTCGTACAGAGAGACAGACGCCTCGCCGTCGGCGAAGCTCTTGACCTCCGCCTCACCCAGCTTGATGCCGATGAGCTTGCAGATCTCCTGGGCCAGTGCGGGGTTGGCGTTGCCGGTGAAGATCTTCATATCCTTGCCGTGAGAAATCATGGTGCGCACTCTCGCTTTCTATCCGAATTATTTTAATAGGTACAGATCTATTGCAAACAGGCAGGCTGCTTTGCACTTGTTAAAAAGAAAACAAAAAATGCCGTCCCGCCGCTCCGGCACCTTACAGTGCGGGATACAGCGCAGACGGCACAGCACCCGAAAGGCGGGCGCGGTCACGGACAGTATTTCCCTTAACGGCACGAATGCGGCCCATCGGAGCCCACCTCCCTTCCGGTACAATTCTCTGTCCCCTATTATAGCAGGTCCTACAGGAAAATCCAGTATTTTTCCCGTTTTTTTCGGCAATAATTTTTCCGGCGGCAGGCGCGGCGTCTATTTGCCCAACTTAACCGGCCAAAGAGAGGGCAATTTGAATATTTTAGAGAAATATCCCCTTGTTTTTTGTTTTTATAGTTGCAATTTCCGTTTAAGTGCATTACAATAGCTGGTGCTTACGAAACAAGGAGGGGGCCGCGTCATGCTGCACATCGTTCTGGTGGAGCCGGAGATCCCGCAGAATTGCGGCAATATCGCCCGCACCTGCGCCGCCACCGGCAGCCGGCTGCACCTGGTGCGGCCGCTGGGCTTCGACATCTCCGACCGGGCGGTAAAGCGGGCCGGGCTGGACTACTGGCACCTGGTGGACGTGCAGGACTACGACGGGCTGGACGACCTGTTCCGCCGGCATCCGGAGGCGTTGGCCGACCTGTGGTTGGCCACCACCAAGGCGCCCCGGGACTACACCCAGGCATCGTTCTCGCCGGACTGCTGGCTGTTTTTCGGCAAGGAGACGGCGGGGCTGCCGGAGGAATTCCGCATGGCCCACTACGACCGGTGCATCCGGCTGCCCATGCGCGCCGAGGCCCGGAGCCTGAACCTCAGCAACTCCGTGGCGATCCTCACCTACGAGGCACTGCGGCAGAACGGCTTTCCCGGCCTGACCGGGCAGGGGGAGATGGCCGGAGCGCGCACTTGATCTGATCTCATTCGAGAGGAGCGAATCTCATGAATTATAACAAGAAAACCGTACAGGATGTGGACGTGAAGGGCAAGAAGGTGCTGCTGCGCTGCGACTTCAACGTGCCGCAGGACAAGGAGACCGGCGCCATCACCAGCGACAAGCGCATCGTGGCGGCGCTGCCCACCATCCGCTATCTGCTGGACAACGGCGCGGCGGTGATCGCCTGCTCCCACCTGGGCAAGCCCAAGGGCGAGTGGAAGATGAAGCTGACACTTGCCCCCGTGGCCCGGCGGCTCAGTGAGCTGCTGGGGCAGGAGGTGATCTTCGCCAAGGACATCGTGGGCGAGGACGCCAAGGCCAAGGCCGCGGCCCTGAAGCCGGGCCAGATCATGCTGCTGGAGAACCTGCGCTTTGACATCCGCGAGGAGAAGAACGACCCCGGCTTTGCCAAGGAGCTGGCGGATATGGCGGAGCTGTACGTGTCCGACGCCTTCGGCACCGTGCATCGCGCCCACGCCTCCACCGCCGGTGTGGCGGCGTATCTGCCCGCCGTGTCCGGGCTGCTGGTGGCCAAGGAGCTGGAGGTCATGGGCAAGGCGCTGGACGACCCCAAGCGGCCCTTCGTGGCGGTGCTGGGCGGTGCCAAGGTCAGCGACAAGATTGCCGTGATCAACAACCTGCTGGACAAGGCCGACACCGTGATCATCGGCGGCGGCATGGCGTATACCTTCGCCAAGGCCCAGGGCGGCAGCATCGGCAAGAGCCTGTGCGAGATGGATAAGCTGGACTACGCCCTGGAGATGATCGAAAAGGCAAAGAAGAACAGCGTGAAGCTGCTGCTGCCCACGGACACCGTGGCGGCGGACGACTTCTCCAACGACGCCCAGCGCCAGGTGGTGGACACCATGTCCATCCCCGACGGCTGGGAGGGCATGGACATCGGCCCCGACACCACCAAGAAGTTCTGCGACGCCGTGAAGGGCGCGGGCACCGTGGTGTGGAACGGCCCCATGGGCGTGTTTGAATTCGACAACTTCGCCGCCGGCACCCGTGCCATGGCCCAGGCCCTGGCCGACAGCGGCGCGGTGACCATCGTGGGCGGCGGCGACAGCGCGGCCGCGGTGGAGCAGCTGGGCTTTGCCGACAAGATCACCCACATCAGCACCGGCGGCGGCGCGTCGCTGGAGTTCCTGGAGGGCAAGGAGCTGCCCGGCGTGGCCTGCCTGCTGGACAAGTAACGCTCTGTCCCATTTTCCGCCGCTGTTTTACCATTTTTCTATCGAGAAGGTACCATTTTATTCCCGCTTTAGTACCACCCTTTCCACTGTTTTTTCTGTCATACAGACCACATATATAGTAAGAGGAGTTTAGTAACTATGAATCGCAGATACCGCAAGACCATCATCGCCGGCAACTGGAAGATGAACAAAACCGCCGGAGAGACCAAGAAATTCGCCGAGGAGCTGAAGGCCCTGCTGCCCAAGGCCAAGTGGTGCGACATCGTGGTGTGCGTGCCCTCCGTGGACATCGCCGCCGCCGTAAAGGGCTTCAAGGATGCCCGCGTGGCCGTGGGCGCGCAGAACGTGTTCTATGAGAAGAGCGGCGCGTACACCGGCGAGGTGTCCGCCGACATGCTGAAGGACCTGGGCGTGAAGTATGTGATCATCGGTCACTCCGAGCGGCGGCAGTATTTCGGCGAGACGGACTTCACCGTCAACCGCAAGGTGCTCTCCGCGCTGGAGGCGGGTCTGCATCCCATCATCTGCGTGGGCGAGACGCTGGAGCAGCGTGAGCTGGGCATCACCATGGAGCTGATCGCCCTGCAGGTCAAGTCCGCTCTGGCCGGCGTGCCCGCGGAGAAGCTGCGCAAGTGCGTCATCGCCTACGAGCCTGTGTGGGCCATCGGCACCGGCAAGACCGCCACCGCCGAGCAGGCTGCCGAGGTCTGCACCTTCATCCGCACCACCGTGCGCCACCTGTACGGCGCCCGTATCGCCCGCAGCATCACCATCCAGTACGGCGGCTCCATGAAGCCCTCCAACGCGGCGGAGCTGCTGGCCCAGCCGGACATCGACGGCGGCCTGATCGGCGGCGCGTCCCTGAATCCGGAGGACTTTATCGCCATCATCAACGCAGCCAACCAGGGCTGACTTTCCAAGGAGGAACGGCATGAATAAGACCCCTACCACACTTATCATCATGGACGGCTTCGGCCTGGCCAAGCCGGCGGACGACAACGCCGTCACCCTGGCCAACACGCCCGTGCTGGATAAGCTGTTTCAGGAATACGCCCACACCACGCTGTCCGCCAGCGGGCTGGACGTGGGTCTGCCCGCCGGGCAGATGGGCAACAGCGAGGTAGGCCACACCAACATCGGCGGCGGGCGCGTGGTCTTCCAGGACCTGCCCCGCATCAGCCGCGCCATCGAGGACGGCAGCTTCTTCAAAAACGAGGCGTACAACAAGGCCATGGACGACTGCCTGGCGAAGGACACCAGCCTGCACCTGTACGGCCTGCTGTCTGACGGCGGCGTGCACTCCCACATTGAGCACCTGTTCGCCCTGCTGCAGATGGCCAGGGACAAGGGGCTGACCAAGGTCTATATCCACTGCTTCCTGGACGGGCGCGACGTGTCGCCCACCAGCGGCAAGGGCTTCGTGCAGGAGCTGGCGGACAAGTGCGCCCAGCTGGGCGTGGGCAAGATCGCCACGGTGATGGGCCGCTACTACGCCATGGACCGCGACAAGCGCTGGGAACGCGTGCAGATGGCCTATGACGCCATGGTATACGGCGAGGGCCACCACAACGCCGACCCCGTGGCCGCCGTGGCCGACAGCTATGCCGCCGGCGTCACCGACGAGTTTATGGAGCCGGTGGTCATCGACGGCGACGGCACCATCAACGACAACGACAGTGTGATCTTCTTCAACTATCGGCCCGACCGGGCGCGGGAGATCACCCGCGCCATCGTGGACCCGGACTTCGACGGCTTCGCCCGGGAGTTCTTCCCCACCACCTATGTGTGCAACACCGAGTATGACGCCTCTATGCCCAACGTGCTGGTGGCGTGGCCCCGCATCGCCGTGAAGAACGGCCTGGGCGAGTACCTCAGCAGCATGGGCATGACCCAGCTGCGCATCGCCGAGACGGAGAAGTACGCCCATGTGACGTTCTTCTTCAACGGCGGCGTGGAGAAGCAGTACCCCGGCGAGGACCGGGTGCTGGTGCCCTCCCCCAAGGTGGCCACCTACGACCTGCAGCCGGAGATGAGCGCCTATGAGGTGTGCGACAAGTGCGTGGAGCGCATCGAGTCCGGGGCGTATGACGTGATCATCCTGAACTTTGCCAACTGCGACATGGTGGGCCACACCGGCGTGCTGGAGGCCGCCATCAAGGCCGTGGAGACCGTGGACGAGTGCGTGGGCAAGGTGGTGGACGCCACGCTGAAGATGGGCGGCATCGCCATGGTCACCGCCGACCACGGCAACGCCGAGGACATGAAGCAGCCCGACGGCAGCCCCATGACCGCCCACACCACCAACCTGGTGCCCTTCATCCTCTGCGGCGCCGGGACGGAGCTGCGGCCCGGCCGCCTGGCGGACATCGCCCCCACCATCCTGGATGTGATGGGGCTGGCCTGCCCGGAGGAGATGGACGGCAAGACCCTGATCGTAAAGTGAGCAGATAACCACCGCTTTTATGCGAAGTCCCGAAGCGCGGCTTCGGGACTTCCTTATAAGGAGGCACACATGAACATATTCGTCATCGGCTGCGGGCGGTGGGGTTCCCTCATCACCTGGTATCTGGACCATATCGGCCACCACGTCACCCTGTACGGGCGGAAAAGCTCGCCGCGGATGCAGTCGTTCCTGGCCACCCGGCAGAACGACCTGCTGACGCTGCCCGACTCCGTGGGGCTGACCACCCAGCTGGAGAACGTGGCCGAAGCGGAGACGGTGATCATCTCCGTGGGCTCTCAGGGCCTGCGGAGCCTGCTGGCGGAGGCGCCCATGCAGGCGCTGCGGGACAAGACCGTGGTGCTGTGCATGAAGGGCCTGGAAATGGGCACCGGGGAACGGCTCAGCGTCATCGCCTCCTCCCTGCTGCACGAGAGCAATACCGTGGCCGTGTGGCTGGGACCGGGGCATGTGCAGGAGTTTTACCGGGGCATCCCCAACTGCATGGTCATCGACAGCGAGAACGACCAGGTGAAGCGCCGGCTGGTGCAGGAATTTTCCAGCGACCTGATCCGCTTCTACTACGGCGGCGACATGATCGGCAACGAGGTGGGCGCGGCGGCCAAGAACGTGGTGGGCATCGCGGCGGGCTTTCTGGACGGCGTGGAGATGTCCAGCCTGAAGGGCGCGCTGATGAGCCGGGGCACCCGTGAGGTGGCGCGGCTGATCAAGGCCATGGGCGGCAACGAGCTGTCGGCCTACGGGCTGTGCCATCTGGGGGATTACGAGGCCACGGTATTCTCGCCCTACAGCCACAACCGGCAGTTCGGCGAGTCGTTCATCCGCCATCAGGACTACCACCGGCTGGCGGAGGGCTACTACACTGTGGAGGCGCTGATGGTGCTCAGCGACAAGTACGGCGTGGAGCTGCCCATCTGCCGGGCCGTGCACGCCATCCTGTATGAGCAGGCCGACCCCCGTGCGGAGCTGACCAACCTGCTGCGCCGGGGCCTGCGGGCGGAATTTGATGACTGAACCGGCTAAAAGTGAATAAAACATCCTCTGTCCGGCGACAATACGGGCAGAGGATGTTTTATTACGGCGTGCCGCCCGCCGGAAGGGGCGGCGGCGGGAGATCCCGTCAGGAGGACCGATATGAGCGATTCCCGGAGAGAACGGCTGCGGGCCATGTTCAGCGGGCGGGGCTATTACATCGCCGTGGCGCTGTGCCTTGTGGCCGCAGGGACCATCGGCTATTTCGCCCTGCGCGACCGTCCGGCAACGGTGGAGCAGGCGGACACGCCGCCGGTGCTGGACATCCAGCCCATCACCCCCACCCAGCCGGTGGTCAAGCCCGCGCCGGTGGTGATACCCGACCCGGCAGAGGAGGTGGAGATCACCGAGCCGGCGGAGCTGCTGCCCCAGGTGGTGTCGCCGCTGGACGGCACCACGGTGACGGTGTTCAGCATGACGGAGCTGCTGTATGACCCCACCATGGCCGACTGGCGCACCCATGACGGCATCGACGTGCAGGCCGAGGAGGGCGCGGCGGTAAAGACCGCCGCCGCGGGAACGGTGCAGTCTGTCACTGACGACGAGCTGATGGGCACCACGGTGGTCATTCAACACGACGGCGGGTACACCACCCAGTACAGCAGCCTGCAATCGGACGTGCCGGTGCAGCAGGGACAGCAGGTGGCCGCCGGAGAGGTCATCGGACGGGTGGGGGCTACCTCCGCCGCCGAGAGCCGCATGGGGCCGCACCTGCACTTCTCCGTCAGCCGGGACGGCGCGGTCATCGACCCCCACGACTATGTAAACGGGGACGAATAAGCAAAAAAGAACGCCCACGGGGCGTTCTTTTTTCGCTGCTTATGCCACAGAGGTGACGGTACCCATGAACAGGGGCACGCAGGCGTGGGTGTCCACGATCATGTACAGGAAGGGGCGATCCAGGGTGACGGTCTTGACGTCGGTGGGCTGCGCGCTGCCGCCGTTCACCTGTACTGACGTGGCCGCGGCGGCCCTGGTGCCGTTCTCATCCAGCGACAGGTACGTCTTGTGCAGCACGGAGGAGACGTACAGGGTGTCGTTGGCGGCGCTGCCCATGCCCCGCAAGTCAGCCTTGGATACGTCGAACAGGTCGGTGATGCCCATGGCCCTCAGGGGCTCCTCCAGCTCCAGCTCCGACTGGGCGGTGAACCGGGGGATAGATGCCTGCACGTTGGCGTACTGGTGGGTGCTGATCAGCTGGTACAGGTGCTCGCCGGTGAGGTTTTCCAGATACGACTCCAGCGTCACGCCCTCATCGGGCAGCAGGGCCACAAAGGCGTACTTCCCGCCGGCGTAGGGCTTCAGAAAGCCGGTGACGTTGTTGCCGGACAGGTAGATATGCTCCTGGCTGGTCAGGAAGTCCACCGTCTGGCGGCTGCCGTTGGCCGCCGTGAAGGTTTGGTCGGCGGAGACATCCTCCTTGTCGTAGGGCGTCTCCCACCGGGCGTCAAAGCAGGCGGCGTTGACCAGATACAGCATGGTCAGGGCGGTGGGCTCCTGTTCCAGCAGCTGGTCGATCATGCCGTCGGTATGCTGGCTGACCCAGCGGTTCAGGTCGGTGACCAAGCTGCTGTCGAAGGCGGAGCGGTAGACCTCGGCGCCGTAGTAGTTGACGCAGGTGCGCAGGAAATCGTCCTCCAGATGGAAGTCGTCCCGGGCCCAGGCGGAGTTGGCCAGCGCGGCCCGGCAGGTCTTGTCTGCGGCGGGCAGGCTCATGCGGTAGGTGTACAGAAAGTCGTTGAGCTGGTTCAGGCTCATGCCTGCGGCGGTCTCCACCTGCTTCAGGGTGTCGCCCCCGGCGCCGTTGGCCACCATGCCCAGGGCGCTGAGGATGGACACCGGCGAGAGCAGCACGCCGCTTTTGCCCGCCTGCTCACTGCGCAGCAGGGACAGGGCGAAGGCCGTGACCGCCTCGCCGCCGGCGTTCAGGTCGGTGGTGGTGTCCAGCGGCTGGGGCGTTATGTCCTTGGTCAGCTCCTGGGCGCGGACGCCGCAGCCCGGCAGGGCCAGTATCGTCAGCAGCGCCAAAAGCAGCGCCGCTATGCGCTTTTTCATGACTTCCGTCTCCTTTCAAAAGGCTTCTCTGCTCTATATGACGATTTTACGGAGGGAAAGGTTTCCTTTTCGAAGAAAAAGCGCCGCCATCGGCGGGGATGGCGGCGCGGCGGGTCACTTGCAGTATTTCTCGATGTAGGCGTTCTGGCACTTGATGATGATGTCCACCGCCGTCTGGCGGCCCAGCACATCGCTGACCACCGTCTCCTTGCCCTCCAGGCTCTTGTAGACCCGGAAGAAGTGCTTGATCTCGCTGGCCACATGGGCGGGCAGCTCGGAGATGTCGGTGTACAGGTGGTAGGTGGGGTCCTCAAAGGGGATGGCGATGATCTTCTCGTCCAGGTCGCCGCCGTCCTCCATGGTGATGACGCCGATGGGGAAGCAGCGCACCAGGCTCATGGGGCGGATGGATTCGCTGCACAGTACCAGCACGTCCAGCGGGTCGCCGTCGTCGGCCCAGGTGCGGGGGATGAAGCCGTAGTTGGCGGGGTAGTGGGTGGAGGTGTACAGGATGCGGTCCAGCCGGAGCATGCCGGTGTCCTTGTCCATCTCGTACTTGTTCTTGGAGCCCTTCTCGATCTCGATGACCGCCCAGAAATCCTCTGGCTTTACGCGAGCCGGGGCAATGTCATGCCAAATGTTCATAGGATGTTCCTCCCTGTTCCAGTTTGTTCCGTGGAGACATTATAACGCAGAAATTCCCGGCGCGCAACGGGGTACAGCAACTTTGTCGAAATGTTTTTTGCAAAAAGTGTTGACACCGGCAGTCCGGTGTGGTATCCTAATAAATGCCGAATCCGCCGGTGTGGTGGAATGGTAGACACAGGAGACTTAAAATCTCCCGGCAGCAATGCCGTACCGGTT